>DASXFV010000075.1:0-40533 GCA_036489445.1 Steroidobacteraceae bacterium | reverse complement strand
ACAGGATGGTCATGTCCTGGACACAGCCGCCGAGGACCGAGCCGAAGAGGATCCAGAGCGTTCCGGGCAGGTAGCCGAACTGCGCGGCGAGGGTCGGACCGACCAGCGGGCCGGGACCTGCGATAGCCGCGAAGTGATGGCCGAAGACGATCCAGCGATGCGTCGGCACGAAGTCGCGGCCGTCATTGAGGCGCTCAGCCGGTGTCGCCCGTGTGGCATCCACCGTCAGCACCCGGGCGGCTATCCAGGCCGCATAGAACCGATAACCAATGATATAAACGCAGACTCCGGCCGTCACCAGCCACAGGGCGTTGATCGGTTCATTTCGGTGTAGTGCGATCCCGCCAATGGCGCAAGCACCGATGATGGCCAGAACGATGCCGACTAGGCGCTTGAGCATGACGTCCCCCCCCGAGACAATTCTCGGGGGGGGATTATGGGGCTTGTGGTCTCAGTAGCGGTAGTGGTCCGCCTTATAGGGACCCTTGACGGAAACGCCGATATATGCGGCCTGTTCAGCACTGAGTTCGGTCAACTGGGCATTGAGGGTGGTCAGCTGCAGGCGGGCCACCTTCTCATCCAGGTGCTTGGGCAGGGTGTAGACCCCGATCGGGTACTTCGCCGTGTTGGCGTACAGCTCGATCTGCGCGATGGTCTGGTTGGCGAACGAGGAACTCATCACGTAGGACGGGTGGCCCGTGCCGCAGCCCAGGTTCACCAGGCGGCCCTTGGCCAGCAGGATGATGCGCTTGCCGTCCGGGTAGATCACATGATCCACCTGGGGCTTGATCTCCTCCCATTTGTGCTTCTCCAGGGAGGCGACATCGATCTCATTGTCGAAGTGACCGATGTTGCAGACGATGGCGTTGTTCTTCATGCGCTCCATGTGGGCGCCGGTGATCACGTGGAAGTTGCCGGTGCAGGTCACGAAGATGTCCGCCTTGTCGCAGGCGTAATCCATCGTCACCACCCGATAGCCCTCCATCGCGGCCTGCAGTGCGCAGATCGGGTCGATTTCGGTGACCCAGACCTGGGCGGACAGTGCCCGCAGCGCCTGGGCTGAGCCCTTGCCCACATCGCCGTAGCCGGCCACCACGGCGATCTTGCCGGCCACCATCACATCAGTGGCGCGCTTGATGCCATCCACCAGCGACTCGCGACAACCATACAGATTGTCGAACTTGCTCTTGGTCACCGAGTCGTTGACGTTGATGGCCGGGAACATCAGGCGCTTGTCCTTGTGCATCTGATAGAGCCGATGCACGCCGGTGGTGGTCTCCTCGGTGACGCCGCGGATCTCCTTTGACATGCGCGAATACCAGCCCGGGGAACTGGCCAGCTTCTTCTTGATGGCGGCGAACAGAAAGGTTTCCTCTTCACTGCCCGGCTTGGAAATCAAGGCGGCATCCTTTTCGGCCCGCACGCCCAGGTGCATGAGCAGCGTGGCATCACCGCCGTCATCCAGGATCATGTTGGGTCCTGAGCCATTCGCGAACTCGAAAATGCGGTGCGTGTAGTCCCAGTATTCCTCCAGCGACTCGCCCTTGTGGGCAAACACCGGTGTGCCGGTGGCCGCGATGGCTGCAGCGGCGTGATCCTGGGTCGAAAAGATATTGCACGAGGCCCAACGCACCTCGGCGCCAAGGGCCTTCAGGGTCTCGATCAGCACCGCCGTCTGGATGGTCATGTGCAGCGAGCCGGTAATGCGCGCGCCCTTGAGCGGTTGGCTGGCGGCGTATTCCTTGCGGATGGCCATCAGCGCCGGCATCTCCACCTCCGCGATGGCGATTTCGCGCCGACCCCAGCCGGCCAGATTCAGATCAGCAACTTTAAAGTCAGCAAAGCCCGAAGCGGGCTTGAGTGTGGCGTTCATGTTCAATGCTCCAGATGAAGTACGAGCGCCGTGTGCATCACATGGCGTCCGGCCTCCTGAGCCTGGCAGGCGCGGCCGCAAGGGTCTTGCGGATGCCTGTCGCAGCGCTCCTCAGGCGCCAGACGCTGCCGCACGAAACATGCGGCAGAATTCTCAACCCAAGCCGGCGCCGGCCGGCCCCGTAACACTAGGCCGCGCGGGCCTTGCCCTTCAGTTCGGCGGCCAGGATGTCCGCCTTGTCAGTTCTTTCCCAGGTGAACTCTTTCTCGGTACGCCCGAAGTGACCATAGGCGGCCGTCATCTGGTAGATGGGGCGGACCAGGTCCAGCATTTCCCGCAGCCCATAGGGCGTGAGGTCGAAATGCCTGCGCACCAGTGCCGTGAGCGCTTCGCGCGACAGCTTACCCGTGCCGAAAGTCTCGATCATGATGGAGGTGGGTTCCGCCACGCCGATGGCGTAGGAGACCTGTACCTCGCAACGATCCGCAAGGCCTGCCGCCACGATGTTCTTGGCCACATAGCGCGCCGCATAGGCGGCCGAACGGTCGACCTTCGAGGGGTCCTTGCCCGAAAACGCGCCGCCACCGTGACGGGCAAAGCCGCCGTACGTGTCGACAATGATCTTGCGACCGGTCAGGCCGCAGTCCCCGACGGGTCCCCCGACCACGAAGCGTCCGGTGGGATTGATATGGTACTTGGTACGCTTGTCGATCCACTTGGCCGGCAGCACCGGCTTGAGGATCTCCTCCATCACCGCCTCGCGCAGCGCCCGGGTGGAAATCTCATCGCTGTGCTGCGTCGACAGTACTACGGCCTCAAGGCCCACCGGCCTGTCATTCTCGTAGCGCAGGGTGACCTGGCTCTTGGCGTCCGGGCGCAGCCAGGGCAGCTTGCCCTTCTTGCGTACTTCTGCCTGACGTTTCACCAGGCGATGCGCCAGGGTGATGGCGGCCGGCATGAGCACATCGGTCTCATTGGAGGCATAGCCGAACATCAGGCCCTGATCACCCGCGCCCTGCTTGCGCTCGTCCTTGCGATCCACGCCCTGGGCAATGTCCGGGGACTGCTTGCCGATGACGTTCAGCACACCGCAGCTGCCACCGTCAAAGCCCATGTCGGAGGAGTTGTAGCCGATGTCCAGCACGGTCTTGCGAACCAGTGCTTCCACATCCAGCGAGGCAGAAGTGGTGACTTCGCCCGCCACGATCACCACCCCGGTCTTGATCAGGGTCTCGCAGGCCACGCGGCCCCGCTTGTCCTGCGCCAGAACGGCATCGAGCACCGCATCGCTGATCTGATCGGCAACCTTGTCCGGATGACCTTCCGATACCGATTCCGACGTGAAGACGTAGTTATTGGCCATGAAGGGGATACCAGTCCTGTATGGGGTAAAAACACATAATACAGCTCCCGGGCCTCTTACGGCGAGGCGCGGGGACTTAACGCGGCAAGTCCGTGCCGAAGGCCTCCCGATAGCCGGCCGCGAACTCAGGCATCGTGAAGCGATGATTCTGGGTGCCGCGGGTCGCGATCTTCAGCGCTCCCAGGAGTGAGGCGATGCGTCCGGTGACGGGCCAGTCCAGGCCATGCAGCAACCCATGAATGAGCCCGGCGCGGTAGGCATCACCACAGCCGGTGGGATCCACCACCGCCTGCGGTTTGGCCGCCGGGATGACGACCTCACCCTGCGGCGTATACAGGGTCGAGCCTTCGGCGCCTCGCGTCACGATCAGCGCCTTGACGCGCTGGACCACATCCGCGGCCGACCAGCCGGTGCGCTGTTGCACCATCTGCCACTCGTAGTCATTGACGGTCACCCAGGTGGCCTGGCCGATCATGGCGCGCAGGTCATCCCCGTTGAACATCGGCAATCCCTGACCCGGGTCAAAAATGAAGGGAATGGCGGCAGCGGCAAACCCGGCGCAATGCTGCACCATGCCATCACGGCCGTCCGGAGAGACGATACCCAGCGTGATCCCGGCACTGGTCGGGATGCTATTCAGATGCGACAGCTGCATGGCGCCGGGATGGAACGCGGTGATCTGGTTATCGTCCTCGTCCGTGGTGATGAAGGCCTGTGCCGTGTGCTCGGAGTCCACGATGCGAACATAGTCCTGCGGCACGTTGGCCTCGCGCATCCATTGCTGGTACGGCGCGAAATCGTGCCCCACCGTGGCCATGGGATAACCGACATCCCCCAGCAGCCGCAGGTTATAGGCGATGTTGCCCGCGCAGCCGCCAAACTCGCGCCGCAGCTGCGGCACGAGAAAGGACACATTCAGCATATGGATTTTGTCCGGCAGGATGTGATCCTTGAACCGGCCGTTGAAGACCATGATGCTGTCGAAGGCGATCGACCCGCAGATCAATGCCTTGCCGGGCGCGCCCATCAGCCGTCCACCGTGAACTTCTCACCACTGGGATCCATGGTGAAGGTCCCATCGATGACATGGCGCAGCCACTGCGCAGTCGCCATCACGCCGCCGAAGGCGTAGTAATGCGGCTGCACCAGGCGGCTGGGCGGCGTGCCAGCGCCATTGGCCACCACTGCCAGCAACATTTCGTCCGGCGCCATGGCCATGCCGGTGGCCAGCTTGGTCATGTTCCCCATGTTCTTCCACAGCGACCCCAGCGAGGCGCCGATGCCGCACATGGCGGCGAACTTCAGCAGCTTGGCCAGCGGCGTGGGGCCGGCGATACCAATGTGCACGGGCAGCGTGATGCCATTGGCCTGCAGCTGCCGGTCCCACTCGGCCACCGCCGCCGGGTTGAAGCTGAACTGCGTGGCAATGTGCACCTTCACACCCGTGCGCCGGGCAAAGGCCTGTTTGTAGGCCAGCGCCTTCCACAGCGTCTCGGTGTCCACGGCGGGATGGCCTTCGGGATGGCCGGCCACACCGACATGGGTGATCCCCGCATCCGTGATGGCGCCCGTATCCAGCAGTTCCAGGGTACTGGTGAAGGGTCCGGCCGGGGGCGTGAGGTCACCGGCCACCAGCAGCACCTGCTCGATGCCGGCGTCGCGGGCGCGCTGGAGTCCCTCGCGCAGCATCTGCTCACTGGGAATGCGCCGTGCGACGCAATGCGGCGAGGCGCGAAAGCCCAGCGACTGGACCTTGGCGGCCACCCGTATCACGTCAAACATCTGTGCCTTGGGAGTGTGGGCAACGTAGATGGTGGTGCCGGCAGGCAGCACCCCAACCAGGGTCTCCAGCATGCCCTCGTCATGGGGCGAGATTTCAGTCGATGTGTTGCGCGCAAACTGCACGGCGCGCTGCTTCAGCTGGTCCAGATCGGTGGCTGCGGTCATGGCGGAGGGCCCCTTTTCTCTTTGAAATTGGCTTGGCAAGTGGTCACGGTCACGGAAAATTTGCGGGGTCTTTTATGGCTGTCGAGCGCTGTTCTCATCCACCAGGCGTTGTCCGTTGGCGTACACCACATGTTGTTCCCGCCGCGCAAAGGCCACCAGCGTCATGCCGCAGCGCTGCGCATGACGGATGGCGAATGAGGTCGGTGCGGACAGCGCTGCCATGAATGTCACACCCATGGCGGCAGCCTTCTGCACCATTTCATAGCTGGCCCGACTGGTCACCAGCATGAAGCCGGCCTCCAGGTCCGCGCCTGCCTGCACCAGCGCGCCCAGGGTCTTGTCCAAGGCGTTGTGACGCCCGACGTCCTCGCGCACGCACTCGATCCCGCTCTGCGGCAGCACCCAGGCTGCAGCATGAACGCTGCCGGTGCCCGCGTTCAGCGGTTGCCGCGCCGGTAATCCAGCGATGGCCGCATGCAACTGCCCGACGCTGACCCGGGGGCCCTGCCCCACTGCCGGCTGGGCCCGGATGGCCTGCTCCAGGGTTTCCGTGCCACACAATCCGCAACCGGTGCGCCCGGTCAAGTTGCGCCTGCGGCGCAGCAGCTCTGGAAATCGCTCCCAGGCAATGGCGATACGCACTTCGGCAGAATCCTCCGCGATACGCACTTCGATGCCACGAATCTGCTCTGCCGTATCAACCAGTTCCTCGCTCAGCGAAAAACCGCGCGCGAGATCCTCAAGGTCCCGCGGCGTCGCCAGCATCACCACGTGCGGCTCGCCGTTATACAGGAGCGCCACCGGGACCTCCTCGGAAACCCGGTCGGTGGTGTGGGTTGAAGTGCCCCGTACCCATCGGTCCACGGTCACTTCCACACCAGCGGGTGCAAGCGGCGGGGCCTCACTGACGGCTGTCATGATGTCATGCGTGAGCGGAACCTTTCATCGCAGCATTGTCGCATACCGTTCCATTCCGGGGCAGCCGCGAGCGGACTGTTACAGTGGGTGGGGGGAAGGGACCGGCATGATTATGGTGCGGAACGTTAAAGGCTCAGGTTTAATCTGGGCAATCACTTTTGCGGATTGGCACTATTCGCATCCAATATATGTGGCCTCAGTAAGGACTTGACGACTCAATGCAGCTGAACCGATTTGACCTAAATCTGCTGATTGCGCTGGATGCCCTGCTGCACGAGAAAAACGTCACCCGTGCCGCCGAGAGGGTATTCCTGTCGCAGCCGGCCATGAGTGCTTCGTTGCAGAAACTACGGGATTACTTCCAGGACCCCCTGCTGGTGCGGGTGGGGCGGGAGATGGAACTCACCCCGCGGGCCCTGTCCTTGTTGCAACCGGTGCGGGAGGCCCTGCTCAAAGTGCAGGCCACCCTCGGCACACAGCCCACCTTTGACCCTGCAACCGTCCGCCGCACCTATACCGTGATCGCCACTGATGAGGCGGTACCGGAACTGGTGCCACGGGTGCTCGGTCGCCTGACACGCGAGGCGCCGTACATTCAGTGCCACATCGAGCAGGTGTCACAGACCAGCCTTACCCGCTTGAGTTATGGCGACGCAGATCTGTGTCTGTCGCTGGACATCACCCGCGTGTACGGCCTGGGTGAATTCCCCGAGACCTTGAAGTTTGTGCCGCTGCGACCGGTGCGCTGGGTGTGCGTGATGTCCAAGGACCAGGCCTTCCCCGGTGACAGCCTGACGCTCGCCGACTACCAGTCACTGCCGCATGTATTCCCCCGTCCCAACGGGCACACCGCGCCGGTGGAAGAGCTGGTCCGGCGCATGATCGGCATGGATCTGAATGTGCGGGCGACCACCCAGAGCCTGCTGGAGATGCTGTTCATGCTGCCTGGCTCGCCCTTGGCCGCCACCGTACCGGAGCGCGTCGCGCGGCTGGTGCTGCCATTGGTGCCGCTGAAGATTTTCGCCCTGCCCTTCGACGCACTGGACGGCCACGAGATCCTGCTGTGGCATCACCGTAATGAGCTGGACCCCGGGCATGCGTGGCTGCGCTCGCTGTTCATCGAGACTGCACGCGATCTGGCGGCCTAATCCGCACCCCACACTTCGCGGGCGGTGTCGATGACCAGGCGGCATTTGGCTGCCTGCTGCTCCACCGCCACAGCATTCCCATGCACCGTGCTGGAGAACCCGCACTGCGGTGACAGGCACATCTGCTCCAGAGGCATATAGCATGCCGCCTCCTCGATGCGGCGCTTGACGTCATCCTTGGGCTCCAGGTCACCGAGCTTGGTGGTGATCAGGCCCAGGACCACCAGCTTGCCCTTGGGTACATGGCGCAATGGTGCAAAATCACCGGACCGCGCATCGTCGTACTCCAGCAGATAAGCGTCGACGTCAAACTCGTTGAACAGCGCTTCCGCGACGGGTTCGTAACCCCCCTCAGCCGCCCAGTGGCTGCGGAAATTACCGCGGCACAGATGGATCCCGATGGTCATGTTATCAGGGCGGTCACGGATCGAATCGTTCACCAGCTGCGCGTACCGATGCGGCAGCTGATCCGGATCTTCCCCACGGGTGCGTGCCGCCGCGCGCTGCTGGCTGTCGCACAGGTAGGCCAGGTTGGTGTCATCAAGCTGCACATAGGTGCAGCCTGCCGCGGCGAGACTGGCGATTTCAGCGCGGTAGGCCGCCGCGACATCGGCAAAGAACTCTTCAACATCCGGATACACCGCGCGCATCGCCGCACTGCCACCGCGAAAATGCAACATGGTCGGCGAGGGGATGGGCACCTTCACCACCTGCGCCGTGCTCGCCTTCAGGAATTGGTAATCCTGCAGCTGGATATCCTTGGGGTGGCGGATTTTGCTTTCGATCTTCAGTGACGGCGGCGCGTAGTCCAGCTCACCTTGCGCGCTGTGGAATTTGATTGGCAGACCACCCTTCTCCACGACTCCACCCAGCTGAGTCAGGAAATCGATATGGAAGTAGCCACGCCGATACTCGCCATCCGTGATCACCTTGAACCCCAGATCCTCCTGGAATTTCACGACATCGCGGATGGCCGCGTCTTCGATCGCACGCAGCTCCTCGGCGCCGATCTGTCGGGTTTTGAAGTACTTGTTGCGCGCCTCCAGCAGTGCACTGGGACGCAGGAAGCTGCCGACATGGTCGGCGCGGAAAGTGTGGATCTTGTGCCGGGATCCAAGCACGGACTTTGCATTGGCGTTCATGGCTGTTCAACTGCTGCTTTTGTCTTGATGTCTGCCATGATATCGCATCATGACGGCGCCATATGAAGTCCCCCTCGCCCTGATCACGGCTGCGCAGCAGCAGGCCGCGCGCAGTTGCGGCTTCAGCCCCACAGCACTGCATGAAGACGTCCTCGGTGACACCAGCGAGGCAATCCTGGCGGGCGCTGCGCGTATGGCGCGCGAAGTCCTCTCGCCCCTGAACCGCAGCGGTGACGCGCAAGGCTCACATCTGTCCGCCGCGGGCGTCGCGACCCCCGCCGGTTTCCGCCTGGCGTGGCAGCGCTTCTGCGCCGATGGCTGGCCGGCGCTGGCCGCACCCGAGGAATGGGGCGGGCAGGCGCTGCCGATGCTGGTGGCCGCAGCCACGACTGAGATCTGGGCCGGCGCCAACCTCGCCTTTGCCATGTGCCCGGAAACCTCGGTAGGCACCATCGTGGCGCTGATGGTTCACGGCGATGACGCCCTGCGTGCCTTGTACCTGCCGCCGCTGGTGAGTGGGCAGTGGACCGCCGCCATGAGCCTCACCGAACCGCAGGCGGGTTCGGATCTGTCCACCGTGCGAACTCTCGCACAACCGGATGGAGCAACGTGGCTGCTGACAGGACACAAGATTTTCATTTCCTGGGGTGAACACGACCTGACAGACAATATTGTCCATCTGGTGCTGGCGCGGACACCTGATGCACCACCGGGTGTCAAGGGACTGTCTTTGTTCCTGGTGCCCCGGCGTCTGCAGGACAACGGCGTATGGCTCGATAACGATCTGCGCGCGGTATCGCTGGAACACAAGATGGGTATCCGTGCCAGCCCCACCTGTGTCATGGTTTTCGGTGAGCAGAGCGGCGCCCGGGGCTGGCTGCTCGGCGAGCGGCACAATGGCCTGGGCTGCATGTTCACGCTGATGAATCACATGCGTCTCGGCGTCGGCCTGCATTCGACGGGGTTGGCTGAACGGGCGCGCCAGCTGGCGCTCGCCTACGCCGCGGAGCGCCGTCAGGGGCGAAACGCGCAAGGTGCCCAGCGGCCCATCATCGAGCACGCCGATGTGCGGCGCATGCTGCTCACCATGAATGTCCTGACTCATGCCTCGCGGTGCCTCGCCTACTGCGCGGCGGCCGCGCTGGACCTGGCGCATAGCCCACACACGGATGCCGACACGCGCGTGCGTGCCGGGCAACGCCTGGGACTGCTGACCCCGTTGGTGAAGGCCTGGGCTTCGGACATCGCCGTCGAGGTCTCCTCGCTGGGCGTGCAGGTGCATGGCGGTACCGGCTATGTCGATGATTGCGAAGCCTCGCAGATCTATCGGGATGCGCGCATCGGTCCGATTTTCGAAGGCACGAATTTCATCCAGGCCCAGGACCTGCTGGGGCGCAAGATCCTGCGCGATCAGGCCCAGGCCTTCGGGGAATTGCTCAGTCAGATCGAACGGGCGGCGGACCTGCTGGATGCCGCATCGGTGCTGCGCAAAGCCTTGGCGGATGAGTGCGCGGCCCTGCGCAGCTGCGTGCAGTACCTGCTCGAGGCGAGCCGTACCCAGCCGCAGCTGGTGGGCAGCATCGCCTACCCGTTTCTGCAATGGCTGGGAGTGGTCGCCGGTGGCTGGCAGTGGGCCCTCGCGGCGCACGCCGCGGGCAAGTCTGACCCGGGGAGCCCGGACTGCCGCTACATGCTGGATCATGCGCAGTTCTACGCGACACATATCCTGCCGCGTGCCCGCAGCTTCGCCGCCATCGTCAGGGGCGGCAGCGACATCATCGGCCGCGCACGGCTTTAATTGAAAACGGGGTGGGAATTGCTTCCCACCCCGCTGGTACTCAAAGCCTGATTTGAGCCTTACTTGGTCGAGCGCGTACGCCAGCCCGCTGCATAGCTCTTACGGGCTTCCTCGCCGTAGGGGACCGAGGCGACCTGCACACGAACGTCCAGCTGCTTGTGGCGCTCGACGGTGGGCTTGGCGGTGCCGCCGTCGGCCTCGCCCCAGACCAGCGTCAGTTCCTCGCCGATCTGCACATCCGGGTTGACCACACCCAGCGACAGCGCCGTGCGCTCGTTGTAGCTGTAGCCCCCGAACATGGAGTAACCGACCACCTTGTCACCGCGTTTGACGGCATCGAACGAGGAGGAGCCGTAGTTCGCGATGGGCACTTCGAAGTACTTGTAGGCCTGCTCGCCAGGGCGGAACAGTGACGCGAAGATCTTACCCATGTCCTCGCCGTTCCAGGCAAAGGTCACCTTGTTCTTGTGCGGCAGCTTGGACAGCTTCTCGAGCGCCTCGCGGCCGGCGAAGTCGTGATCGAACTTCACGAACGGGCCATAGCCCAGGTCGTAGGGACTCGTGTAGTAGTCCTCGATCCGATTCGAGACGAAGCTGCCGCAGATGGAGCCGGTGGCTTCGTAGCTGTTGGCCGGCAGCCATTCGCGGTACTTCTTCATGCTCTCGCCGCTGTACACGGCAGGCAGCGGGGACGGAATCCACCCGGACTCCAGAGTGTTGGAGGCATAGGCGCGCGAGCCCACGGCCGTCAGGCCGAACTCCCGGCCGGTTTCCATGACGACGTTGAAGACCTTCTCGTAATCGGCGTACGGGCCCCAAATCTCAAGTCCCGGTGCGCCGGCCATGCCATGACGCAGAGCCTTCACCTTCTGGCCGCCCAGATTGATGTGGCTCCAGTTGAAGAATTTGATTTCCGGGATCGGGCCGCCGTTGAGTTTCTCGATCACCTTCCAGGCGTTCGGACCCTGAATCTGGAAACGATAGTGACGGCGGCTGACAGCCTTGCCGCGCGGCGCCGACGGTGAACGATCGTCACGGATGGTGTCGACCTTGAAGCCACCGGTTTCGGCCTGGAACTGCAGCCAGTTCACCGAGGGGGCACGGCCCACGAACACCAGCTCGTCCTTGTCTTCGAAGAACAGGATGCCGTCACCAATGACATAGCCGTCATAGCTGATCGGAACCATCTGCTTGGCCTTGCCGATGGCGAAGTTGTTGAAGCTGTTGATCGTGCAGTAGGACATCAGCTTCAGGGCGTCCGGGCCCTTGACCGTGAACTCCGCCATGTGGTGCGACTGATCGAACAGCACCGCGCTCTCGCGCCAGGCGCGCTGCTCATCGCGCCAGTTGGTGTACTCGCTCGGTACTACCGGGTACACGTAGGCGCCGATCTTGGAGTTGCGCAACATCTGGACCGGATTGCCGGCCGCCTTCAACACACTTTCCAGGTTCTGCTGGCTCATTGCCCACCTCTTGAAAAATCATCTGGCCTAAAGAAAACCGACCCATGCGACTGCTTCAGGGCAAGTCGGGATCAGAAAATGGCATGGACGATCGTTGCTATCGGGATATTGTTCGAAATGTCTCAATCGACGTCCAAGGCTTTGGTTTTGCAACAGCTATCCCGGATCTCCCGGGACCACCCGCCGCGGGTGGCATTGTCCGCCTGACGGCAGTATGCCGCAACGCGATTTGCACAATACCGACTATCCGCCAGGCAAATGGTTCAGCTGCGCAGGCCCAGCAGCCGGATGGCGTTTTCCTTCAGCACCAGGGGCCGCACCTCCGGTTTCATGGCCAGTTTCGCAAAATCGGCCATCCAGCGGTCAGGCGTAAGGGCCGGATAGTCAGAGCCAAACAGCACCCGGTCTTTGATCAGCGTATTGGCATATTGCACGAGGTTTGCCGGAAAGTACTTGGGCGACCAGCCTGACAGGTCGATCCAGGTATTTGGCTTGTGCGTTGCAATGGCCAGAGCCTCGTCCTGCCATGGGAACGACGGATGCGCCATCACAATGGTGAGCGTCGGGAGGTCAGCGGCGACATCGTCCAGGAAGATCGGATTCGAATACTTGAGCTTGACGCCCATGCCGCCGGGTAGCCCGGCCCCGACCCCGGTCTGACCGGTATGGAACAGGGCCGGCAGGCCCGCCCCTGCGATCTCCTCGTACAGCGGATAGCACTTCGGATCATTCGGATAGAAGGCCTGCATGGACGGATGGAACTTGAAGCCACGCACGCCATAGTCCTCGATCAAGCGGCGTGCTTCGCGCACGCCCATTTTACCGCGCGCCGGGTCGATGCTGGCGAAAGGGATCAGGACATCGTTGTTCTCGGCGGCGACTTCCGCGACTTCCTCATTGGCGATGCGCCAATGGCCCGCGCCAGCCTCGGCATCGACGGTGAAAATGACGGCGGCCAGATTGCGCTCGCGGTAGTACTGCGCGACCTCGGTGATGGTCGGCGCCTTGCCGGAGCGAAAGTACTTGGCCATCTGTTCATCAAAGGCATGCGCGCACGGATCCCGCGGTGCGCGCCCGGATATCGTGGCATGGGTGTGGATGTCGATGGCGATGAGCTTTTCAAGATCAAGTTTGGATTGGTACTTGGACATGTTGTTCGTCGCCAAAAGGCTCCTGTGAAGGGGCGGACCCACTGCCGGCCAACTGGCGGCCAACTGGCGGCCAACTGCCAGCAAGTATAGTCCGCTATGATGCGCACCTGCTCAGATTGCCTGCCCGGAGAGCCACCATGTCAGCCGCGAACATCATCCCCGGAACCGCCGCCGCGAAGATTGCGCGTTCCAGCGCGTACCGTCGCATCGCCACCGAAGAGGCTTTTGCCACGACTGACATGCTGCGCCAGTACCGCGACGTACTGGCCCGCAAAAGCATCGATGACATCGGCTTCAATTCCATGTGGGGCTTCTATCTGGGCAGCACCAGCGCGCGCGCAACCGGAATCATCGAGCGGCTGCAGTGGCTGGACCAGCGGCGCATCGCCGATATGGATGCCACCGGCATCGATGTGCAGGTACTGGCGCTGACTTCCCCCGGTGCCCATATCTTTGATGCGGCCACGGGCACCGCATTGGCCCGCGCCAGCAATGACGAGTTGGCTGCCTTCGTTGCCAAGTATCCGGACCGTCTTGCGGGGATGGTCGCCATCGCCCCGCAGGATCCAGCGGCCGCAGCCCTGGAAATCGAGCGCGGCATCCGCCAACTTGGTCTGCACGCCATCATCCTCAACTCCCATGTGCACGGGGAGTACCTGGATGCGCAAAAGTACTGGGACATTTTCGCTGCCGCCGAAGCCTGCAATGCCGCCATCTACATTCATCCCAATACCCCCTCTGACCGCATGATCGCCCCGTTTCTGGAGGCCGGTCTGGATGGGGCAATTTATGGGTTTGGTGTCGAAGTCGCCTTGCATGTGATGCGGCTCATCGTCAGCGGTGTGTTTGATCGGTTTCCAAAGTTGAAAGTCGTCATTGGTCACATGGGCGAGGCCCTGCCCTACTGGTTGTTCCGGCTCGACTACATGTACCGCGCCACCTTGAACTCCAAGCGCTATCCAAAGTGGCAGCCCTTGCGCGGAGTGCCCAGCGATTACATGCGCCAGAACATCTATGTCACCTGCAGCGGCGTGCCCTGGGGACCGTCCATTACCTTCGCGCAACAGGTGCTCGGCGCAGAGCGCGTGCTGTATGCCATGGACTATCCGTATCAGTTTGAGGCGAGCGAGGTCCTCGCCTGCGACAACATCGTCATGAGCGCGGCCGACAAGAAGCGCTTCTTCCAGACCAATGCCGAAACGGTCTTCAATCTGAAGACCTAATCGGCTTGACCCGCAGAGGCGCTACAGCCGCGGCAGCCAGGCGTCGATGACCGCGCACCGCCCCTCGCGGATGGCCTGCAATGCCCGCTGCAGGGCGGGTGCCAGTTCCGCGGGCCGGCGCACGATTTCGGCGTGCGCGCCGCCTGCGGCGGCCGCAATGCCGGAATAATCCGGCGGTGGCTCGAAGCGGATATCCAGATCGGGAGCGCGGCTGGCAAAGCCGTCCGGATGCACCCCCAGCGTGGAGAACTTCGGCGCACGCCAGCCTTGGTTGTTGAATATCACCTGCAGGAATGGGGTGTGGTAGCGACGGGCGATCCAGTGCACCGTAGCCGGTATGGAAAACATGTAGGTGCCATCGCCGCTGAAGGTGCACACCAGTGCATCCGGCCGCGCCAGTTTGGCGCCGATCGCCGCCCCGCCGTTCCAGCCCAGCGACCCCCCGCCGCTGACAAAGTAGGTTCCGGGCTTGCGGCGACCCGCGTGGTTTGTCACCACGTGGAAATTGGTCACCGCCTCGCTGAGCACCAAGGCGTCCTCGCCGATGGCCTCGCGCACCTGCGCCGTGACGTATTCGGCCGTCAGGACTTCACCCGGCTGCTCCAGCTTCGCCAGCTCCGCGCGCCGGGACTGGTGGCGGCGGGCCAGATGCGCCGTGCGCTCGCGCACGGCGGCCGCATCCACCTGGAGGGTGTCCAGGGCGGCATTGATCTGGCGCAGCGCGGTGGCCCCATCGGCCCGCCAGGCGCGGGCGGCGCGCAGATACCACAGCGGCATCTGCTGCTTCAGGGGATCCACATCGATATGCAGGATATGGGCGCTCGCCGATGGGCGGTTGATCAGCGGAATCCACGGCACATCACTGTCCAGCACCAGGATGGTATCGGCCTCCGCCAGCGCCGGGTTCTGCTGCTTCTCGTTCCACTGATAGCCCTGGTGCAAAGGGTCATCCGGCGGAAAATTCACCGCCGAGGGCACCGACTCCAGTACCCCCATGCCCAACCTGCGGCACAGGCGGATCAGCTCCCGCACCGCCGCCGGGGTGCGGCCCAGATAGGTCGTGACCACCAGTGGCCGCTGCGCGGCCACCAGCGTGCTTGCCACCTCCAGCGCGTCCTCAGGCGCTAATGCGCTGGCGCCCAGACGCGGCCACAGCCGCACGTCCTCGCGATGCGGGGTGACTTCCTGCTCCAGGATCTCGCGCGCGGCCACCAGGTACACCGGTCCCTTGGGATCGCTGCTGGCCACCTGCAAGGCGCGGTGCACGATCTGCGAGGCGTTCGCACCGACCCGGATCTCGTTGTCATATTTCATGTACCCGCGGACCAGGCCGCGCTGGTCAAAGACATCCTGGATCCAATGGATGAACTCGTTGCGGCTGCCGCGCGCCTCCCCCTCCTGGGTCGCAGGCGACATGCCGGCGAAAATCAGTACCGGGATGCGCCCCTTGGCCGCATTGTGGACGGCACCGGCCAGAGCCTGCGTCCCACACTCCACATGGACCAGGACGGCCTGGGGCCGGCCGCTCACTGCTGCGTGGCCGTGGGCAGCGCTCAGGGCCACCATCTCATTCGGGCAGGTGATGACAGCCGGGTAGGGAAACTCCCCGCCGTCGGTGGCAGCCCGGGCAATGGCGTACGCCTCCATAAAGGCGCTGTGGTCACTGCCCAGATTGACGAACAGGTACTGCACGCCCGCTTCCCGCAGGGCCGACAACATGGCTGAGCTGGTGGTGTACATGAAGCTATTTTAACGGCACGAGGCCGTCGAAGGTTGGATAAAAGCGTATCGGGTCACACGGCGCCAGGCGGGTGCCTTAGACTTCGGCCAACAACTGCGGGTCAGCGGCAGGCCGCCCGCACCAACAAAAATCGAGGTGCTGTCATGGGAGAGTTGCTGAAAGGTCGGGTTGCCATCGTAACTGGAGCGGGGCGTGGTTTTGGCCGCGCCATCGCGATGCGGTTTGCCGGCGAGGGTGCGGCGGTGACGGTCACGTCGCGCTCACCTGGTGAGCTGGAATCCACGGTGGAAGACATCGGTCGTATCGGCGGTCGTGCCATCGCCGTCGTCGGTGATGTCACCAACGCTGCGGATGTCGACCGGGTCGTGTCCACGACGGAACGGGAGCTCGGCCCCGTCAGCGTACTGGTGAGCAATGCCGGAGTTCCGGGACCCTTCGGTCCGGTCTGGTCGGTGGATCCGGAACAATGGTTGGCCGCGCAGCACGTGCATATCCGTGCGCCTTTCTTTTACCTGCAACGGGTGATGCCGGGCATGACACAGCGCCGCGCCGGTACTGTGATCCTGGTGTCGGCCATCGCCAGCCGCATTGTCGCCCCGTACTTGAGTGCCTACTGCGTGGGGAAGATCGCGCAGACCCGCCTGGCGGCCTGCGCCGCTGCGGAGAGTCGCGAATTTGGTGTGGATGTGTTCGCCATCGATCCGGGTTTTGTGTTCACGGGCATGGCCGAAGATACCGCCAATCACCCCGATGCACAGCGCTGGCTGCCCGGTATGGTCGACCGGCTGCGCTCCGTGCGGGAGTCACCGCACCGCAACGCCGACCTGGTGCGCTGTGCGCAGCGTTGCCTGGATCTGGCCAGTGGCAAGTTCAGCGCCCTGTCGGGCCGCTACCTGGAACTGGGAGATGATCTGGAGACCGAACTGCGCGAAGCCCCTGCCGCCGCGGCGGCGGCCAAGCCCGCCGGACATTGATTGACGGTTAAACTGAGGAATCCCCCATGCGCATGAAGAAATTCGGCAACACCGGGCTGGTCGTCTCGGAGATCTGCTTGGGGGCCATGACCTTCGGTGGCTCCGATGGTATCTGGGCGCACATCGCCAGTGTCGGCCAGGCGACGGCCGATGAGCTGGTGAAAACCGCCTTCGATGGCGGCGTGAATTTCTTTGACACGGCCAATGTGTACTCCGCCGGACGATCGGAGGAAATCCTCGGCCAGACGTTGCGCAATCTGGGCCTGCCGCGTGACCAGTTCGTGCTCGCCACCAAGGTGCTGGGGCGCGCCGGCCCCGGGGTCAATCAATTGGGGCTGTCGCGCTACCACATCATGGCGGCGCTGGATGCGAGTCTCAAGCGCCTGCAGCTGGACCATGTGGATCTGTATCAGATCCACGGTACTGACCCGGTGACGCCCATCGAGGAGACACTCGACGCGCTGGATGACTGCGTTCGGGCAGGCAAGGTGCGTTATCTGGGTGTCAGCAATCATGCCGCCTGGCATATCGCCAAGGCGTTAGGGATCAGCGCGCGCCAGGGGCTGGCACGCTTTGAAAGCATCCAGGCCTACTACTCCATAGCCGGTCGGGAGCTGGAGCGCGAAATCGTGCCCCTGGCGCAAGACCAACGGCTGGCCATCCTGCCGTGGAGTCCGCTGGCCGGAGGCTTCCTGTCAGGAAAGTTCACGCGCGATGGGCACGGTCCCCAGGGCGCACGACGCACGACCTTCGATTTTCCGCCGGTGGACCGCGACAAGGGCTTCCGCATCATCGATGTCATGCGGCCCATTGCCGAGCGTCACGGCATTTCGGTGGCCCGCGTGGCGCTGGCCTGGCTGCTGCATCAAGGCGCGGTGACATCGGTGATCATTGGCGCCAAGTCGCGTGAACAGCTGCTGGACAATATGGCGGCCGCCGAAGTGCGGCTGACCGCTGAGGATCTGAGCACCTTGAATGAGGTGTCCGCGCTGACACCCGAGTACCCGGGCTGGATGCTGGAGCGCATGGCGACTGATCGCTTGAGTATCTTGCGCTAACGCGGAATAGCCGCCGCGAGATCCAGCCTCTGGGCGGCGAAATCCGTGCGCACGAACTCGCCGTCATTGCTGAATTCCAGCAGCTGCTGATTAGCCAGATCCAGTGCCGGCCAGGGCTCGGCTTTGCTCGCCGGGTTGCCGGTGCTCACAAATCGCGCCCACCGCTCCTGCATCGCCCCGACAATCGGCAGGGGATCCGGATCGCTGGGGCCGTGCCCCTGCATCAGGTTCATATGCCCGAACAACGCATACACCTCATCCATGTGTGACGCGCCGGGTACCCGATCGCGCTGCGACGGCCGTACGTAGGAGTAGTAGTACAGGAAGGTCGGGGACCCGCTGGCCGCCGCGCCGCGGGCCGCATTGCGCGTCGGGGCCGTGATCGTCATGTCGGTGAAGAGTTCGCTCTCAATGAGATCCGTGCGATGAGTGCCATAGCCATCGAACACTGCGGTCACCCGCGGCCACACGCTCGCCAGGCGTTGCGCAAGTCCCTTGGGCGCATTGCCAAAGAACCCCGCCTCATAACTGTTTGAACCAATCAACAGCGGTACGTGGACGATCTGGCCCTCATCAAACGCAGTCGCAACGTCCTGCGGCAGGACCTTGCCGTCAATCATCGGGCCAAAGTTTCCGGCCAGCGCCGGGCCATCCCCCTGCACCTGTGCTGCAGACAACCGGCGCAACGCGGCGGCATCTTTGGCAGAAGCGTCCCAGGTCAGCGCCGCCGCCAGACCTGACTGCTCGGCCTTGGCAAACGTCGGGGCCGGATTGCTGAATACGCCGGATTCGATAATGGCCTTGGAGAACAGCCCCGCCGACAGTGGCGAGGTCATCAGGTCGTACACCGCGGTACCACCAGCGGATTGGCCGGCGAGCGTGACTTTGCGCGGATCCCCATCGAAGGCCTTGATGTTTGCCTTGACCCACTGCAACGCGGCGAGCACATCCATGAGACCATAATTGCCGAGCGGACCTGCCGGATTCTCCTGCGTCAGTGCCGGATGTGCCAGGAATCCGAATTTGCCGAGCCGGTAATTCAAGCTGACCACCACCATGCCCTGACGGGCGAGACTCGCACCGTCATACACGGGCTGCCCCGCGGATCCCACCTTGAAGGCCCCGCCGTGCACCCACACCAGCACCGGCAGGTGACGGGGTCGGGGTATTGCCGGCGCCCAGACATTCAGGAACAGGCAGTCCTCACTCATGGGCACCGGCGCACCGGCGCGCTGTGCCTGCATGCACTGCGCTCCGAACTGCAGGGCGTCGCGGGTTCCGCTCCAGGGCGGCAGCGGCTGGGGCACACGCCAGCGCAGCTCTCCGACCGGCGGCCTGGCATACGGCACACCCAGAAAAGTACGCATGCCGTCGCGCTGCGCGCCGCGCAAGAGGCCCGCTGGCGTCTTGAGCGTCACGGTGTTTGCCGGCCCAGTTGCGCCGGGAGCCTCAGCCATTGCAACCGATTGCGCCGTGCACAGCAGCGCCGTCAGAACCAGACGACGCAAACCCTGCGGCGGCCGCATCACTGCGCCGTGCTGGCGGTGCCCGCAGCGCCGGCGGCGTTGCGTTCGGCCACGCTCTCATTCACGCGATGCGTCACATAGGCACGAATCTGCTCAATGGCCTTCGGGTCCAGCACGCTGCCGAAGGCGACCATGCCCTTGGGTTCCAGCACCCCGTCATGCACGATCTTCTGGAACAGCTCATCATCACGCAGTGCGGCCGCATAACGCAGATCCGGCAGCACCCCACCGCTGACTGCGGTATCGCCATGGCAGTTGCTGCAAAAGGTGTGGTACAGCAGCTTGCCGTGCGCGATCTGGGTCGAATTGCCGAGTTCCGGCAGAGCCGTAAGCACCGCGGTCGAGGCAGGCGGCGGTGGCGGAATCGTGTCGGTGCCATCCAGCGAGAAGACAATGACCCGCGGAATATTGCCGCGGTTGATCTGGGTTTTCAGCGCCAGCTCGCCCGCCGAGATCGCAAAGGCACCACCCCAACCGGTCTCAACGGCAATGTACTGCTTGCCAGCCACGGCGTAGCTGATCGGCGGCGCGAGAATCCCGGTACCGGTCTGCACGCTCCATAACAGTTTGCCATCGGCGTCGCCGTAGGCACTGAATTTGCCCATGGCGTCGCCCTCATAGACCACATGCCCCGCCGTGGCCAGCGTGCCGCCATTCCAAGGGTGGGGGACTTCCACGCGCCACACTTCCTTCTGCGCGACCGGATCCCATGCCGTCAGATGTCCCTTAAGACCCTTGATGGCTGCCGCCTTGATCACCGGATCCTGCGGCAGGCTGCCCGCATTCATATCGATGCCGACATTGAAGTCGAGCAAGGTGGGGTGGTACGACTTCTGGCCGATGTAGGGAAAGGACACTTCGATGACCGGGATATACACCAGCCCGGTCTGCGGACTGAAGGACATCGGCATCCAGTTGTGCCCACCGCCGGGGCCGGGCTGACCGATCCACGGTTTGCCCGTCAGGTCATAGCGGGCGTTGGGATTGACCTTTGGACGCCCGGTCGCAGGATCAACGCCCGTGGCCCAGTTCAGTGTGTCGACATACTGGTGGATGCTGATCGGCTTGCCGGTCTGCCGATCCAATACATAGAAGTACCCATTCTTCGGCGCCTGCATGATGACGTGACGCATCTGCCCGTCAATGGCCAGATCCGCCAGCACCAGGGACTGGGTCGCGCTGTAGTCCCACATCCCCCCCGGGGTGTTCTGGAAGTGCCAGACGTACTCACCGGTATCCGGGCGTACGGCGATGATTGAGGTGATGAACAGGTCATCGCTGGTCCCCGGCGAGCGAAACTTCTTGTTCCAGGGGCCGCCGTTGTCGGTGCCGAAGTACAGCAGGTCCAACTGCGGGTCATAGGCCATGGCATCCCAGACCGTGCCACCGCCCCCGCCCTTCCACCACTGCCCGCGCCAGGTCTTGCTGGCGAGCTTCGCCAGAATGTCATCCGAGGCGGCCCCATCCTTGACGCCCGGCTTGCCCGGCACCGTGTAGAAGCGCCAGATCAGCTTCCCGGAGTCCGCATCGTAGGCGGATACATAGCCACGCTCGCTCATCTCACCGCCCGCGTTGCCGATGATGACCTTGCCCTTGATGATGCGCGGCGCACCGGTAATGGTGTAGCGGGAACCTGCAGGTATGGTGCTGATATCCCACACCGGCTTGCCGGTGGCGGCATCGAGCGCGATCAGTCGCCCGTCCAGGGTGCCCAAGTAGAGCCTGCCGCCCCAGGCCGCCAGGCCGCGATTCACCACATCACAGCAGGCATCGATGCCGGTGTGTCCCGGCACCTGCGGGTCGTAGCTCCACTGCAGCGCGCCCGTGGCCGCATCCAGCGCAAAGACGCGGCTCCAGGCAGCCGTCACATACATCACGCCGTCAATAATCAGCGGCGTCGACTCCTGCGCACGCGCGTCCACGGGCAGATCAAAGTGCCAGGCAGGTTTGAGCCCCGCGACATTGGTGGCATTGATCTGCTGCAGCGGACTGAAGCGATGCTCGTCGTAGGTACGCCCGTAGGTCAGCCAGTTGTCGCCGTCGCCGCCAGCGCCCAGCAATCGCGCGGCATCAACCGGCAGTGACCGGGCGGGGGCTGCAGGCGGTGCCGATGCAGTCCCGGCGGCGGGCCCGGCAGGATTGTGGCGACTGCATCCGGCCACCAGCACCAGGCAGACCAAGGCATAGGCGCTTCGGCGCATGTAAGGACCCCCCCTCTCGACGACCAGGCGTGTTATGGCTTTAGAGTGCAATGCATACGGATTTGATCTCCGTGTAATGCTCGAAGACGGTGTGGCTGTGCTCGCGCCCGAATCCCGACTGCTTGTAGCCGCCGAAGGGCATCGCCGGATCCACGAAATTGTGGCAGTTCACCCACACGGTACCCGCGCGGACCTTGGGCACCAGCCGGTGGATGGCGCTGATATCCCGACCCCAGATACTGGCTGCCAAGCCATAGGGGGAGTCATTGGCCATGGCGGCAAGCTCGTCCAGATCATCGAAGCGCTGCGCCACCAGCACCGGCCCGAAGATTTCCTCGCGAACAATGGGCATGTCCTGGCGCACATTGGCCATCACTGTGGGTTTGACGTAGTAGCCCTGACCCGACGGTGCCGCGCCCCCGGTCATGACTTTCGCGCCCCCCTTGCGACCGGATTCGATGTAACCCAGCACCCGATCCTGCTGCTCCTTGGACACCAGCGGTCCCATTTCAGTGTGCGGATCCAGGCCTGGTCCCAGGCGGATACGCTCCGCGGCCTGGCTGACGCCCTCGACGACCTGGTCAAACACCTTGCTGTGCGCGTACAGGCGCGAACCAGCGGCACAGACCTGCCCGGCGTTAAAGAAAATGGCGTTCGCCGCGCCGCCCACCACGGCATCGATATTCGCATCGGGCAGCACAATCACGGGCGACTTGCCGCCCAACTCCAGGGATACGCGCTTCAAAGTATCCGTGGCGGACTTGTTGATGAGTTTGCCCACCGCGGTGGAGCCGGTGAAGGCAACCTTGTCGACGCCCGGGTGCGCAACCAGCGCCGCACCCGTGGTCTCGCCATTGCCGGTGAGGATGTTCACGACCCCTGGCGGGAAACCCGCTTCGGTGATGAGTTCCCCCAAGCGCAGTGCGGACAGCGGGGTCTGCTCCGCCGGCTTCAGCACGCAGGTGCAGCCACATGCCAGTGCCGGGCCCAGCTTCCAGGCTGCCATGGCCAGGGGAAAGTTCCAGGGAATGATCTGCGCCACGACCCCGATGGGTTCGCGCAGAGTGTAGGTGTGAAACTTGGAACCCGGACCGGCGGAAATCGAGGTATTGAAAGTCGCCCCTTCAAGCTTCGTGGCCCAGCCGGCCATGTAGCGGAAGTAATCGCGGGTGCCCGGCACATCCACCACGCTGGCGATGAATTTGGTTTTGCCGTTGTCCAGGCTCTCCAGTTCTGCCAGCTCATCGGCGTGCTGCTCGATGAGGTCGGACAGTTTCCACAGCAGCGCTTCGCGCTGCACGGGCAGCAGGTCGTGCCAGGCGCCCTTCTCGAAAGCCGCGCGAGCCGCCGTGACCGCGCGGTCCACATCCGCCGCATTGGCGTCGGCTACCACGGCGATCTGGCGTCCGGTGGCAGGGTCGAACACGGGGATCCGGCCCGCAGAGCGGGATTCCACCCACTCCCCGCCAATCAGCAACCGGGGGGCACGTTGCAGGAAGCGGGCGACGGTCGCGGAGGGTTCAGGCTGCTGAGCAATAGCGACGGCGGCGTTCACGGCGGGACTCTCCTTGACGCATGGATCGCCCAAGTCTACCGCGCCCCGACCCTTTACGGCAGCGCAGCCCGCGGTGTACAAACCACGGATGAACACCCAGATTGACCTGCTTGCCTCGTACTGGACATTGGCCGTCGGCGCCGAGCCGCATGTAGGACCCGAATACAGCTCCGTGGACTTCCGCGTCCGGGTCGAGGAGGCCGCCAAGGCCGGATTCACGGGCATGGGCCTGTGGCATGCCGACCTGGAGCACACGCTGCGCCGCTATTCGTTGGCCGAGATGAAGAAGATTCTCACCGACCATGGCATCCGCCATGTCGAGCTCGAGTTCCTGACCGGCTGGTTCAATGACGGCGAGGAGAAGGTCAGGTCCGATGCCACCAAGAAGCTGCTGTTCGAAGCTGCAGCCGCCCTGGGCGCCCGCGCCGTCAAGGTGGGGGACTTCAGCAATCAGAAATGCCCCAGACCCAAGCTCATCGAACGCTTTGCCGGACTGTGCCGCGAGGCGCAGGACTATGGCACCCGTATCGCGTTTGAAATGATGCCCTTCAGCATCATCAACTCACTGGAGGACGCACTGGCCCTGGCCAAAGGTGCCGATGCCCGCAACGGCGGGATCTTCTTCGACCTGTGGCATATGGTGAAGTTGAACATCCCCTATGACAGCGTCGCGGCTTTCCCAGCGCAGTACCGCATCGGGATGGAGATCAATGATGGGTTCGCGCGCGAGCACTCCATGCCGGACATGGTCGAGGAAACCACCCAATATCGCCAGCTGTGCGGCGATGGCGAGTTCGACATCAAGAGCTTTGTGGCGAAAATCCGCGCGGCCGGCTGGACCGGCCCCTGGGGCATCGAGGTTCTGAACAAGAAACTGCGCCAGGAGGACATCCACACTCTGGCACCGAAGGTCTACCGGACCACCCACGCGCAGTTCGCCTGAACCTCAGTGTGCCCCGCGCACACTCCCGGTTTTCAAAACGGGATGTGCTCCATGTAACCGCCATCGACGTGGAGGTTTTGCCCTACGGTGAAGCCCGAAACCGGGCTGGCCAGGAAGGTGACCGCGGCTGCGATGTCTTCCGGACGGCCCAGCCGGCCGATCACGCAGTGGGCCTGGGCATCGGCCAGCACAGCCGGCGCATGCTGCCGGATCCGGTCCCAGGGACCGCCTTCAAAGTAAACCGGGCCGGGCGACACGGTATTGACCCGGATCCCGTCCTTGGCGACCTGCTTGCTGAGCATGGCTCCATAGGCGATCAAAGCGGCCTTGCCGGCCCCGTAGGCAAAGGCCCCCGGGGCGGGAATCATCTTGGACATCACACCGGAGATGCTCCCGATGAGCACCACGGCACCCGATGAGGACTTGCGCAGGTAGGGCAGCGCGGTCTCCACGCCCCGCACGGCGCCCATCACGTCGATCTCGAACGTCGCCTTCCAGCCCGTCTCACCGGCGAGCCCGGGAGTGCCGGTGGTATTGGAGACAAAAATGTCCAGGCCGCCGAGCCGCTCGCAGGCGGACTCGATCCAGTGCGTATAGGCCTCCCGATCCTGGACATCCACGGCATCCCCGTAGGCCTTGATGCCCTTGGCAGCCAGGCCCTGCACCGTGGTGCGCACATCGGCGGCGGTGCGTGCGCAGATTGCGACATCCACGCCTTCATCGGCCAGCATCCGGGCAATGGACAGACCAATGCCCTTGGTCGCACCTGTCACGATGGCCTTACGGCCCTTCAGTTGAAGATCCATGATTGCCCCTCAATCCTTGATCAATAGATTCA
Source organism: Steroidobacteraceae bacterium (assembly GCA_036489445.1). Taxonomy (GTDB): domain Bacteria; phylum Pseudomonadota; class Gammaproteobacteria; order Steroidobacterales; family Steroidobacteraceae; genus DAIDKA01. The sequence continues at coordinate 15,671 of DASXFV010000075.1, read as the reverse complement.
AAACGGATACTGGCGTGGCGTCGTCTGGATGGTGATCCAGCGCAATTCGGTGAATTCCGCGACACCCGCCTTGCCGCCAAAGCGACCATAGCCGCTGGATTTCACGCCGCCGAAAGGCATCTGCGCCTCATCCTGCACGGTGGGCGAATTGATATGGGTGATGCCCGCATCAATGCGCTTGGCCAGCTCCAACCCCTTGGCGATGTCGCGGGTGAAAATCGCCGAGGACAGGCCGTATTCGGTGTCGTTGGCGACGGCCACAGCCTCATCGGCCGACCGCACACGGATGATGGACACATGGGGCCCGAAGGTCTCCTCGCGGAACAGTGCCATTTTCGGCGTGACATGATCCACGACCACCCCTTTCATGAGTGTGTTCGATGTCTTCTCGCCGCCGACCAGCACTTTGGCGCCCTGGGCGACCGCGGCGGCAACCAGTTTCTCCACATGCTCCACCGTCGGCCGGCCGACCACCGAACCGAGCACGACTTCACCCTGCCGCGGATCCCCCGAGGGCAGACCTGCGACGCGTTTGGCCAGTTTGGCGGCAAATTCATCGGCCACCTTCTCATGCACCACCACCCGCTCGGTGGACATGCAGATCTGGCCGGAGTTGGCGAAGGCGCCGAAAACCGTGGCGCTGACCGCGGCATCGATATCGGCATCCTCGAGGACGATCAGCGGCGCCTTACCCCCTAACTCCAAGAGCACAGGTTTCAAATATCTGGCGCCGGTCTGCGCCACAATTCTACCGACTCGGCTGGAGCCGGTGAAGTTCACCCGGCGCACCGCCGGGTGCCCGATCAGCGCCTCGGACACCGCGGCGGCGTCCTTGGCATCATGGGTGAGAACATTCACGACCCCATCGCCCAGGCCGGCTTCCTTGAGTACCGAGCCGATGAGGCGGTGGGTCGCGGGACAGACTTCGGAAGCCTTGAGTACCACGGTATTGCCGCATGCCAGTGGCATGGCGATGGAACGCACGCCCAGGATGACCGGCGCATTCCACGGGGCAATGCCTACGCAGACCCCGACGGGCTGCCGCAGGGCCATCGCCATCATCCCCGGCACATCCGAGGGCACCACCTCGCCGGTGATCTGCGTGGTCATGGCGGCTGCTTCGCGCAGAATCATGGCGCCGAAGTGCACGTTGAAATGTCCCCAGCCATTGGTGCAGCCGGTCTCGGCCATCATCAGTGTCGCAAACTGGGCCGCATGGGCCTCGAGCAGGTCGGCCGCCTTGTTGAGCTTGGCGCGACGCGCATTGGGGCCCAGGGCTGACCAGGCTGGGAAAGCCTTGGCTGCCGCTTCAGCCGCGGCGATGGCGTCCTCCACCTGAGCCGCCGCCGCCCGGGTCGCCACTTCACCGGACAGAGGGTTCAACCGATTGAACGTGGCGGCGCTCTTTGCAGCCACATCACGATCACCGATCAGCAATTTCACGTCTTCCATCACTCGCTCCCGGTTGTACCGATTTGCAACATCCACTACCCCGTCAGGCTGTCTTGCCCACCGCATCGGCCAGCGGGTAGTCCGTCTGAGTGCGTGCATAGTCCACAAAGAAATCCAACGCTGCCGGATTCGCCACTGCATCGCGATTGGCGGCCTTCGCCGGCGCCGTGCCCGCCAGAATACGCCGTACCGGGACCTCCAGCCGCTTACCCGTCAGCGTGTAGGGGATGTCGGGAACCTGATAGATGGCATCCGGCACATGGCGCGGGGAGTATTCCGCGCGCAGTTTGGCGCGGATACGCTCGATCAGGTCGGCATCCAGTTTCTGACCCGCTCGCAGTTTGACGAAGAGGGGCATGAAGAACCGCCCGCCTGCAATGTCCAGGTTGACAATGAGCGAATCCTCCACTTCCGGCAACAGCGCCAGAGTGCGGTAGATCTCGGCCGTCCCGATGCGAACCCCGTGGCGGTTGAGCGTGGCGTCAGAGCGCCCGAGCACGAAGCCGCCGAGGCGCTCGTTGATGCGGATGAAGTCCCCCTGCCGCCACACCCCCGGATACATGTCGAAGTAGGACTCCTTGTACCGCTCGTAGTGCTCATCACCCCACAGGAATACGGGCATGGAAGGCAGCGGACGGGTGAGGACCATCTCCCCCACTTCGTTGATGACGCTCCTGCCCTGGGCATCGAACGCCGCGATGGCGACGCCCAGCAGTGGCGCCTGCATTTCACCGGCCCGCACGGGCAGGATCGGCACACCGCCGATGAATCCGGAACAGATGTCGGTACCGCCGCTACCGTTCTGCACCATCATGTTGTCTTTCACGTTAAGGTAAAACCACTCCATGACCTCGGGTGTCACGGGGGAGCCCGCGAGCATGGCGCAGCGCAGGTGCGGCAGCTTGAATTTCTCCTTGGGCACCACACCGGCCTTCTGCAACAGCGTCACATAGCCGGGATTGGCGCCGATCACCGTGGCCTGCGTTTCCTCGTACATGCGCCATAGAGAATCCGGCTCCGGATACAGCAGGCTGCCGTCGTACAGGACCGGTACGACCTGCTTGAGCAACGCGCTCGCCAGGAAATTCCACATCATCCAGCCGGTCGTGGTGTAGAAGAACAGCCGCTGGCCGGGCTTCATGTCCATCTGGAAGTTGAAGGCCTTCAGCTGCTCCAGCAGGATGCCGCCGTGACTGTGGACGATGGCCTTGGGCAATCCGGTGGTGCCGGAAGAGAACAGGATCCACAGCGGCTGCGAAAATGGCACCTGCTCGAATTTGAATTCCGACCTGGGCACCGGACGCGCCGCCAGCAGGTCGTCCCAGAACACGGTCGGTTTGGAAAATGGTGTCCGGTCGGCGGTATTCAGGTACGGCAGACACACCACCTGCTCCAGCGAATCCAGCCCGCCGATGATCTGGGTCAGCTCGGGGCGTCGATTGAAAGGCTTGCCGCCGTACTGGTAACCATCCACGCAAAACAGCACCTTCGGGCCCAACTGCGAAAAACGATCCAGCACCCCACGGGTACCGAAATCCGGACCGCAGCTGCTCCAGATGGCGCCAATACTGGTGGTGGCCAGCATCGCGATGATGGCATGCGGTGAGTTCGGCAGATAGGCTGCGACACGGTCGCCCGGGACCACGCCCAGACGCCGCAACTGGGTCGCCAGGATGCGCACCGAGCCACCCAGTTCATCCCAGCTCATCGAGGCCAGCGCCGAGCGCTCATTGAGATGGAACAGGGCGGTCTCACCGGGGGATTCGAAGCGCAGCACATGCTGCGCGTAGTTCAGGCGCGCCCCGGGAAACCAATCCGCGCCCGGCATTTCGCTACGACCCAGCACACGCTCATAGGGCACGGAGGACTGCACATCGCAGTACTCCCACAACGCGCCCCAGAAAGCCTCGAGATCAGTGACCGACCAATGCCAAAGATCCGGGTAGTTGCTGAAGCTCAGCCCCCGATGCTCCTGCAGCCACTTCATGAAGTGCGCCAGATTGGAGCCCGCCACCCATTCCGGGCTCGGCGTCCACAGCAGATCACCCTCTTTAACCATTTACACCAATACTCTTGGCAGTGGCCGGGGCGGCCAGCCCCTAAGCATAAGGCGTCAGACCGTACCGGCGCTACGCCTGCACCATGCACGCGGTAAGATGCCGCATGCTGTTGAATCTGCCACCCGCCACCCGGGCTCTGCTGCTCGCCAATGTGGGCGTGTTCCTGGTGCAACTTGTGACCGGCCAGCTGCTGCTGCAGTGGTTCGCCCTATGGCCGCCTGGAACGCTGTTTCAGCCCTGGCAGCTGATCACCTATGCCTTCCTGCATGACGGCTTCATGCACATTTTCTTCAACATGTTCGCGCTGTTCATGTTTGGCACGCCCCTGGAACGCTATTGGGGCAGCGGGCGCTTCACCCTGTTCTATTTTGTGTGTGTGCTGGCGGCGGGACTGACCCAGCTGACCGTGGCGGTGGCAGCAAATTCCGCGTCACCGACACTCGGGGCCTCCGGCGGCATCTTCGGACTGCTACTGGCCTTCGCCTTCTATTTTCCGCGCCAGCGCATCATGCTGCTGTTTCCGCCCATTCCACTGCCGGCCTGGGCCTTCGTGTCACTGTACGGCCTGCTGGAATTGTTCCTGGGGGTGACCGGCAATGAGGCTGGAGTCGCGCATTTTGCGCACCTGGGGGGCATGGTGGGCGGGGCGGCGGTGATTCTGTTCTGGCGTGCAAAAGACGGCGTTCCCAAACATCAATGAGTCTGTCGTTGCTGATGCGTCATGAATTGACGCATCATTCCGCTGCGCCCGAAGGCGGGAACTTTCGCCCAAACGATCAGGTCTAGATGGTCCACGTATGATCAAGACTGAAGCACTCACCAAGCGGTACGGCGCCCTGACGGCGGTTGATGCCGTCAGCTTCACGGCCGCTCCGGGCGAGGTGCTGGGGTTCCTGGGACCCAACGGCGCGGGCAAGACCACCACCATGCGCATGCTCGCCGGATTCATCAGCGCGACTTCCGGTCGGGCCAGCATCAATGGTCACGATGTGGAGACCGACTCACTCGCCGCGCGCCGCTGCCTGGGATATCTGCCCGAAGGGGCACCGGGCTATGGCGAAATGACCGTGCGGGACTTCCTGGACTTCATCGCGGATCTGCGCAAGCTGCGTGGCGCCGCCCGGGCCCGCGTCGATGCAGTCATCGAGCGTCTGCAGCTGCGCAGCGTCCTGGACCAGACCCTCGAAACCTTATCGAAGGGATTCCGCCGCCGTGTGGGACTGGCGCAGGCCATCATTCATGACCCACCGGTATTGATTCTCGATGAGCCTACGGACGGCCTGGACCCCAACCAGAAGCACGAGGTCCGCACCCTCATCAACGAAATGGCCGGCGACAAAACCGTGATCATTTCCACCCACATCCTCGAAGAGGTGGATGCGGTATGTACCCGGGCCATCATCATCGCGCGCGGTCGGATCGTGGCGGACGATACCCCGCAGGGACTGGCGGCGCGGTCTCGCTACCACAACGCCATATCATTGAGCCTTGCCCGGCCCGAGCAGCTGGCCGCGGCGCATGCCGCCGTGGCGGCCCTGCCACAGGTCGCGGCCGTGGAAGTGGATGCAAACAAGGCGCGCCTCACCGTTCTGCCGCGCGGCGGCGCCCTGCTGCTGGCCACGCTGTCGGAACTCACCACCGCCCAGGGCATTGCGCTCAAGGAGCTGCACCTGGAATCCGCGCGGCTCGATGACGTCTTCAGAACCATCACGGCCTAGGCTGACACCATGAGCAACGTCGGCATCATCATGCGCCGGGAACTGTCCAGTTACTTCGCCACCCCGCTGGCGTATATCTTCCTGCTGATCTTCCTGGTGCTGGCGAACCTGTTCACGTTCTACCTGGGAGGGTTCTTTGAGCGTGGACAGGCGGACCTGAATCCCTTCTTCAGCTATCACCCCTGGCTGTTCCTGTTCCTGATCCCCGCGGTCTCCATGCGCCTGTGGGCGGATGAGCGTCGTACCGGCAACATCGAGCTGCTGCTGACGCAGCCGGTGAGCCTGTGGCAGGCGGTCGTCGGCAAGTTCCTGGCAGCCTGGGCCTTCATTATCCTGGCGCTGGCGCTGACCTTCCCGCTGTGGATTACCGTCAACTATCTGGGCAGCCCCGATAACGGCGCCATCCTCGCGGCCTACATCGGCAGTGCCTTGCTGGCGGCGGGGTTTCTGAGCATCGGCTCGCTGGCCTCAGCGCTGACACGCAATCCGGTGGTGGCGTTCATCGTGGGCGTCGCGGCCTGTTTCGCGTTCCTGGTCGCAGGCTATCCGCTGGTGCTCGATGCATTCCGCAATTGGGCACCACAATTCCTGGTGGATGCGGTGGCCTCGCTGGGTTTCCTGACCCATTACGAAGCCATTTCCAAGGGTGTCATCGACATTCGCGACCTGATCTATTTCGCGCTGCTCATCACCTGGTTCCTGCTGGCGACGGCCGTCGTGCTCGACGTGCGCAAGTCGGAATGATGTTCAAGGGATAAGATGAAACGTTCAACCCTGGGAGGCGGCACTCTCCTCGCACTCGCCCTGCTGTTTGCAGGCATCACGCTGCTGAGCGGCTATGCCCTGCGCAGCTGGCGCATCGATCTCACGCAGAACCACCTGTACACCACCACGCCCGGTACCGATCGCATTCTCAAAGGGCTCAAGGAGCCCATCAACCTGTACCTGTTCTACAGCGCCAGCACCGGCAGCCAGTACCCGCAGATCGCCAGCTACGCCAACCGGGTGCAGGATCTGCTGCGCGAATTCGCCACCCGTTCCAATGGCAAGATCCATCTGCACTTCATCGATCCGCAGCCGTTCTCCGCGGACGAGGATCGCGCCTCCGAGCTGGGTGTGCGCTCCGTCAATGTCGGTGGCAATACCGGCAACCCCCTGTACTTCGGGCTTGCCGGAACCAACTCCACGGATGGCCATGCCGCCATCGATTTCTTTGATCCGAACAAGGGCGAGTTCCTGGAGTACGACCTGGCCAAACTGGTGTACCAGCTCAGTGGCGCCAAGAAACCCATCATCGGCTGGTTGTCCGAGCTGCCCATGACGGCCGGATTCGACCCATCAACCGGACAGCCGCGTGCCGCCTGGGTGGTGCTGGAGCAGATCCAGCAAGTCATGGACGTGCGCATGCTGGACACCAAGGTCGGCACGATTGACCCGGCCATCAATGTGCTGGTGCTGGTGCATCCCAAACAGCTCTCGGCGGCGACCCAGTTCGCCATTGATCAGTTCGCGCTGCGCGGTGGCCATATCCTGGCGTTCGTGGATCCACTGGCTGACCAGGATCCGGCGGCCAGCGACCCAGCCAATCCCGCGGCTGCGCTGACCGCCGATCGCTCCTCGCATCTGCCCAACCTGCTCGCCTCCTGGGGCGTGGATTTTGATCCGCATCAGGTGGTCGCCGACTCCCGCTACGCCTTGAGCGTCTCGGTGCGCGAAGGCGAGGCGCCGGTGCGCCATCTGGGCGTGCTGGGCCTGGACGCCTCGGCCATGAATCCCAAGGACGTGGTGACGGCCGGCCTCTCCAATATCAACCTCGCCACGGCCGGCCACCTCCTCGCGCGCAAGGGGGCCACCACGACATTCGAGCCGCTGCTGTCCTCCAGCGACCAGGCTGAGCTCATGCCGGTGTCACGGTTCCAGGCGTTGCAGGACCCGGCCACGCTGTTTGATGGCTTTCATCCCAGTGGCGTGCGCTACACGCTTGCTGCGCGTATCACTGGCAATATCAAAACGGCGTTCCCCGGCGGCCTGCCGCAGGGGGCGACGCTGAGTCCGGGAACGACACTGCTGACCCATTCGATCAAGCCGCTGGAGTTGATCGTGGTGGCCGACACCGATGTGTTGTCCGACTACCTGTGGGTACGTTCGCAGGAACTGGCGGGGCAACGGATGGCGGAGCCCTTCGCCAACAATGGTGACCTGGTCGCCAATGCACTGGATAACCTTGCGGGCAGCGATGACCTGATTTCCATCCGCGGTCGGGCGACCTACCAGCGGCCCTTCGCGCGAGTGGATGCCCTGCGCGCACAGGCCGATGACCGCTTCCGGGACAAGGAGCAGGAACTGGAGAAGGAGCTGCATGCGACCGAGGATCAGCTCTCTGCCCTGCAATCACAGCGCTCGGATCGGGGTGTCGCCATCCTCACGCCCGATCAGGAGCAGGCGTTGAACCGTTTCCAGGCCGAGAAGCTGCGCATCCGCAAGGAGCTGCGTGACGTGCGCCTGGGGCTGGACCAGAACATCAGCCGCTTGGGGAACTGGGTCAAGTTCATCAATATCGTGCTCGCACCGGTGATCTTCGCCGTTCTCACGGTGTTGATCGGGCTGTTGTGGCGGCGCCGGCGGCGCGGCGGACACGTTTCATGATGCGCCCTTCCCAAGTCCTGTCCCTGATCGCGGTCGCGATCGCCGTGGCCGGCGCAGGGTTGTGGGTCTCCCGACGCGGCGTGGACACCACCACTGAGCCCCAAGGGCAGGTGCTGCCGCTGCCGCAAAGTGATCTGAACGGCGTGACGGGCCTGCGGATCTTCAAGGGCGACGGCAGTCACACGACGCTCACGCGCAATCCCGCCCATTGGTTGGTCGCGGAGCGTGGCTACCCGGCAGATACCGGACAGGTGCGCAAACTCCTGCTGGATCTATCCGCCTTGCAGATCGAGGAGCAGAAAACCTCGGACCCCACCCTGTATTCAAAACTGGGAGTCGAAGATCCCAGCAACGCCCAGGCCACGAGCACCGGACTTGCTATCAACATCAAGGGCAAAACCCTCGGCCTGATCGTCGGCCGTGCCAGCGGTACCAGCTCCGTGTACGTGCGTGTCAAAGGCGTTGCACGCAGTCTGCTCGCGACCCCGCAATTGGCACCCGATGCCGACCCGCGCCATTGGCTGGATCGTTCCCTCCTCGACATCGCATCCGATCAGGTCACCGAGGTGGATCTGAAGCCGCAGAGTGGGCCCGATTACATCATCAAACGGTCCGCACCCCCTCCCGCATCCGGGTCTGCACCCATTGCCACACCGGCCTATGTGGTGAGCCCCATCCCGAAGGGCCGGGAGCTTGCGGATGCCTCCTCCCCGGCGTCCCAGGCGGGTGCACTGGCCGGGCTGCAGCTGGACGATGTCCGCAAGGCCGGCGGCCACACCGCGGTGGCGCATGCGAGCTTTGTGACCCGCAATGGGCTGACGCTGGCGATTTCCGGTATCGAGGATGCTGACCAGCGTTACATCACCGTGGTGGTCGCGGCGCCCGCATCCAGTGCGCAGTCCGCTGCACCGTCCACTGCCCAGACGCAGGCGCGGGATCTGAATGCCCGACTTGCGGGGTGGGAATTCGAGATTCCCAGCTACCGCTACGACACGCTATTTCGTCCCCTCGAGCAACTGCTGAAACCGAAGGCGGTGGCGCCGAAGGCCGTCGCGCCGAAGGCGCCCGCGCATCTGCCCTTTAGTCCCAAGAGCGGCACTGCGGGTGCTGGCCAGGACAAGGTCACGCCCGAACAGAGTCACTGACGGGGGGCCATGTACCTCCTTGCGCCGGGTAGCTATATTGAGCCCCGTTACCGCTCCCTTTGACATTTCGGAGACTCCCATTAGCAAGCATGTCGCTGTGCGCGAAATCGCACGACCGGACCTGGCAGTCTGCAAGACGCTGGGCACCTGTGGCGTGGCCACCGTCCATGAGGCCCAGGGTCGCACCGGCCTGCTCGCCTCCTACATGCGGCCGATCTACCCCGGCAAGTCCATCGCGGGACCGGCTGTCACGGTGTCCGCGCCACCGGGGGACAATTGGATGATTCATGTGGCCGTGGAACTGTGCAAACCCGGCGATATCCTCGTGGTCGCCCCCACCTCGCCGTGCGAAGACGGCTACTTTGGCGATCTGCTGGCCACCTCCCTGCAGGCCCACGGGGTCCAGGCACTGATCATCGACGCCGGCGTGCGCGACGTCGCGACGCTCAAGCAGATGGATTTTCCGGTGTGGAGCAAGGCCATCTACGCCCAGGGCACCATCAAGGCCAGTCTGGGATCGGTGAATATTCCCGTGATCTGTGCCGCCCAGCTCATCAATCCCGGGGATGTGGTCGTGGCGGATGATGACGGTGTGTGCGTGGTGCGCAGTGCCGCGGCACCGACGGTGGCCGAGGCGGCCGCCAAGCGGGTGGCGGCCGAGGAGGACAAGCGCAAACGCCTGGCCTCGGGCGAGCTGGGAATGGATATCTACAAGTTCCGCGACACACTCGCGGCGCTGGGGTTGGAATACAAGTAGCGGCGCGAATTGCTGCTGCCGCGGCAGTGACTCGCGGCAGCAGCCAGAGAACCCGGCCTAGGCTTCAGCCCCGAGCTTCCTTCTTGGCACGCTTGGCCGCACGCTTCTCTTCCAGCGTCTTGGCCGGCTTCTTCTTTTCCTCTTTCTTACGATCCATGCCCTTGCCCATGTCGTTTCTCCTGTGTTGGGTGACCCGAACCTACGCTTAAAGATACTCCAACCTACAGAAAAGCCTCCAGACCCATCACACCTTTTGCGCCGTGCGCATCACGCGCCTGCCGACCTGTCGCTGCAAAACTTCGCGATCCAGCGCGCCCTCCCAGCGCGCCACCACGATGGTGGCCAGGCTATTGCCCACCAGGTTCACGAAGGTCAGCGCCTCCGCGAGCAGCCGATGGATGCCCAGCACCAGCGCAATGCTGGCCACCGGGATATTGCCCACGGATCCCAGGGTAGCCGCCAACACCACAAACGCCGCGCCTGCAACGCCGGCGGCGCCCTTGGATGTCAACAGCAGCACCGCCAGCACGATGATCTGGTCCGCGAGCCCCAGCCTGGTGTCGGTCGCCTGCGCCAGAAACACCACCACGGTGGCCAGGTACAGGCAGGTGCCATCCAGGTTGAACGAGTATCCCGTCGGCACCACCAGGCCCACGACCGTGTCTTCACACCCCAGGGCGTGCAGCTTGCGCATCAGTTGCGGCAGCACCGTCTCGGTGGAGGTCGTTGCCGCGACAATGACGATCTCGTCGCGGATATAGCCCAGCAGGCGCCACAGGCTCACCCCGCACCACCAGCTCACCGCACCGAACACCACAATCACGAAGACGGCACTGACCCCGTACAAGGTCAGGATGAGGCGCCCCAATGCCACCAGGGAACCCGTGCCGAACCGCCCGACTGTGAAGGCCATGGCGCCGAACGCCCCCACTGGGGCGACCCACATGACCAAGCCCACGATGCGGAAGAACACTTCGCGCACGCCGTCGATCACGTCCTTGACGGGCTTGCCGCGCTCACCGCAGGCGGCAAGCCCGGCTGCGAACAGCACCGATACCAGCAGCACCGGCAGAACCTCCGTGCGGGCAAATGCGTCCACGAACGTCGCCGGGATGATCTGGAGCATGAATTGTGCGATGCCTTGGGCATGCGCCTTGGCGGTGTACTGGCTGACCGCTTGCACATCCAGGGTGTTGGCCACCACATGCATTCCTGAGCCGGGGTGCAGCAGGTTGACCGCGGTCAGCGCCAATACCAGTGCCAGGGTCGTGATGGCTTCAAAGTAGATCAGCGCCTTCAGCGCCACGCGCCCCACCCGGCGCATGTCGTTCATGGCCGCTACGCCGTGTACCACGGTGCAGAAGATCACCGGCGCAATGAGCATGCGCACCAGGGCGATGAAGGCATCCCCCAGCGGCTTCATCTCGGCGCCGAGCTGCGGCCGCCAGTGGCCCAGCGCGATGCCGGCCAGCGTAGCCAGCAGCACCTGGAACCACAGTTGCCCGAACAGGCCTACGCGTCGGGGCACCGGCGTGGGGGTGATGTTATCCAGCTGCGGCCAGCCGGGCCTTCAGGCGCGGGTACACCCGATAGGCGTTGGTCTCGAAGATGCGCGTCTTGTCGCCGATCGACAGCGCGGAGGAGTCGATATAGCGCTTGGTGTCGTCGTAGTACTGTCCGGTGGTCGGATCAATGCCGCGCACCGCACCCACCATCTCCGAACCGAAGAGGATGTTCTCCACCGGGATGACCTTCAACAGCAGGTCGATGCCCGGCTGATGGTAGACGCAGGTGTCAAAGAACACATTCTTCATGACGTAATCCCCCAGCGGCGGACGCTTCATGTCCTGGGCGAGGCCGCGATAACGGCCCCAATGATAGGGCACCGCGCCGCCACCATGCGGAATGATCAGGCGCAGGGTCGGAAAGTCCTTGAACAGGTCGCCCTGGAGGAACTGCATGAAGGCGGTGGTATCCGCATTGATGTAGTGCGCGCCCGTGGCATGGAAATTTGCATTGCAGGAGGAACTGACATGCACCATGGCCGGCACATCCAGCTCAACCAGTTTTTCGTACAGGGGATACCAGTGCCGGTCGGTGAGCGGGGGGGAGGTCCAGTGTCCACCGGAGGGGTCCGGGTTCAGATTGGCGCCGATGAAGCCGAGCTCGTTGATGCAGCGCTCCAGTTCACGCGCGCTGTGGGCGGGAGGGACCCCCGGGGACTGGGGCAGCATGCACACCCCCACGAAGTTCTTCGGATACAGTCCCACCACCCGGGCGATCAGATCATTGTTGATCTGGGACCACTCAAGGCTCGTGGCCTCGGTGCCGATGTGGTGGGCCATGGCGGAGGCTCGCGGGGAAAAAATCGTCACATCCGAGCCGCGCTCGCGCTGCAGTTTCAGCTGTGCCTTTTCCAGGCTGTCACGGATCTGGTCATCACCGATGCGCAGCGAGGCGCGGGACGGGGTTTGCGCGGGATCCTTCAGCGCCGCGATCTGGGCATTGCGGAAGGTCGTCAGATCCGAGGGCGCGGTGGTGTAGTGCCCGTGACAGTCGATAATCATGGTTGGATACCGGGTGAACCGTTAAAGAGCGCAAATGCTATCGGCGCGTGGACGGTCCTGACAAGGACAATCGATTTCGCCAGGGTATTTGCTAGGGTATTTGTTTAGCGGCTGTTTTCGGAGGTCATCATGCAGCAAAGACCATTGGGCAGGACCGGAGTACGGCTGTCGGCGCTGGGCTTCGGGTGTATGACACTGATCGGTTGGTACGGCACGCGCAATGACGATGAGGCGCGCGCCACGCTGCTGTCGGCCCTGGACCAGGGGGTCACCCACCTGGATACGGCCGCCAGTTACCAACTGGGGGAAAACGAGAAGTTTGTGGGTGCCACCATTCGTGGCCGCCGTGATGAGCTGTTTCTGGCCACCAAGTACGGCATTACCCGCAATGCGCAGGGGCAGCTCAGCGTCGACAATCAGCCCGGATCGCTGCGCGCGGCCGTGGAATCCAGTCTGCAGCGCCTGGGCACCGACCGCATCGACCTCTTCTACCTGCACCGCATCGACCGCGACACACCGATCGAGGAGTCCATCAGCGCGCTGGCCGATCTGGTCAAGGCGGGCAAGATCCGCCACCTCGGGCTGTCCGAGTGCAGCGTCGCGACGCTGCGGCGCGCCTATGCGGTGCAGCCGATTGCAGCGGTACAGAGCGAATACTCCTTGTGGTCCCGGGAACCGGAACACGGCATCCTGGCGGCCTGCCGCGAACTGGGCGTGGGCCTGGTCGCGTACAGTCCCCTGGGGCGCGGCTTCCTCGCCGCCAATTTCCGCTCTCTCAAGGATCTGCCGGCCGACGACAACCGCCGCAGTCAGCCCCGTTTCCAGGACGCCAATGCCGGGCACAACGCCCAACTGGTGGCCGCCCTCGCCGCCATGGCCACGCGCAAGGGATGTTCACTGCCGCAACTGGCCATCGCCTGGGTCCTGGCGCAGGGGCCCGATATCATGCCGATTCCGGGCATGAAAACCCGCGCGCATCTGCAGGACAATCTCGGAGCACTGCAGGTGGTCCTCACCGCCCCCGAGGAGCAGGAACTGCGCCAATTGGTGACCGACATCCAGGTGCGCGGGGAGCGGCACCCCGCGCCCATGATGAAGACGCTGGACGCGTAGCCTCTGGGCAGCGCCTGCGTTTCAGCCCTTCAGCAGATCCTGTTGCAGCCGATCCAGCGTCCGCATGGCCGGCAGCACCTGCTGCACGCTGGAATTGGGCTCGCGGCCTTCCTGGATGGCGCTAAAGAATTCCCGGTCCTGCAGCTCAATACCATTCATCGACACATCCACCTTGGAGACATCGATGGGCTTCTGATTGCCGTCCAGCAGATCATCATAACGGGCAATGTACGTACCCTTGTCGCAAATGTAGCGGAAGAACGTACCCAGTGGCCCGTCATTGTTGAACGACAGCGACAAGGTACAGATCGCCCCCGACGGCACCTTCAGGCCGATGCTCATGTCCATGGCGATGCCAAGCTCCGGATGCAGCGGGCCCTGCAGCGCATAGCAGCGGGATGTGGTCTGACCGGTCTGGTACTGGAAGAGGTCGACGGTGTGGCAGGCATGGTGCCACAGCAGGTGATCGGTCCAGCTGCGCGGCTTGCCCAGCGCATTCATGTTGGTGCGACGGAAAAAGTACGTCTGCACGTCCATCTGCTGCACTTTCAGCTCGCCGGCCTGGATGCGCTTGTGGATCCACTGATGACTGGGATTGAAGCGGCGGGTATGACCCGCCATGGCGATGAGGCCGGTCTCCTGCTGCACCGCCAGCACTTTCTCAGCGTCCGCCAGGTTGTCCGACATGGGGATTTCCACCTGCACATGCTTGCCTGCGCGCAGACACTGAATGGTCTGCGCGGCGTGCATCTGGGTGGGCGTGGCGAGGATCACCGCCTCCACTCCCGGCTGGGCCAGTGCCTCCTCCAGGTTGGTGGTCCAATGCGGGATCCCGTACTTACGCGCCACTTCCGCGGTCGTGTCCGGACTGCCCCCTGCCAGGGAGGCGATGGCGATACCACTGATCTTCTGGATGGCTTCAATGTGCTTTACGCCGAAAGCGCCCTGCCCGGCGACAACGATCTTCATTCCAAAGTCCTCAACAGGTACGTGAAACGGTTCATGCCTTAAGGCTGGTTCTCGAGAATGATATGTCCCAGCGCGGTATTCGAGCATGGCACGTGATAGAAGCGGTAGACCTCCTTCACGTTATCGTTCAATGCGCCGCGCATCGCCAGCCACATGACCAATTCGATGCCCTCGGAACCGGCTTCGCGCACATATTCGAGGTGCGGGATCCGCGTCAGGCCAATGGGATCCTGGGTCAGCCCATCCAGGAACTTCTTGTCCCATTCCGAGTTGATGAGCCCGGCGCGGGTGCCCTGCAGCTGGTGCGACATGCCCCCGGTGCCGAACACCACTACCTTGAGATCCTCCGGATACGACTCGACGGCCTTGCGCAGGGCGCGCCCCAGATCAAAGCAGCGCTTGCCGGTCGGCGGCGGATACTGCACGACGTTGATGGGAAACGGGATGACCTCGCAGGGCCACTGATCCTCGGGCTTCAGGTCGCCGAACAGCAGGTTCAGTGGCACGGTCAGGCCATGATCCACATCCATCTGATTGACGACAGTCATGTCGAACTCGTTCAGGATCAGCGACTGCGCGATGTGGCAGGCGAAATCCGAGTTCCCCTTGACCACCGGCACGGGGCGACGGCCCCAGCCCTCATCGGCCGACAGGAACTCATCCGCACAGCCGATGGCGAAAGTCGGGAAGATCGTCGCATCAAAGGCCGAGGCGTGATCGTTGTAGATCAGGATTGCCACATCGGGCTTGTGCTCGGCCATCCATTTCTTGGAAAACTCAAAGCCCTTGAAAATCGGGGCCCAATAGGGTTGCTGCTGCTTGCCAAGGTCGACGGCCGCAGCGATCGCGGGAACGTGCGAGGTGGTGATACCAGCGGTGATTCTTGCCATGTTTGCTTACAGACTCGGGTTTGACTTGCTGCGGTTGCCCTTCGGGTTGCGACCACCCGTGAGCATCATCTCGGAATAGTCCTTCTGCGACATCCCGGTCATCGTCGCCACGGCGACCAGATAGGGGAAGCCGTCGGTGGAGAAGAGCTTGGCAAGAAAATAGATATTGCCACCATTTTGCATCAACGCCGTGTAATCACGATTCAGGACCGCGGCGGTCTGCGCTGCGGTGAGTTTCCAGGGCTTAAGGTATTCCACTTCGTTGGCTTTGAACTTTTCGCGATTCTCCGGCTTCATCAGCGACATGCAGAACTGGTTCAGATTGAACCCCTGGCGCGAACGGACGGTGTTGAA
>DASXFV010000071.1:0-3174 GCA_036489445.1 Steroidobacteraceae bacterium | reverse complement strand
GGCGCGCAATAGGGGTCCGCGGACTTGTGCGGCGTCGTGCAGGACAGCCAGGTGGCAGGCACGATGGCGTGAACCGAGCTGCTCTCGGCCGGGCGATTGCCGATATTGCTGAGGATGGTGAGTTGCCGCTGGAACGGTTTGAGCGCCGCGATGATCGGCGGTAGGTCAAAGTCCGGGCCCACCGCCTGCGGCGTCCATTTGGACATGACGGCGCCGTGGGGCACATAGATGAATCCCAGGCGCGGCACCGGTTTTGCGGCGGTATTGGCGCGGGCGGTTGCCGCGGGAATCATGGCATCCAGCAAGGGCAGTGCGATCGTTGTGCCCAATCCCCGCAAAAACGTGCGGCGCTGCAGATGTTTTCTGGTGAGAAACATGGCCAATACTCCTATGGAGGGGGCGCCGCGCCGTTGCTGCGGAACTGTTCGCTCATGATGATCCCCTCGACAATGTCGGAGAATCGATAGCCGTGCGTCGCTGCGTCCGCGGCAATTCGCCGCACCGTCGGCATGTCGTTGTATTGCAGGGTGCGGCCCAGTGCGAAGGTGAGCAGTTTTTCGGTAAACGTGCGTGCGAACTGCTCAGGATGCGCGGCGAGCGCCCGACGCAGGTCTTCCGGCCCCCGGATGGGGGTTCCGTCGACCAGTCTGCCGGTCGTATCGATGGCCACGCGCGCGTTCGCATCCACGGTCTCATACTGACCGACGGCATTGAAGTTCTCGAGGGCGAGCCCGAGCGGGTCCATGACACCGTGGCAGGCGTTGCACGACGGATGGTCGCGGTGCATTTCCAGTCGCGCCCGCACGGTTAGTGGCTTGGCGCCCGGCTTGTTCGTGGGGAATGCGCCGATGTCCAGCGGTGGCGGCGTGGGCGGGGAGTTGAGGATGCGCTCGAGAATGTAGGCGCCGCGAACCACCGGAGAGGTCCGGTCCGCATAAGAGGTCGTCATGAGAATCGCGCCCTTGCCCAGCAGTCCCCAGCGATAGGAATCCTGGAGCGTGACCCTTTGGAAGCGTTCCCCTCTGACCGCTCCGATGCCGTAGTGCTCCGCCAGCCTGCCATTGACGAAGGTGTAATCGGCCGTCAGCAGATCCGTGATGCTGCGGTTCTCATCGAAAATGCTGGCGAGGAAGTATTCCAACTCCTTGCGCAACGCATCGCGCAGGTCCGAGTCAAAATCCGGAAAGACGGTCGGATCCGGATGGACCAGGTCAAGTCCGCTGATCCCCAGCCAACCGAAGGCAAAATTGGTCACCAGGGAATGGGCGCGAGGGTCCTGCAGCATCCGCCGGATCTGTGCGTGCAGGGTGCCGGGTTGCTGTAATCGGCCGCTGGCCGCCAGATCGAGCAATTGCGCGTCCGGCGGGCGGCTCCACAAAAAGAACGAAAGCCTCGAGGCAAGCTCGGTGTCGTCCAGGTGACTGGCCGCCGCCCCGCCTGCGGGACCATCCTCCGTGCGGTACAGAAACTTCGGGCTGGCCAGTATGGCCATCAGCCCATACTGTATTGCCTTGTCAAAGTTGCCCAGCGCGCGACCCTTGGCGTAGAAGTCCAAGGGCCCTTGCAGATCCGAGGCACTCACGGGCCGGCGAAACGCGGTCCGGGCAATGTTGGACAGGATCTGCTGCGCACAGGGAAGCTCTTCCGCCGCGGTATGCGGCCGGCAGATGAAGATCCGCTGGCGGCTGGGGGTGTCGCCCACCGAACCGGCATCATAGGGGCCCTTGATTTCCACGGCCGCCACCTTCGCCAGGTGTGAGACGCCGGCGTCGGGCTGGAAGTTATATAGAACATCGTCCGATTCGGCGCGGGCGCGCGCCACGAAGGTGACCCCGACATCGTGCGGTCCCGCCAGCACATGGCAGCGAATCTTCTGGAATCGGGCATTGATCTCATTGATCGCCTCGGCCATGCGCTGGTCGGCGTCCTTCAGGTCCTGTGCGCCGCCCAGGTGACCCTCGAAGACCTGCCGACCGTCTATGACAATGAGCACCCGCTCCGGGTAATTGAGTCCCCAGGTGTAGGTGGGGCCGGTCAGCCCCTGAATGCTGAATTCGTAGGTGCCCTCGGCTGGGAAGATGTGATGGATGAGGATTCCGCCGCGCGTCCCGAAGGGTAGTCCGGGCAAATGGTGGCTTTGATTTGCCGTGTCATCGACGCGATAAATGGTGCTCTCGGGCGTTGCGGTCGGATCTCCCACCGCCAATGTCGAGACGATGTCGGCGGCGGTGATGAACTGCTCCATGTATGTCGGGGAGATCGTGAGCGCGGCCGCAATGTTGTCGAACCCCTCGGTGGTGACATCCTTCGGCAGCAGCGCCTCAGTGTCCACTTGGACGCCGAGCATGTCCTGCACGGCATTGGCGTACTCCACACGATTCAACCGGTGGGGGCCGACATGTCCTGCGACGGGCGCGGCGCCATCGGCTGCATCCAGATCATGTTCGAGGGAGGTGGCAAACGCAGAGATCACAGCTTGATCCGGCCGCGGGTTGCCCGGTGGGGGCATCAGGCCGCCGCGCAGTTTGCGCGTCACCTTCTCCCATTCCTTGGCGTCCGGCGCCACGTGCGTGGCGTCCATGGTGTCAAAAGCGATGCCGCCAGCCCAGTCGGTGGCGTTGTGACACTTGCCGCAATAGTGATCCAGGACGCCGGAGCGATTCCCCGCCAATGACCCCTGCGCCAGCAAGGCTGACAGGCATGCGACAACCGGCACCACACGAGCGAGCAGACACGCTGACCGGTGCATCAGAATATCCAGCCCAGGTCCCGCTCGTGACCGCGCGTGCTGGCCCACGCCAGTTGCAGGAATTGCGTCGGATCGCCAAAGCGATCGTTGAATTCGCGCGTGGGTGCGGTGGCCAGCAACTCCTCGAAATCGAGTGCTTTGCGTATGGCATTACCGATGCGGTCACGGATCGTTTCGAGCATCTTCAGCTGCGCCTGCAGGTCTGCACGAGAGAGGATCGCACCGCATCCTGGAATGATCCGGGTGTGCTCGTTGGCAAGTCCTATCAGACTTCGGGTGGCCTCCGCCATCCCGCCGATCCAGCCTCCCGTGGAGTAGTCGATGGTCGGATAGCGCCCGGCCGCCACCACGCCGCCGGCGACAATGACGTTAGGTTGTGGAAGATGGACGTAGAGGTCACCGTCGGTGTGGGCTGCGGGCAGATG
>DASXFV010000059.1:0-55165 GCA_036489445.1 Steroidobacteraceae bacterium | reverse complement strand
TTCGTTCCGCCCCATCAAACGCCTCATTCGCGCGATCTGGTCAGTGCTGACAGCTCTTGCCAATAGAAAGGCAACGCCCATAGCAATTATGCAGCAGGAACGGATGGGAAAACACGCGACTCCCAGGTCAAAGATTGAGTCAAACATTCAGACCACCGCGCCCTCAGCGTTCAGCCGAATATTCGGGCGTGTCAAGCACGTGGACCCAAAGGAGCTTACGCGGGAGGTTCAACACCTATTTCCTACAATGGGTTTCTTCTGTCTACCGTTCCTGGCCGCGTTGCTCCTAGCCGCTTACCCCCGGAGTGGGCGCGTGTAGGTCGAACATTTTGTCTTCGCCCTACACTTGCAGACCTTCTACTTTCTAGCCGCGTTGGTGACGGACGTCGCTCAAGCCGTGGCGGACCTTATCTATGCGCCACTGTCCGGCCTTGTGAGCTTCGTGTTTTTCCTCGCGGGAGTGTGGTTGATCTACCGCGGATTCCGCGTGGTGTACGGTCAGGGCCGTTGGATCACGATTTTCAAGATGGCCTTCGTCAGCTTCGCGTATGCGGTCATCCTGATTATCGGGATCACCGTGACCGGCCTCGCGGCGGCCCTCCTTGTGCTAGGAGATTGACTCGGCGCAGGCCATCATAGACTCGGTCCGTCGAGCAAAAAGCGAACGCGGCGCCATCGTGCACGCGCAATTCGTTGTCGCCTCTACACCCTACGACAGCGCATCCACGCCCTTACGCTCGATCACATTGAGCAGCTTCAAGGAGGGACCGCTCGGTCGTTTCTCCCCAATCTCCCACTTCTGCACCGTCGAGACACTGGTATTCAGCACCGCCGCAAACACGGCTTGACTCATGCATGTCCGATCGCGAATCGCGCGTATCTGCTTTGCCGAAAGCTCATGCACCGGAGGCAGACACAATGCTTCGAGATCTCTCATCGTCTGCTGATCGACGGCGCCGACCCTCGCAAGGCCATGCGCGGTCTCGTGGACTTCACTTAGCAGGCGGCTTTTTTTCATGACATATCTCCATCAGCTCTCCAGCGGCCACCGAGTGATCGAGTACGGCCGCTTTCATCGCCGGCAGCGTCTTAGCAAGTTTCTGCAAAGCCGCGAGTTCGCGTGCGTCGATCGTTGCGCGATTGTTCTTCTCGAGGCCGAACAGAAAAAACCAGCGATCTCCAAGATTACTACCCAGAATCGTGCGCGCCCCCCCGCTCTTTCCGCGGCCCGGCATCGGCACTCGTTTCTTGTACACGCCCCCGCCTAGGTCCGCATCGATCAGCCGGCGCTCATCTCGGCGACGGCGTTGCACAACGTGGCATCGGGCAGCGACGCCTTCCGGGACCACCGGGCGAAGGTCCGAGTCTTAAAGACTCGACGCACCGATGTCACTGTAGCACTAGGTGATATAGTTGGCAACCTCGCCACCACGCTTAAGTTCAATCCGCAGCATCGGATCACAGGCTGGCCTTATAGCCTTACGTCGGGCGGTTGAATTGGGAGAGCTGATCAAAGAATGGATTGCTCATGAAGTGCCAATTAGTTTAATTCTGATTTCGTATCCACTTTGCCGAGCGTCCCTTGCCGGTGGAAGTGATGACGCCCTCCCTGCTCATTTCCCGCAGAATCCGGCGGACAGTCTGTCGTGACACTCCGGGGCAATCGCCTTCTATCTCTGAAATTGAAAACGGCGCGCTCTTGGCCAGCACTACCTCACGGACCTGTTCGGACTTCGAGCCGCGACCCTTGCGGACCTCGGTGACACGCTCCTCGAACTCCCGGTAGGCACGCAGCGTCACTCCCCAGAAGTAGTTGAGCCACGGATGGGGATCGTGGTGAGCTTCGTGCCACCCCTGGGAGCTGGCCTCCAGGGTTTCGTAGTAGCTCTCCTTGGATTCTTCGTAGATTCGCTCGATGCTGATGTATCGCCCCACTTCGTAACTGAAGTGGTAGAGCAACATCAGGGTCAGCAGGCGAGCTGTACGGCCGTTTCCATCAGCAAAGGGATGGATGCACAAGAAATCAAGGATAGCCAAGGGAACCAGGATGAGCGGATCGAGGTTCGGTGTTTGAACCGCTGCAGCGTAGTTGCCGGTCAGTTGGTCCATCGCCATGAGTGTCAGGTGGGCAGGCACCGGCTTGAAGCGGACCCGCACGCTGCCGTCACCGTGGCGTTCGATGATGTCGTTGTCGGCCGGCTTCCAGCGCCCGCCAGGATTGGGCATATATCGATACAGCAGCCCGTGCAACTGCAGGACCACGTTGGCCGTAAACGGCATCTCCCTTGCCGACTCATGGATCAAAGCGAGAGCATCGCGGTACCCGGCTACCTCCTGCTCGGAGCGGTTACGGGGCTCCGCCTTGTGTGTCACCAGTCGGCGGATGCGATCCGCGGGGACGATGATCCCTTCCAGGCGGTTGGAGGACTCGCTGGATTCGACCTTGGCTACCTCCAGGAGCCCCTTTAGGACCTCGGGAGCCTGACGGTAGTACAATTCCTGCTTACCCCTGAACTCACCGATGGCGCGCAGGGTGGCCGCCTGATCGGCGCCGAAGCGAAGCCTTCCTAGATACTCGGCCGTCAGCGAATGCACCCAGCCTCCCACACAGCTAAAGGGGGTCATGGAGACCCTAAATAGGGTCTTTCGCTAGATGTTATCCCATTTACGGGGGAACGAAAGACCCAGCGGCAACTCTGACCCTCGGAGCGCCTCCGCCCGGCACGGCAGGCGTTGCATATACCGGAGCCGGGGCAGTCGGGGAAATGGCTGCTGTCGACCACGCCGACGCCGTCATTCTCGCCGATACAGGGCACAGACGTGCCCCACCTGGCGGGCGGTGCACTCGCCGTCGGACACCAGCAAGGTCCACCCGATGCGCGGCAGGTGTTCCTCCGGACCCATCGGGTTCCCCACGGACCTCACCGTCGGCAGGCGATAGAACAGCAACAGCGACACACCCATTCCCTGCTTCCGCCGGCGCGCACGCACGTTTCGGTGCAGGTTCACTTCTATAGAGCGCCTCGAAGCGCCGCTGCATCGCGAACAGAGTTTCAAGGATTTGTACATCGTGGGGCATCAGGTGTGTCTCGGGGCGGTGCGTGAACAAAAGGAACGCACGGGAAATCCGTGGCAATTCCAGCTGTCTAGCGATCGCACGCAGTGCGCAAACAAAAAGAGGTTACGGCCGACAACACGAGTCTTTGCTACACGATCCAAGGTACTTCCGTGTTGCCACCGGGGATGCCAGCCACCACACAGAACGTTGACGGGGGCTGCCAAAACCCCCTCGTTGCCAACATCGCGCGCCGGATGGCGCAGAAGATGACCTGCCAGTCATCCTAGAACTGCTGAGGCGGGGTGCACGTCATGGTGCCCGCCCCGCTCCAACCCGGCACTTGGCCTGCAATGGCCATTTGACCGCACTGACGATCGTAGAGGTAATGCGCGCTTGTAGCCTCGGCGCATGAAATCCCGCATGGCGGGGGAAGGTCTCAGACCTGTCGCTACGTACGGACCTGCTTCATCTGGCGCAACCAGCCTTCGACCCACGTCCAGTTCATGTCGTCCAGTCGGACGGCGCCGATACTCCCCTCGAGGTGTCGAGCAGCAGGTCGGTGCTATCGGGGACCGCGCCGATGGCGCGGTAGACATTGATGGCCTGCGCGATGGTACCCAAGGGCTGCTGGTCCGCCCGCACTAACCAGTCTGGCATGTGCCCGCGGTCCAGGGCGTAAAGGGCATCGGCCGCGACGTGCTCAGCATCGGCCTTGCTGGTACACGTGCGGTACACCGGCTGGTCGAGCTTGGCGTGGGTGATCCGCAGTTCGAAGGACTTGCCGCCGTTGCGGCTGCGAATGTGAAAGGGCATCTGCGCCTCCTGAAAGTGGATGGACGCAGACCTTCAGGGAGTGGCGTTTAGCCTTTAGCCATAACGGACTGTTGGCCGTAACGCAGTGGTTTTTGCCACTACGGCGGACGCAGACGAGTGCATTTGAGCGCCTGTCCACTCCGGACCAACGGACTGCTACGGCGAAAACCCCGGCACAATCAGCGAGTGTGTTAGTGGCAATTGGAGGCTAGGGTCGGAATCGAACCGGCGTAGACGGCTTTGCAGGCCGCTGCATGACCACTCTGCCACCTAGCCAGTGATGTCGCGTATCTTGAGAAGCTGGAGCGGGAAACGAGGCTCGAACTCGCGACCTCAACCTTGGCAAGGTTGCGCTCTACCAACTGAGCTATTCCCGCCTCTCAAGTGCGGAGGCGGAATTGTAGGGGGTCGAGCCACGATGTCAAGGCAATTGAAGCACTTAACTTCGCAAATCCGGCCATGCGGCGCGCAGGTACGTGACCATGGAAAGCAGGGTCAGTACTGCTGCCAGCACCGTCAGTACGACGCCGATCAGATAAATGTCCAGCCCCCATAACGGGCTGCGATAAAACATCATTGCAAGACCTATAACCTGAAAAATGGTCTTGTACTTGCCCAGCACGGATACGGCGACCTTGCGCCGCTGGCCCAGTTCCGCCATCCACTCGCGCAACGCGGAGATGGCAATCTCGCGGCCGATGATCACGATGGCGGTCAGCACCACGAGCAGCCGTGGATCCCGGGAGACCAGCAGCACCAAGGCGGTCGCGACGATGAGTTTGTCGGCCACCGGGTCCAGGAAGGCGCCCAGCCGGGTGATCTGTCCGAGCTTGCGCGCCAGGTAGCCATCCAGGGTGTCGGTGATACCGGCTGCCGCGAACACGACGCAGGCCGCGACATTGTGCCAGTGGTACGGCGCGTAGAAGGCCAGGATCACCAGCGGGATCGCCGCGATGCGTATCCAGGTCAGGATGTTGGGCACGGTCCATGGCGTCTGTCTGACAGGTTCTTCTGGGTTCACGTCCAACGGGTCTGACACGGCGCCATCCAAATGTTGTATTTCAACCACGTTCCTGAACGTTCGCGCAGCTATGCGCCAGGATGCAGGTGATCATAAATGCTGCGAGCCAGAGATGCGCCGATACCTGCTACCGCCTCAAGATCGGAGACAGCGGCGCGGAGGACCCCCTGCAGGCCCCCGAAGTGCCTGAGCAGGGCCCGACGGCGGGCCGGTCCCAGACCCGCAATGCTCTCCAGGATGGATTCGTTGAAGCGACGCGCTCGCCGTTTGCGGTGGCCCGTGATGGCGAAGCGATGGGCCTCATCGCGCACCCGTTGGATCAGTCGCAACGCCGGCGATTCCGGTGCCAGAACCCGGGGCACGGCTTCGCCCTGGACAAACAACCGCTCCTGCCCCGGCCGCCGGTCCGGACCCTTGGCGACGCCCACCAGAGCCAGATCCGTGATCCCCAGTTCTACCAGGGCACTGTGCACGGCGGCAATCTGGCCGGCACCGCCGTCGATCAGCAACAGATCCGGGCTCTGCTGTTCCCCGTTCCGGATCCGCGTATAGCGTCGCTGCAGCGCCTGATGCAGCGCAGCGTAGTCGTCGCCGGGGGTGATGCCGGCGATGTTGAAGCGGCGATATTCCTTCTTCAGTGGCCCCTCGGGGCCGAAGACCACACAAGAGGCCACCGTGCCTTCGCCGGCCGTGTGGCTGATGTCGAAGCACTCGATACGCTGCGGTACCTCGGCCAGATCCAGCGCCTCGGCCAGTGCTGCCATCATTTCGGTGGCGTTGCGCCGCTGCGCCTGGCGCATGCGCAGCCCCTGGGTCGCGTTTTCCTGGGCCAGTTCCACCCAGCGGGCCGCGATGCCGCGCGCCGGCCGGCGCACTGACACAGCATGTGTTGCCCGCCCCCGCAGCACTTCGCCCATGGCATCGCTATCGGGGAGCGCCAACCCCAGCAGGACTTCCGAGGGCGGCTCCTGCCCGGTGTAGTACTGCAGAATGAACGAGCTCAGGGCCTCATCCGGCTCGGCGAGCGCCGCACGCGGAAAGTAGCTGGTCGTCCCCAGATTGCGCCCGCCCCGGATGAGCATGACGCTGACCGCGTACTCTCCGGGTTCACCCACAATGGCGAAGGCGTCGACATCGGCCGCCTCATCCGAGGTCACCACCTGCTGTGATTGGATATTCGCCAACGCCGCCAGCTGATCGCGGATCTGCGCTGCGCGTTCGAACTGCAGGCGCGTGGCGGCCTCCTCCATCCGCTTGCGCAGCTGTGCATTGACCTCCTGGCTGCGGCCTTCGAGCACCTTTACGGCCGCATCCACATCCTGCCCATACGTGGCAGCATCGATGAATCCCACGCACGGTGCTGAACAGCGGCCGATCTGGTACTGCAAACAGGGACGGCTGCGATTGGCGAAAAAAGAGTCCCGGCAATTGCGGATGCGGAACAACTTCTGCAGCCCCTGCAGGGTTTCGCGTACCGCCCCGGCATTCGGAAATGGGCCGAAGTAGCGCCCCGGCTGATTGCGTGCACCGCGGTAGAAGGCCAGCCTTGGAAACTCGTGGTCGGTGCGCAGATGGACGTAAGGAAAGCTCTTGTCATCACGCAGCACCACATTGAAGCGGGGCCGGTGCTCCTTGATGAGGTTGTATTCGAGCAGCAGCGCTTCGACTTCCGAATGCGTGATCGTGACCTCGATGGCCGCGATCTGCTGCACCAGAGCCTGCACTTTTGACGACATATTGCTGGGGTTGAAGTAGGTCCCCACCCGGTCGCGCAAGTTGCGCGCCTTGCCCACGTACAGCAGGTCGTGATTCGCACTGTACATGCGGTAGACGCCCGGCCGCCTGGGCAGCGAGCCCACGAACTCCTTGGGATCAAAGGCTGCGTCGGTCATGAGTTCCTGTAGCGCCCGGCTTCAACCGTTGCCGAGTTCCACCGCACGGCTCATGACAGCCCGGAACATCTGCGGTGTCAGCCGGCGTGTCTGGGTGTTATAGCGGCTGCAATGATAGGAGTCGATCAGATGTATCCCACCCACGCGGTGCTCGGCAGCGTGGCCGAAGTTAAAGGCACTGCGCCTCTGGCCCAGCGCCATCAGCACCGCATCGTGGGCGATACGGCCCAGCGCCAGGATGACCTTGATGCTGGGAAGCGCCGCGAGCTCGGCGGCGATATAGGCATTGCACTGCCGGATCTCGGCAGGATCCGGCTTGTTCTCGGGCGGCACACACTTCACCGCGTTGGTGATCCGCACTCCCTTGAGGGTGAGGCCGTCATCGGGCGACTTGCCGTCGGGCTGGTTGGAGAGCCCCAGGCCGAACAGTGTCGCGTATAGCAGCACGCCGGCGTGGTCGCCGGTGAAGGGCCGTCCGGTGCGATTGGCGCCATGCAGTCCGGGGGCAAGACCGGCGATCAGCAGCCACGGCCTGGGATCGCCAAATGCGGGCACGGGCCGGCAGACATGGTCCGGAAAGCGCAGCTTCGAGTCCGCCAGAAACCTCGCCAGCCGCGGACAGGCCCTGCAGTCCCCATCATAAAGCGGCTGCACCGGCTTGCCGGCCGCCGTCCCGCTAATCATCCATATGCCGGATGATGGCCTGCGCGAACCCGGAGCAACTCATCAGCGTGGCCCCCGGCACCAGACGCTGCAGGTCCTCCTCGACATTGCGGCGCGCGGCCATTTCGCGTTTGGTCACCTTCATGGCCTCGCGCAAGCGCGCGAGGTCGTAGGTGAGTTCCTTGTGGGCGATGGTGTGCGCCACACCCTTGTCGATGAGATCCGCCGCCTCGGTCCACTTCAGGTACCGCAGCATCATCTCCGCGGACAGGATCAGCGATCCTGGATTGACCCGATCCTTGCCGGCGAAACCCGGCGCGGTGCCGTGAGTGGCTTCAAACACGGCCGGTCCATCGCCGATGTTGCCCCCCGGCGCAATGCCGATGCCGCCAACCTGGGCGGCCAAGGCATCAGAAATGTAATCCCCGTTCAGGTTCAGCGTGGCGATGACGTCGTACTCTTCGGGGCGCATCAGCGCCTGCTGCAGGAAGTTGTCGGCAATGACATCCTTGATCACGATGGCTGATCCGGTGCGCGGATTGGGAAATGACAGCCACGGGCCACCGCCGATCTCCTGCGCACCGAATTCCTCCCGCGCCAGCTGGTAGCCCCAATTGCGGAAGGCACCTTCGGTGTACTTCATGATATTGCCCTTGTGCACCAGCGTGACCGACACCCGGTCGTCATCGATGGCGTACTGGATGGCCTTGCGCACCAGGCGCTGGCTGCCTTCCCGGGAGACCGGCTTGATGCCAATCCCGGAACTGGCCGGGAAGCGGATCTCGCGCACCTGCAACTGGGTCTGCAGGTAGTCGATGAGCTGGTGAACCTGCGGCGTACCGGCCGCCCACTCGATGCCTGCATAGATGTCTTCCGTGTTCTCGCGGAAAATCACCATGTCGGTGAGGCTGGCATCCGCCATGGGACTTGCGACACCCGGGTAATAGCGGATGGGACGCACGCAGGCGTACAGATCCAGGGTCTGGCGCACCGCCACATTCAGCGAGCGAATCCCATCGCCCACCGGCGTCTCCAATGGACCCTTGATGGACACCACGAAGTCGCGCAGGGCATGCAAGGTCTCATCAGGCAACCAGTTGCCATAGATGCTGTTGGCCTTGGCGCCGGCGTAGATCTGCATCCAGACGATGGCGCGCCTACCGCCATAGGCCTTGGCAACGGCCGCATCCACCACCTTGAGCATCGCCGGTGTGACATCGATGCCGATGCCGTCACCCTCGATGTACGGGATGATGGGTTTATCCGGCACCGTGATCGAGTTGTCCGGGTTGATCCGGATTTTCTCGCCCGCGGTCGGAACCACTATATGGTCGTAACGCACGCGGTTCAGCGTTGCCGGATTTTGTGGCTGCGTTCCGCGATCAGCAGCGCCAGCTCCAGCGCCTGCTCATGGTTCAGCCGTGGATCCACCGTGGAGCGGTACGCCCGCTGCAGGTCCGCATCGGTCAAACCGCGCGCACCACCGGTGCACTCGGTGACATCCTCGCCGGTCAGCTCAATGTGCACACCCCCCAGGTGGGAGCCCATTTCCCCGTGGATGCTGAAGGCCAGGTCGATTTCCTTCAGGATGTTCTCGAAGCGGCGCGTCTTCAGGCCCCCAGTGCTGGTCTCAGTATTGCCGTGCATGGGATCGCACACCCAGAGGATGCTCTGGCCGGTCTCGCGAACGGCCTTGATCAGGCGCGGCAGCGATTTCTCGATGTCCTTCGCACCGAAGCGATGGATGAAGGTCAACCGGCCGGGCTGATTCTGCGGATTCAGGGTAGTCACCAGACCCTGCGCCCACGCATCATCCATGCCGCTGCTCACCTTCACGGCCACGGGGTTGGCGATGCCGCGGAAGTATTCCACATGCGCGCCATCCAGCTGCGCGGTACGCATGCCAATCCATGGCAGATGGGTGGACAGGTTGTACCAGCGCTGCTGGCGCGGGATGAAGCGCGTCTGCGCCTGCTCGTACAACAGATGCAGACCTTCGTGGCTGCAGTAGAAGTTCGTCTGAGCGGTCTCGTGGATGGGCCGACCACTGATGCCTTCGAAGAAATCCAGCGAATCGGCGATCGAGTTGGCGATGCGCTGGTACGCATCCTTCAGCGGGCTGTGCTTCAGGAAGCCCAGATCCCAGTATTCAGGATGGTGCAGATCGGCAAAGCCGCCGTCGATCAACGCACGGACAAAATTCAAGGTGAGCGCGGCGCGCTCATAGCCGCGCAGCAGCAGCTGCGGATCCGGCGCGCGCGCCTCCGGCGTGAACTCCGGACGGTTGACCAGGTCGCCGCGATAGCTGGGCAAGGTCACCCCGTCCCGGGTCTCCATGTCGGCGGAACGTGGCTTGGCATATTGACCGGCCATGCGACCGACGCGCACCACCGGCTTCTTCAGCCCATGCAGCAGCACCAGACTCATCTGCAGCAGAATCTTCAGCTTACGGGCGATCTGGTCCGATTCGCAGTCTTCGAAGGTTTCGGCGCAGTCCCCACCCTGCAGCAAAAAGGCATCACCACGCTGGGCGGCCGCCAGGCGCTCGCGGGCCGCATCCACTTCCCAGGACACCACGATGGGGGGCAGACGCGATAGCTGCGCCACCACCTTCTCCAGTGTTGCAGGATCGGCGTAGCGGGGCTGCTGTTGGGCGGTCTTGGTGTGCCAGCTTGCAGGGTGCCAGGAAGTCATGACAGGGGAACGCATAAGGGATTTCCGGTATCAGCCCTGGCGATGTCCCGGGGCGCAAAAAACCAGCCTAAAGCGTAACACGAAACCCTTTCAGGTCCATGCTTGGAGGCTTGCAGAGTTCACCCGCGGGAGATAGGTGCATGCACAAGGTACTGGTCCTCGGTGCCGGTAAGATCGGCGCCCTCATCTGTGGCCTCTTATCTGAGTCCGGCTCCTGGGAAGTTCAACTGGCGGACCGCGATGCAGCCGCCGCCGAGGGGGTGGTCGCCGCCCACAGTTGCCCGAATCTGCGGGGGCTGGTGCTGGATGGCACCGACCTCGCGGCCCTGCAGTCCCACCTGGCGGCCCACCCGGTGGACGCGGTGATCTCCAGCCTCCCCTATTACTGCAATCCGACCGTCGCGCAGGCCGCGCGGGGTGCCCATAGCCACTACTTTGACCTCACCGAGGATGTTACGGTCACGCGGCAGGTGCGCTGCACTGCCGAGGGCGCCCGCGGCGCTTTCGTGCCCCAGTGCGGGCTGGCCCCGGGGTTCATCAGCATTGCGGCCCATGAACTCATGACGCACTTTGATGAAGTGCGCTCGGTGAAGCTGCGGGTCGGCGCCCTGCCCCAGCACCCGAACAATGTTCTCAAGTACTCCCTGACCTGGTCCACCGAAGGCCTGATCAACGAATACGGCAATGCGTGCCAGGCAATCGTCGATGGGCGCCTGGTGGAAGTGGCTCCCCTGCAAGGCCTGGAGGAGATCGAGATCGATGGCACGCTGTACGAAGCCTTCAACACCTCCGGTGGCTTAGGCTCGTTGGGCGAGATGGCTGGCCTGTGCGTTGACTCCATGAACTACAAAACCATCCGCTACCCGGGGCACTGTGCGCAGATGCAGCTGCTGATGAATGACCTGAAGCTCAACCAGGATCGCGACACACTCAAGCGCATTCTGGAGAACGCTGTACCACAGACCCTGCAGGATGTCGTCATCGTCTATGCGGCCGTGACCGGGCGGCAGGATGGGGAACTGCGCGAGGAAAATTACGTCAATAAGATCTATCCGCAGTTGATCGCCGGGCGGTTGTGGTCGGCCATTCAGGTGACCACCGCAGCCGGGATCTGTGCCGTAGCGGACATCGTGGCAACCCAGCCGCACCGGTTTGCGGGCTTTGTGGCGCAGGAACGTTTTCGCCTGCCGGAGATTCTGCAGAATCGATTCGGTCGCTACTACTCCCAGGGGGACACCAAGCAGGCCTCCGCTGACGCCGTGGTGACCGGAAAGGCCGGTCGGCAGCGCCAGCTCGCCGCCAGGTGATGATGATGAATGCTGACAAAATTGCCGAGCTGCTGCATCGACTGGGTCTGGCTTCCCAGCACTCCGGAGCCTGGTCGGGCTCACACGGCTGGGCCGCGAGTACCACACGCGATTTGCTGGATGTGCGCAATCCCAGCAGCGGCGAGCGGCTGGCCCAGGTGCGTGCCGCATCGCCGGAGGATCTGGAGCGCATCCTGGACAGCACCGTGGCAGCCGCCGCACGCTGGCGGGAAGTGCCGGCGCCGCAGCGCGGGGAGTTGATCCGCGTCCTGGGTGAGGAACTGCGGCAGGTCAAACAGGATCTGGGCACGCTGATCAGCCTGGAGAACGGCAAGATCCTCGCCGAAGGCTTGGGGGAAGTGCAGGAGATGATCGACATCGCCGACTTGGCCGTGGGCCAGTCGCGCATGCTTTACGGCAATACCATGCATTCGGAGCGGACCCAACATCGGATGTATGAGCAATGGCACCCGCTGGGTGTGGTGGGCATCATTACCGCATTCAATTTCCCCGTGGCCGTGTGGGCGTGGAATGCTTTGCTCGCGGCCATCTGCGGCAATGCAGTCGTATGGAAACCCTCGCCACGCACCCCGCTCAGCGCACTTGCCGTGCAGCGATTGTGCAATCGGGTGCTGCAAAGCCGCGCGGCACCGCCCATCTTCCAGATGTTTGTCGACGCCGGCACCCAGCTGGCCACGCGCCTGGTGGATGATCGGCGTGTCGCGCTGGTGTCCTTCACCGGTTCCACCCAGGTGGGGCGCAAGGTTGCCGAAAAGCTGGCGCACCGTTTGGGCAAGAGCCTGCTGGAGCTGGGAGGCAACAATGCGGTGATCGTTGATGAGACCGCAGACCTGGATCTGGCAGTTCCCGCGATTGTCTTCGGTGCCGTCGGCACCGCCGGCCAGCGCTGCACGAGTACGCGACGAGTCCTGGTGCATGAATCACGGTGCGCGGAACTGGAGCGCCGCCTGATCCATGCCTATGGTCAGGTGTCGATCGGTGATCCGCTGGAGGCCAAGACGCTGATGGGCCCGCTGATCGATGCCACTGCCGTGGAACGCTACAGTGCGGCCATCGCGGCGGCGGTTGCCCAGGGTGGCAAACTGCTATGTGGCGGGCAGGTGCTGTCCCGGCCCGGGCATTTCGTCGAGCCCGCCATCATCCGTGCGCGCAATGATCTGGCCATCGTGCAGACTGAGACCTTTGCGCCGATCCTGTACCTGATTCCCGTGAAATCGCTGCACGAAGCCCTCACCCTGCAAAACAGCTCCGCGCACGGCCTGTCCTCCTCACTGTTCACTGATCGGCTGCAGCACGCCGAGTTGTTCCTGTCTGCCGCTGGCAGCGACTGCGGCATTGCCAATGTGAATATCGGCACTTCCGGGGCGGAGATCGGCGGCGCCTTCGGCGGCGAAAAAGATACGGGTGGCGGCCGTGAGTCCGGGTCGGACGCCTGGAAGGCCTACATGCGCCGCCAGACCAACACCATCAACTGGAGCCGATCGCTGCCGCTGGCGCAGGGTGTCGAGTTCAAACTGCCTTAAGGGCAGCCGCGCTCCACGCGTTTGGCTTCCTGCCACAGCGCCTCCCACGCCTCGAGGCTGAGCGAGGTCAACGCCAGCGCACGCTCACGCGCCAGGGTCTCCATGCTGGCGAAGCGGCGTTCGAACTTGGCGTTGGCCGCCCGCAGCGCGCTCTCGGCATCGGCGCCGACATGCCGGCCCCAGTTGGCAATGGCGAACAGCAGATCGCCCATTTCCTCCACCAGGTGCGCCGGCGGGCCAGCGGAATCCGCAGCATGCTCGCGCGCCTCGAGCGCGGCCTCATCCAGCTCGGCGAGTTCTTCGGTGATCTTGGCGCGCACATCGCGCATATCGGTCCAGTCAAAACCCACCCGGCCGGCGCGTTTGCCCAGCTTCTGTGCGCGGGTCAGCGCCGGTAGCGCGCGGGGCACTTCGGCCAATACCCCGGCCGTGACCCCGGTTCCGGACGGATCCTTGTCGGCCGCGGCCGCGGCGCGCTCACGGGCCTTGAGCTCCTCCCATGCCACCAGGACTTCCCCGGGGGTGTTGGCACTGCCACTCGCGCCGGCCTGCGCGCCAAATACATGCGGATGCCGGCGCACCAGCTTGTCGTGGATGGCCTGTGCAATGGCGTTGAAATCAAACCAGCCGCGTTCCTGCGCCAGCTGCGCATGGAACACCACCTGGAACAGCAGGTCGCCCAACTCCTCGCGCAACTTGGCCGGCCCACCCGATTCGATGGCATCGACCACCTCGTACGCCTCCTCCAGCGCATAGGGGGCGAGGCTCTGGAAGGTCTGCACGCGGTCCCAAGGGCAGCCGCTGACCGGGTCGCGCAATTTCACCATCAAGGCCAGCAGGTCCGTTAGGGCGGACAGATCAGGGTTGCCGCTTCGGGACATGGTCACTCCGTGCACAGCCGGTAAAGGTTCATGAGCATGCCGGCGGTTGCACCCCAGATATTGCGCTCACCCACGGGAATGTCGTTGACCTCCACGGGCGGCAGATCCGGTAAGTACTGCCGCAGCCGCTTGCGGAAGTTCGCCCGGTCGAACAGATAATGCAATGGCACTTCAAAGGTTTCCTCGACCTCGCGCGCATCCGGGACCAGGGAAAAGCCGGGACGCACGAACGCCACCACCGGTGTCACGCGAAACCCGCTGCCGATGACATGATCAGGCAGGTAACCGATGACCGTGACGAATTCCGGCGCGAGGTCCACCTCCTCACGAGCCTCGCGCAACGCGGCATCGACGGGACTGGCGTCGGCCGACTCCAGCCGCCCGCCAGGAAAGCTGATCTGACCGGCATGATGTCTGAGTGCCGCCGAACGCTGGGTGAACAGCACGGTGGGTGCAGGATCACGCAGAATGATGGGTATCAGCACCGCGGCCGGAATGGGCTGCTCGGGCCAGTAGCGCTCGAAGGTCCGGCTCGTCTGCGCATCAAGTCCGGGCAGCACCCAGTCCTTGCGTTCATGGCGCGCGGTGCTGCCCCGCAGACGCTCGGCGATGCGCCGCTGCCAGAACTGCGGATCCGCGGACGGGGCGACATCCATGGCGTTTCCAGCCCCTGCCCGCAACGGCCTCAGCCACCGCCACTGGAGCCGCCCCTGATGCCGCCGCGAGTCAGCTCAAGAGGATCCAGCAGTCCCGCCAGTGCGTCCGGTTTCAGGTCCGTCATCTGCTGCGCCATGACGCGAATCGGTTTGCCCTCGGCATAAGCCTGCTTGGCGATCGCCGCGCCTTTCTCGTAACCGATGATCGAATTCAGAGCCGTCACCAGAATGGGGTTGCGCTCCAACGCTTCCTGCAGCCGTCCCTGGTTCACTGTGAAGCCGGCGATGGCCTGATCTGTCAGCGCCTGCAACACATTGGACAACAGGCGGATGCTTTCCAGCAGGTTATAGGCAATCAGCGGCAACATGACATTCAACTGGAAGTTGCCGGACTGCCCTCCCACAGTGATGGCCGCATCATTGCCAATGACTTGCGCGGCAACCATCGCCGCGGCTTCCGGGATCACCGGGTTGACCTTGCCCGGCATGATGCTGCTGCCCGGCTGCAGCGCCGGCAGGGCGATTTCGCCCAGGCCCGCGAGGGGTCCGCTGTTCATCCAGCGCAGATCATTGGCCATCTTCATCACGCTCACCGCGATGACCTTCAACTGCCCCGACAGCTCCACCGCCGTGTCCTGCGAGGACAGGGACTCAAAATAATTGCGGCTGGGCACAAAGGCGACGCCGGTGATCCTCGAGAGCTCGGCGCAGAACACGCTGCCGAACTGCGGATGCGCATTGATGCCCGTGCCCACCGCGGTGCCTCCTTGTGCCAGCGCCAGGAGCCGCGGCTCCACGGCACTCAGGCGCGCCTGGCCGTTTTCCAGTTGGGTGCGCCATCCGGAAAGTTCCTGTCCCAAGGTGACCGGCATGGCATCCATCAGATGGGTGCGTCCGGTCTTCACAACCGCTGCCAACTCCTGTTCGCGGATGCGCAGTACCGCACAAGCATGCGCCAGTGCCGGCTGCAACTGCTGGCGGCTCGCCAGTGCCGCGCCCACGTGGATCGCCGTGGGGATCACATCATTGCTGCTCTGGCCCATATTGACTTCATCGTTCGGATGAACCGCCCGACCCAGCCGGGCGGACGCCAGGTGCGCAATCACCTCATTGGCGTTCATATTGGTGCTGGTGCCGGAGCCGGTCTGGAAGATGTCGATCGGGAAGTGGGCATCGTACTGCCCCTCGGCCACTGCGGCAGCGCACGCCGCGATGGCCTGGGCCACGGCTGCATCCAGCAGACCGAGCTTGGCATTGGCCAGTGCCGCGGCCTGCTTGATCACACCCAGAGCGCGGATGAAGGCGCGCGGCAACGGGTGGCCACTGATCGGGAAATTCTGCACGGCGCGCTGCGTCTGCGCGCCCCAGAGCGCATCGGCGGGCACCTGCAACTCGCCCATGCTGTCGCGTTCAATACGGAAAGAAGCTGTCATCTGAGGCACTCCGGCACGGTATCATTCCAAATCCTAACATCCCGTATCGCCGGAATGCGCACGTATGTCTTCCACCGGATCATCGATCAGCACCGCCGACACCGCAGCCCTCACCGCCCTGTCGCCCCTTGATGGTCGCTATCGGCGCGCCACCGAACCCCTGCGCGAGTTGCTGTCCGAGTCAGGGCTGATCCGCGAGCGCATCCGCATCGAGGCACACTGGCTGCTGCACCTGGCGCAGGCGGCGCCCATGCTCGCAGGCGCCAATCTCACCGCCGGGGTGCGGGTTGCGGCCCAGGGGCTCGCCGAACATCCGCCGCAGGATGCGGCCGGGATCGTCAAACGGATAGAGGCTCGCACCAATCATGATGTGAAGGCCGTCGAGTACTATGTGCGCGAGGTCCTGCAGACCGCAGGCGCCACGGGCGCCAATCTGGAGCTGGTGCATTTCGGCTGCACCTCCGAAGACCTGAATAACCTCAGCTACGCGAAGCTGCTGTCCGCCGCCCGGCTGATCATGCTGGGGGCCGCAGATGAACTCATCCGCACCCTCACGGGGCTGGCGCAACGCTACGCCGCATTGCCGATGCTGGCACGCACCCACGGACAGCCCGCCAGCCCGACGACCCTGGGCAAGGAATTCGCGAATGTCGTGGCACGGCTGCGGCGCGCGCATCACCGACTGGTCAGCGTGGAGATCCTCGGCAAGTGGAACGGCGCGGTCGGTAATTTCAATGCCCATGTTGCCGCACTCCCTGAACTGCCATGGCCGCAGATTGCGCAGCGCTTCGTCGAGTCCCTCGGCCTGGTCAACAATCCCCTCACCACCCAGATCGAGCCACATGACTGGATCGGTGAATACTGCGACGCGCTGGCCGCCATCAATGTCATCACAATTGATCTGTGCCGCGATATCTGGGGCTACATCTCCCTTGGTTATCTGCGACAGCAGCCGGTCGCAGGTGAGGTGGGCTCTTCCACCATGCCACACAAGATCAATCCCATCGATTTCGAAAACGCCGAGGGCAATCTCGGGCTCGCCAATGCGCTGCTGCGGCATTTTGCCGAGAAGCTGCCCATGTCGCGCTGGCAACGCGACCTTACCGACTCCACGGTGCTGCGCAATATCGGCGTCGCGCTCGGCCACACCCTGGTCGCATGGCGCTCCACGCTGCGCGGACTCGCCAAGATCGACGTCGATCCCGTCCGCATCGGCAGCGACATCAACACGGCATGGGAAGTCCTCGGCGAGGCGGTCCAGACCGTCCTGCGTGCACGGGGCGTACCCGCCGGATACGAGTTGTTGAAAGACTTCACCCGCGGGCAGGCCATCGACGGAACCAGTCTCGCGGCTTTCATCGAAACATTACCGATTACGGCCGCAGAGAAGGTCCGGCTGCAGAACCTGAAGCCACAGGATTATGTTGGATTGGCGGCCGAGCTTGCGCGCAAAGTCCCATGACTACGCATTATTGAGTGATCTGCGCCACGAAATTGGTGCAACCCGGGAGCCGTACTACACCGAAGCGTGATCGGATCGACAATCCACCGCGCCCGGCCTTTCTAAGATCACTCAAGCCTGCCGGCTCGCAGGCATTCGTCGAGCAGTGCAACGTGGAATCTTTCGGGGATGGTGAAGACGCGGGAGTGCTGGCGCCGCTGGCGCACGCCCGTTTCACCCCCGAGAAATCCTCCGGCATCATCAGCCTCGCCACGCCGCAGCGCAGCGCAGAACCGATGTCGGTCATCACCAGCATTGCCGAGGCGCGCATCGCGGTGGACACCGCCGCTGCCTCCGCCAGCCGCATGCTTTCCATCTACACCCAGGATCTGGAGCCCGAGGTCTATGACCAGACTCCCTTCCTGGAGATCATCAAGCGATTTGTCCTGGCGCGCAGCTTCGCCAAGGTGCGCGTGCTGCTCGTGGATCCCACGCGCGTCATGACCGACACCAACCGCTTCATCGCCATGGGACGCAGGCTCTCCAGCTACATCGACATCCGCTATGTGGCCAATCACATGCCACAGCAGCGCTCCTGCGCCTATCTCATCGCCGATGAGCGCGCCATCGTGTACCGGCTGCGTGCCGATACCTGGGATGGGATCGCCGACTTCAATAATCCCCCGGTCGCCCGACTGCATCTGGCCGAGTTTGACAACGTCTGGAATGCCAGCGCTCCGGAACACGCGCTGCGGGTCGCCCGCCACAGTTGAGCGAACCCGGCAGCTGGTGCGGCCCCGGGCCCGATTCAGCGGCCGCGAGCCAAGCCGGGCCGGTTGGCTATAATGCCTCCCGCCATGCCCTTGCCACCGGATATCACCGTCGCCGCACTTGCCGAAAGGCAGGGGCGGTTCCTGCTGGTTGAGGAGCGCATCGCCCGGCGGCTGGTCTTCAATCAACCTGCAGGGCATGTGGAGCGCGGCGAAACCCTGCTTGATGCTGTCGCCCGCGAGACGCGCGAGGAAACGGCCTGGCGGTTCACCAGCGAGGCCTTCCTGGGGGCCTACCAGTGGCGCCATCCCGGCACCGGGCGCGCATCGCTGCGCTTCGCTTTCATCGGCAGCGTCACCGATCACGATGCACTGCAACCCCTGGATCACGGCATTCTGCGCACCCATTGGCTCACGCGGGCCCAGCTTCTGGAGCACCGGTCCCGGCTGCGCAGCCCACTGGTGCTGCGCTGTATTGATGATTACCTGGCCGGACAGCGTGGGGTGCTGGAGGGTGTCGGCCACCTGGATATGGACAGTGCGCGGAACGTGCCCGCGGTTGAGGTCGCGTGAATCGCTCAGATGCGAGTCGCTCGGACCACGGCCCAATCATCGTGGGACTCTCCGGGGGCGTGGACTCCGCGGTCGCCGCCCTGTTGCTCGTTGAACAGGGCTACGAGGTCCAGGGGCTGTTCATGAGCAACTGGGACGAGGAGGACGTCTACTGCACCCAGGCGCAGGACTTCCAGGACGCACGCGCCGTGGCGCGGATGTTGGGCATTCCGCTGCATCGGGCGAACTTCGCGGCCGACTACCGTACTCGTGTGTTCGAGTACTTTTTGGCTGAACACCGCGCGGGACGCACCCCTAATCCTGATGTGCTGTGCAACCGTGAGGTAAAATTTGGCGTCGCCTTGCAGTACGCACGGCGCCTGGGCGCCAGCCACTTTGCCACCGGGCATTACGCCCGCCTGCGCCATACGGCGGATGGCGTGCAGCTGCGCAAGGCCGTCGACACTTGCAAAGACCAGACTTACTTTCTGCACGCCGTGCGGCGGCCAGACCTGGACCAGGCCCTCATGCCGGTGGGTGACTACACCAAGCCGCAGGTTCGTGAACGCGCCCGGATGGCGGGACTGCCGGTGTTCGACAAGCCCGACAGCACCGGCATCTGTTTCATCGGTGAACGGCCGTTCCGCGCGTTCCTGCGCCAGTACATTGACGAGACCCCGGGGCCCATCGAATCCCCTCGCGGGGAACGGCTGGGCACCCATTGCGGGCTGGCCTTCTACACCCTCGGTCAGCGCGGCGGCTTAGGCCTGGGCGGGCGTCGCGACAGCGAAACGACACCCTGGTACGTCGCCGCCAAGGATCCGGTCCGCAATGCGCTGATTGCGGTCCAGGGTCACGATCATCCCCTGCTGTGCGCACGGGAGCTATGGTGCGAAGATCTGCACTGGCTGGTCGCTGCGCCGCATGCCCCGCTGCGTTGCACGGTTCGGGTGCGCCATCGGCACACCGATCAGCCTGCCACGCTCCACCCCGCGGCTGATGGTAGCGCCCGGGTACTCTTTGATGAGCCGCAGCGTGCGCTCACCCCGGGGCAGTTTGCGGTCGCCTACAACGATGACCTGTGCCTGGGCGGCGGGACGATCACTGCCGTGACTTCTGCTGCGGCGCACCCCGCGGCAGCGTAAAGCAGCGATATACTTGTCGACTGGCCGTCGCTGGGCGGCTATCGATGCATCGTTTCGGAGGATTTCATGACCGACAGCTTCAAATCGCGCACCGCACTCAAGGTAGGCGACCGCTCATACGAGATTTTCAATCTGCAGGCTCTGCCCCAGGACAAACTCACGCGCCTGCCGTACTCCTTGAAAATCCTCCTGGAGAACCTGCTGCGATTCGAAGACGGGGTCAATGTCACGCGTGCCGACATCGAAGCCATCCTCAACTGGGACCCAAAGGCGATGCCGGCGCATGAGATTGCCTTCACTCCCGCGCGCGTGCTGCTGCAGGACTTCACCGGCGTGCCCTGCGTGGTGGATCTGGCCGCCATGCGGGAGGCCGTGGTCAAGTTGGGCGGTGAGGCCGAGAGCGTGAATCCGCTGGCACCGGTGGAACTGGTCATCGACCACTCGGTGCAGGTCGATGAGTACGGCACCAGGCAGTCGCTCGCCGACAACAACAAGATCGAGTTTCACCGCAATGGGGAGCGGTACTCGTTCCTGCGTTGGGGCCAGGACGCCTTCGATAACTTCAAAGTCGTACCGCCCAATACCGGCATTGTTCATCAGGTCAATCTCGAGTACCTGGGTCGAGTCGTATTCGACCATACCAACGGCAAGACCCATCAGGCCTATCCGGATACTCTGGTCGGCACCGACTCCCACACCACCATGATCAACGGACTGGGCGTGCTGGGCTGGGGCGTGGGCGGCATCGAGGCGGAAGCAGCCATGCTGGGCCAGCCCATCACCATGCTGATTCCGCAGGTCATCGGTGTGAAGCTCACGGGCAGCCTGCCGCCAGGCGCGACCGCCACCGACCTGGTGCTGACGCTCACTGAAATGCTGCGCAAAAAAGGTGTGGTGGAAAAATTTGTCGAATACTTTGGTGATGGCCTGGCCAACCTGCCTCTCGCCGATCGCGCCACCATCGCCAACATGGCTCCTGAATACGGCAGCACCTGCGGAATTTTCCCGATTGACGAGGAGACCATCCGCTACCTGGAGCTGACCGGCCGTGCGCCCGAACAGGTCGCATTGGTCAGCGCGTATGCCAAGGCCCAGGGCCTGTGGCGCCTCGAGGGTGCCGCGGCGGCCCATTACACCGACCTGCTGGAGCTGGATCTGTCGAGCGTCGAGCCCAGCCTCGCCGGCCCCAAACGCCCGCAGGATCGGGTGCCGCTGAAGAGTGCCAAGAGCGTGTATCGCAAGAGTCTGGTCGCGATGGCCGAAGATCGCACCAAGCGCGATCCCGCGGCCCGCGGCACTGCGCAGCTGACCACCGGTGGCAAGGCTGTTACGCTTACGGATGGCGCCGTACTGATTGCCGCGATCACCAGCTGCACCAATACCTCCAATCCTTCTGTGATGCTGGGCGCTGGCCTCCTGGCACGCAATGCGCACAAACTGGGTTTGACTGCCAAGCCCTGGGTGAAGACTTCACTGGCGCCGGGCTCGCGCGTGGTCACGGACTATTACCGCAAGGCCGGGCTGCTGGAAGAGCTGGCAGCCCTGGGCTTCAACCTGGTCGGTTACGGCTGCACCACCTGCATCGGCAATTCCGGGCCGCTGCGGCCGGAGATTTCTGCCGCCGTAAAAGCCGGCGATATCATTGCCTGTTCGGTGCTTTCGGGTAACCGAAACTTTGAAGGTCGCGTTCATGCCGAAGTGCGTATGAATTTCCTGGCTTCTCCGCCCCTGGTCGTCGCGTACGCGTTGGCCGGAACCTTGGATGTGGACCTCACGACCGAGCCACTGGGTACCGGCAGCAACGGCCAGCCGGTGTTCCTGAAGGACATCTGGCCCAGTGCGCACGAGGTGCAGGAAACCGTGCTGCGCGCCGTCGATGCCAAAATGTTCCGCGACAGCTACGCCACCGTGTTCAGGGGCGATGACAACTGGTCAAGCATCAAGATCCCGCAGGGCAATGTGTACGCCTGGGACAAGCACTCGACCTATGTCAAGAATCCGCCCTACTTTGATGGCATGACCATGACACCGGCCAAGGTGAGCGAGGTACACGGTGCACACGCGCTGGCGCTGCTGGGCGATTCGGTCACCACTGACCACATCTCCCCGGCCGGCAATATTGCCAAAACCAGTCCTGCTGCGCGCTACCTCATCGAGCAGGGCGTGCAGCCGGTGGACTTCAATTCCTACGGCGCGCGCCGCGGCAATCACGAGGTCATGATGCGCGGCACGTTCGCCAATATCCGTCTGCGCAATCTGCTCGCGCCCGGCACCGAGGGTGGCGTCACGGTCCATGTCCCGAGCGGCGAACAGCTGTCCATCTATGACGCCGCGATGCGCTACAAGAAGGAAGGCACGCCCCTGGTGATCCTCGCCGGACGCGAGTACGGCACCGGCTCGTCGCGCGATTGGGCGGCAAAGGGCACCTTGCTGCTGGGCGTGAGGGCCGTGATCGCCGAGAGCTTCGAGCGTATCCATCGCTCCAACCTCATCGGCATGGGTGTGCTACCCCTGCAGTTCCAACCAGGTGAGAACGCGCAGAGCCTCGGTCTGACCGGCAAGGAGACGTTCGATATCACCGGTCTCACGGCGCCGGGCGCCAAAACGGTCACCGTCACGGCGACTCCGGCCGGTGGTGGCGCGGCGCGGCGCTTCGAGGTGCGGTTGCGCATCGATACGCCCAAGGAACACGAGTACTTTCAGCACGGCGGTATCCTGCAGTACGTGCTGCGCCAACTCGTCATCGCCCGGGCGGCCTGACCGACGCGGGCCGCAGCCAGTAATGCGGCTCGTAGTCTTCGACCTGGACGGTACGATCACGTACCGCGATACGCTGCTGCCCTATGTGAGGGGCTACCTGGCACGCTCGGGTCGCAGCCGTTGGCGCATGGCAAGGCTGCTGCCGACGCTTGGCGCCTTTGCCGTGGGTGCGGCTGACCATGGCGCGGTCAAGTCGGCCTTCATCCGCAGCACCCTGGGCGGCGCCCCGCGCGAGCAGCTCGCCGCCTGGACAAATGACTTTGTCCATTGGGTCATCACCCAGGGCAGCAGCCCCGGTGCATTGGCGATGATCAAGGCGCATCGTGAGGCCGGCGATTGGCTGGTGCTCATGAGCGCCAGTACGGATCTGTATGTGCCACAGATCGCCCACGCGCTGGGCTTCAGTGAAGCGATCTGCACCGGCGTAGCCTTCGCTGCATCGGGGCACCTGATTGGTACACTGACCACAGGCAACCGGCGCGGGCCGGAAAAGGTCCGGTGCTTCACAGCTTTGCGGCAACAGCACCCAGGAGTCCAAACTGTGGCTTATGGCAATGCCCGCAGTGATCTTGCCCACTTGGCGCTGGCGGATGTGCCGCGCCTGGTGAACGGCTCCCGCCGCACAGTGCGCCAGGCCGCGATCCTGGGGATCAGGCCCTTCGCACAATGGAACGTATGAGCGGCGCCTGCAATGTTCGGCGGTTGGTGGCGGTCTGCTTATACGTACGCAGTAACGGAGGTTCGCGATGAGAGGACACAAACCGGGGCGAATTCCTGCCTCGCAGATCACACCATTGGAGGCGTTCCTGAATCGTCGCGAGCTGCTGGCCGGCGCCCTGGCCACCGGTGCCCTGGCCGCAGGTCCGCTGGGCGGCACGCCCGCCCGCGCGGCGGATGCACCCCCCAAGCCAGACCCGCGGTTCAAATTCGCCCGCAATCCCAAGTTTTCGGTGAGCGAGGTGCCCACCAGTTTCAAAGACATCTCCCACTACAACAACTTCTACGAGTTCGGCACTGGCAAGGAAGATCCGGCAGCCAATGCGGGCACCCTGCGGCCCCGCCCCTGGAGTGTCACGGTCGGCGGGGAGTGCCAGACGCGGGGCACCTTCGGCTTTGACGACCTGATCAAAGGTCTGCCACTCGAGGAGCGCATCTACCGCTTCCGCTGCGTCGAAGCCTGGTCCATGGTGGTTCCCTGGCTGGGTTTCCAGTTATCCGGGCTCATCCAGAAGCTCAAGCCCACCAGCAACGCCAAGTACGTGCAGTTCGTGACCCTGATGGATCCGAAGCAGATGCCCGGGGAAAACACGGATGTGCTGCAGTGGCCGTATGTGGAAGGCCTGCGCCTGGATGAAGCCATGAACCCGCTGGCGCTGATGGTGATCGGGCTGTACGGGCAGGTGCTACCGAATCAGAACGGCGCACCGCTGCGCCTGATCACCCCGTGGAAATACGGGTTCAAGGGCGTCAAGTCGATCGTGAAGATCAACTTCCTCAGCACCCAGCCAGCCACCACCTGGAACATCGCTGCGCCAAACGAGTACGGTTTCTATGCCAATGTGAATCCGCATGTGGACCATCCGCGCTGGAGCCAGGCCACCGAGCGGCCGATCGGCAAGGGACTGTTCGCAGCTCGCCAGCCGACGCTGATGTTCAATGGTTACGAAAATGAAGTCGGCTACCTGTACAAGGGCATGGATCTGCGCCGGAATTTTTGATGACGGTCGAGCAGCGGTACCGGTATGTCTACAAGCCCACGGTCTTTGTGGCGAGCCTGGTGCCCGCCGCACTGCTGCTGTGTGGCGCCCTCGGCTGGTTCGGTCAAGACCTGGGCGCCGATCCGGTCGCAAAGCTGCTGCATACCTGCGGCAAGACGGGCCTGAACTTCCTGCTGCTGACCCTGCTGGTGACACCGGTCAGGCGCCTGACGGGCTTCACCCACCTGGTGCGTCTGCGGCGGATGCTGGGGCTGTTTGCGTTTTTCTACCTGGTGGTCCACTTCACGGTGTACCTGGTGCTGGACCAGCAGCTGAACTACCACAGCGTGCTGCAGGACATCGTCAAGCGGCCCTATATCACCATCGGCTTTGCCGCGCTGCTGCTGCTGATCCCGCTGGCGATCACCTCGACCAATCGCATGATGCGACGCCTGGGCCGGCGCTGGCAGAAACTGCACCGCCTGATCTATCTGATCGCAATTCTCGGCGTGTGGCACTACTGGTGGCAGGTCAAGAAGGATATCCGCCAACCATTGCTCTATGTGGGAATGCTCGCGGTGCTGCTGGGCTATCGGGTGCTCGTCGCAGTGCTGAATCGCGCGCGGGCGCGCGCCGCGCGCGCCGTCACATCGA
Source organism: Steroidobacteraceae bacterium (assembly GCA_036489445.1). Classification (GTDB taxonomy): domain Bacteria; phylum Pseudomonadota; class Gammaproteobacteria; order Steroidobacterales; family Steroidobacteraceae; genus DAIDKA01. The sequence goes on along the minus strand of DASXFV010000059.1, from coordinate 30,184 downwards.
GGTCCGCACCTGCCACAATTCCGGAAAAAACCTGAGTTCCAGCGCCTTCGCCAGGTAGGGCACGCCACTGGTGCCACCGGTACCGCGTTTGTGGCCGATGATGCGTTCCACCGCTTTCAGGTGATGGAAGCGCCAGATCTGGAACTGATGATCCAGATTGATGAGCCGCTCGGCCAGTTCGTACAGATCCCACTCTTTTTCCGAATTGTGGTACACGCCGAGCCACGCGCCCGCCACCTGCTTGCTGGCCTGGTATGGCTCGCGGAAATCCCGCGACAGATAGTCATCGGGAATGCCATAACCCCGGCGACTGAGCAGCCGCAGCACCTCATCGTACAGCGACGGGGCGGCCAGCACCTGCTGTAGCCTCTCGAAGCTGGCGGGGTCATTGCGGTGCACATTGATGACCTCGGCGTTCTTGTTGCCGATGGTGAATTCCAGGACCCGGTACTGGACGGACTGGAAACCCGAAGAACGTCCCAGCACATTGCGGAAGGCCGAGTAATCAGCCGGCGTCATGGTGGCGAGCACGTCCCAGATCGCCGTGAGCTGGGTCTGCACGCGTGCGATGCGCTCCAGCATGCGGAAAGACGGTCCGAGATTGTCCCGCCGCACGCACTCCAGCACTCCGGCCAGCTCATGCAGGAACAGACGCAGCCACAGTTCCGAGGTCTGATGGACGATGATGAACATCATCTCGTCGTGTTCGTAGGACAGCGGGCGTTGCGCGTCCAGGATCTGGTCCAGCCGCAGGTAGGCACCGTAACTGAGCGAGGAACCGAGGTCCCAATGGACCGGCTCATCGGACAGATCGACGCGCTCGGACTTGTCGTAGGGGCGATTGGTCATGACATCCACGATGGTACACGCCGCCAGCCATCCAGCAATTGCCGATCCAGCTTGCGGTATTCGGGGCAGCAACGGGCCACACAGTCCCAGAAAGCGCGGGAATGGTTCATATGCCGGGTGTGGGACAGCTCGTGGATCAGCAGGTAGCGCAGCACCTCGGGGGACTGGAACAGGATGCAGCAGTTCAGACTGATTGTCCCAGCGGTCGAACAGCTGCCCCAGCGAGTCCGCTGCCGGCGAATACTCAAGCGCCGGTTGCTGAAGCCAAACTCCCGCGCGCACTCGGCCAGGTGATCGGCCAGGATGATCTGCGCCCGACCCCGCAGCCAGCGCCGCAATGCGTCCTTGAGCAGCAGGGGCTGGCTGATATCCCCGCCAAGGACCAGCAGTTCATCCCCCGGTTCCCGGAGGCGCACCCGTCCGGTCCCGCCGGCCAGATGGACCCGCCAGGACTCGTACACCGCCGCCAGCTCGATCCGCTCAGGTGGAAACGGCGCTTCGGGAACCTTGTGCCGCAGCGCCGCCTGGCGCCGGGTCTCGATCCAGTCGTGATGCTCGGCCAGGAAGGCGGTCACCACCGCACGGGAGGTGCGAGGCGGTACCACCACTTCCACCCGGCCGGTACGGTGAACGCGCACGGCCAGCCGCCGCGCACGCCGGCTCTCGCGAACCGTCCAGGGTTGCGAGTCAGTGTCGGACCAAAGGAAAAGCTGGTTCAATCCGCCCCATGATAATCGACTCACCACTGATTCAGCATCCGCCCGCTGCCCCGGACGCCGCACTCCTCCAGGTGGAGAACCTCGTCAAGCGTTATGCCGACAACACCGCCGTGGACGGGGTGTCCTTCAGCGTGCGGGCAGGCAGCTGCTTCGGACTGCTCGGTCCCAATGGCGCGGGCAAGACCACCACCATCGAGATCATGGAGGGCATCCTGGCGCCGACCGCCGGCACGGTGCGTTACCGGGGCGCGCCGCTGGGCGAGCGCTTCCGCGCCGAGGCCGGAATCTTGTTCCAGAAGACGGCGCTGCAGGATTTCCTGACCGTGCGTCAGACGCTGCAGATGTTCCGCGGACTCTACGACCAGGGCCTGAGTGTGTTGGAGGTGGTGCGGCTGTGTGCCCTGGAGAAGCTGCTGGAACGGGACAACAAGAAGCTCTCCGGCGGCCAGCTGCAGCGGTTGCTGCTGGGTGTCGCGCTCATCAACGACCCGGCGATCCTGTTCCTTGATGAGCCCACCACCGGGCTGGACCCCCAGGCCCGGCGGCGCTTCTGGGAACTGGTGCAGTCGATCAAAGCGCAGCGCAAGACCATCATTCTGACCACCCATTACATGGAGGAGGCCCAGCTGCTGTGTGATGAGATCGTGATCGTCGATCACGGTCGGATCATTGCCCAGGGGGAGCCCCAGGCGCTGCTGCGCCAGCACTTCAAGGCGGTACTGCTGGAATTGCCGCTGGAGGACTGGACGCCCGCTGCGCGTGAACTGGGCCTGAGTTTCTTCGAGGCCGCCGGCCGCATCGAGCTCACCACCAATGACCTGGAAGGCACGCTGCGCACCTTGATGCAGGCTGGAATCTCTCTGGCGCATCTGCGCATCCGGCCACCCAATCTGGAAGACCTGTTCCTGGAACTGACGGGCAAGGATCTGCGCGCATGAGCCTCCTGACCAGCATACAACTCAGTTCCAAGCGCCTGTGGGCTCTCTGGCATGCACGTAACCTGGAATTCCTTCGCGATCGCACCTCCCTGATCTTCACCCTTGGCATGCCGGTGGCCATCGTCATCGCCATGGCGCTGATCTTCGGCGGTCCACCGCGGGCCTTGTTCAAGGTCGGCGTCCTCGGCGCAATGCCGCCCGCAGCGGGCGGCCCGGGTGGCTATCCATTCCTGGCTGAGCGCTATTTCCAGTTCGTGCCGGAAACGCTCCCCGCCGCGGGCATCCACTCGGTTTCGCGCAACGACCTGGATCTGTTGCTGGATCTGCGCCAACGCCCGGTGCGCTTCTGGGTCATCGAGGACTCCCCGAAGGGCTACGTCGCGGAGAAGCTGCTGTTGCAGGCCGATCCGCAGGCGCAGCGTCAGCCGATCTCCGGGGTCGCCGCCCGCTATATCGATTGGCTGTTCCCCGGTATTTTGGGGATGAACATGATGTTCACCTGTCTGATGGGCGCCGGCTACGTGGTCGTGCGCTATCGCAAGAACGGCTTTCTGAAGCGGCTGTCCGCGACCCCCGTGTCGGCTTTCGAGTTCCTGAGTGCGCAGGTGCTCAGCCGCCTGGGTCTGACGCTGCTGGTGACCATCATCCTGTACGTCGGCGTGGGGGCGGTGATCCACTTTCACAATGCCGGCAGCACCGCCCTGCTGTTTCTGATCGCGTTGCTGGGCTCACTGAGCCTCATCGCCTTTGGCCTGATCATCGCGGCGCGCTTCGCCAGCGAAGAGCTGGTGGGTGGCATGCTGAATTTGCTCACCTGGCCAATGATGCTGCTCTCTGGCATCTGGTTCTCTTTGGAAGGCTCGCCACACTGGATGCAGTGGCTCGCGCAGCTGTTCCCGCTTACCCATATTCTGCAGGCGACCCGAGCGGTCACGCTGGATGGGGCGGGCGCGGCGGCCGTCAGCGTGGATCTGGCCTACCTGGCCGGTACCACGCTGGTATTCCTGGGCGTGGGTGCCTTTTCATTTCGCTGGCGGCCCGAATGACTCTCGCGTCCAACACCTACGCTTTTTTCAGCGACAACACGGCCAGCGTCGCCCCCGAACTGCTGGCCGCCCTGAGCGCCGCCAACGCGGGGCCGCAGCAAGCCTATGGCGACGATCCTTGGACAATGCAACTGGATGCGGCCTTCAGCCAGTTCTTCGGGACACCGGTCCGAGCCTTCGTGGTGAGCACCGGCACCGCCGCGAATGCGTTGAGTCTCGCGACGCTCGCGCCCCCTTACGGAAATGTCTATGCGCACACGGGGGCGCACGTGGTGGAGGATGAGTGCGGTGCGGTGGAATTCTTTGCCGGCGGCGCGCGCCTCACTCTGGTTCCCGGGGATCACGGTCGTATGGATCCGCAGGCCCTGGAGCAGGTCCTCGCCGCGCATCCCGCTAACGTCCATACCCTGCAGCCGGCTGCCCTTACTCTCACGCAGGCCACGGAACTGGGTACGACGTACACTCCGGATGCCATCGCCGCACTGGGCGCCATGGCACATCGGCACGGCCTGCATGTCCACATGGACGGCGCGCGCATTGCCAATGCCATCGAATTCCTGGGTTGTCATCCGGCGGATGCGACCTGGCGCGCCGGTGTCGATGTACTGTCCTTCGGTGCAACCAAGAACGGCGCCCTGGCGGCCGAGGCAGTGGTGTTCTTCGTGCCTGAGCTGGTCCGGGACTTCGAGTTGCGTCGCAAGCGCGCCGGACACCTGTTGTCCAAATCCCGCTACGCGGCGGCGCAGCTCCTGATCTATCTGCGCAATGGTCTGTGGCGTAGTCATGCCGCCCGCGCCAACCACCTGGCGCGACAGGTCGGCGCGGCTGCCGGCGCGCGGCTCGCGCACCCGGTGGAAGCCAATGAGGTGTTTGTGAACCTGGGCGCGCCCCATAAAGCAGCGCTGCGTGCCCAGGGTTTCGGTTTCCATGATTGGGGACCGGCCATCGGTCCCGAGGCGCGCCTGGTCGTGTCCTGGGATCAGACCCAGGAGAGCGTCGATGCGTTGTGCCAGGCCCTCAGGGCTGTTCCAGCGGGGTGAAGATCCGCCATGCCTCAGTCGGATGGAGTATGGCCCAGGGAATAGCCCGGAACTGCCCGAGCGGCGGCGGGGCCACGTACTTCTCCCCCTTCACGTCCACGTCCTGCACGACCTGCGTGTCCGAGTTGTCGGCCAGGATGTACTGCAGTTCCGACCGGGGATAGATGTGGTTGAGCGGCGGTGGGTGCAAATCCATGGCCGCAGGGGGTGCAGCGCGGGGCTTCTTGGTGCCGTGGGTAGCCTGTCTGGCCGGTGCCGAGGAACTCGCCGAGGCCACGCCCGGCGCCGAGCTGTTTCCTTGGGCGTGGACCGGAGCCCGCGCCAGCATTGCAGCGAGCAGCGCTGCCAGCACGGTCCCGAACTTTTTACCCGTCGCGCGCATGGGTGAGCGAATCACATACATCGGTCACTCCTGAAGTTCATGGGACCACCCTGCGGTCCGGCCATGCGGCAAAGGGAAAGGGTGGTTTATCGGTCAAAAAAGTAAGAAATTCAATAATCTGTGTTACATATCTAGAAAATCCCCTAGAAAATGCGAGAAGTTCCGGATTGGGTTGCCCGGCCAGTAGCGTCAGAACCAGCTGCACGAGCGCAGACAGCGCCAGAATCCAAGTCAGAATCCAGAACGTGAATGCGAATATCAGCATGTACAGCGCGCGGATGGCGATGGGCATCCGGCCCAGGGCTGCGGCCGGTACCTGTGTGGGTGGTTCGGCTCCACCGATATCCAAGAGGCTACCCCCTCACAATGTGGTTGAGCAGACGATGTGCCGAGGCGTAATCCGGCATCAAGAGCAAAGCGTGCTCCAGTGCCGAGCGGGCCGCAATAGCGTCCCCCCGTTCCAGGTAAATCTGCGCCAGCCCCTGCCAGGCCTCGGCCCCGCCCCAGGCGGGCACGCGCTCCAGCCCCTGGCGTTCCAGCTCGAATGCATCCACGGCACCTTGGAACGTAGCCAGCAGCTGCGCGCGCTGCTGCGTCGACTTGGCCTCCGCATACGCCAGTTGGGCCGCCAGCAACTGCACCCGCGGATTGGTGGGTGCCAGATGCAGCGCGCGCTGCATCTGGGCAGTGCTGCGCGTTTGTGCAAAGGGCACATCCAGCGATCGCGTACGACTGCGTAAGTCCATGCACTCAGATTGCAGGGCCAGCACCTCTGCGTCTGTCGGTCGTGCCGCCAACGCCTCGTCAGCAGAACTGATACACGCCGCGGCCGCCTGCCCTACAGTTGCCAATGCGGTGGTACCCGCGGCAGGAGCGGTCGCGCCGGCCGCCGCAGATGCGCTGGCACTGGCACGCCTCAGGGCCAGTTGTGCCTCGTGCAATTCAATGAGTGCCAAGTAGTAACTGCGCAGGGGCAGCGCGGGTGGCAAATCAGTCACCTGATCCGCGATCACCGCGAGGTCGCGCGCATCCTCCGTATACCAGGCGTATTGAATACGCGATTCAACGTCGCGCCAATCGGTGTCAGTGGCAGCAGCCTGCGCCACGCCCGCCGACACCAGGCTGAACACCACAGCTGCCCTCAGCAATCGCATGGACCGCATTGTGCCAGAATCGCCACTTTGCGCGACCCGCGCTCCGTGTTCAGTCCATGACGCCATCCAATGCTGCGCCGACCCTGATCGATATCGGCCTCAATCTCGGTCATGACAGCTTTGATGCAGACCGTGCATCCGTCCTCGCCCGAGCCCGTGCGACAGGCGTCGTGCAGATGATCGTCACGGGAGCCAGTGCGGACGGGACCCGCCAGGCCCTCGCCCTCGCGCGTGCCGACCCGCAGCGTCTGTTTGCGACCGCCGGGGTGCATCCGCATCACGCCGCCGAGTTGAACGTCGATGTGCTGGCAGAACTGGAAACCCTGGCCCGGCAGCCCGAAGTCGTTGCCGTGGGCGAGTGCGGCCTGGACTATTTCCGGGATTTCTCACCCCGGGATGTGCAGCGGCGCGCCTTTCATCTGCAGCTGCAACTCGCCGCCCGGGTCGGCAAACCCGTCTTCCTGCATGAGCGGGATGCTCATGAAGATTTCTTGAGTATCCTGCGCGAGCACCGCCGCGACCTGGTTGGCGGGGTGGCCCATTGCTTCACCGGCACGGGTGAACAGCTGTATCGGTACCTGGAACAGGACCTGGCGATCGGCATCACCGGGTGGGTCTGCGACGAACGCCGCGGCGCGCATCTGCTGCCGCTGCTGCGGCAAATCCCCGCTGCGGCACTGCATCTGGAAACGGATGCCCCCTACCTGCTACCGCGCGACCTGAAGCCGCGCCCCGTCTCACGCCGTAATGAACCCATGTACCTGGCGCATATCGCCCGGGTGGTGGCACAGGCGCGCGGGGAAACCCTGGAACAACTGAGTGCAACGGCCACAGTGGCGAGCCGCGCGCTGTTCAAGCTGCCGCCGCTCAGGAGCTGATGATGGGCCGGGCCTGTGCCATCAGACTGGGTCTGACGGCCTTGCGAATATTGGCCCAGGGTTGGTCAAAGGGATCCTCGGCACCGGGCGCGCCTCCCTCGATCAGCGGAAAGTCACGCGGCAAGGAGTCCAGCATCAGGGTCCACTTGGGCAACCCCTTGGGAAAGCGCGCCCGGCGGGTAAAGACAATGCGTCCCTCCACCGGCATCTCCCCCGCAATCGCCTTGACCGCAGCGATGCGGTCATACAGCGAACTTTGCGGGTTCACAAACGTGTAGCGATGCGGTCCATCCATGACGGTCCATTCGTTCATCTGATCCCCGCCAAAGACATTGCCGCGCACATCGCGCAGGTCCAGCACCACAGCGCCCCGCGGCGTCCGCAACACAAAGTCCACGTGGTAGGAGCTGCCCATGCCATCGGGCACCAGGACATCAACCAGGTGATCAGAGCCCACGGCCGTCACCGCCGTGACCAGGGCGCGCCGCGCGCGCCGCTGACGGTACCAGCGCCACAGCCAGGACAGGCCCCAGCCCACCGCCGCCGCGCCGGCAACCAAGGCCCAGGTGAGAGGCGGCAGATTGGTCAGCAGATCCACTAACGCTCCTGAGGTCCGAACCCGGTTAATATTCTAGCTGCGGCGCCAATCCCTGGCGCAGGGCATCCACGTCCGCGGCGATTTCCGTGGCTTTCGTGGGCAATTCAAACAGCCGCGCGAGAGAGTCCGGCACCGGGACATGACGGCCGATCAAAGGTTCGACGATCTCGCGGAACTTGGCCGGATGCGCCGTGGCGACCAGGAGCCAATGACCCGCGCGGCGTCGCTCCGGGGACAGGCGCGCATAGACTTCAGCTGCCGTGGCCGTGTGCGGGCACCAGATCTGACCAAACTCCTGGAAACCGGTGCGGATGCGCGCCCGGATCTGCTCGTCAGTCGCCGAATCCGCGGAAATCGTTGCCCGCAACTGCGCCAGATCCGGAAACAGCGCGGATAAGCGCTCCAGGTTGCTGGGATTGCCCACATCCATGGCGGAGGCCAAGGTGGCAATGCTCGGCCGGGGTTGAAACCTTCCGGTCTCCAGCAATTCCGGCACGGTGCGATTGGCGTTGTGCGCCAGGACGAATTCACCAATGGGCATTCCCAGCCGACGCGCCCAAAGACCGGCCACAGCATTGCCGAGGTTACCGCTGGGCACCACAAAGGACACCGTTGCGCCGTGCTCGGACCAGCCCTTGAGGCTGCTGGCAGCGTAGTACACGGCCTGTGGCAGCAGCCGCCCCAGGTTGATGCTGTTCGCCGAAGACAGCTCGTAGCGCTGGTTCAGTTCCGGGTCCATGAATGCAGCTTTCACCATGCGCTGGCAGTCATCGAACGTGCCGCGCACGGCGAAGCTTTTTACATTGCCGCCCCAGCAGGTGAGCTGGTGCTCCTGAGTCGGGGAGACCAGGCCGCGGGGAAACAGCACCGACACTGCCACACCCGGCACACCGTGGAAGGCGGCGGCCACCGCTCCCCCGGTATCACCGGAGGTGGCGACCAGGATGTTCAGCGGACGCTGCCCCGGAACGCGCAACCGCGACATGCAGGCAGCCAGGAAGCGCGCGCCGAAATCCTTGAATGCCGCCGTCGGACCGTGGAACAGCTCCAGGACCCCGAGCCGGCCATCAGCCTGCAGTTCCACCACCGGGGCGGGGAAGCTGAAAGCCTGGGCGGTGATCGCGGGCAGCTGCTTGGCCAGTTCACTACCCTGCACCAGGGGCAGCAGCAACAGCGCCCCGATGCGGGCCATGCCCTCCGGTGTCAGATATTGAGTCGGCGGCAGCCCGATCTGCGCGCACAACTGCGCAGGCTGGTGCACCGGCCATTGCTGCGGCACGAACAGTCCGCCATCAGGCGCCAGGCCCTTCAGCAGCGCAGCTGCGAAATCGGCTGACGCGGCGCCACGATCCGTGGTCTGGCGTGTGCTCTGGAACAGCATGGCGGTCACGGTCCAATGACACGGGCGCCCGGAGAATTGATCTCAATGATCCATTCATCGATGGGCACGTTGTGGCGGCCGAATTCCCGCCGCATGGCGGTCAGAACCTGCGCGGCCTGGTGTTCCAGGGCCCAGGCAAACACCGTCGGGCCCGCCCCGGAGATGGAGCAACCCAGGGCGCCCGCAGCCATGGCGGCGCGCCGTACATCGGGGAAGCCCGGGATCAGGGTCTGTCGCTGCGGCTCGATGACGACATCTTCGAGCGAGGCGCGGATGAGTTCGATGTCATCCGTGTAGCAACCGGAGATGAAGCCCGCCAGGTGTGCGGTCTGCCAGACGAAATCCGACATGGCCACACTGCCGCGCAGAATGGAGCGCGCCTCCTTGGTGGACAGAAACAGATGCGGATGGACCATGACGGCGCGCACGGCACGTGGTACCGGAATCTGTTTCACATGCGGATTGTCGATGCCGACCGTGAGCACCAGACCACCAAAGAGCGACGGCGCGATGTTGTCCACGTGCATGGAACCGGACGCCACCGCCTCACCATGCATGGCGAACTTCAGCAATTCCAACTTCGTGCACGGCTCGGGCACCAGCGCATTGGCGGCCACCACGGCCGCAACCGCCGAGGCGGCCGAGCCCCCCAGGCCCGAACCCAGCGGGATACCCTTTTCGATGCGGATATCAAACCCGAACGGCAGATCCAGCGCCTGCTGCAGAGCGAGAACCGCGCGGCCTGCCGTATTGGCTTGCGGGTCGCGTGGCAGCTCCACGGTCGTGCCGGTGATGCTGGAAATGGTCAGACCGGGCTGTGCGGTGCGCGTGACCGAAACCTTGTCGCCCAGTGCGTCGACGGCAAAGCCAAGAATGTCAAAGCCGATGGCGACATTACCAGCCGAGGCAGGCGCGAAGGCCGTCGCAGAAGTCGTAAGGTTCAAATATGCGCTCCGAGATAGGCCGACAGCCGCAACAGATCGGCGAACACGCCGCCGGCTGTCACCTCGGGACCTGCACCGGGACCCTGAACGATCAGAGCGTTGGCATTGTACCGGCCGGTGGAAAAGCGCACGACATTATCCGTCAGAGCCATGTTGGCGAAGGCGTGGCCCCGATCAAGTTCGACCAGACCGACGGTCGCCTCGCCCTTGGACGTGAGCCGTCCCACATAGCGCAGCACTTTGCCGCGCCCATGGGCCGCTTTGAGACGCTCGTTCATTCCGGCATCAAACCGCGGCAGACCGCTCATGAACTCCTCGATCGAGGCACCGGACAGATCCGGGGGCACCAGGCTCTCCACCTGCACATCGGCCAGTTCCAGCGCCAGTCCCATTTCCCGGCCGAGGATGATCAGCTTGCGCGCGACATCCGTGCCGGAGAGGTCATCGCGCGGATCCGGCTCGGTGTAACCGCGCTGCTTCGCATCCCGCACAATCGCGGAGAAGGCGACGGTGCCGTCATACACATTGAACAGATAAGCCAGGGTTCCGGAAAAGATGCCCTCGATGCTCTCGATTTCATCTCCGGTCTCGCGCAGGTCGCGCAGCGTCTGGATGATCGGCAGGCCCGCGCCCACGGTGGCCTCGTACAGGTAATGAGCACCGCTGCTGCGACCGGCGGCGCGCACCTGGCGGTAGAACGCCAGCGGCGCACTATTGGCCTTCTTGTTGGGCGTCACCACGTGAATGCCGCTGGCCAGCCATTGCGGATAGTTGCGCGCCACCGTTTCACTGGCGGTGCAGTCGATGAGCACCGTGTGCGGCAGGTGATCCACATTCAGATGTTCGACGAAGCGGGTGAGATCCGCTGCGGTGGAACTGCTCTTGAAGGCGGCGCTCCAATTGGCCAGATCCACACCCGAATCACTCAGCAGCATGCGCTCGGACGCCAGAATGCCGCGCACCCGCAGATCAATCTGGAACTGCTCACGCAGCCGGCTGCTCTGCGAGGCGAGCTGGTCGAGCAGCACCCGGCCGACGGTCCCCGGTCCGATGACGCCGATCGAGAGCGTGTGGGGCGACAGATAGAAGCTGGAGTGCACCGCCCGCAGGGCGCGGGTGGCATCCTTGGATTCAATCACCACGGAGATATTGCGCTCGCTGGCGCCCTGGGCGATGGCCCGGACGTTGACCGCCGAGCCACCCAGCGCATCAAAGACCTTGGCGGACACGCCAGGGATGCCCGCCATGCCATCCCCCACCACCGCAAGGATGGCGAGGCCTGAATCCACCTCCACGCGTTGGATCTGACCCTCAGTGAGCTCACGATCGAATGCGCCGCGCACCACACGGGCCGCACGCTCGGCCTGATCGGCCGGTATGGCACAGCAGATGGAGTGTTCGGAACTGCCCTGGGAGATCAGGATGACCGAGATCCCCTCCTCGCGTAGCGCGCCAAACAGTCGGTGCGCCGTTCCGGGGACACCGATCATGCCGGCGCCCTCCACATTCACCAGCGCAACACCATCGATGCTGGTAATGCCCTTGACCGGCAGCGTCGACTGCGGTGCGGCGCAGATCAATGAGCCGGGCTTGTCCGGCGCAAAGGTATTGCGAATCCAGATAGGAATCTTGCGGCGAATCGCGGGCGCCATGGTCTGCGGGTGGATGACCTTGGCACCGAAGTACGCCAGTTCCATCGCCTCGTTATAGGAGAGTGAATCGATGACCTTGGCATCCGGCACCCGGCGCGGGTCCGCCGACAGGACGCCGTCCACGTCGGTCCAGATCTGGATTTCCGCCGCCGCCAGCAGCGCGCCGAAGATTGACCCGGAAAAGTCGCTCCCGTTGCGCCCCAGAGTGGTCTGCACGCCCTTGCGGTTCGCAGCGATAAAACCGGTGATGATCAAGGTGCCCACAAAATCGGGGCCGACCAGGCGGTCGATGTGCTCCTGAGACTCGGCCCATTGCACGGCCGGCCCCAGCGAGCCCCACTCCACCACCACCACGCGCCGCGCATCGACCCAAACGCACTTGCCGGCACGGCGGGTGCGCGCTTCAAAGTATTTGTGGAACAGCCGGGTCGACCAGATCTCGCCGTAGCCTGCGATCAGATCACGGACATTGTCAGCGGCCGAACGGGTCAGCTGTACGGTATGCAGGATGCCCTCGATGTCGTGGCAGTCCCGGTCCATTGACGATTGGTACAGCGCCGCGCCTTGCGGCGGGAGGAGCGCTCGGGCGATGACAGCGTGTCGTTCGCGCAGCGCCTGGACCTCGACCTGGTAGCGCTCATCCTGCTGTTCGGCCAGCACCACCAACCGCAGCAGGGCATCCGTCACGCCACGGCAGGCCGACAGGACTACCCCCAGGCGCTGGTGCGGCTGCGCCTCGAGGATGTTGGCCACGCGCTCGAAGCAGGCGGCATCCGCGACGCTCGAACCGCCGAACTTGTGCACCACCCAGCGGTCGGCCGCCGGGGCATGCGGACCCGGGGAATGAACCCCGGAATTGGGCCGGAGAGAGGCGGAATCAGTGCTGCTTGAACTCATCGGAGTATCTGCTTCGGATACAAGCCAAAAAAGGCCGCGTGACTCTACTGACGCGGTCGGACCGGCGCAACTTCAAGCATAATTAGCAGATGGAGTCACTTGTCGCCCCGCTGTTGCCGCTCTACGAGCGTGAGCGTCATGCCGGTCGCGCGGTGGCGCTGGCCATTGTGGTGCATACCAAAGGCTCCACCTACCGCAAACCCGGTGCGCTGATGCTGATCGCAGCCAATGGCGATTACGCCGGCTTGCTGTCGGGCGGCTGCCTGGAATCGGACCTGCATGAGCATGCGCTGCAGGTCATGGCAGGCGGCAACGCAAAGCTGGTCACCTACGACACGCGGGGCAGCGATGATCTGCTGTGGGGCCTGGGCGTGGGCTGCGAAGGACTGATGCAGATCCTGCTGCTGCGCGTGGGTCCCGAGAATGCCTGGCAGCCGCTGGCCCTGTTCAGCGGCGGCCACCAGCGCCATGAACGGCAGGCCGCCGCGGTGGTGATTGCATCGGCGGACAGTGCCCTGCCACCCGGCAGCCTCATCCTCACAGACGGTGCAATGGGCGGCCAGACGGCGCCGGGACCGCTCCACGGGAGCATCCAGGGACTGCTGGCCCGGACCCTGGCCAGCGGCCAGCCGAGCACCTTGGGTGGCAGTTCCGAGGCGCTGTGGGTGCTGGCGATCCCGCTGGCCCTGCCACCGCGGCTGCTGTTGTTGGGAGGTGGCCCGGATGCGCTGCCGCTGGTGGACTTCGCCGGCCGCCTGGCCTGGCGCATCACGGTGTACGATCATCGGCCCGCTTACGCCCAGGCGGCTCGCTTCCCGCAGGCCGAGCAGGTGCTGTTGGGCCGTCCGGAGGCACTGAGTGAGGCGCTGGACCTGAAGCGCTACGATGCCGCGGTGGTCATGAGTCATCACCTGCCGTCCGATCTGGCCTATCTGCGGACCTTGGCGGCCTCCCCCATTCCCTATATGGGCCTCTTGGGGCCCGCCAATCGGCGCGAGAAGCTGCTGGCAGACCTGGGGAGCGAGGCAGCAGGCCTCAGCGGCCGCCTGCGTTCGCCCATCGGACTGAATATCGGTGGCCGGGCGCCCGAGTCGATCGCCCTGTCCATTGTCGCGGAGATTCATGCGCGGCTGCACGGGGCACCCGGCGGGCCCTTCTGACCGGGTTGGTCGCTCATGAACGAGACGGATTTCATCCGCCAGCAATTGGCGACCGAGCATGCCCACTTGCGTGAAATCCTGCAGGCGGTGCGCCAGCGCACGGCCGCACCCAGACGCGCGGTCAAGCGTTACATCGACTGGGCAGGCCCGCGGCTGTTGCGGCAGATCGGGGCCCATCGAACCGCCTTGGCAGGCGCCGGCGGTGTGGACCCCGAGGCTGCGGCGCTCCTCAGCCGCCTTTCAAGCGCCGCCGACCAGGATGCCGGCAGCAAGGCTGCGCGGCCGCCGGATCTGGAGGCCGAGCGCCTGCTGGCGCTGCTTGAAGCCTGGAGTGAGCCTCTGGAGGCGATGGCCAGCAAGACACTGCGCATCGGCCACTGGCGCCGGGCGGCACAATTGAGCGCCGACTCCATTCTCGCGGAGCGGCAGCTGTATGCCGCGGCACGGGCCGCAGCGGGACTGGCATGACTGAACCGGGCGCGGAATCACCCTCCCTGCATGTCGTCGTGCTGGCCGCTGGCGCTTCGACACGATTCGGATCCCCCAAACAGCTGGTGCGACTGAACGGGCGCCCCCTGCTGCATCTCGCCGTCTCGCGCGCTGTAGAAGTGGCTGGCCAGGCCGTGACCGTCGTGCTCGGCGCCAATGCCGCAGAGCTCGCGCCGCTGCTGCGTCACACGCCAGCGGCGGTGGTGATCAACCGCGACTGGGCCGAAGGGATGGGCAGTTCGGTTCGCGCCGGGGTGGCGCGGGTACCGGCCACCGCCGATGCCGTACTGCTGATGCTCGCCGACCAGGCGGCGGTGACGGCCGAGGATCTGCGCCGGCTGGTGGGAATCTGGCGCCGACAACCCCAGTGCATCGTGGCCGCGCACTACGCAGGCACCGCCGGCGTGCCCGCCATCTTTCCGCGCGAGGACTTCAGCGCGCTCGGCGCCCTGCGCGGGGATGCTGGCGCCCGTTCGCTGTTGAAACGTGGCGGGGAACGCGTGGTCCGCGTGCCCCTGCAAAGTGCGGCCATCGATATCGACACCCCGGAGGACCTGCTGAACCTGCAGAACCCCTGACTGAGAGTTGCCCCGTCAGGGCTGCGCCGCGGGTAGCTCCACATCCTTGAAAAGCTCCGCCACCTCTTCCGACGTTGTCATGCGGTGCGCGCGGTCCACCACCCGGCGATCGAGGTGCGGCGCCAGCAGGTGTACGAAGTCATACATATACTTGCGCAGCAACACTCCGCGCCGGAAGCCGATCCAGGTCACGTGGCTGGAGAACAGATGCGAGGCATCCATGAACACCAGGTCCGCATCCTCGTGGACATTGACCGCCATTTGCGCGACTAGCCCAACGCCCAACCCGAGACGCACGTAGGTCTTGATCACATCCGAGTCGCGGGCGGTGATCGCCACGTCCGGGGTGAGTCCCGCTCGGGAGAAAGCCTGTTGCAGGGACGAGGGTCCACTGAAGCTGAAGGTGTAGGTGATCAGGGGATAGGCCCCCAGCTGCTTCAGCGTCGGTTTGGGGATCTGTGCGAGTGGATGATCACGCGGTACCACGATCACGCGGTGCCAGCGGTAGCACGGCAGCAGCGTGAGATCGCTGAACAGGTGTTCGGAGCCGGTGTTGATGGCGCAGTCGATCAGGTCCTGCGCCACCATTTCGGCGATCTGTTCCGAGGTGCCCTGGTGCAGGTTCAGGCGCACATCCGGGTAGCGGCTGCGAAATTGCTGGATCACCTCAGGCAGAACATAGCGCGCCTGGGTGTGGGTGGTACCGATGGCGAGGCTGCCCCGTCCCTCGTCCCGCAGCTCGGTGGCCAGGTCACGAATGGCCTGCGTCTCCTTCAGGATTTGCAGCGCCCGCTCAATCACCTGTTGGCCTGCCGGGGTGATCCGGGTGAGATTACGACCCTCGCGTGTGAAAATCTGGAAGCCCAGCTCATCCTCGAGCAGCTTGATTTGCTTGCTGACCCCCGGCTGGGAGGTATGCAGCTTCTGGGCGGCAGCCGTTATGTTAAGTCCGCTTTGGGCCACGGCCGCCAGATAGCGCAGCTGGTGCAATTTCATCGCGAGCAATCCCCTAAGACCCTTCCGTAATAGGTCGGTGACCCCATTATAACCGGCCGGAATGTCCGGGACAGACCGGTGGCTATGTCAGAGTCCCTATCCTGATGGGGCCACATAACCGCGTCGCAGCTCATCAGAAGCAATGGTTCGTTCTGTTACCGGATTGTCACCCGTACAGTAGTTCCCATATGGCGCAGATACTCACCCTGGAACTGGAATCGAAGGCGGCTCAGGTCCGCGAATTCCTTAGCGGCGTCGTACAACAGTACGGTCGTGTGGTGTATGCCAACAGCCTGGGCGCAGAGGCCATGGTACTGACGGACATCATCTGTACCAGCGTGCCGGAAATCGACATCGTCAGCATCGACACTGGTCGGCTGCACGAGGAAACCTACGACCTGCTGGCCAAGCTCCAGCGTCGCTATAACAACCGGATCCGGGTCATCTACCCGGATGGTCAGGGTGTGTCGGATTTGGTGACGCGCCAGGGAATCAACGGCTTCTTTGACAGCCCCGAGGCGCGCAGCGCCTGCTGCAGTGTGCGCAAGGTGGTGCCGTTCAGGAAATTCGTGGACGGCTACGCGGCGTGGGTCACGGGCGTGCGTCGCGAGCAGTCCAAGACCCGCTCCGAGGGCGAAACCATCGAGTGGGACGCGCAGAACGGGCTGCACAAGATCAGCCCCCTGCTCGACTGGACCGAAGAGCAGGTGTGGGCGTACATCCGTGCGCGCAAACTGCCCTTCAACAGCCTGCATGAAAAAGGCTATCCCAGCATCGGTTGTGCACCGTGCACGCGCGCGATCATGCCGGGGGAAGACCAGCGGGCGGGTCGCTGGTGGTGGGAACAGCCGGAGCAGCGCGAGTGCGGCCTGCATCCCAAGGCCCGCACTCCCGCGCGGACGGTCGCCGCTTCTGCCGCGGCCCAGGCTTGACAGGACGCCGGTCCTCAACCTGAATGGCAACATGGACTATCTGCCGATCTTTCTGCGGGTGCAGAACCGGCTTACGGTCGTCGTCGGCGGCGGAGCGGTAGCTGCGCGCAAGGCCGAATTGCTGCTGAAATGCGGCGCCCAGGTGCGCCTGGTCGCCCCTGAGCTGGCCGCCGGAACCCGGGAACTGCTGCGCCAACACACCGCATCGGCAGCCATGTCGCATTTGAGCGCCGCATTCGCTGACCATCACCTTGAAGGGGCGACCCTCGTCATCGCCGCCACGGATTCCGCGGAGGTCAATGCGCAAGTCTCACAGTTCGCCCGGTCGCGCCACATTCCCGTCAATGTCGCCGATGATGCGGAACACTCTGATTTCATCCTGCCGGCCATCGTGGATCGCGCGCCGGTGATCGTGGCGGTCAGTTCCGCCGGCACGACGCCGGTGCTGGCGCGGCGCCTGCGCGAACAGATCGAGTCGCTGCTGCCCGCACATCTGGGCACCCTGGCCCGCTTCGCGGGCCGTCAGCGCGAACGTGTGAATCAGGCGCTGCGGCCAGCGCTGCGGCGCCCGTTCTGGGAGCGCTTCTTCGGCGCCGCTGCAAATCTGCAGCGCTTGGCGCAGGATGAATCCGTCGCTCAGGAGGCCTTCACGGCGGAACTGCATGCGTTCAGCAGCCGCACCGTTGCAAGTCTGGGCGAGGTCTACCTGATTGGCGCCGGCCCGGGAGATCCGGACCTGCTCACGCTGCGTGCCCTGCAGCTGCTGCAGCAGGCCGATGTACTGCTGTATGACCGCCTGGTTTCCCCCGCCATCCTGGATCGCGCGCGACGCGAGGCCACCCGGGTGTTTGTGGGCAAAGAGGTCGGCGAATCCACCCTGTCGCAGGAGCGGATCAACGAGCTGCTGGTGGAGCATGCCCGTCGCGGGCTCAAGGTCGCCCGCTTGAAAGGTGGTGACCCTTTCGTGTTCGGACGCGGGGGCGAGGAAATTGCGGCCCTCGCCCGCCATCACATCCCCGTGACGGTGGTCCCGGGCATCACCGCGGCATTGGGTGCCGCCGCGTCTGCCCAGATTCCCCTCACGCTTCGCGACGTTTCCCAGTCCGTGACCTTTGCCCCCGGGCATGTGGCGGTAGCCGACACCCTAGACTGGCCAGCACTGGCCCGCTCGGGCCATACCGTCGTCTTCTATATGGCCATGGCACAGCTCGCCGGACTGACGCAGCGACTGCGCCAGGCAGGGGCACCGGCTGACCGCCCGGTGGCGCTCATCGCCCAGGCGACGCTGCCCACACAACGTGTGGTGCATGGCACACTTGCGGATATCGCCGAGACGGCGCGCACCGGTGGCTTCGGCGCGCCGGCACTCCTATTCGTGGGTGACGTCACCCGCGTTGTACAACAACAGGCGCTTGCGAGCCTCGAGCCCTGTCTGGAGGGTGTGGCCTAGCCCACCCGGAGCATCGCATTCATATGGGCATCACACTCGGCTTCGCCGGCACCGTCGGCAATACGCCGCTGATCCGGTTGCGCGGAGTCAGCGATGAGACTGGCTGCGACATCCTCGCCAAGGCCGAATTCATGAACCCCGGCGGCTCCGTCAAGGACCGCGCGGCGCTCGCCATCATCAAGGATGCCGAACGACGGGGCGAACTGCGGCCGGGAGGCGTGGTGGTCGAGGGCACGGCGGGTAATACCGGCATCGGCCTGGCGCATGTCTGCAATGAGCAAGGCTACCGCTGCATCATCGTCATGCCGGACAATCAGTCCCCGGAGAAGTACCGTCTGCTGGAGATGCTCGGGGCAGAGCTTTACAAAGTCCCGGCCGTGCCCTACAGCAATCCGAATCAGTACCAGAAAGTGTCCCAGCGCCTGGCCGGCTCCTTGCGCAACGCCATCTGGGCGAACCAGTTCGACAATCCGGTCAATCGGCAGGCGCACCTCACCACCACCGGACCCGAGATCTGGGAACAGACCAATGGCAAGGTCGACGCATTCGTCGCCGCCAGCGGTACCGGTGGAACGCTGGCCGGCACCGCCGAATATCTGAAGAGCCGCAACCGCGCGGTGCGCTGCGTACTGGCCGATCCGCCGGGCAGCAGTCTGTACGAGTTCGTGCGCAATGGCGTCCTGAAGGCCACCGGCAGCGGCTCGATCACCGAGGGCATCGGCATCGCGCGCATCACCGAGAATTTCAAGAATGCGCCCCTGGATGACGCCGTGCATATCGAGGACGGCGACACGGTGCGTTTTGTTTACCGCCTGCTGCGCGAGGAAGGGCTGTTCGTCGGCAGCACCAGTGGCATCAATGTCGCTGCCGCCGTGCGCGTCGCGCGCGATCTGGGCCCCGGCCACACCATCGTGACGGTGCTGTGCGATGGCGGCGCCAAATATCAGGCGCGTCTTTTCAATCGCGAATGGCTTGAGCAGAAGGGCCTGGCGGCACACGCCGTGCCGCCCCGCAGGAACGAACCCATCACTTTGGAGAATGTCCTTGTCGCTTGAACGATCCAAACTGGCCGTCGTCACAGACGTGGTCATCGTCGGTGCCGGCCCCTGCGGCCTGTTTCAGGTATTTGAGCTGGGCCTGCTGGGCCTGAAGGCTGAACTGGTGGACTCGCTGGCGCAGGTTGGCGGCCAGTGCACCGAGCTGTATCCGGACAAGCCGATCTATGACATCCCGGCCATTCCGGTGTGCACCGCGCGCGAACTCATCGAGCGCCTGCAGGAACAGATCCGGCCGTTCAATCCGGGCTATCACCTGGGCCAGGAAGTCACCGAAGTGACTGCCCGTGCCGATGGGCGTTTCGATGTCGCCACCAGCCGCGGCACCCGCTTTGATGCGGGCGCGATCATCATCGCCGGGGGCGTCGGTTCATTCCAGCCGCGGCGCCTGAGCGTCGCAGGCAGCGACAAGCATGAAGGCCACAGCATTCACTACCGCGTCAAGGACGCCGCCAGCTTCCATGAGAAGGATCTGGTGATCTTCGGTGGTGGCGATTCCGCGCTCGACTGGACCCTGGAACTCATTGATCGGGCCCGCAGCATCGTGCTGGTGCACCGCCGGGCGGAATTCCGCGGCGCGCCGGCCTCGGTCGAACGCATGCTGGGGCTGGTCGAGGAAGGTCGCCTGGATTTCATCGAAGGCCAGGTGCAGTCCATCGTCGAGCAGAACGACAAGCTCACGGGCGTGCGCGTGACCGCGCGCGACGGCGTCACCCGTACGGTCGCCACCGAGCAGGTGCTGGTGTTCTGGGGACTGTCACCGAAGCTGGGACCCATCGCCGAATGGGGTCTGACCCTGCATCGCCGTACCATCAGCGTCGACACGCATCGCTTCCAGACCAATATTCCGGGCATCTATGCCGTCGGCGACATCAACGACTATCCGGGGAAAAAGAAGCTGATCCTGTCCGGCTTCCACGAAGCGGCGCTGGCCGCCTTCGCGGTCAAGGAGCACATGCGGCCGGGGGAGAAGATCCACCTGCAGTACACGACCACCAGTCCGCTGCTGCAAAAGCGCCTGGGCGTGACCGGCGAGACCGCAGGGGGCGCTGCAGGCGACACCGGCGCCCGGCACAGCGCCTGAAGCCCAGGGGCAAACTGGGCGCAGGCTGTTCGTGACCTCCCGGGAGCGCGTCGCCTGCCCTGATTGCGGCCTGGTGCAGGCGCTGCCTGCCATCGCGGAACATGAAGTGGCGCGCTGCGTGCGCTGCCACCGCCTCCTCAAGGTGCCCGAGGCACTGTCCCGCGCCTCCTTTGCGCTGATCGTTGCCGCCCTGCTGTTGTGGATTCCCGGCTGCCTGGCGCCGCTGATGACGGTCTACGCCGGAGGCGCCGCCCGGACCACCAATCTGATCGGCTGCGCGGTAAAGCTTTGGGGTACTGGCTATGCGCCACTGGGCATGCTGGTCCTGATGCTGATGCTGGTCATCCCCAGCGTCTTCATGCTGCTGCTGATCATCGCGCAGGCATCGCGGATCTACCCGCCGATTCGCGCCGAGCGGTGCCGGATGTGGGCCCAGCACCTGCGGCCCTGGCTGATGACGGAAGTATTTGTCGTGGGCGCCTGCGTGGCCTACTCGCGTATCCAGAGCGTGGCCAACGTCGCGATCGACGCGGGGGGCTGGTGCCTGGCCGGCTCTGCGCTGCTGCTGCTGGCGTCCCTCGCGCTGCTGGGAGAATATTCCGCTCGACCGCAGTGGCAGTCCCTGGAGTCCGTTGAACGTTCCGGCACAGCGTCCATGCACGCCACCGCCGCCCTGGTGTTCGCCGGACTGGTGCTCTATATCCCCGCCAATCTACTGCCGGTGCTGCAGATCGAAAGCTATGGCGCCATCACCCACAGCACCATTCTGGGCGGGGTGGTGGAATTGGTGCACTATGATCTGTGGCCCCTGGCGGTGATCGTCTTCATGGCCAGCGTCGTGGTGCCGCTGGCCAAACTGTTTGGCCTGTCCTGGCTGCTGTGGCAGACGCACCGGCGCTCCCCGCGGTTGCTCAGACAACGGACGCGCATGTACCGCTTGATCGATACCATTGGTCGCTGGTCCAATATTGATGTGTTCATGATCTCAATACTCTCCGCCGTGGTGCAGTTCGGCGCCCTGACCCAGGTGCGTCCCGAGCAGGGCGCACTTGCCTTTGCCGCGGTCGTGCTCATCACCATGATCGCTGCGCGGAGTTTTGATCCGCGTGTCATGTGGCGCACCGCCGCCGCGCCACCGCCGCCGGTGCCCACATGAGCGATGAGGAGCCACAGCCGGAGCCCGAGGCACAACGGGTCACGCGCCGCCTGAGCGTGATCTGGCTGGCACCGGTTTTTGCCCTGGCCGTGGTTGCGTGGCTGAGCTGGCACACGCTGATCCAGCGCGGCCCTGCGATCACCATTCGCTTCGCGAGTGCCGACGGCCTCACCGCGGGTCAGTCGGAGATCCGTCACAAGGGCGTACGGGTAGGCACCGTGGAGAGCTTCCAACTGTCACCGGATCTGTCCGAAGTGATCGTGCATGCGCGCATGACGCGTGCGGTTACCGCGCATCTGACTCGCAGCACGCGCTTCTGGATCGTCACACCGCATGTCGGAACCAGTGGCATCACCGGGCTCAATACCCTGGTGTCCGGGGCCTATATCGAGATGTATCCGGGGGACGGCGAGCCCCAGCGCGATTTCGTCGGCTTGGAGGATCCACCCGTGCTGCAGCCGGACACGGCAGGCCGGGCCTTCACATTGACTGAGGATGAACTGGGCGCCGTCGGCCCTGGAACCCCGATCAATTACCGTGGCGTGCAGGTCGGGCAGGTCGAAGGCTATGCGCTGGATGGCAACGGCCGGCATGTGAACATCTATGCCTTCATCCGCGCACCATACGATGCCCTCATTCACGATGACACACGTTTCTGGGACGCCAGCGCCATTGATGTCTCGGCCGGCCCGCAGGGAATCCGTGTGCGCCTGAATTCATTGCAGCAGCTGGTGACGGGCGCCATCGGCTTCGACACACCATTACCTGGGCAAGCCCCACCCCCTGCGCCCGTCGCCGGCGCACCGAGTGTGCAGGCGGCACCCGCCAGGAGCGCGCAGGCGCCCGCGCCCGAGGCTGCCGCCGAAAAGGTCTTCGCCCTGTATGCCAGCCAGACCATCGCTCTGCACAACCACAGCGGTCCGCGACTGACGTATTCGCTGCGCTTCGATGAGTCTGCCGCCGGGCTGCAGGCCGGGACGCCGGTCACGCTGCGCGGCGTTGAAATCGGCGATGTCACGCAATCGCAGCTGGTGTACGACGCGGCCACGGGACGCCTGTTTGAATCGGCCGGCATGAGTATTGATCCGAGTGTCGTGCAAGTGGTCGGTGCGCCGGACACCTCGGCCGCAGATCAGATGACTGCCGTACGCGACGGTCTGGCGCACCTGGTCACCCGCGGCCTGCGGGCGCAATTGATTACGGCCAACTTCCTGACCGGTCAGCGCGTGATCGCCATGGACATCGTGCACGATGCCCCGGCCGCGACACTGCGCACCGACACCGACTCGCCGCTGTTTCCCACCACACGCGCCACGGATATCGATGCCATCCTGCAGAGTCTGCAGAATACTTTGCATCACATCGACGCGGCGACCGCCGGACCCGCACTGGGAAGCGCGATCAAGAACCTGGATGCCACGCTCAGCCACCTGGAACAGATCACCCGCGACGTGCAGCCGCAGATCAAACCGCTGATCGCCAGCCTCAAAGCCACCGCGGACGCCGCGCAGGTGGCGGCCCAGTCCGCCAGCGGCACGCTGGGACCCGATGGAGCGCTCGCCACCCAGCTGCCCGGCCTGCTGCAGCAGGTCAGTGAGGCGGCTCGCTCCATGCGCGAGCTGGCTGATTTCCTGCAACGACACCCCGAGGCATTGCTGCGCGGTCGGCATGAGGCTGCACCATGAAACTTCCGCTATGGACACTGATGGTGGCGCTGCTGGCGGGCTGCCGCTCGCTACCCGGGCCGCACTATTACTCCCTGGACACGGTGGCGCCGGGCGCAAGCCCCACGGAAACGCCATTTGTGACCCTGATCCAGGTCCGACATATCAGCCTGCCGCACGAACTGGATCATCTGGGCCTGACGCATCATGCCGGCCCCACTCAGCTGGTCATCTCGGACACCGACCAATGGAGCGCGCCCCTCACCGATCTCATCCAAGGAACGATGACCCGCGACCTGGGCGCACGCCTCGGGTTCGACCATGTCGTGGCCCCGGATGCACTGCCGGTCGCCCCCCATCCGGATCCTGAGCAGCGCGGTAGTCGCGGCAGTACCCAGGCTTTGCTGGATCTGGATTTCGTGACGCTCGCGGCCAATGAGACCTGCGCCATCGACATGCAGGTCAACTGGACGCTCTCTGTGCCCGGCGCCCCCGCGCGCCGCGGGACGGCTCATCTGACGGCGCCCGCCAGCGCCTGCCCTGCAGGTCTGCCGGCGGCCTTGAGCAGCGCGCTGGGCGCCCTCGCCGACCAGCTGGCGCAGCAATTCACCACATCCTGACGGGTCATTTTCCTGGGCGATGCCCCCGCGGCGGGTAAGGCTGCTTAAGCTGCCAAAGCCTTGACAATGATTGTCATGGCAGTTATTGTTTGGGCTACTGATATGACCCCTGCGACCCCGGAGAACTCCCTTGGCTGACGTTTACAGTCTCGACAGCTACGAACCGCGGCAGGCCCTCGGCCACCTCATTGGCCGGGTCCGGGCTCAGCTGCTCGCGGCGATCGACACGGAACTCATGAAAGACGACTTCCTGGGGCCGCTGGAAGTGACCTCGTCGCAGCTCATTGTCATCGTGAGTCTTGCCGGGCGCGAATGCGCCACCTCCGCTTCGGAATTGTGCAAGGGAATGTCCTACGACGCCGGCGCCATGACCCGCATGCTGGACCGGCTGGAGGCTAAGGGTCTGGTACGGCGCAGCCGCTCGCCTGAGGATCGCCGGCTCGTGAATCTGGAGCTCACCTCGGCGGGCCAGGCCGCCTATCCGCGGCTGCGCGAGATCTCCATGCGCGTGCTCAATCGTTCGCTGCGGGATTTCACACGCGAGGAGGCCCTGTTGCTGGAAAGCCTGCTGCAGCGCCTGGCGCGTAACGTAGGTCACTGATACTCCCCCGCAGAGCGGCATGAGAATCCACACCTCAACACTACTCGCGGTAGCGGTCACGGCATTGCTGGTGGGCTGCGCCAGCACCCACCAACTACGGCCCGAATCGGTTGCCGTCCAGCCCGATCTCCTGCAGGTCGGCCAGTCCCTCAAGGGCACCCCCATCGATGCCGCAGCGTGGCCCCACGTGCAGTGGTGGATGGCGTACGGCGATCCCCAGCTCAATGAGCTGATCGATGCTGCTTTGGATGGCAATCCCAGCCTGCGCGTGGCCGAAGCGCGCACCCGTGCGGCGCTGGCGCAGGTCGCCGCGGTTGACAGCTCCCGTTATCCCAGCGCCGGTCTTAGCGGGCAGGCTGTGCGGGGTCGCTTCTCGGAGCACGGCCTGCTTCCCGCACCCTTGGCCGGCAACTGGGACACGCTGGCGCAACTCACCGCGACGCTGTCCTGGCAAGTGGACTTCTGGGGTAAGAATCGCGCTGCCTACGAAAGCGCGGTAGGCGCAGAGCGCGCGGCCGAAGTGGACACCCAGGCCGCACGACTCGCCCTGGCGGCAAACGTCGCGCACGTGTATGCGCGGCTGCAGGAAGACAGCCTGCAGCTGCATATCGCCCGCGATACCCTCGCCCAGCGCGAACAGGTTCTGAGCTTGACCCGGGATCGCAACGCCGCGGGTCTCGACTCACGCCTGGAACTCACCCAGGCGCAGGCCGCGTTACCCGCAGCGCGCGAACAGATCGATGCCCTGGAGGAAGCGGCAACGCGCACCCGTCATGCGCTGGCCGCACTCACCGGCGCCGGTCCGGATCGTGCCCTGAGCATTCACGATCCCACCGTGACCTTTGTTGCGGCAGCCTCGCTGCCCACCGCGGTACCCGCGGAGTTGCTGGGGCATCGCCCGGATCTGGTGGCCCAGCGCTGGCGGGTCGAGGCGGCCTCGCAAGGCATCCGCGAGGCGACGGCCGAGTTCTATCCCAATGTGGATCTGCTGGCATTCGTGGGCCTGCAGAACCTGGGTTCCACCACACTGCTCAGCGCCGCCAACCGGCAATACGGGCTGGCCCCGGCATTCACCCTGCCGCTATTTGATGCGGGCAAGCGGCGCGCGAAACTCGCCGCACAGGATGCGCAATATGACGCAGCCGTGGAGCAGTACAACCAGCTCGTGACTGATGCGCTGCGCGAAGTCGTGGACGCTCTAAGCTCCATGGACAGCCTGGTCAAGCAGCATGGCGAGGAACGCGACGCCCTGGCCAATGCGCAGGAAGCCTACGACCTGTCGGTGCTGCGCTATCGCGAGGGCCTGGGCAACTACCTGCAGGTGCTCAGCGCCGAATCGCAGCTACTGGCTCAGCGCAGCCTCGAGGCTCAGCTGCAGGCCCGATCGCTTGACCTGTCAGTTGAACTGGTTCAGGCCCTGGGCGGGGGATTCCTGCCCCAGGCGCTGCCCCCCGCAATCCCCGCTTCCACCCCGCCGCTGGCACAGCGCTAGCGGTTACGGAGATCCCGCCGTGAATACCGAGAACACCAGCCTTCCTGCGGCCAGTGACCAGGGGCCCAACAACGGCAAGCGCAACCGCATGCTGCTGCTGGTCAGCGCTGCCATCCTCGTCATCGGCATCGGGTACGCGATCTACTGGCAAACGGTGCTGCGTCTGCGTGAAACCACCGACGATGCCTATGTGAACGGCAATATCATTCAGATCACCCCGCAGATCGCCGGCACCGTGGTCGGCATCAATGCCGACGACACCCAATATGTGACCGCCGGGCAGACGCTCGTGCGGTTGGATCCCGCCGATGCCAAGGTCGCACTCGAACAGGCCGAAGCGAATCTGGCGCTGACTGTGCGTTCGGTCCGCGGCATGTTTGCCACCACTGCGCAGCTGAGTGCGGCACAGGGCATCCGGGAAGCCGATCTTGACACCGCGGAAAAGGATCTGGCGCGTCGCGAGCGCCTGGCCGGCAGTGGTGCGATTTCGGGTGAGGAACTGCAGCATGCGCGCCAGGCCGTATCCGCTGCCAAAGCCGCGCTGCTCGCGGCACAGCAGCAGTTCGTCGCTGATCGGGTGCGCATCGACGGCACCCAGGTTGAGAACCATCCGCAGGTCAAGGCCGCGGCCTCCGCGGTGCATAGCGCCTTCCTGACTCTCGCGCGAACCCAACTGCCGGCGCCGGTGTCAGGCTTCATCGCCCATCGCAATGTGCAGCTGGGCCAGCGTGTCAGTCCCGGTTCCGTGTTGATGGCGGTCGTGCCGTTGAACCAGGTCTGGGTCGATGCCAACTTCAAGGAACTGCAGATCGGCAATATCCGCGTCGGCCAGCCGGCCACGCTGACTGCCGACCTGTACGGCAGATCCGTGGAATATCGCGGCACGGTTGCCGGCTTCAGCGCCGGCACCGGCGCCTCATTTGCGCTGCTGCCCGCCCAGAATGCCACTGGCAACTGGATCAAGGTCGTGCAGCGGCTGCCCGTCCGCATCGTTCTGAATCCCAAGGACCTCGCAGCACACCCGCTGCAAGTGGGCCTCTCCATGCGGGTGAAGGTTTCAACGATCAATCGCGATGGCACCCGTCTGCCGCAAAGCGCAGCCAATGCCCCAACCTATGCCACCGGTGTGTTTGATGACGCGGACCGGCAAGCCGACGCCAGGGTGCAAGCCATCATCGCGGCCAATCTGCCCGGTGCGCAGCCCACCCATCGGGTGGCCAGACGGGCGAACCGGGTAGCAGTCCGCCCCGCCACATGAGCCGCCCGACATCAGCCATGACCCCGGGCGCGGGCGCCGCTCCTGTGCTTGCGCCACTGGAGGGCACCGCTCGGCTGCTGGGCACCCTGGCGCTCTCGCTCGCGATCTTCATGAACGTGCTGGATACTTCCATCGCCAACGTGTCGATCCCGGCGATTTCCGGGGACCTCGGCGTATCCCCTGACCAGGGCACCTGGGTCATCACCTCATTCGGTGTGGCCAACGCCATCTCCGTACCATTGACCGGCTGGCTGACGCGGCGCTTTGGTCAGGTGCGCCTGTTCACGCTGGCCATATTCCTGTTCGTAATCGCATCCTGTCTATGTGGCCTGGCGCCCTCGATCGGGATGCTGATCTTCTTCCGCGTCGTTCAGGGTGCTGTCGCCGGGCCGATGATTCCGCTGTCCCAATCACTGCTGATGTCCAGCTATCCGGCATCGCGGCAAAGTACCGCGCTCGGACTGTGGTCGCTGACCACCCTCACAGCCCCGATTGCCGGACCGCTGCTGGGCGGGTGGATCACAGACAACATTTCCTGGCAGTGGATCTTCTATATCAATGTGCCCATCGGCCTGTTTGCCGGCACCTTGACCTGGATCCTGTATCGCCGCCGCGAAACACCAACCATGCGCGTGCCCATCGACTCGGTCGGTCTGGTCCTGCTCATCACCTGGGTCGGATCGCTGCAGGTGATGCTGGATAAAGGCAAAGACCTGGACTGGTTCAATTCACCGGTGATTGTCGCCCTCGCACTGCTGGCGGTGGCAGCCTTTGTCTACTTTCTGATCTGGGAGCTCTCCGCAGAGCATCCAATTGTCGATCTGTCGCTGTTCAAACTGCGCAACTTCACCGTGGGCACGCTGTGCATGCTGCTCGCCTACGGGGTGTTCTTCGGCAATCTGGTGCTGCTGCCGCTGTGGCTGCAACAATATCTGGGATACACCGCCACCAACGCCGGCATCATCCTGGCGCCCGTCGGACTGCTGGCGGTGATCATCACCCCCTATGTGGCCAAACTCACGAATCGGGTCGACTTGCGGGTCATCGTGACCGGTTCGTTCCTGATTTTCGCCGCCGTCATGCTGATGCGCTCGCAATTCAACACCGACGTCGATGTGCGCACGCTGCTCATCCCCACCGTGATCCAGGGCGCAGCGATGGCCAGCTTCTTTGTGCCGCTGGTGACATTGAGCGTCTCGGGCCTGTCTCCGGAGCGCATTCCAAACGCCTCGGGCCTGTTCAACTTTGCGCGTATCACTGCCGGGTCATTTGGCACGTCCATTTTCACGACTCTTTGGGATCGCCGTGCGACGCTGCACCATAGCCAACTGGTTGAGCACCTGACTCTCAACAATCCGGCCATGACCGCGGCGACGGCCGCAATGCAGGCCGGTGGCCTGAACGCGCAGCAGAGCACCGCAGCGATCAACCGCATGGTCGATATCCAGGCATTCATGCTGTCGGCAGACGATTTGTTCTACGCCTCTGGATTGATCTTCCTGGCCTTGATCCTGGTGATCTGGCTGGCCAAACCGCAGCGGCGCCGGTCCGGCTCTGCGGCTGGAGCGGCCGGTGCCGCTGCTGCACATTAAGGATTCTGCCACCGGCCTGTCGCTATAATGCGGCTCGAGCTGAATGATGGGAAGACAGGACCTTGCCGCTTTCATTGGGTTCAGGCTTGGCGCGCCGTATCATCCTCTGGGGCGGGATCGCGCTGGTAGTGGTGGCCGCTTATGCGGTCTTCGGCTTTGTGGGTGTGCCCGCTCTCATTCGTTCCCAGGGCAGCGCTTTTGTCATGCACAAGTACCAGCGCACATTGCAGCTGGGTGACATCAGTTTCAATCCTTTCACCCTTGAACTGACCGTCCGCGACTTCGCGTTCCCGGATGCGGACGGCAAACCCATGCTGGCTGCGCGCCAGCTCTATGTGAATCTGCAGATCGCGAGCCTGTGGAATCGCGGTGCAACCTTCAAGGACATCCAACTGGAGCAGCCCGAGGTCCACGCACAGCTGCGCACCGACGGCTCGCTGAACCTTGCCGATCTGGCCAAGCCCTTCGCCAACCAGCCGCCTGCGCCACCCTCAGCACCGGCGCGGGTGTTCCTGGCGCACCTGACGGTCAGCGCCGGGGAATTCACGTTTGTGGATCTGGATCATCCCGCGACGCTGCATGCGGTATTGCGGCCCGTGAATTTCGAGCTGCGGGATTTCAATACCGTGGGCAATGGTCGCAACGGTTATACCCTGGCCGCGGCAACACCAGCCGGCGAGCAGTTCAACTGGACCGGGAATCTCGCATTGGCGCCACTCGCCTCCCATGGCACCTTCAGCATCGAGGCGCTGCGGGTCGCCACACTGGCCGGATTCGCCGGGTCCGCCTTGCCACTGACAGTCTCCTCCGGACTCATGAGGCTGGATGGCAGGTACGACTTTGGAATTCGCGACGGTGTTGCGGGACTGCAGGTTGATCTGGGCACCTTAGGCCTGACCGACTTGGCCCTGCGACCGCAGAACGGCCAGTCCGACTACGTGGTCCTGCCGCGAATCGAGGTTGTCGGCGCACATGTGGATCTGAGCCGACGCAGCGTGCTGGTTGATGCCGTCAAGGTGACGGGCGGCCAGATCCACGGCTGGCTGAGCGAGGACGGCAGCCTCAACCTCGCCCAATTGGGGGGATCCGCCAGATCGCCTGCTTCACCGGCGCCAGCACCGGCCGGCGTGGGACCCGCAGCGACGGGCGCGCCGGGCTGGAGCGTGAAAGTACCGATGATAGGGTTGACGGGACTGGCGGTGGACTTCCAGGACCGAAGAATGAAGCCCGCACCCACCTTCACCTTGAGTGGGCTCGACTTGCAGGTAGCGCAGTTCCAGTGGCCCTTCGGATCACCGCTGGATATTCAGTTCAAATCGGGCCTCGATCAGTCAGCCAGTATCAACGCCCAGGCCCAGATCAGCTTGCCCGATGCAGCGCTGAAAGGGCATGTCGAATTGTCCGGGTTTGATCTGCCAGTACTGCAACCCTATATCGCGCGCTACACCGGTCTCACGCTGCTCAGCGGCAGGCTCGGGGCAAAGGCGCAACTGGAACGAGACGCCAAGGGCCACGTGATCGTGACTGCGGACACGGATATAGCGCACTTTCGCACCATCGATGATGAGCTGCGCAAGGA
>DASXFV010000048.1:0-14450 GCA_036489445.1 Steroidobacteraceae bacterium | reverse complement strand
ACCCAGAAAAAAATCCGCGCTGCGTTGGTAAAGGTGACAGGACAGGCGTCGCTTGCCCTGCTGCTGGGCCACGTAGAACTGGAACATCGCATGGCAGGGCTGCAGCTTCATGTGCTCCAGCTCCGCGACGTTCCACGCACTGACGATCATGCGCCGCGAATCCGGCGAGCGCCGCAATTGCTGCAGGACAGTACTGATCTGATCGATGGTGCGGCCATCCGCGGCCGGCCACGCCCGCCATTGACGCCCGTATACCGGCCCCAGCTCACCGTCAGGACCTGCCCACTCATCCCAGATACTGACGCCGTGTTCCTGCAGCCACGCCACATTCGTGTCGCCGCGCAGAAACCACAGCAGCTCGTAGATCACCGAACGCAGATGCACCTTTTTGGTCGTCACCAGCGGAAATCCGGCGCCCAGGTCAAAACGCATCTGTTGCCCGAAGACCGACAAAGTGCCGGTGCCGGTACGGTCCTCCTTGGGCGTACCGTGCTCGCGGATATGGCGCATCAGATCCAGGTACTGTCGCACGTGCGCCAAGCCTACGCAGGAGCGAGGAAATTTCCGGACGGTACGCGGCGCCGATACGCCACGGCCAGCAGGATGATGCCGCCCAGGATCATGGGCAGCGACAGGATCTGCCCCATGGTCACCCAGCCGAAGGCCAGGTAGCCCAGGTTCGCATCCGGTACGCGCACGAATTCGATGCCGAACCGCGCCAGACCATACAGCAGCAGAAACAGTCCGGAAGGCGCCAGCCGTGGGCGCGGCTTGCGCGTGAAGATCCACAACACGGTGAACAGCACCAGGCCTTCCAGACCAGCCTCGTACAGCTGCGAGGCATGCCGCACCTGGCCATCCACGCGAAATCCCCAGGGCACGGTGGTCTGCTTGCCCCACAGCTCGCCGTTGATGAAGTTGCCGATCCGTCCGAAGAACAATCCGAGCTCGGGCAGCGGAGCTGCGAAATCAAAGACGTCGGCCACCCGGCGCTTGCGTCGCCAGGCAAATATCCCCATGGCCACCAGGGTGCCCAGCAATGCGCCATGAAAGGACATGCCGCCTTCCCACACCTTCAGCGGGTACCAGGGGTCATGCGCCCAGTAATCCATGCCGTAGAACAGCACATAGCCGGTGCGGCCACCGAAGATGACGCCCATCATGCCGAAGAACACCAGATCATCCACGTCCAGCGGCTTCCAGCTCGACTGTGGATTTCTGGCACGTATCCGGCCCAGCCACCAGGCGGCGGCGAAGCCGATCAGATACATGATTCCGTACCAGTGGACCTTGATCGGCCCAAGCTCTACGGCGATGGGGTTGAAGCCTGGATAGTGCAGCATGGTGAAATTGTATCGGTTTCGCCTGTCACTCGCGCGAAACGCGACAGAACAATGCTTTGAGATAGCGGGATTCGGGGACGGCCGGATGCACCGGGTGATCGGGTGACTGGCCCCCGAAGGCCAGGATCTGGGCGAAGCGCGCCGTGTGCCGGGCGGCCGCCTGGACCGCGGTGACCAGTTGCGCCTCCTCCAGGTGGTAGGAACAGGAGCAGGACACCAGCAGGCCGTCCCCTCCCATGAGGTTCATCGCCAGCTGATTGAGCTTGCGGTACGCCGCCTGCCCCTGGGGAATGTCCTTGCGCCGCTTGATGAAGGCGGGCGGATCCAGGATCACCGCATCGAAGCGTTCGCCCGCCTCGTGCAGATTCTTCAGCACATCAAAGGCATCGCCGCGAATTGTTTCCAGCATGTGTCCCGCCGCCTGTGCATTCGCTTTGGCAAACTCCAGCGCCGGTGCCGAGGAGTCCACACACGTGGCGCGGCCGGCGCCATGTTTCAGCGCCGTGATGGCCCATGCCCCCACGTAGCTGCAGACATCCAGCACCCGGGCGCCGGCGGGCAGAAAGCGGCCCAGCAGTGCCCGATTCGCCACCTGATCGTAAAACCACCCGGTTTTCTGTCCCTGCGCCAGTGGCGCCACAAAATCGATGCCGGCCTCGCGGACCCGCAGCGTCGGGATGGTCGCGCCGAAGGCAGGTCCGGAAACCGGCGGCAGCTGTTCCAGCTCGCGGGCACTGGAGTCATTCTTCCAGTACAGCAGACTTGGGTTGAGCACCTTGCGCACCGCCGACTCCACCGCCGGCCGCAGCGCCTCCATGCCGGCGGTGGCGATCTGCCCGACAATCACGTCATCGAAGCGATCCAGCACCAGTCCGGGCAGCGCATCCGACTCACCGAACACCAGGCGGCCAAAAGGTTCCGCGGAAAGCCTTTGCCGCAGCGCCAACGCCACGTTGAGCCGGTGAACGATCAGTGATGCATCAATCGGCACTGCGGGATCGCGGCTCATGATCCTGGCGCAGATCAGGGAATGCGGATTGACATAGGCGTACCCCAGGAATCGGTCCCGATCACACACCAGCCGCACCTGGGCGCCGGGTTGCAGCGTCGCCAGCGGAGTGCGCGCGATATCCACTTCATTGCTGAATACCCACGGATGTCCGGCATTGATGCGCCGGTCCTCTCCGCGCTTCAGGCGCAGCTCGGGCACGGCAGTGGCGTCGATTTGTGCTGTGGCAGTGGTCAATGGCACCTTGGGTCGAATCAAATTCGGATCAATCGGCCGCGAATTATACCGGATGCACCGGTGTATCCTTGCCTGCATGAGTCGAATCCAGCATCTGAACGCTGATGGCACGCCGCGCTACACCAACCGCCTGAGCCAGGAAACCAGCCCCTACCTGCGCCAGCACGCCCACAACCCGGTGGATTGGTACTCCTGGGGCCCTGCGGCCTTCGAGGCGGCCCGCAGCTCCGGGCGCCCCGTCCATCTGTCCGTTGGCTACTCGGCCTGCCACTGGTGTCATGTCATGGCCGAGGAGAGCTTCGAGGACGAAGCCACGGCGAAAATGCTCAATGAGCATTTCATCAACATCAAGGTGGACCGGGAAGAGCGCCCGGACGTGGACCGTATCTACCAGATCGCGCAGCAGCTGCTGACCCAACGCAACGGCGGTTGGCCGCTGACCATGTTCCTGTGCCACGACGATCAGCGACCCTTCTTCGGCGGGACTTACTTTCCGCGCGAACCGCGCTACGGCATGCCCGCCTTCACGCAGGTCCTGATGCGGGTCAGCGAATATTACCGCGAGCACCTCGCTGAGCTGCGCACCCAGGGCAAGTCGCTGGTGCGGGTGCTCAATGAAATGCTGCCGCCCGCGGTGGGGGCGGACCAGGAATTGACTGCAGCGCCCATCGGCGCCGCGCGCCGCGATATGGCGGCCACATTTGACGGCGAATATGGCGGCTTTGGCGGCGCCCCGAAGTTCCCGCACCCGAATGCGCTGGAGCGGCTGCTGCGCGATTGGCACGCCACCGCTGCCAGCGATGCCCCGGATCTGCACGCCCTGTATATGGCGACGCTGACCTTGCGGCGTATGGGCGAAGGTGGCCTGAACGATCAGCTGGGCGGCGGCTTCTGCCGCTACTCGGTGGATCAGTTCTGGATGATTCCGCACTTCGAGAAAATGCTCTATGACAACGGCTCACTGCTGGCCGTCTACGCCCAGGCTGCGATTGCCACCGGCGACCCCTTCTATGCGCGCATCGCCGCTGCGACGGCGCAGTGGGCCTTGCGCGAAATGCGCTCTGCGCAGGGCGCCTTCTACAGCAGTCTGGACGCGGACTCCGAAGGGCACGAGGGCAAGTTCTATGTCTGGGATGTGCAGCAGATCCGCGAACTGCTGCCGGCGGCTCAGTTCCTGACTTTTGCGGCGCGCTTCGGCCTGGATCGGCCGGCCAACTTCGAAGGCCTGTGGCATCTGCACGCCTGGCGTCCGCTGGATGAAATTGCCCGTGAGCTGGACCGCACCGCAGCGCAGGTCACGGCAGACATCGATGCTGCAAGCGCAACACTGCTGGCCGCGCGCAGCACGCGCGTGCGCCCCGGCAGGGACGACAAGGTACTGGTGTCCTGGAACGCGCTGCTGATCCGCGGCCTGGCCATCGCCGCCAGGGCGCTGGCGCGCGAGGATCTGGCCCAGGCGGCCACGGATGCGCTGAATTTCATACGGGCCACCATGTGGCGCAGCGGTCGGCTGCTGGCCACGGCGCTCGGTGAGCGGGCACACCTGGACGCGTACCTGGACGACTACGCCTACCTGCTGGATGCGATCCTGGAACTGCAACAGGTGCGCGTGCGGCCCGAGGAGTTGCAGTTCGCCTGTGAGATCGCACAGGTGATGATGGAGCGGTTCCATGACGTGCAGGGGGGCGGATTCTTTTTTACCGCCGATGATCACGAACGACTGATCCACCGTTCCAAGGTCTTCGCCGATGACGCAACCCCCGCGGGCAATGCAATCGCGGCGCTGGCGTTGCAGCGCCTGGGCCATCTGCTCGGTCATCCGCAGTGGCTGGCAGCCGCCGAAGGCACCCTGCGCGCGGCGTGGCGGGGGCTGGAACAGCGGCCCCAGGCGCATGTGGCCATGCTCGCCGTACTGGAGGAACTGATTCATCCGCCGCAGATCATCATCATTCGCGGGGCCGCCGCGCAGATCGAGGAGTGGCGCACTCAGCTGGCCCGCCTGTATGCCCCGCGGCGCATGGTCCTCGCCGTTCCCAACGACTTATCGGATCTGCCGGCGGCATTCGCAGCAAAACCTGCGCATGCGGATGCCGTGGCTTACGTATGTTCGGGGAGCACCTGCGGCCCACCGGTGACCTCACTGGCGCAGCTCATCGTGGCGCTGCGCAACCCGTGATCCAGCAAGATCCTGCCCGACTCCACCAGCCGCTGGGGCGCGAGGCTGCCGTGCGCCCCCAGCGCCTGCAGATCGCGCCAGGCGCGCGAGAAATCATTGCGGCGCTCAACCGCCCGCATGCCCGCCACCGCCGCCAGCTCACCCACAGCCTGGCGCAACTGTTCCTGGGAAACGCAGCACACCGCGGTGATTCGCGCCAGCTGCGACGCCTGCAGCCGGCCACCCTGCGATACGGTGCGCCAGGCCTCCTCAGCCAGGTCCGCCACCGCCGCGCTCGCCTGCTCCAGTGCTGCACGGGCGCGCGCGAAGCGTATGCCCACGGCGGCGGCGCCCGCTGCTGCCGACTGTCGCGCGGCGGCCAGCCGGGCAAATTCATTGAGCGCGTGTCGCGCGATTCCCAGACCCACCGCGCTGACGGGTAATTCGGTGAGCACGTTGAAAGGCAGCTGGTACAAGGGACCGGTCTCGCGCGGCGCATCCGTGATCACCGAAAAGGAGTGATGTTCGGGGACCTGCGCCTCCTGGACTTCGAAGTCATGACTGCCGGTGCCGCGCATGCCAATCGGATCCCAGGTATCCAGAATGCGCACCCGCCCGGGCGGGATCGACATTGCACGGATCAGCGGTTTGCCCGCACCATCCACCACCGCGGCACCACCTGCGGTGACGACGCAGGCGGCGGTGAACACTGAGGCGTAATGCGCGCCACTGGCGAAGCGCCAGGCGCCCCGAACGCGGTAACCGCCGGGCACGCGCTCAGCGAAACCGGTGGGCGCACCGGATCCGGCAACCAGCGCGGTGGGCGCAGCAAACAACTCTCGCGCACCGGCGAGCGGCAGGTAGGCGGCGAACAGCCCCCCGCCCGTGCCGATCATCACGGCCCATCCCAGCGAGCCATCGATGCTGGCTGCCGCCTCGTAGAGGCGCAGCGCCTCCCCCAGCGTCAGTTCCAGCCCGCCGACGGACGCTGGAATCCATAGCCGGAAAAACCCCTCCCGCAGCAGCGGGCCGGAGATCTCCGGCGGCAGCCGCGCCAGGTGCTCGGACTGCGCCAGGTGCGGCGCGAAGTCTGCGGCGAGACTCTCGAGTCTGGCCAGCAGCCGCGCCGCCGCAGCAGACGGTTCAGCCCAGTACATGCGCCACGGAGCGCGCGAAGTACTCGAGGTTATCCTCGCGCAGACCGGCGATATTGATGCGGCTGTCGTCGGTCATATAGACGTGGCGCTGGGCCCGGATGCGCCTGACCTGCTCCAGATCCAGACCCAGCAACGAGAACATGCCCTGCTGTTGGGCGATGAAGCCGAAGTCCCGCGCCGGGTAGCACTCGCGCAACTGCGCGACCAACTGCCGCCGCAACCCATTGATGCGTTCGCGCATGGCACCCAGCTCGCGTGCCCAATCCGCGCGCAGGGCGGCGTCGCCTAGGATCTCGTTGACGATGGCCGCGCCGTGATCCGGGGGCATCGAATAGATGCTGCGGGCGACGCGAACTTCGTGGCTGAGCGCAGCCAGGCCCGCAGCCGGATTGTCGGTCACGACATGCAGTACGCCCACTCGCTCGCGATACAGACCGAAGTTCTTGGAGCACGACACCGCAATCAGCACCTCGGGCAGCTCGGCGGCGAACAGGCGGATGCCGAAGGCATCCTCGTCCTGGCCGGTGCCCAGGCCCTGGTAGGCCATGTCGATGAAGGGCAGCAAGTTGCGGCGCCGGAACAGCGGTACCAGTTCCCGCCACTGTTCTTGGGACAGATCCGCGCCCGTGGGGTTGTGGCAGGAGGCGTGCAGCAGCACCACATCGCCTGCCGGCAGCCCCTCCAGCCCCTGGCACATGCCTGCGAAGTCGAGAACTCCCTTGGCGGGCTCGTAGTACGGGTAGCGTCCGAGCTTGAGTCCAGTACCCGTCATCAACGGGACATGGTTGGCCCAGGTGGGCGTGCTCACATGCACGGTGGCCTGCGGCGAGGCCAGGCGTACCAGCTCCGCGCCCAAACGCAGGGCGCCGCAGCCGCCCGGACCCTGGATGGACCTGACACGCTGGGCGGCAAAGACCGCATGTCCGACACCGAACACCAGCTGTTCCATGGCCGTGTTAAAGGCCGCATTGCCGGCTGGCGCCACATAAGTCTTGCTCGTCTGGCGCTCCAGCACCGCCTTTTCAGCCTTGCGGACGCTGCTCAGGACCGGGGTGTCCCCTTTGGCGTCCCGGAACACGCCCACGCCCAGATCCACCTTTTTGGGGTCGGAATCGGCGCGGAACGCGGCCATGAGGCCCAGAATCGGATCATCGGGTACGCGATCGAGACGCTCGAACATGGCTGCACGTGGCGGTGTGTGGAACGGGGCGCAAAGTGTACCCGCAGCCAGTCCGAAGCGAAAACTTTGGCACACGGAGCTTGCTGTTCGAAATCCAAGCACAAGCGTCCGTGAACGGCGAAACTACGCCACCAAAAATCCATTCCTACACCTGAGGTGTTTCGTGAAATCAAGGCACTGCGCAGCCAC
Organism: Steroidobacteraceae bacterium; assembly: GCA_036489445.1. Classification (GTDB taxonomy): domain Bacteria; phylum Pseudomonadota; class Gammaproteobacteria; order Steroidobacterales; family Steroidobacteraceae; genus DAIDKA01. The sequence continues at coordinate 7,180 of DASXFV010000048.1, read as the reverse complement.
GAACGGGCGGCGTGACCATAATTCCGCCGCGGGGCTTGCCCTCGTGGTCGGTACCCTCCTGTTTGCGGGCACGCTGCCGGCGCAGGCCCAGAGCGGCAATACCAGTCCGGACAAGGCGGTGCCAGCGTCCAAGTCGGCCGCTGCTGCCTCGCCCGCCGAGACCAAGGCGCAGGACAGCTACAGCCTGGGTGTGTCCTTCGGCACCCAGTTGCATGGCATGGGAGTGGGCTCAGGCTCCCTGTCCTACGAACGTCTGATGCAAGGCGTGAGGGACGCGCTGTCCGGCAAGGCCACCGCCGGACCGGAAGACGCTCAACGCGTGCAAACCCTGATCCAGGGAGCTCGCGAGGATGAAGCCACGGCGAACAAGGCCGCCGCGGCGAAGTTTCTGGCGGCCAATGGCAAGTTGCCGGGCGTGGTGACCACTCCGAGCGGCCTGGAATACAAGATTGTGCGCCAGGGCTCGGGCACGCCGCCGAAGCCCACGGACGATGTGACCGTCAACTATCGCGGCACCTTGCTGGATGGCACGGAGTTCGACAGCTCCTACAAGCGCCACGAGCCCGCATCCTTCACGGTGGGCCAGGTGATCAAGGGCTGGCAGGAAGCTCTGGTGCTGATGAAACCGGGTTCAAAGTTTGAGCTCTACATTCCGCCGGCTCTGGCCTACGGGGATACCCCGCCGCAGCCCATGCCGCCGGGCGCGCTGCTGAAGTTCGAAGTCGAGCTGCTGAGCGTCAAGCCGGCCGCAGCACCCGCTCCGGGTGGCGCCATGACCGGGCCGAAGCACCCGTAAGACCCTCGGCCGGGACTCGCGTCCCGGCTGACCTCACGGTCGGACGAAGATATGGCTCTGGGGCCGGATCCCCAGATCGCGCTGCAGATTCTCGGCCGGACAGTAAGCCGTACCGCCGCGCGCATCCATCGATGGCGTGGGTGAGCCGCAGCGACAGCAGAACCAGCGCTGCTGGGCCGGCTGATCTGCCTCTGCCCTGTAGTGCGTCACCTGTTCCTGCCCCGCGCTCCAGCGGAACCGCGCCACCGGCACCGACACATAGGTGGCAAACGCCGTGCCCTGCTGCATGCGGCAGATGGAGCAGTGACAGTGCGCCATGACATCGAAGGGCCCGTCGATTTCGTAGCGCACCGTGCCGCAGCGGCAAGTGCCGTGTGCGATCTCGATCTCGCGTCGCAGGACCGACTCCGGAGCATGCGGCTCGGCCAGCGCCGCCAGCAACAGCTCGATGAGCTCGCCGTCCCACATGCGCTGCTCTGCGCCATCCCCGGCCGTGGCCGGAACCTCCAGGCAGGCGAAAATCATGGCGCAGCCGGAATCCACATGTCGCAGGGCCAGCGAGCCATCCTGCTGACCCTTCATCAAAATCCGTTTCAGCCGGGTCAGCAGCATCAGCTCGCGCTCGCGCAGCCGCCGCCGTTGCCGCTCTGGCAGATCATCGCCCACCCGAAACGACAGGAACGAACCGCGCTCGCGACGGATGTCCAGCGCTGCGACCAGGAACGCGGCGAGTTTATCCAGCGCGGTACCGGGGGCCGTCTCGCCCACCAGCAGACTTTCTTCCAAGCCTTGCGCCGTACGCGAGTAGCACTCATCCAGCAGCGCCTGCAGATCCGGGTACCACTCCCAGGCCTGCGACACACCGGGACTGCCGGCGTCTTTCACGATGGCCGCCCAGCGCAGGGCGCCCGGGCCCTGGCGAGCCACGACGCGCGCGACGGCATCAATGACTTCACTGCGGGACAGCGGGTGCACCGCCGATCCCCTGGACATGCAGCCCTGGGGAGTCTGATCCTGGTCACTCGTCACAGTCATGGGGGGTTACCTCACGTGAGAGTGCAGCAACATGCGTGCCAATGCAGACGCGTTGAACAGTCGGAATTTTCTGCTCCGGCATTGCCCTGCAGTGCCGGTATTTGGTGCAGCGGCATGATCGCCCGCACAGAGCCGGTGCGCAGCGTGCGTCGTCTTACGACTTATGCGACTTCGGCAGATGGCGTTCTGTAGGCTCCAGGTCGCGTTCAGCCACTGGCGGCGGAGTATATTGGTACAGCCAGGTCTCCGTCAGCGGCTGACCATCCTGCGACAGGAACAGGCGCAGGTTGATCGGCTCGACGCTGTCATCGGTCAATCGCAGATCAAACATCGCCCGCCAGCCACTGATTTCATGCAACGGCCGCGCCGAGGTGATCTCTACCGTGCCGCGCGAGGCTGAAATCATCGGCACCACATTGGCATGATCGCCCAGCAGTCCGAAGTCGCCCCCAGCGAAATCCACGACAAAACGCCACGAAAAGTACGCGCGCTTCTGACCGACGATGCCGCCAATGCCGGTGCGCGTAGCCTGGGTATGAGCCAGTCCCGTGGCTACGGGAATCTCCCGACACCAGTACAACTTGTAACCGAACAGCAGTTCCTGACCCTTCTGCGGTTTTTCAGCCGGATTCCAGAACGCCACGATGTTGTCGAAGGTCTCATCCACCGTCGGGATCTCCACCAGCATCACCTGGCCGGCGCCCCAGCGACCCCGCGGTTCCACCCAGACGGAGGGGCGTTTTTCGTAAAACACTCCATCATCTTCGTACTGGGTGAAGGATCGCTCGCGCTGCACCAAGCCGAAGCCGCGCGGATTGTTGTCGACGAAACTGTTGGTGCGTACCGTGGGAGGATTCGTCAGCGGACGCCAGATCCACTCCCCTGAACCGGACCACATCTGCAGGCCGTCGGAATCATGGATCTGCGGCCGCCAGTCAAAGTCGACGCGCCGGTCGTTCTCGCCGAACAGAAACATGCTGGTGCCCGGGGCAATACCGATGCGCTCGATCTGCTTGCGCGGGTACAGTGCCGCATCGACATCCATCACCAGTGTGTCGCCCACGTCGATCACAAAGCGATAGGCGCCCGCGACACTGGGTGAGTCAAGCAGTCCATACACGGTCAGCAGACTGGAATCCTTCTGCGGCCGCTCCAGATAATAGGCGACGAACTCCGGCCACTCCTCCGGAAACGGCATGCCGGTATTGACGGCCAAACCACGTTGCGACATGCCGTACTGCATATCGCCATCCACCGCGCGGAAGTAGGAGGCACCCTGGAAGGCGGCCACATCGCGTATCCAGTCGGTGTGGAAGTTGAGGCGGAAGCCGGCGAAGCCCAGGTTCTCCGGCACCTGTGCCGGCTTCAGCCCGCTGCTGCTGTAATCAAACATGTTGCGGTTGAAGCCCATCTCCTGAACCTGGCCGTTTTCAATCAGGTACATCCGCACCGGTTTCTTGATGGTGAACCCGAGGTGGAAGAAACGGACCTGGTAGCGCAAGTGATCATCCGCCCACAATGACTGCTCATTGCGGAAACGGATGGACTGCCAGCGATCCCAGTTCAGCGCCGCGATGGCTGGCGGTAGCGTATCCGGTCGCGGTTTGTAGGGCGCATTGCCCAGCTGCCGGGCCTGGCCCTTGAGCTTCGCGTAGTCAAATGGTTCCGCCTTACCCAGCCGCCGCACGCCGGGGGTCGCTGGGGCCGCGAAAGCGGACTCCACCAGTTGCCCGAACGGAATGCCAGCGGCACACAGCGCGGCGGCGGCCCTCTGCAGCATGTCTCGTCTACGCATCGGTGTTTGTCCTCATCGACTCATTCTACTCATGATCCACCGCTACCCAACATGGTGCATTCCCTGCAACATGATCCCGCGCCATGCCTGCTGCGTTCACGAACAATCAGTCACTTACGCGGATCTGCAGCAGAATCGATGGCTGGCATTGCATTTGCATCCAGAACCTCAGGCGTCCATCGGGCGCGGCGATTGAAACACTCGCAAGGTTGCTAGCAACGCGGTGCGCACCGGTCGTGACCCCCTCGCGGCCGGAGCGCACCGCGGTTCTTTAAGCTAGGCAATCCGCCCCGGGCGGGTCAATCAGCCATTCCTGACAGTGCTTTCAGTAACTTTCGTCGCTCGAGGGGAACGTTCCGGCCTTTACATCCGCGGTGTACTGGCGAAACGCCTGTGTCATGACATCGTGAAGCTGGGCGTACCTGCGCAGGAAGCGTGGGGAGAATGCGTTATTGATGCCCAGCATGTCCTGCGTGACCAGCACCTGCCCGTCGGTATGCGGCCCGGCCCCAATGCCGATGGTAGGAATGGTCAGCATCTTTGAGACCCGCTGGCCCACCTGTGCCGGAATCTTCTCCAATACCATGGCGAAGCAACCCAGGTCCTGTAGCAGCTGCGCATCACGCACCAGCTGTTCGGCTTCATCCTGGGCCGTGGCGCGGGCCACGTAGGTGCCGAACTTGTAGATCGACTGCGGCGTAAGGCCCAGATGACCCATGACCGGGATTCCGGCCGACAGGATCCGCTGGATGCTCTCCGCAATGATCGCGCCGCCCTCGACCTTCACCGCGTGGGCGCCGGACTCCTTCATGATGCGCACCGCGCTCTGCAGCGCCAGCTGACTGTCACCCTGATAGCTCCCGAAGGGCATGTCCACCACCACCAGCGCTCGCGACACCGCGCGCACGACGGCGGCCGCGTGGTCAATCATCTGGTCCAGGGTAATGGGCAGAGTGGTCTCATGACCGTGGATGACATTGGAGGCACTGTCGCCCACCAGCAGTACGTCCAGTCCAGCCCCATCCAGAATGCGCGCAAAGCTGTAGTCGTAGGCGGTGAGCACCGCAATCTTCTGGCCCTGCGCCTTCATCTGCGTGAGGCGCGCGGTCGTTACCGCACGGTTGGTCTTGTTCACCTGACCCCCTTGTCAGTGCCCTTGTCCTGGCTCTTCTGCTGGCCCTGCCACACAGCGAGCATGTCCGGGGAACCCTGTGCGCGCACGCCATTGTCATTCAGGATGCCTTCAGTCGCGGCCACCATCTGCGCGCGCGGAAATACCAGCGCCTCGCCGCTGCGGTTGTCGAACTCGAAGACCACCGAATCATCCTTCAGATCCCGCAAGACACTGACCAGGTGCGCCAGACTGCGGATGTGCACGCCGTTCACGGTGGCGACCACCATGGCTGTCGGGCTTGAATAGCCCTCCGACAGCTTGCTTGGCAAGAAAGGCGATGCGACCACGACCAGCTCCTGACGCTCGGGCGTCGGCATGGCGCCACGCTCGGTCACCAGCGGGCTGCCCATGAAACCGAACAGGCCCATCACGGCCGCGTTGTTGTTCAGGAACGATACGAAGGCGGTGCTCGCCCGGGAAAACACCAGCGGACCATAGATGAAGTATGACGGGTACTCGCCATGCAGGTCCGGCACCAGTTGCGGTCTGTCGACAACCAGCGGCACTGAAATGTGGAGGGTCTTGCCATTGCGGACAATGGTCAGCGGCACATGGCTGTCATGACTGATCCTCTGCACCATGTAGCGGAAATTCACGCGCAGATCGGCAGCCACGTTCACCATGCCCTGGTCATCGACGGGCGTGTCGCCGATTCGGGTGATCACATCCCACTCCTTGAGCGGGTAGCTGGCAGAGCTGTCATACGGTTGATGCACGACAATGCCGGACACTGACTTGTCCAGTTTCAGAAAGCTGCGCAGGGCCGGATTCTCCAGTGTCTGCAAATCATCAAACAAAGCCGGCTTGCCGTCATAATGGCCATCCGCGATGTCCTTCAGGAACAGTTCAATTTCCTCATCGGGAATGATGTACCCGATATTCTGCGCATCACCCAGCCGGCTGAAGGCCAGGCCGATCATCTTGTCTGCGGCGATCGCAGGTCCGCCGCTGTTGCCGGGATTGATGGCTGCATCGATCTGGATGCGCAGTCCCGAGGTGGGATAGTTGTACGGCACGAACTCGATGCGCGAGACAATTCCCTTGGTGATGGACAGTGACGTCCCACCGGTGGGAAAGCCATAGGCAAGCACCGCGTCCTTGATCTGCGGCAGGGCGCTGGCGCGCGCCAGGGGCGCGTGTGTGGCAAAGAAACTGTCGTCATCGAGCTTCAGCACCGCCAGATCGATCCCTGGCGCGATGGCCTCCACGGTCGCCGATATCTTGTCGCCGGCACCGGCGCCCTGGATCTGTACCTCGCTGGCATAGAGCACGGCGTGGGCATTGGTCAGGATGCGATGCCCCTCGATGACGACACCCGAGGCGGTGATGTCCTGGGGCTGTTGCTTGGCCCAGGGCCGGTAGGGATCCGGCAGGCGCAGCGTGGCGAATACCTTCACGACTGCGTTGCCGAGATTGGTGGGGATGGCCCCGGCTGCCGCTACATTATCGGCGGCAGGGGCCACCGTCACGCCGCCAGGGCCTGCGATCAGGCCCACGAGCAGCAGCAGGCGAGCGGCAGCAAATCGGGTCACGGTCATGGTGGTGTCCTGGCAGGCAAATAGGCGGCAAAATTGCGCGGGTGCGCGATTCTGACAGCCCCGCCTGCGCTCGTCGAATACACCGTTGACAGTGCCACGGCGCGCAAGGACACTGGCTTTCCCGACGGCACATATGACAAAGAGGCAGCCCCTTAGGATGATTCCGGCACAAGAAGCACTGCAACGACTGCGTGACGGCAACGCGCGCTTTGTCTCCGAGACCCGCAACGAGGGGGCCAGCACCAGCAGCAGCCGCCGCATTGAACTCGCCACGCAGCAATACCCCTACGCCATCATCCTGGGCTGTTCGGACTCGCGGGTACCGGCTGAAATCATCTTTGACCAGGGTCTGGGCGACCTGTTTGTGATCCGCGTTGCCGGCAACATCGTTGCGCCTTCGCAGATCGGCAGTGTCGAGTTCGCCGCCGAACGTTACGGCACTCGCCTGGTGGTGGTGCTGGGACACTCCAGCTGCGGAGCCATCACCGCGACACTGGAAGAGCTCAGCCGCAACTCACGGGAACAGTCACCCAACCTGCGCAGCATCGTCAACCGCGTGCGCCCAGCCATCCAGGCACTGCTGTCCACTTCCCTGGCCAACGATCCGGAGGTCCTCGTGAGGCATGCGGTGCGTGCGAATATCCGCATGTCCGCCGATCACCTGCGCCATGGCTCCGAACTTCTGGAGCACCTCATACAAGATACGGGCCTGCTCGTCGTCGGCGCCGAATACAACCTGGAAACCGGCGTCGTCGAGTTCTTTGACGGCATGGACGACTAGCCGGGGGGCAGCGCGAGCTTCGAGGGCTCCATGCGCAGCGGTGCCAGCGCCGGTGTCTGCA
>DASXFV010000007.1:0-26363 GCA_036489445.1 Steroidobacteraceae bacterium | reverse complement strand
ATTCACCATGCTCTTCAGGCTCTTCAGCGGCAGCACGCGCACTTTCTTGCTCGCGGGCTTCGCCTTGAACGTCATCTTCTCGCCAGTGAACGGATTCACGCCCTCACGCGCCTTCGTGGCGGGCTTCTTGACGACCTTCAGTTTCAGAAGACCCGGCAGTGTGAACAGGCCGTTGCTGCGTAGGCTTTTCTTGATCACGCCACTCAGAGAATCGAACACGCCGCTGACCTGCTTGCGGGACAGTTCGGTGTCTTTTGAAATCTGAGTCAGGATCTCCGACTTGGTCGGTGCGCCACCCTTTTTCGCCATGTTTTGCTACTCCTCCAACGTTGTAATCCAAGCGCGCGGACCGCGCCGCGCATAACGAATCGCGCCGAAAAATAGCACATGGGGACGCATTCGCAAGCTATTTCTGATGTGCTGGTGCGCTGGAAGTGCCTTTTTTTTCAGTGTTTGCGTGTGCACGCATAGTGTGCGTGTGTGAATGTTCGCGCCGCGGCGCGCGGTGACAGCAGCGTTCACTCACTGTCTGCTGCTACAGCACTACCTCGCAAGTGGCTGTTTTCCTCGGAGTTACGCGCAGGCCTGAAGTGTCAGCGCAGCAGGATCAGTACCGCTTGGATGAGCAGGCCCGCCCATAACGGTGACAGGTCAAGACCTGAGATGGGCGGAATCAGGCGCCGCAGGGGAGCAAGCACCGGTTCGCACAGACTGGTGAGCAGCGGCTGCAGGGGCGAATAGGAGCCCTGCGCGACGAGGCTCAACAGGGCGTAGAGGAAGATGGCATAGAAATACAACCACAGCACCGAGGTGGCGAGTTCCAGCGCCGTTTCCCGCAGCAGCACCGGTAGTGGCGGCATGCCAAAGCCGCGCACCACGCTCATCAGCGCCACATCGGCCAAGGCCACGATGAGCACTGTGACCACGGAGGCAGTGTCAATTTTATTGACCGGCGGCAGCACCCGGCGCAACGGCATGATCAGCGGATTGGTGATCTTGACCACGGCCTGTGCGATCGGATTGCGAAAGTCCACCCGTGACCACTGCATGAGCAGCCGCAGCAGCGCCACATACAGCGCCAGGGACAGCAGCGAATCGACCAGAAAATAGAAGGCATTCACTGCACAGCATCCCCGAAGTTCGCCGCCAGCTCGCGGCTGCGCCGGGTGGCGGCCTGCATGGCGCGGGCTACGACGCCGGTGAGGTCCGCAGCGGCGAACGCAGTCAGAGCGGCCTCCGTGGTCCCGCCCTTGGAGGTGACCTCCTGGCGCAGGCGCGCGAGATTACCGTCCGAGGCGTCGGCCAGCGCGCCGGCACCGTGGAGGGTCGCGACGGCGAGCCGCCGCGCGGCTTCCGGCTCCAGGCCCGCGCCGATGGCCGCCTGCATCATGAGTTCGGCCAGCAGAAAGAAATACGCGGGCCCGCTGCCTGACAGCGCCGTGACCACGTCCAGATCGGATTCGCGGTTCACCCATACCGACTCCCCCGCGGCGTGCATGACGTATTCGGCCAGCTCGCGGTGTGCGGGGGTCACGTCCGCAGCCGCATACATCCCGGTGACACCCGCACCGATCAGCGCGGGCCGATTCGGCATGGAGCGGATGATGGGTACGGCGGGCCCGGCCCAGGCATGCAGTGAGGCGATCCGGATGCCTGCGGCGATCGACAGCAGCACGGGCCGGGCGGTTTGCAGCTGGGGCGCGAGCGACCTGAGCACTGTGCCGGCCTCCTGGGGTTTCACCGCGAGGATGATGAGCTCGCAGCCCGCGATGGCCGCTTCGTTATCGGCATGTACCCGGACCTGGAAATCCCGCGCCAGAAGCTCACGGGTCGGCGCCGCGGGTTCACCGACGCTGAGGTGCCGGGCAGGCGTGCCGCGACCGATGAGGCCGCCGATCAGGGCGCGGGCCATGTTACCGCCGCCCAGAAAACCGATTCGATGAGACTTCATCGCAAGGATTGTATATGGCTGGGGCTTGGCCGCGCCATGCAAGGGGCCTAAGCGCGCGGGCCGAACAGATCGGTGCCAATGCGCAACTGCGTTGCACCTTCGTGGACCGCCGCCTCCAGGTCCGCGCTCATGCCCATGGACAGCGTATCGAGTCCCGCACCGTCAGCGTTCACGCTCTCAAAGAGTGCCCGCAGCTGGTGCAACCAGTGCCGCTGGCGCGCCCCAGTCACCTCAGGGGGCGGCAGGCACATGAGGCCGCGCAATTTCAGACGCGGCAGCGCCTCCAGATCGCGCAGTAGTTGCCGCAACGCATCGGGCTCGACACCGCCCTTGCTGGCTTCACCGCCAATATGCACCTGCACGCACACGTTCAACGGCGGTGCGTGGTAGGGCCGCTGCTCCGACAGCCGCCTGCCGATGCGCAAGCGGTCAACCGTATGCACCCATGAAAAATTCTCGGCCACAGCACGGGTTTTGTTGGCCTGCAGCGCACCGATGAAGTGCCAGATGATGGGTTCCCCGGCGGTCGGGGCCGGTGCGGGCTGGCTCAAGGCCGACATCTTCGGCAGGGCGTCCTGTAGGTAGCTCTCCCCGAAATCACGCAGTCCCGCCGCGTGTGCCATCGCGATGACCGCCGCGGACTGTCCCTTGCTGGCGCCGATGACTGTGATGCGGTCCACACTCTGGCCGGATTCCTGTGCGGCGCAACGAATCCGCGTGCGGATTCGGGCGAGATTTTCGGCAATGAGCCGTGCATCAAGCGAATTCTGTGGAACTATTAACATATGGGTACGCCAACCCCTCCGCTATACTCAACCGGCGATTTTCGTTTGATTCGCGCCACGCCCAGCTGCGTCGGGCACGCCTGATTGTGTCGCGCTTGCCGTCCCTCGAGGAACACTAATGGCCGTAGACATTGCGCAGCTGCTTGCGTTCGCAGTGAAGAACAACGCCTCCGACCTGCATCTCTCGGCGGGAGTGCCGCCGATGATCCGCGTCGACGGCGACATGAAGCGCATCAACATGCCGGCACTTGCCCACAAGGAAGTGCACAGCATGGTGTACGACATCATGAACGATAAGCAGCGCAAGGCGTACGAGGAGTTCTTCGAGACCGACTTTTCGTTCGAGATTCCTAAGCTGGCACGCTTCCGCGTCAACGCCTTCAACCAGAACCGCGGCGCCGGTGCGGTATTCCGCACCATTCCGTCGCTGATCCTGAGCCTCGATGACTTGAATTGCCCGAAGATCTTCCGCGACCTGTGCATGCTGCCGCGCGGCCTGGTGCTGGTGACCGGGCCGACCGGATCGGGCAAATCCACCACCCTCGCGGGCATGATCAACCATTGTAATGACAATCGCCCGGACCACATCATCACGATCGAAGACCCCATAGAGTTCGTGCATGAATCCAAGCGCTGTCTGATCAACCAGCGCGAGGTTCACCGCGACACCCTGGGGTTCTCCGAGGCACTGCGCTCGGCGCTGCGCGAGGATCCGGACGTGGTCCTGGTGGGCGAAATGCGCGACCTGGAAACCATCCGCCTGGCCTTGACGGCCGCGGAGACCGGACACCTGGTCTTTGGCACCCTGCACACCAGTTCGGCCGCGAAGACCATCGACCGCGTGGTCGACGTGTTCCCCGCGCAGGAAAAAGAGATGGTGCGCTCCATGCTCTCCGAGAGCCTGCGTGCGGTCATCTCCCAGACCCTGTTGAAGAAGAACGGCGGTGGCCGTATTGCGGCCCATGAGATCATGATTGGTACACCAGCCATCCGGAACCTGATCCGCGAAGGCAAGATCGCCCAGATGTTCTCGGCGATCCAGACCGGCCAGGCGCTGGGCATGCAAACCCTGGATCAATGCCTGACGGACATGGTTTCCAAGGGGTTGGTGAGCAAGGAGGAGGCCCGGTACAAAGCCTCCAACAAGGATGCCTTGTAAGGCCCGCGCGGCGCCTTGAGGACCGACAATGGATCGCGATCAAGCCATCAAGCTGATGCAGGACCTGCTGCGTCGCGTCACGGAGAAGAAAGCCTCCGACTTGTTCATCACGGCGGGCTTCCCCCCGGCGATCAAGGTTGATGGCGAGGTGCGGCCGCAAAGCGATCGCGCCTTGACCGCCGAGCAGTCCGCCACCTTGGTGCGGGCGATCATGAATGATCGGCAGACCAAGGAGTTCGACGCCAGCAAGGAGTGCAACTTTGCCATCTCCCCGCCAGGCATCGGGCGCTTTCGCGTCAGCGCGTTCGTACAGCAAGGCGCAGTCGGCGCCGTGCTACGCCTGATCAATGCGAAGATTCCCAGCTTCGAGGAGCTGGATCTGCCGGTGGTGCTCAAGGAAGTGGCGATGAGCAAGCGCGGGCTGGTCATGATTGTCGGCGGCACCGGCGCGGGCAAATCCACCTCCCTTGCCGCCATGATCGGCCATCGCAACGAGAACAGCCGGCATCACATCGTCACGATCGAGGATCCGGTCGAGTACGTGCACCACCACAAGGGGTGTGTGATCACGCACCGCGAAGTGGGCGTGGATACCGAGTCCTGGCATGCAGCGCTCAAGAACACGCTGCGGCAGGCCCCGGACGTCATCCTGATTGGCGAAGTGCGGGACCGTGAGACCATGGAATTCGCCATCCAGTTCGCCGAAACCGGCCACCTGGTGCTGGCGACGCTGCACGCCAACAGTGCCAACCAGGCCCTTGACCGTATCGTCAATTTCTTCCCGGATGAGCGCCGCGAACAGCTGCTGATGGACCTGTCGCTCAATACGCGTGCGTTCGTGTCGCAGCGCCTGATTCCGCGTGAATCGGGCGGTGGCCGCATCGCCGCCACCGAGATCATGCTCAACTCGCCCCTGATCCAGGATCTGATCTTCAAGGGCGAAGTGGCCAAGATCAAAGAGGTCATGTCGCGCTCCACGCGGTTGGGGATGCGCACCTTCGACCAGTCGCTGTTCGAGCTGTACGAGGGCGGCTACGTGTCCTACGAGGATGCGTTGCGCAATGCGGATTCGAAGAACGAGCTGCGGCTGCGCATCAAGCTGGAGAGCCGGCGCGAGCATGTGGATGCGGGCGATGGGGGCCTGAGCATCGCCGAAGAGGCCGATTCGGGGAAGAGCCTGTGAATGCCGTCAGCGAGGAATTGCTGCCGGCGGCTGAGGTTGGGGAGGTCCGCGCCGTGTCAGGTGCGGCCGCGGACGGTGTCGCCCAGACCGTCCTCAATACCAAGCCACTGTTCAAGCTGATGGTGGAGAAGAAGGCCTCGGATCTGTTCTTCACCGCCAATGCGCCCATCAAGATCAAAATCGAAGGCCAGATCTTTCCGGTCAACAAGAATGTCCTGACCCCGGAGGTCGTGCGCCAGACGGCGCTGGGTCTGATGAGCCCGGAGCAGCGCGACCGCTTCCAGTCCGAACTGGAGATCGATTTCGCGATTTCGCGACCGGGCCTGGGGCGCTTTCGCGTCAATATCTTCATGCAGCGCGGCTACCCGGCCGTGGTGCTGCGCTATATCACGGCTGATATGCCGCGCCTGGAGTCGCTGAACCTGCCGGATGTGATGCGCGACCTCATCATGCTCAAGCGCGGGCTGGTGCTGGTGGTCGGAGCGACGGGGTCCGGCAAGTCCACCACCATCGCGGCGATGATCAATCATCGCAACGAGGGCTCCTCGGATCACATCGTCACCATCGAGGATCCCCTCGAGTTCCTGCATACCAACAAGCGCTCGATCGTCAACCAGCGCGAGGTCGGGCTGGACACGAAGTCATTTACGCGCGCGCTGCGCAGCGTCATGCGCGCGGCGCCGGATGTCATTCTCATTGGCGAAATTCGCGACCGGGAGAGCATGGAGGCGGCGATCAGCCTGGCCGGTACGGGTCACCTGGTGCTGGCCACCCTGCACGCCAACAACTGTGCCGAGACCCTCGATCGCATCATCAACATGTTCCCGCGCGAGCAGCACAACCAGATCTTCCTGGACCTGTCCCAGTACCTGAAGGCCGTGCTGGCGCAGCGTCTGGTGATGGGCAAGGATGGCAAGCGCGTGGCGGCGGTTGAGGTGATGCTCAATACCCCGCATATCAGCGAACTGGTCAAGAAAGGCGACGTGATGGGGATCAAGGAAGCCATCATTGCCAGCGGTGAGCGCGGAGTGCAAAGCTTCGATGTCGCCCTGCATGCCCTGGTGCAGCAGAAGCGCGTGACCCTGGAAGAGGCGCTGTTGCACGCCGATTCGCGCGCCAACCTGGAGACCAAGATCAATTTCGGTTGAGGATCACCTCGGCCAGGATGGCCATGCGTACTGCAACGCCGTTGCGCACCTGGTCGCGAATCACCGACTGCGGGCCATCCGCCACATCCGATGCGATTTCAATTCCCCGATTCATGGGCTGCGGATGCATGACGATGGCATCCGGCTGGGCCAGCTGCAGCCGCTCCGGGGTCAGGCCGTACTTGGCGAAGTAGCGATCCGCATCCGGCAGCGACGCCTGGCTCATGCGCTCCTTCTGGATGCGCAGCATCATGATCACATCCGCATCCTTCAGCCCCTTGGCGAGGGTCGTGTGCCGGGCACAACCGGGAAATTCGCCCGGCTCCGGCATGAACACCGGCGGGGCGACGATGCGTACTTCGCCGACCCCAAGCGCCGTCAGCACGTGGTAGGCCGAGCGCGCCACGCGCGAATGCCGGACATCCCCGACGACCGCAATCGCCAGCTTGGAGAAGTCCGGCTTGCGCTGCTGGATGGTCAGGGCGTCGAGCAGGCCCTGGGTGGGATGGGCCACATGTGCTTCGCCCGCGGACAGCACGCTGACATGCGGCCGCACATGGTCCGCCACGAGGCCCGGGATGCCTTCCTCTGCATCGCGGATCACCAGCACATCGACGTGCAACGCTTCCAGCGTGTAGATGGTGTCGAGCATGCTCTCGCCCTTGGCGCGCGAGGATAGCTGCAACTCCAGGTTGACGACATCCGCGCCCAGCCGCTTGGCGGCCAATTCGAAGGACACGCGCGTACGGGTGGAGGGTTCGGTGAATAGGTTGGCGACTGTCACGCCCTCCAGGTCGCGGGACGCCGGCGGCGGTTCGCCCAGCGGCCGGACGAAGGACTGTGAGCGCTCGAGCAGGTGCATGAGCACGCTGCGATCCAAGCCCGCCAGAGTCAACAGGTGGCGCAGATGTCCGTTGTCGCGCAGCTGCGGGGTGACGATCCGGGTGGTCACTGTGGCTTCGGTCACGTGTTGCGGTCCCCTTCTCCGGCCAGCCAGCGCGTCAGGATGACTGCGGCGGCGGCACTGTCGATATCTTCACGTTGCACGCGGCGGCGGCGTTGGCCGCTGGCGCGCTGGTCCTTGAGTGCGCGACCGGCTTCCAGGGACGAGCCGTGTTCATCCACGTGTGCCACCGGCAGTGCGAATCGCAGCTCCAGCTCCTGGGCGAACTTGCGTACCGCCTGCGCCAAACTGCCGTCGCTCCCATCAGCATTATAAGGGACACCGACCACCAGCATGTGTGGCGAGAGCGCGCGGACCTCGCGGGTGATGGCGGCCCAATCGGGTACGCCGCCATGGGCGGCGACGGCGGGGCGCGGTGCAGCGGTGGCCGTCAGGGTGTCGCCGGCGGCCATCCCGATTCTGCGCCGGCCGTAATCGAATGCCAGAGCGATGCGCGGGGCGGGGCGGCGGGTTCCGGTGGGATCAGGCATTACCGGCCGTGAGGCTCAACTTCTCCACATCCACTCCCAGAAACTGCCAGGAGGCCAGCCAACGCTTGGCGAAAGGCAGCTCGAACAGCAGCCGCTCATCGGCGGGCACTGGCAGCCAGGCATTGTCACGGATCTGGCGTTCCAGCTCCCCGGCGTCCCAGCGCGCGAAGCCCAGGGCGACATAGGCATCACCGGGGCCTTCGCCGCGCGCCATGGCGGCCAGCACATCGCGCGAGGTCGTCACCTGGATGAGCTCGGAGACCTTGTGGGTGGAGTCCCATTCCCCGCCGGGACGATGCAGCACGAAGCCACGGTCGGTGCGCATCGGACCCCCGCACAGCACGATCTGCGTGCCGATGCTCTCATCGCGAGCCTCGAGTTTCATCTGCGAGAGCACGTCCCGCAGCATCATGGGCGAGGGTTTGTTGAGGATCAGCCCCAGGGCCCCCTTGTCGCTGTGCTCGCACACCAGCGTCACCGAGTGGGAAAAATCACTATCGGTCAGCGCCGGCATGGCGATGAGCAGATGGTTTGTATAGCTGGCTTGGGTCACATGAGGAGTATGGCGGCACTGGGCGGAGGGCTCAAGGAACCGCGGTCAGGTGCCCCGGTGCGGCGCGGCCCCCGCTGAATTGCCACTCATAGGCGAATCGCAGGGTGTGGTAGCGGGCCGCCAGATCCGGTGGAAAGGGAGCAAAAGGGCTGGCGAGCTTCAAAATGGCGAGCGCGGCGGCATCCAGGTCCGGGTAACCGCTGCTGGTCATGATCTGCGCCTGCGTCAGACGGCCATCGGCGTCGATCGCCACTTCCAGGACGGGGCTGGCCCGCACCCCGGCGCGTTCGGCGGCGGTCGGGTAGTTGAGGGTGCCGATCCGCTCCACGCGCCGGCGCCAACCGTCCAGGTAGGGAGCGATGATCGATTCGCGGGTGTCCGGGGTGATCCACAGCTCATCGCGCTGCGCGCCGCGCAGCTGCACGGGCCCGGTCTCGCCGGCCGGACGCGGCGTCGGGGTGGTATCTGACTCAAGCGGCAGTGCCTGCGCCGCCCCGTCCTGGCCCTGGCTTGCGAAGAAGTACCGGATGTCAGTGCGCGCGGCCGTCGTGGTCAGCACTGGTTCATCGGCACTGGAGGCTGCGGCAGCGGCGCGGGTCAGGCTGGTGCCCTGGGCTTCCCCTGCATGCGGCGGGGGTGAGGGCGTGGCCGCCTGGTTGTGCGCAACTGTGGGGCTGGAGGTATCGCCCGAACCGAGTTGGGTGCGCTGCGCGAGATAGGCGGCGGAATCGTTGTGGTCTGCGGTCGGCAGCTCATCCGAGACCAGCAGCACGTCCAGGCCGTGGACCCCGCTGTCACGATGGCCGCTGCTGGAGAAGGTCAGTCCCAGAATGAGCATCCCGTGGATCAGGGCGGCGATGAACGCGGTCATCAGCAGCCGATCGCGGACCGGAGCGGAACCTTCGCGTGGGATGAGCGCCCGCATGGACACCTTAGCTGCGCAGCCGACGCTCGATGGCCTGCATCAGCAGGTCGCCGATATGGAGGTTGAACTGTTTGTCCAATTCACGGATGCCGGTGGGACTGGTGACATTGATCTCGGTGACATGTTCGCCGATCACGTCCAGGCCCACAAACAGCATACCGCGCTTGGCCAGCGTGGGCCCGATTTGGGCGGCCAGCCACCGGTCGCGGTCGTTCAGGGGTCGGCCCTTTCCTTGGGCGCCGGCGGCCAGATTGCCGCGGTGGTCGTCGGCGGATGGGATGCGCGCCAGGGCATAGGGCACCGGCTCCCCGTCCACCAGCAGCACCCGCGAGTCGCCGGTTGCGACGATCTCGGGCAGGTAGCGCTGGACCATGGCAAAGCGTGAGCCGTGGGCAGTCAGGGTCTCGAAAATGACCCGGCTGTTTTTGTCTGAACTGTCGGTTACAAAGATCGAGCGCCCACCCATGCCATCCAGGGGCTTGCAGACGATCTTGCCATGCTCGTGCTGGAAAGCATCCATGTCCGCGATGTTGCGGGTGATCAAGGTGGGCGCGCAGCACTGCGGGAACCACGCCGTATAGACCTTCTCATTGATGTCGCGCAGGCCCTGGGGTCGGTTCACGACCAGCGCGCCCTGTTGCTCGGCCCGTTCCAGGATGTAGGTGGTGTAGATGTACTCCATGTCGAAGGGCGGATCCTTGCGCATCAGAATGCAGTCAAAGCCCCCCAGCGGCAGGGTGCTGCGCTCGCCCAGGCTGAACCAGCCGGCGGGATTGGCGCTCACCGTGAGCGGGCGCGCATGGCCCAGGGCTTCCCCGTCGCGCACGAGCAGGTCCTGCTGCTCCAGATAATGCAGCGCAAAGCCACGGGATTGCGCGGCGAGGAGCATCGCCAGCGTGGAATCCTTCGGGTATTTGATGCCCGCGATGGGGTCCATGATGACGGCAAGTCGGATGTTCTGGGTCATGTCGCCAGTTTCGCACGCCCCACAGACCGGGAGTTACGTCGCAAGACACGAATGGCGCACACCCAAGAGTGGCTGGTGTGTGCAAAATCGTGACGAGTCTGCCATAGCAGGGGGTGTGCCGATATGTTAAAACCCGAACGGCCTGCAATTCGGGCAGGCGACCATTGGGAATCTAAGGTGGAAGGAGTCCTCGGCGTGTCCGGCACCAATTCGAAGCTTCAGGGCCTCAAGGTACTGGTCATCGATGACAGCAAGACCATCCGCCGTACGGCTGAGACCCTGCTGGCCAAGGAGGGCTGCGAAGTCTTCACCGCCATTGATGGCTTCGATGCGCTGGCGAAGATTGCCGATCACCAGCCCGACATCGTTTTCGTGGACATCATGATGCCGCGTCTTGACGGCTATCAGACCTGTTCACTGATCAAGCACAACAAGGTTTTCCGTGCCATTCCGGTCATCATGCTGTCCTCCAAGGACGGGCTGTTCGATCGGGCGCGCGGCCGCATCGTGGGTTCTGAGCACTACCTGACCAAACCGTTCACCAAGGATGAGCTGCTCAGCGCCATCGAAACGCACATTGGGAGATGATGGCAATGCCATTGGTACTCATCGTCGATGATTCACCGACCGAGCTGCATGTGATGGAGAAGGCGCTGCAGCGCCACGGCTATCGTACGGCTGCGGCCGCCGATGGCGCCGAGGGCGTGCGGCTGGCGCGCGAAATGAGTCCCGATCTGATTTTCATGGACGTGGTGATGCCGGGCATGAACGGCTACCAGGCCACGCGCACCTTGGTGAATGATCCCAGGACGCGCACCATTCCCATCGTCATGGTCACATCCAAGGGGCATGAAACCGACAAGATCTGGGGGCTGCGCCAAGGCGCGGTTGATTACATGGTGAAGCCGGTATCGCCGGACCAGTTGGTGGCCAAGGCTCAAGCAACGCTCGCGCACTAGGCGTCCGCAGCTCACTGACGACATATGGAAGAGGTACCACTCAAGTCGCTGCGCGACCGCCCGTTTGAATTACTGGCGGAGCTCGAGCGTCGTGGGCGCGCCGTCTCGGCGCAGCAGGGCAACGATGGGGTCGCCGGTCGTGAATGGGTGGGTGTGGCGCTGCGACTGGCCGGGGAGCTGTTTCTGGCGGCACGCGAGGAGACCCGCGAGGTATTGAGCGTGCCGGGCAGCATTACCCGGGTGCCCGGTGCCAAAGCCTGGGTGCGAGGGCTGGCCAATGTGCGCGGCCAGCTGCTGCCGATCATCGATATGAAGCAGTTCATTGGCAGTGGCATCGCGGTGCTGTCGCGCAACACACGCATCGTGGTGGTCAACCACCGCGAGATTCCCGCCGGACTGCTGGTGGACGAGGTCCTGGGGTTCCGGCGCTTCGCCGAAACCGAGTTTTCCGGCGACGTGCCGCCAATGGTGGCGCGTTGCGAGCGTTATCTGGCCGGGTGCTTCCGGCGTGGCCAGGAGCAGTGGCCGGTGTTGAGTCTGCGCACGATCCTGGAAAGTCAGGCGTTCGCTGAGGCGGCAGCGTGATGGCGGGCGGTAGCAACGAAACTTCGGGCAAGCCGGAACTGCTGGTGGCACTGGCAGCATTCCTGGTGCTCATTGGCGCGGCCGTTGCCCTGATCCGAACCAATCTGCAGACGGCGGCAATACCCGTCGGATTTGCAGTGGCGGCCACGGCGGTGCTGGTGCTGCTGGGGCTACGGCTGCGCCGTGTCCGCGACCTGGCCCAGATCCAGAGCCATGCGGTGGACACCCAGCGACGCGAGAGTGAGCGTAACCAGCAGGCCATCCTGCGACTCCTGGATGAGCTGTCCAGCCTGGCTGATGGCGACCTTACGGTACAGGCGACGGTGACGGAAGACATCACCGGGGCCATCGCCGATTCCATCAACTATGCCGTCGATGCCTTGCGCGGCCTGGTAACGACCATCAACAGTTCGGCCATCTCCCTGGATGGGGCGGCCCGCCAGACCCAGGCACTGGCGCAGCATCTGGCCAAAGCCAGCGGCGCCCAATCCAAGCAGATTGCCGCCGCCACCGAGACGGCCGGTCACGTGGCAGCTGCCACTGAAGAGGTGTCCGGCAATGCCGAACGCGCCGCCGATGTGGCACGCCATTCGGTGGACGTGGCCCACAAGGGCGGGGAGGCGGTGCGGCGCACCATCGACGGCATGAACGCCATCCGCGAGACGATCCAGGACACGTCCAAGCGCATCAAGCGACTGGGGGAAAGCTCCCAGGAAATCGGCAATATCGTCGAACTCATCAACGATATCGCGGAACAGACCAATATTCTGGCCCTGAATGCCTCCATCCAGGCCTCGATGGCCGGGGAGGCGGGCCGCGGCTTCGCGGTCGTGGCCGATGAGGTACAGCGTCTGGCCGAACGCGCTGCCACCGCCACCAAGCAGATCGAAGTGCTGGTGCGCACGATCCAGACCGACACCAACGAGGCCGTGGTGTCCATGGAGCGCAGCACCACCGATGTGGTGGGCGGTGCGCTGCTGGCCGAGAACGCCGGCGCGGCGCTCGAAGAAATCGAGCAGGTGTCCAACCAGATCGCGAGCCTGGTGCAGAACATTTCAGCCAGTTCCCGCCAGCAGTCCGGCGCGGTGCAGAACATCGCCCGCAATATGCAGGTGCTCAAGGAGATCAGCGCCCAGACGGCCGATTCAACCAGCGCCACGTCGGTGGCCATCGCCAAACTGGCGGAACTGTCGGCCGGACTGCGCAAGTCCGCCGCGGGCTTCAGGCTCCCGGGCGCGCTTGCGCCAGGCAGTACCGGCACCTTCCAGCGCCCGGAGGATCCGCGCACCACCACTGGCGTGCGCCCGGCTGTGGCCGTTCGGGGCAGCTGATGGCCGCGATGAGCACGGCGAATGACTGAAGTCGCAATCCAAAGTTTTGAACATGTCGGCCGCGAGCTGAATGTCACCCTCGGTGAGGCGCGTACTGCGCTGGAGAACTATGTTGAGCAGCCGGACAATGTCTCACTGCTGAACCGCACGGCCGCCGAGCTGCATCAGGTGCAGGGCGTGCTCAAGGTGCTGGAAATCTACGGCGCCGCGCTGCTGGCCGAGGAGATGGAGCAGGTCGCCGCCTACCTTGTGGCCACTGCCGGAGAGCAGAAGAACCAGGCGGAGAGCCTGGATGCGCTGATGCGCTCCATGGTGCAGCTGCCAAGCTACCTGGAACGGGTGTTGGCCGGCGGGCGCGATCTCGCGCTGATCCTGCTGCCGCTGTTGAACGATCTGCGTGCCGTGCGTGGCAGCTCGCTGCTGTCCGAAGGCACGCTGCTGCTGCTGAACCTGAAGTCCGACCGTCAGGCCCAGCCCGCAGCCCTGGTGGCTGGCGAGGCGCCACTGACCATCGAACAGTGGGGACGACGGCTGCGCCCGCGGTTTCAGTTGGGCCTGGTGGGCTGGATCCGGGGCACGCGGCCGGAGCAGAACCTCGCCATGCTGGCGGAGGTGGCCCACAAGCTCGAGCAGGTGGCCTCGCGCCAACCGGTGTTCCAGCTGTGGTGGGTGATCGGCGCCGTCATCGAGGCGCTGCAGGAGCATGGCCTGTCCGGCGGTGTGTCCATCAAGCGCCTGCTGGGACTGGCTGACCGGGAAATCAAACGTCTTTATGAGCAGACCGAGGTGCGCTACGCGCAAAGCCCGGCGGT
This sequence comes from Steroidobacteraceae bacterium, assembly GCA_036489445.1. GTDB lineage: Bacteria > Pseudomonadota > Gammaproteobacteria > Steroidobacterales > Steroidobacteraceae > DAIDKA01. The sequence goes on along the minus strand of DASXFV010000007.1, from coordinate 12,571 downwards.
TGATCTGCTCAACAATCTCCTCTACTACGTGGGACGTGCGGAGTCCGCCGGCCCGCGGGTCACCGCAGTGCGTGCCTCGTTCCGTCTGAATGAGCTGCTGCCCGTGGACGATGCGGTGGATCAGGAGCGCGAGAGTCTGTCCGCTCCCAGCGTCAAGCTCATGCAGACGGTGGCCGCCGCGATCCGCGAGGACCTGGGCAAGGTCAAGGATGTGCTGGATATCTTCGTGCGCCGTGGGTCCGGCCAGCCGCAGGGCCTGGCCCCGCAGGTGCAGATGCTGCACAAGATCGGCGACACGCTGGGTGTGCTGGGCTTGGGAGAACTGCGCGCCAGTGTGCAAGGTGAGACGGAGCGTCTGGAAAAGATCGTCGCGGGCACGCTGCAACCGGAGCATTCGTTACTGGTGGATATCGCAGCGACGCTGATCGGGGTCGAAGACAAGCTCGACGGCCGCCTGGTGGGCATGATCCTGCCGCGGGCCAGACTGCCCGAATCGGCGGATTCCACCGATGCCGACTTCCAGCAGGTGCAGTCGGCCGTGCTGCGGGAGTGCATTTTGAATCTGGCGCGGTTGAAGGAATCCATCGCGCAGAGTGTCGGCGGGACGCTGGACACCGCGGGACTGGATGCCTGGCCGGAATTGATGCGCGGACTGAAGGCCGGCCTGTTGATGCTGGGCAAGTCACGTGCCGTGGAACTGGTGGAGAACATCCATAGCCGCCTGAGCCCGCTGATGCAGCCCGGCGGGGCCGCCGCGCTCGCCGGTGGCCGACTGGATCGCCTGGCCGATGCCATTGTCAGCCTCGAGTACTACATGGAGACGCTGCAGGCCGGACGCAGCGACCCGTGGTACATGCTCGACAATGCCCAGGCCTGCCTGGAGGCCTTCGAGGCCGAGCCGCCCGTCACGGTACCGACCGTGCCGCCGCTGGAACACAGTTCATTTGCGCAGACGGTCCAGCTCGCGGGTGGAGCCGCCGCGATCAAGGCGCGGCAGGCCGGCACCGTGCAGGACGTGGGCGCCACAGCGCCGTTGCTGGCCACGGAAGTACCCACGGCACCCGGGCACGCGGATCCGGAACTGCTGAAACTCTTTGTCGAGGAAGCGCGCGAGGAGCTGGCGCGGATCGCGACCTATTTTCCGGTCTGGGAACAAAACCCCCTCGAACTGTCTGCGCTGCAGAACGTGCGCCGATCGATGCACACCCTCAAGGGCAGCGGTCGCATGGTGGGTGCGCGGGATCTGGGCGAATTCGCCTGGGCCTGCGAGAACCTGTTGAACCGGCTGCTGGACAACACGCTGACCCGTTCACCACCCATCGCCGCGACGCTGCACGAGGCCGTGACCGTCCTGCCGCAGCTGGTGGATGCGCTGGAACACGGCACGCCGATCAAATTTGACGCCAAGGCCCTGATGGCGCGGGCGCATGCCCTGGCCGCCGCGCGCGAGGGCGCCGACGGCACGCTGACCGTACAACAGCCGCTGATGCCACCGGTGGCGACCCAGATTCTGCAAGGTGGCATGCCCTACCTGGACGGTGCACCGCCCGTGGAAGACGCGACGGGACCGGAATTCATGGCGGTGCCCGAGTTGGCTGCGGAGGAGACAGCCGCACCAGCGCCCGAGCCGGAACCGCTGGTGGCGCTGAATGAGGCGGCTGCGCCGGCCCCGCAGGACGATGTGCTGCGTGACATCTACATGCGCGAGACCAACGCCCATGTGGCCACGGTTCGCGACTACCTGCGCCGCGAAGCGCAGCGACCCGCGCCGCACCTGCTGACTGAGGCGGTGTATCGCGCCTGCCATACGCTGTCCGGGAGTTCGACCATGGCGCAAGCGCGCCACGGCATCCGGCTCGCGCAGCCGCTGGATCACTGGTTGCGCAAATCCTTTGAGAGCGGCGTCGGACTGACCAGCTCGGACCTGACGGTGCTCGAGGATTGCATGAGCGCCATGGAGTCCGTGGCGTCGTACCTGGATGAGTCGACGGGCTATTTCGTGGCTCATGGACGCCTGCTGGAGAGACTCGCGGACGCTGAGAAGGAATTGGACCGGCGCGTGACTGACAGCGTCGAGGTCGAGCGTCGCAACGCGCGCTCGCAGCCCATTGGCACGGCCGCCGAGGTCGCCGCGGGCAGCCAAGCCGCCAGCGACGCCGCCGCTGAAACGATGGTCGCATCGCCGCTGACGGCGCAGGAACTGGCCGCCCCCGAGGCCGACCATGACCCGGAGCATCTGGCCTCCGCGCTGGACAACGTGGCCGAGGAGCAGCCGACCTCGCACGAGCTGACGCAGCTGCCACAGGCGCTGGATGTTGAGCTGCCATCCGCGGAAATCATCCGCGAGACGGAGTCGATCGCGCCTCCCGAGGCGGAGGGTCCGGCAACGGACGCGCAGATTGACCTGCCGCCTGAAGTGCCCGCTCAGGAGGAGCCGGTTGCTGATTTCGATCCGGACGTGGCCAGCATCTTCACCGAAGAGGCCACCGAGCTGCTGGAAGTGTGTGAGACGCAGCTGGCGGCGTGGCGCACCGACCCCGGGAATACCGAACGAGCCGCAGCCCTGAAGCGCCCGTTGCACACCCTGAAGGGCGGCGCCCGCATGGCCGGCATCACCGCCATGGGTGATTTGAGCCATGAACTCGAGTCACTGGTGAACTTCATTGATTTTGGCGGCGTACCCCCCAGCCCGGCGGACTTTGATGTCCTGCAGGCCAGCGTTGATGAGCTGGCGCGCATGCGTGACAGCGTCGCCGCGGGGCGTGGTGTGGCTCAGGCCCGTGACCTCCTCGAACGCATCCGCGCCTCGTTGAATCCCGGGCAGGACGCCGCAGCCGAGACGCCGCAAGTGCCGCAGACGCCGCCCGAGGTGCCCGCGGTACCGGAAACGCCGCAGGTGCCGCAGACCCCGCCTGAGGTTCCCGATACCCCCAAGACCCCCGAGGTGCCCCAGTCGCCGGAGTTGCCTCAGGCGCCCGCGGTGCCCACCACCAGTTTCCAGATGCTGACCGAGTCGGCCTTCGACGGCAGCATTACCACCACGCCGCAGGATGTGCCGGGACCCGGGTCGGCCGCACTGCCCATGATGACGGAATCGGCGCCCGAGCCCGCTGCGGCACTGCCGGTACCGCCTGGCCGCGAGCCGGTAGCGCACAGCGACCGCCCGGAGATGGCGCGTGTCGATGCCGACCTCCTGGATCAGCTGCTGAATGTTTCCGGCGAGGTGAGCATCTCGCGTGCCCGCCTGGAACAGCAGATGGGCTCGATCGAATTCAACCTCGGGGAGCTGTCGCGCACCGTCACGCGGCTGAAGGAGCAGCAGCGCAAGCTGGAAATCGAAACCGAAAAACAGATCCTCCACGGTCACGAAGAGGAAACCGGGCATCGCGCCGAATTTGATCCGCTGGAGCTGGACCGATATTCGGCCATCCAGCAGTTCTCGCGCGGCCTGGCGGAGACCGCCAGCGACGTGGCCAGCATCCAGCAACTGCTGGAGAGCCTGGTACAGGAGACGCAGAACCTGCTGCAGCAGCAGGCGCGTACCGTCACCGAGCTACAGAACGGCCTGATGCGCACGCGCATGGTGCCGTTCCAGCGCCATGTGCAGCGCCTGTCGCGCATCGTGCGGCAGGCCGCCGCCGATAGCGGCAAGCGTGCCGAGCTGATCGTCAGCGGTGCCTCGGGCGAACTGGACCGGCAGGTGCTGGAGCGGATGTTGCCGCCCTTCGAGCACATGCTGCGTAACGCTGTGGTCCACGGTATTGAAACGCCCGAGGAGCGGGTGGCGCACGGCAAGAGCGAATCGGGGACCATTCACCTGGACCTGCAGCGCGAGGGCGCCGAGGTCATGGTGAAGGTGAGCGATGACGGTGCGGGCATGAAGCTCAATGCCATCCGCGACAAGGGCTTGGCGCTGGGTCTGATCCAACCCGGCCAGTCGCTTTCGGATGAGGATGCCATGCAGCTGATTCTGGAGCCGGGATTCTCCACCGCCGGAGCGGTGACACAGCAGGCCGGTCGCGGCGTCGGCATGGATGTGGTGGCCACCGAAATCAAACGTCTCGGTGGCTCATTGAACATGGAGACCCATTCCGGGCAGGGCACCACCTTCACCGTGCGCCTGCCGTTCACGCTGGCGATCAGTCATGCGCTGGTGGTGCGCACGGGGGATGAGTATTACGCGCTGCCACTGCCCACCGTGGAAGGCGTGCTGCGCCTGTCCAAGGCGGATGTCTCCGCCCATCTGGGCCGTGAATCGGCGACCTTTGAGCAGGGGGGCCAGAAATACCGCTTCCAACATCTCGCCGCATTCGTGGGACTGGAGCCCTCAGCGCTGCCCGAAGGCGATGTGACGGTGCCAGTCGTGCTGGTACGTGCCGGGGAGCATTCAACCGGCCTGGTCGCCGATGAACTCATCGGCAGCCGCGAGATCGTGGTCAAATCAGTCGGGCCGCAGGTCTCGAGCATCCGCGGCATCTCCGGCGCCACCATCCTGGGCGATGGGCGCATTGTCATCATCCTGGATATCGGCGCCCTGGTGCGCAGCGAATGGCGCTCGCGCTTTTCCTCGCAGCCGCTGCGCGAGAAGGGCGACCGTCGTACCTTCGCCATGGTGGTCGACGATTCCATCACGGTGCGCCGCGTGACCCAGCGCCTGCTGGAACGCAACGGCATGCGGGTGCTCACGGCCCGCGATGGCATGGATGCGATTACGCTGCTGCAGGACAATGTCCCGGACATCATCCTGCTGGACATCGAAATGCCGCGCATGGACGGCTACGAAGTCGCCGCTCATGTCCGCAACGATCCGCGCCTGCGCGATGTACCCATCATCATGATCACCTCGCGTGTGGGCGAAAAGCATCGCGCCCGCGCTATCGAACTGGGCGTGGATGATTACCTGGGAAAACCCTACCAGGAGGCGCAACTGCTGGATGCCATAGCGCCGCTGGTCGAGCGCCACCGCGAGACCCAGCGCAACCGCAAGGTGTCCGCCGATGGCTGAGCGTGTCAATGAAATCTACAGCCTGCTGATACCGCTGGTGGACTCGCGGCTGATCGTGCCGCGCGCCTGCATCGCCGAGGTCATCGGCTTCCAGGCGCCCGCGGAAATGACCGGTGCGCCGCCCTGGTACATCGGCACCATTGCCTGGAATGGCCGCCAGGTGCCGCTGGTGTCCTTTGAAGGCGCCTGTGGCCACAATATCCCGCCGGCCGCCGGGCGCACGCGGGTGGTGATCTTCCACTGCATGGGCGACAAGCTCGAGGGCGGCTACTTTGGCCTGGTGTCGCAGGGATTTCCGCAGCTGGTGCGCGTCAGCTCAGATGTCGTGCGGCCGGATAATTCCAAAGTATTCCCCGAGCGCATGCCGGTGATCTGTCAGGTGCGCATGCTCAATGAGGCGCCGCTGGTCCCGGACGTGGAGCGCCTGGAAGAGATGATCGCGGACGAAACCCGCGCAGCCTGATATTCCCTAAGCGAAGGGTCCGGTTCGCGGCAGTCGTTCAAGCGCTGCAAGACATCCGGCACATATCCCCCTGAAGCCGTCGCTGATACGTTCATCGGCGGTGAGCTGGCGCCAGTAACGCTCGGCCAGCGCCCGGGCAGGGCCCCAGGCGCTCAGGGTGTCGGAGGCAGGAGCGGGAGGATCGAAGTGCCGTGTGATGATCTGGTGGTGTTCAGGCGCGAACAACATCGGCAGCATGTCGTAGATCGGGGCCAGCTGGAATTGCCCTTCATAGGCGTCGAAGAACGCGAGATTGCCAAAATGCCGGTCGGTGTTCGCGATCAGTCCGCCGAAGGTGTATGCCAGCCGCACCTGCTCCACCGCCTGGGCATCAATACGCCGGTCATCGCGCAAGCGGTTTGCCGCCGCGATCCAGTTATCCAGCCCCCCATAGAAGCTCGTGTCGATGGACAGCAGCGACGTCACACCGACGCGGCCGTGTTGTCCCGCGCGATCAAATCGGTCCACTTCGAGATAGACGCGATCCTCGATGGCGAGGATTCGGGATCGGGCGGTGGGAACTCCGGCGGTCCGCAGGATTTCGTGCCCGTGATGCTCGGCGATCAGCAGATCCGCCCAGCGCTGCCCGGCGGCCTCGGCTCTGGGCGGGGAGAACTTGACCAGCACGTGGCGCGGATTGCCGGCGTCGTTCAGAGAGACGGCGAACTTGGGATGTTCGCCATGCGCCGATGACCCTGGCAGCAGCCCCGCCATGACTTGCTGTGCGAGTCCGGGGTACAGCAGCTCCCGCTGCGCACTTTCAATGGCGCGCTGCTGCTGCAGCCGCGCCACGAATTCATCGAATGCAGGTGCGCCCAATACCAGATCGCCCACGGCGTCCGAGCCGTGAATCGTCAGATAGCGCAAATAATGATCGTCAGTCCAGTCGATGACGCGCTGGGGCAGGTTGAGTTCCGGGTAGCGACGCGGTACCGCTGTTCCCAGAAACCCACCCGGGCGCTGATCCTGCAGAAAGTAAGGCAACCCATGGTTGAGAGCGGAACCTCTGAAGTTGCGCTTGACCCCCTCCATCCGGGGTTGGAAATAGTACTGATCCGCCATGAGGGCGTAGAGCGTGCCGAGATCCTCGATGAGTCCCGTGCGTCCGATTCGACGCAGCGGCCAGGCCGAACCAATCCCTTGGATTTCGCGGCGCAGGCCGTAACGCGCGCCACGCCGGGCGCCCATCTTGATGATGCGCCCCGCGGCAATCTGCTGCGGCAAGTGCGTCCACAGCCATCGCCTCGACCTCGATAGCTCCTGCTCAAGCTCGGCCGCGGATGCTGTGCCCCGACGTAGCGCTTGCAGCACTGACTCCTGCGGCGGCTCACTCGTCATCCCTTAATTCTATCACTGCGAGCGTGGATGACAGTATTATTTGCAGTTATAAATGCGATATCATATTGTGCAAAATACTATAAAATACAATAGGATAAAAAATATATCGGCATAGTATTTGCAGCAATAGCAGCACTACAGATCCCCCAGCTGCTGCTGGATTACCGCGAGCGCCGCCAGCGCTGCAGTCTCCGTGCGCAGGATGCGGGGGCCCAGCACCAATCCGGTGAACTGCGCGGCTCGCGCCGCGGCCTGTTCCGCATCCGACAATCCGCCTTCGGGCCCGATCAGCAAAGTGGCGGCGGCGCTGGCAGGCAGCTCCTGCGCCTTCATGCCGCCGTGGGGACTGAGCACCAGGCGCAGACCTTGCGGATAGTCCGACACCAGGAAATCCTGAAGGCTCATGGGCGCGCTGATCTCGGGCAGCTGGTTGCGCCCGCACTGTTCACACGCTGCCACCGCGATGGCGCGCCAGTGGCGCAGGCGCTTGGCGGCCTGCGCCTCATCCAGCCGGACCACCGTGCGCTCGGCCAGCAGCGGGACGATGTGCTGCACGCCGAGCTCGGTGGCCTTCTGCACCACCACATCCATGCGCTCGCCACGGGAGATGCCCTGTGCGAGCGTCACGTGCAGCGGGGATTCCCGGTTCACCTCCCGATATTCCCCTACCGTCACGCGAACCGTGTCGCGTGACAAGGCGCCGACGCTCGCCGTGTACTCTCCTCCCGCAGCGTCAAACAGCACCAGCGGATCCCCGACCCGCAGGCGCAGCACGCGAGTCACATGATGAGCGGCGGTGCCGGTGAGATCCAGTTGCGCGCGCCCGCGCACGGGAGCCTCCGCATAGACCCGATTCAAGCGCATGTGGCGAACTCGATGCCTTCGCATGCCACCTCGACCATGAGGTCGATGTGTTCCGGCTCGATGATGTAGGGGGGCATGAAGTACACGACATTGCCGATGGGCCGCAGCAGCACCCCGCGCGACAACGCCTGCCGGTACACGCTCATGCCGCGGCGCTCCTGCCAGGGATAGGGTTCGCGGCAGCGCTTGTCGCGCACCATTTCGATGGCCGTGATCATGCCGCGCTGGCGCACCTCGGCGACATGCGGATGATCCGCGAGGGCAGCCGTCGCCTGCGCAAAATGCGCGGCGAGCCCGCGATTGCGCTCGATCACCGGATCGCTTTTGAAGATATCCAAAGTGGCGAGTGCCGCCGCACAGCCCAGCGCATTGCCGGTGTAGCTGTGCGAGTGCAGGAAGGCGTTGAGCTTCACATACTCGTCGTAGAAGGCCTCGTAGATGACATCCGTGGTCAGCACCACGGACAGGGGCAGATAGCCGCCTGTGAGCCCCTTCGACAGGCACATGAGATCCGGTCGGATGCCGGCCTGCTCGCAGGCGAACAGGGTGCCGGTACGCCCAAAGCCGACGGCGATCTCATCGGCGATGAGGTGCACCCGATGCCGGTCGCAGGCCTCGCGCAGCAGCGTAAGGTACAGCGGGTCGTACATGCGCATGCCCGCCGCACATTGCACCAGCGGCTCGATGATCACCGCGGCGACTTCGTGCGCGTGTTCGGCCAGTGCGGCTTCCATCTGCGCGAACTGGCGTCGCGCCCAGTCGGCTTCGCTGACACCGGATTCACGGTTGAAGGCATCGGGTGATGCAACCGTGATCACGTCCATCAGCAGCGGCTTGTAGACCTCCTTGTAGAGATCGACATTGCCGACCGCGAGCGCACCCAGGGTTTCGCCGTGATAACTGCCCGCGAGAGTGATAAAGCGACGCTTGCTGGTCTGGCCCACATTGCGCCAGTAGTGGAAACTCATCTTCACGGCGACCTCGACCGCTGCGGAACCATTGTCCGCATAGAAGCAGCGGGTCAGCCCCTCCGGCGCCAGCGCGGTCAGCGCCTCGCTGAGCCGGATCACCGGCTCATGCGTGAAGCCGGCAAGAATGACGTGCTCCAGGCTCTCCAGCTGTGCACGCAGCGCCGCGTTGATGCGCGGGTTGGCATGTCCAAACAGGTTCACCCACCAGGAACTGATCGCATCCAGATAGCGTTGGCCCGCAAAGTCGGTCAGCCACACGCCGTTGCCACCGCGGATGGGAATCATCGGCAGCGCCGAATCGTGATCCTTCATCTGGGTGCAGGGATGCCAGACGTGCGCGAGGTCGCGCTCCCGCCAGGGGAGATTGGCGGCGGCGCCTGGATTATTGGGTTGCGGCATTTGGAGACAGAGTTTGGCATGATCCGCAGCCATGGACACGGGGCAGCCTTCGCGGATGTACATTGAACCGGCCACGGGGCTGCTGGTGCGCACGCGCCAGGTGCTGTCGACACATTTTGATGATCGACCCAGCGGGTGCGTGCCGGAACTCATCGTGGTGCATGGCATCAGCCTGCCACCGGGTCAGTACGGCGGCCCATGGATCGAGCACCTGTTCACCGGCACCCTGCCCCCCGCAGCGGATCCTTACTTTGCCACCATAGCGCCCGGGCGGGTGTCAGCGCACGTGCTGGTACGGCGCGATGGCACGCCGGTACAGTTCGTGCCCTTTGGCGCGCGCGCCTGGCATGCCGGCGTGTCGCAGTACCAGGGCCGCTGCGCCTGCAACGACTTTTCCATCGGCATCGAGCTGGAGGGTACGGACGATACGCCCTACGAGGATGCGCAATACCTGAGGCTCACCGCGGTGATCTGCGCACTCCTGGCCCGGTATGACACGCTGGATGCCACCCGCATCGTAGGCCACAGCGACATCGCTCCGGGGCGCAAGCTCGATCCGGGGAGCCAGTTCGACTGGCCCCGATTGCGGACGCTGGTGGAGCAATCAGCCGCGGCCGCGATCGTGCCGCCATAGGACTTCGCTGCCCCGTTCGTGGCGCACCAGTACGCGCGCCAGGACAAACAGCAGATCCGACAGGCGGTTGAGGTACTGGGGCAGGGTCTGCGCCACCGTTTCCGTCCGGGTCAGAGTCCACACCCGGCGTTCGGCGCGGCGGGCAATGGCGCGCGCCAGGTGGCAGGCAGCCGTCGCAGGTCCGCCGCTGGGCAGGATGAATTCCCGCAGCGGCGGCAGGGGGTCGTTGAAGCCGTCCAGGGCCTGCTCCAGGCGCGTGATGTGATCGGGTCCGAGGATGGTGTGGCCCGGGATGCTCAATTCGCCACCCAGGTCGAACAGATCGTGCTGCACTTGGTGCAACAGGCCGATGACCGGCGCCGGCAGATCCGGCACCCCCAGCACCAGGCCCACCGTGCTGTTCAATTCGTCCACGGCGCCGATGGCCTCGATGCGTGGGGATTCCTTCGGCGTGCGACTGCCATCGCCCAGCCCGGTGGTGCCGTCATCGCCCGTCCGGGTGTAGATTTTGCTCAAGCGATTGCCCATGTGCCAGCATAACCGCTGGAGACTCACAAGCCCATGCCGACCCACTCCCCCGAACTCGCAGCCGCCCTGGATGCTGCGCAGGCCGCTGCCGAGGTCATCCGATCCCTGTACCAGCGCAACCTGAGCATCACCATCAAGGCAGACCAGTCACCGGTCACCGAGGCGGATGTGCGCGCGGAGGAGGCGATTCACGAGGTGCTGCAGAGGCGCTTCCCCGCTCATGGCTTCCATGGCGAGGAGACCGGTGGGCATAACCTGACCGCCGAGAGCATCTGGCTGGTGGATCCCATCGATGGCACCAAATCCTTTGTCCGCGAGTGCCCGTTCTTTTCCACGCAGATTGCCCTGATGCGCGCCGGGGAACTGGTGCTGGGTGTGTCCAGCGCGCCAGCCTATGCGGAGGTCGCCTGGGCCGAGCAGGGTCAGGGGGCGTTCCTGAACGGCAAACCCATCCGCGTCAGCGCCACCACTGAACTGACGCACACCATCGTCTCCACCGGCAACCTCAAGACCCTGACCCGCTCGGCGGTGGGCTGGCGGCGGCTGGGCGATCTGATCGGCGGCATCAGCCGCATCCGCGGCTATGGCGATTTCGTGCATTACCATCTGCTGGCGCGCGGAGCACTGGATGTGGTCATCGAGTCGGACGTGAACATCCTGGATATCGCAGCACTGACGGTCATCGTGCGTGAAGCCGGCGGCACCTTTACCGATCTGAACGGCGCTGCCGTAGGCTTGGCCACCACCAGCGTCCTGGCCACCAACGGCCCGCTGCATGCGCGTATCCGGGACGCTCTGGCCGGCACGCTCTAAAGGCTGGTGAACACCCGCCGGCTGCCCGCGCTCACTTCGGTGAGCGGTGTCTCATACAGCTGGCTCAAGGCCGATGCGTTCAGCACCTGCGTGGCCGGGCCTGCCAGCCAGTTGCCATCGCCGTACAGGAGCAGGGCCGAGTCCGCGAAGCGCGCGGCCAGAGTCGGGTCGTGCAGGATCGCGATCACCGTGCGGCCGCGACGGGTCTCTTCCTTGAACAGTCCGAGCACCGCCAGCTGTTGCTGCGGATCAAGATGATTGGAGGGCTCATCCAGCAGATAGATCTGCGGATCCTGGGTGAGCAGGGCAGCCATGGCGCAGCGGCGCTGCTCCCCGCCGGATAAGGTCTCGGCACTGCGATCGGCAAATCCGGGCAGACCCACCCGCACCAGCGCCGCCTGCGCCAGGCGCCGATCCTCCGGGCCCTCCCGTTCGAGCAGCGCCAGGTGCGGATGCCGGCCAATGAGCAACGACTCCAGCACCGTGCTGGCGAAACCGTCCTCCAGATCCTGGGTGAGCACTCCCAGGCGCCGCGCGATATTTCTGCGGGACAGGCGGGTCAACGGCTGGCCCTCGAGTTCGACTTCGCCGGCCAGCGGCGGTCGCAACCCGGCCAGGGTGTGCAGGGTGAGGGTCTTGCCGCAGCCGTTGCGCCCCAGAATGGCCACGAACTCACCGGGCGCATAGCTCACCGTCAGGCCTGTGACCAGGCGGCGCTCGCCGGCACTGACTCCCAGGTTGCTCGCTCGCAGTGAGCTGGGCTCAGGTTTCAAGGCTGCAAACGCGTAGCCGACCACGGACCGGGCCGCATGCTGCCCTCCGGCGAGCGGTTCAGGGAGCGGGTCCAACGGGCCCGATCATGGATGCGGGCATCTCCCTCGACCCACAATTCGACCGCTTCGGCCCATAGCCGATAGCCGCCCCAGAAACTGGGTCGGGGGACGGGCCCGGCGGCAAAGCGGCGGGTCGCCTCATTGACCTGCGCCAGCAGCGCCTCGCGGGAGGCGACCGGCCGGCTCTGGGCGCTGGCCCAGGCGCCGATGCGGCTCATCCGGGCCCGGGAGGCAAAGTAGACGTCGCTGTCGGCGGCCGGTGCAGTCTCCACCAACCCCTCCACGCGCACCTGCCGGCGCATGTGGTCCCAGTGCATCACCGCCGCGGCGCGCGGGTTTTCGGCCAGGTCCAGGCCCTTGCGGGACTGGAAGTTGGTATAGAACACGACATAACCGGGCACGCCCACCACATCCTTGCACAGCACGATGCGCGCCGTGGGCCAGCCCTGCAGGGTGGCGGTAGCCAGGGTCATGGCATTGGGATTGGGCTGCAGGCGCCGGCGCCAGGCCTCTGCCAGCCATTCACTGGCCAGCATCAGGGGCTCCCCTGGCAGGGGATTGCCGAGGATTTCGGAAGACGGTTCGCTCATGCGGCAATGGTAAGCCGTCTGCAGGACGCTTGCAGCGCCTGCGCTGCACCCGTAAAACTGAGGATCCAGCAACCGAAAGCCAGACCATGACCCG
>DASXFV010000004.1:0-56401 GCA_036489445.1 Steroidobacteraceae bacterium | reverse complement strand
ATACGTTGAAGACGAGATCCGGGATGCGCTTGGAATGCGATTCCACGCCGGCAAAACCAAACAGGTGCTGCCAGGCGAGTGCGGCGACCCGATGCACGAGCTTCAACTCCGAGCAGCGGGTTGCCGAACAATGCATCTGCGGCGCAATCCCGAATACGCGCTGCATCCGCTCCCGCATCTCATCTGCGAAGCGGATGTTACTGGCGCCGATCGACAGACGGATGCCATTGCGGGGCGAGCACGAGCCCTCGGCCAGGTAGAAGCCGAGCAGCGTAAGGAGGTCTTCGTTGACCGGGACGTAGCGTGATAGCGTCGAGTCCGCATAGTGCTCCGCCGACAGCATCACGTCGTCCCGCGTATCGAGGAAGTCGATCTCCTCGGCGGTGAGGTCTGCGAGCCGGATCCAGGGACGCACTTCGTTCGCGCCAGAGCCCCGGTACTGCGTGCTCCAGGAACGCTGCAGACAGCTCTCGCCGACGGCAACTCTGTGCATGATGGTCGCGACGTCTGCGCCGAGCGCCTGCACGTAGCTGCGGAAGTGGGTTAGGGTGGGACGCTGCGCTCCCGCCTCCCAGGCGTAAAACGTGCCGGGCTGACGAATACCGATGGCAGCGCACAGCATGGAGTTGGACATGCCTGAGGTGCGGCGCCGCTCCGCCAGCTCATCGCGCACGGCGGCGGGAACCTGGACCCGCTGCTCGGTGAGATCCGCCCGCGCGGCATGCCGGGTCTCGACCCGCTGCCGGCGCAGGGCCTCTACAGCCGGTCCTCGCAACCAGATCTGGCGTGCCGCCGCCGCGTCGGCGTGCAGCACACGCAGGACGTCCAGACGCGCGGGCGCGCAGGTCGGCAAAGACAGGCGGCGTGGCGCGACCAGGCGGTCGCCGACCTTCAGATCAGCGCCCTTTTTCAGCCGGATGGCGCCCGCCTCGTGCACGAAAACGCTGTGACTGGACGTCACGCGCACGGAACGTCCGTAGGCCGTGTGCGCCTTGAAGAGCTTCTCGTCGAGCGGGTGACGGATGACACTCTTGATGGGCCGAAAGCGGATCGCGCGATTGTCCACGCCGAAACAGAGCACGTCCCCGAGAGATGCGCTCGTAAGCCTCGCCACCCCGTCCGTTCGGGGTGGTGTGCCTTCGAGCGCCCGATCGATGAATTCGCCAATGCGCACCATGCGGGTGCCCCGGCCTGCGTCCCGCACGAAGACGTGATCGTCGCCGTGCACGCTCATGATGATGATGCGGTGATAGCGCAGTTTGTCGATATCAAAGTCATCCCGGCCGATGCCACACCCCAGGGCGGTGATCAGAGTGCCGACTTCAGCGGACCCGAGCATTTTATCGAAGCGCGCCTTCTCGACATTCAGGATCTTGCCCTTCAGCGGCAGGATGGCCTGAGTACGCCGATCACGGCCCTGTTTGGCGGAACCGCCGGCGGAATCGCCCTCGACGATGAAGATCTCCGACAGCGCCGGGTCTTTTTCCTGGCAGTCGGCGAGCTTGCCCGGGAGGCCTGCGATGTCGAGTGCCCCTTTGCGGCGGGTCATTTCGCGCGCTTTGCGCGCGGCTTCCCGCGCCCGGGCGGCCTCGATGATCTTGTTGACGATGGACCGTGCTTCCTGCGGATGCTCCAGCAGGAACTCGCCGAGCTTCTGGTTCACCGCGGATTCCACGATGCCCTTCACTTCGCTGGAAACCAGTTTGTCCTTGGTCTGCGAGGAGAACTTCGGATCCGGCAGCTTGACGGACAGAATGGCCGTGAGGCCTTCGCGAGAATCATCCCCCGTGGTATCGAGCTTATCCTTCTTGGCAGACAGCTCCTTTTCGATGTAATCGTTCAGCGTGCGGGTAAGGGCGCTGCGGAAGCCGGCCAGGTGCGTACCGCCATCCTTCTGGGGGATGTTGTTGGTGTAGCAGTACATGCTCTCCTGGTAGGAGTCGTTCCACTGGATGGCCACCTCGACGCAGACCGGGCCATCCTGGGTGCGGAACCAGAACACCGAATCGTGCACCGGTATACGCGTCCGGTTCAGATACTTGACGAAGGCCTGCAGACCACCTTCGTGCTGGAACACCTCCGAGCGGGTTTCACGTTCATCGTTGAACTCGATGCGGACACCAGAATTCAGGAACGACAGCTCGCGCAGGCGCTTGGCGAGGATGTCATAGTGGAACTGGATGTTGGTGAAGATCTGGGAGCTGGGCCGGAAGCGCAGAGTGGTGCCCCGCTCCGTCGTCGGCCCGATCACCTTCATGGGCGCTGCGGGTTCGCCTAAGTGGTACTCCTGCTGGTGCATCCTGCCGTCGCGGCAGACGGTCAACAGCAGGTAGTCGGACAAGGCGTTCACGACGGACACGCCAACGCCGTGCAGACCGCCTGAGACCTTGTAGGAGGTGTCATCGAACTTACCGCCCGAGTGCAGCACCGTCATGATGACTTGGGCTGCCGAGACGCCCTCCTCGGGATGGATATCCACCGGGATACCGCGGCCGTTGTCGGAAACGGTGACGCTTTCGTCCGCGTGGATGGTCACTTGGACCCGGTCACAGTAGCCGGCCAGCGCCTCGTCGATGGAGTTGTCCACGACCTCGAAGACCATGTGGTGCAGACCGCTGCCATCGTCGGTATCGCCGATGTACATTCCTGGTCGCTTACGGACGGCGTCGAGGCCCTTCAAGACTTTGATTTTACTGGAATCGTAGACGTCGTTTTGCGACATGCGGGCGCTCGTTTGGATGACCGCCCATTATAGCCTTCCGCAGCGCGCCAAGCCAATATATAGTCTTGCGTAAGGCTTTGTTTGAATTGGTTTTTTTGAGTGGCGGCCGTCAGCCTGCCGATACCCTCCCCTGTTCCACGTGGAACATCCGATCCGGCTGGCCAAAGGGCTGATGTCCGGGCGACAGGGCGGTGAGCACGAGCTGACAGCGCAGTGGTTCTACCTGTTCGATGAACCGTCCCAGCCGTTCCGGGTCCAGCTCGGCGGCCGGATCGTCCAGCAGCAAAGTGGGCGGTTCGGACAAGATAGGAGCCAGGAGGCGCAGCTGCGCCAGGATCATCGCGACTGCCGCCAGCTTCTGTTGGCCCCGTGACAGCGTGTCCCGCGCCAATTTGCCATTCAACTTCAGGAGGACATCGGCGCGGTGGGGTCCTGCATGCGTGCTCCCGCGGGCCAGGTCCCGTTCACGGGACAGCTGCAGCGCTTGCGCCAGCGGTGTGTCCCGCGCCCAGCCTTGGAAATACACCAGATCCAGATTCAGACCGGACAGAGCCACCACGGTCTGCTGCCAAGGGCTGCGGAGGCGCTCCAACATCTCTCGTCGCGAACGGGCCAGCTTTTCACCCCATTGCGCCAGTTCAATATCCCATGCCGCCAGCTGCGCGCTGGCGACCGCACCATCGATGCCGGCGAACTGCTTCAGAACTGCATTCCGTTGTTTGAGGGCGCGGGCATAGGCGGCCCACACCTCAACGAACCCCTGTTCCACGTGGAACGTCGCCCAATCCATCCAGCGGCGTCGGCGGTAGGCACTGTCCTCCACCAGCTTGTGCACGCCGGGATCAATGACCTGTACCGGCAGCGCTTCGGACAGTTGGGCCAGTGTGCGCGCGAACTCTCCCTGGATTTTGGCCACGGTGGCCTCGCCGCGGGTCACTTGAACCCCCAGCGCGAGAGGAATACACGGTGTTTCCGATGGCGCGGTCCGGCCGAAAACTACGAGGCGTGATTCGCCGTGGGTAATGAGCCGCTCTGAATTGCGGGTCCTGAAGGATCGGCCACGGCCGAGCAGGAAGATTGCCTCCAGCAGCGAGGTTTTTCCGGACCCATTGCTGCCGATGATCAGATTGCGCCCGGGATGAAGGTCCAGCTCTGCCCGTCGCAGGCATCGCAGGTTCTCGAGAGTCAGTAGCCCCAGGCTCATGCCTGATGTTCCACGTGGAACACGTGAGCCTAGGTATCGTCCCTACAGCCGCATCGGCATCACAACGTACTTGGTGTCCTGGGAGTCCGGCAGGCGAACCAGGCAGCTGCTGTTGGAGTCCGTCAGCCCGATCTCCACGGTTTCCCCGTCGAGTGCGGCCAGCGCGTCCAGCAGATAATTCACGTTGAAGCCAATCTCCAGGTCCTCGCCCTCATAGCGCACTTCGAGCTGATCCTCCGCCTCTTCCTGCTCCGGGTTATGCGCCTGAACAGTCAACAGGCCGGACTTCAACGCCAAGCGGATTCCGCGGTACTTTTCGTTGGACAGGATTGCCGTACGCTGGAACGCCTGGCGAAGCAGCTCGCGGTCGGCGTGGATTTTCTTGGTTGGATTGGCGGGAACAACGCGGCCATATTCCGGGAAACGACCATCTATCAGCTTCGAAGTGAAGCGAATTTCGCCGATCTGCGCGCGAACGTGATTTGTCCCGATCGCCAGCTCCAGCATGCCTTCGAGGCCGAGGATGCGCTGTAGTTCCAGCACGCCCTTGCGCGGCACGATCACCTGCTGGGCCGTCCGGGCCATGGCCGGCAATTGCGCTTCGCACAGCGCCAGGCGATGGCCGTCCGTCGCCACCGCACGCAGGGTTTTGCCCTCCGTCTCCAGCAGCATCCCGTTCAGGTAATAGCGCACGTCCTGCTGCGCCATCGCGAAGTGCGTCTTGTCGATGAGCTTGCGTAAATCCCCCTGGCTGATCGTCAGGGTCTGCTGGGCATTGATGTCGTCGACCACCGGAAACTCGGACGCCGGCAGGCTGGACAGGGCGAAGCGGCTGCGGCCCGCGCGGATATTCACGCGATCGCCTTCAGCACTCAGGGTCACGGCGGTTTTTTCCGGTAGTGCGCGAAAAATATCCAGCAGCTTGCGTCCGGGAACGGTGACATCGCCCGATTGCTGGGCCGTCACCGCCCGGGAGGCAACCAGTTCGACCTCCAGGTCAGAGCCCGTCACGCTCAACCGGTCTTCGCGTACCTGCAGCAGCACGTTCGCCAGTATCGGCATGGTCTGCCGACGCTCGACGACACCGATGACGCTTTGCAGCGGGGTCAGGAAATCTTCACGTGCAGCGGTGAGCTTCATGGCGTGCTCTTAATAGTCTTAAGTCTTAAAGGAAGATTGTAGTAGCTGCTATAGGGCCTGTGGATAGTGGGATAACTTTGAGTTGTCCCATCCGCATCATGACCTTGCATTCGTTCCGAGTCACCGTGTAAGTACATGGTCGACCTGTCCACTGCCTGTGAGCCGAATGTGCATAACTTGTAACACCAAAATTGTCCCCAGGCTCTCCACATCATCCCGTCAGGGTTCTCAACAGGTTTGAATAGTCTTCACTGACGCGCTGATCCGTGGCACGCAGCTCGAGGATTTTTGCGCAGGCATGCAGCACCGTGGTGTGATCACGCCCACCGAAAGCATCACCGATTTCCGGCAGGCTGTGTGTGGTCAATTCGCGCGCGAGGGCCATCGCCACCTGCCGGGGTCGGGCGATGGAACGATTGCGACGCTTGGACAGAAGATCGGCCACGCGAACCTTGTAGTAATCGGCAACGGTGCGCTGGATATTCTCGATAGTGACCAGTTTTGCCTGTAATTGCAGCAGATCGCGCAAGGCTTCCTTGGCGAAATCCACTGTGATGGGCTGGCCTGTGAAGCGTGAGTTGGCGATCACGCGGCGCAAGGCGCCTTCCAGTTCGCGAATGTTCGAGCGGATCCGCTTGGCAACAAAGAATGCGACTTCTTCCGGCAGCGCCACCCCAACGGCCTGCGCCTTGGTCATCAGAATGGCGACACAGGTTTCCAGCTCCGGCGGTTCGATTGCGACCGTCAGTCCCCAGCCGAAGCGCGATTTGAGTCGTTCCTCAAGGCCGCTGACTTCCTTCGGATAGCGATCGCAAGTGAGGATGACCTGGCGCTGACCTTCGAGCAGTTCGTTGAAGGTATGAAAGAATTCTTCCTGCGAGCGGTCCTTGTTGGCGAAGAACTGGATGTCATCGATGAGCAGCGCATCGAGCGAGCGGTACGCGGCCTTGAAGTCGTTCATGGTGTTGTGCTGCAAGGCGCGCACCATGTCGCCCACGAAGCGCTCCGAGTGCACATAGGCGACGCGGGCCTCGCTGTTGCGCTGCTTCATGACATGCCCGACCGCATGCATCAGGTGGGTCTTGCCCAGACCCACTCCGCCATACACAAACAGCGGGTTATAAGCCTTGCCGGGGTTTTCCCCGACCTGCTGGGCGGCGGCGCGCGCGAGCTGATTGCTTTTGCCTTCCACGAAGTTCGTGAAATCGTAATCGGGGTTCAGCCGGGCGCCGACCACCAGGCCCTCCACGCGCCGCGGTGCCGCCGGAGCGCTGATGGGCGGGGCGGCCGCCGCAGCGGGGGCCTCGGTACGCGCCCGGGAGCCGATTTCCACGGTGATGATCGGGGCACCACCGGCGGCCGCCCCGCGCAGCAGCTCACCGATACGCCGCAGCAGATTATTGTTCACCCAATCAACAACAAAGCGATTGGGAGCCAGTAATTTCAGGACCCCCTCACCCTCGATGGCCTGCAAAGGGCGCACCCAGGTGTTGAATTCTTGCTCGGCCAGCTCCGACTCAAGCGTCGATATGCAAATGGACCACAAAGACGCCACTGACACCCTACTCCCCACCCACGCACGAACTCGAGGAAAAAGAGGCGCAGTCTACCCCTAAGACAGCAGGTTTAAGTACTGGCTGTATTGACACCCTCGGGCCCGGGACGTAGCCTTCCCGCCCCTCTTCGGAAGCATCGGACGATGAAACGCACTTACCAGCCCAGCAAAGTACGCCGCGCGCGTACCCATGGGTTCCGCGCCCGCATGGCCACGGCCAATGGCCGCGCGGTCCTGAACCGGCGTCGCGCAAAAGGTCGCGCCAAGCTGATTCCTTAAGTTCCCCTTGTTGAAGGCCCAGGCCGACCGCGAGCGATTGACCTTTCCCGCCGCGCGGCGCTTGCGCCGTAAGTGGGAATTCGACCAGCTTTACGCCCGCGGCAAGCGCCTGGGGAACAATCATTTCGGAATCACCGTCTATCCTAATGAACTGGCGATGGCGCGCCTGGGCCTGGCCGTTGCCTCGAAGCCGTTTGGTGGGTCGGTGCCGCGCAATCGTATTCGCCGACTGATCCGCGAATCCTTCAGACTGCGGCAGCACGACCTGCCCAACGTGGACCTGGTGGTCAGCGCGCGGCCGCGCGCCAAGGATGCCTCGGCCGCAGAGCTGCGCGCCAGCCTTGATGGATTGTGGGATAAAGTCAAAGTCCAATGCGCGCCCTCGCTACAGCCCTGATCCGTCTCTACCAGTGGACCTTGAGCCCTTTGCTGGGGCCCAAATGCCGTTTTCATCCGTCGTGCTCGAATTACGCCCTGGAGGCGATCCAGCGCTTCGGTATCCTGCACGGCGGCTGGCTCACGCTGCGGCGACTGGGTCGCTGCCATCCCTGGCACCCTGGTGGCGTAGACCCCGTGCCCGCCACCGGCTGTATGCATTCTCATTACGGACATGACAAGTAACTATCCCCGCTATGCGCTCTGGGTCGTTCTGGGCTACGCCCTCTGGCTGAACTACCAGGCCTGGGTCAAGGACTACTCGGCCGTCGATGCGGCAGCCGTCGCCGTCGCCGCCTCGCATGGCCCGGCAGGCGGTCTGGCGGGCGAGATTCCCCAATCGGGTAACGGCAGTGCGCCTGCCGTTGCAGGTGTCGCGGGGAGCTCCGCCGCGGGTGCCGCGCCGGTCGCGGCCACCCCCGCCCTCGGCAACTCATTGGCCGCCGGGGCTCGCGATGCCACCGGCCCGACCGTGCATGTCCACACGGACGTCTTCGATCTGGATATCAGTCTCACGGGCGGCTCGATCACCCAGGCTGACCTCAACGAGTACTCCCGGGTCAAAGGCAAGACGCAACCCGTGCGCCTCGAAAATCATGACAGCCCCGAATCGCTGTACTTGTTGCGGGTCGCATTGACCGGCCCCGCGGGAACGGATCGCCCCAATCAGGTGGCCACCTTCACCAGCACCCAGTCCGATTTCCAGCTGGCGCCGGGCCAGGACGAGCTGCGTGTGCCGCTGCACTGGACGGATGGTCACGGTGTGGATGTGGTCAAGGAGTTCGTGTTCCGTCGTGGCAGCTACGCCATCGACGTCACGCAGACGGTGGACAATCACTCCAGTGAGCCCTGGGCCGTGGCGCCCTATGCGCAGATCCTGCGCAATGATCCTCCCACCCACAGCTCGCTTTTCAGCCGCAATCCGGAGCGCTTCTCCGCGCATGGTCCGGCCATCTGGGACGGCAAATACCGCAAGCTGAAGATCACCGATGAGGATGACCGGCACTTGGACATCCCGGTCAAGAACGGCTGGATCGCAGCGCTGCAGCATCAGTTCGTCACGGCCGTGGTGGTGCCACCGGTTGACGGCATGTACCGCTTCACCATGAGTTCGCGGGACAACGAATGGGCCCTGGCGGCCAGTGCGCAATCCAGCGAGGTCCCCGCCGGTGGCTCCAAAAGCTTCCTGATGACCGTGTTTCTGGGCCCGAAGCTGCAGTCGCAGTTGGCTGCGACGGGCCCGGAGCTGCAGCGCGTGACCGACTTCGGTCGCCTGTTCGTGATTGCCCAGCCGCTGTTCAAAGCCCTGAGCTGGGCGCACTCCCTGACCGGAAACTGGGGTGTGGCCATCCTCATGGTCACCTTCCTGCTGAAGCTGATCTTCTATCCGCTGTCGGAATCCAGCGGCAAGGCGATGGCGAAAATGCGTGCGCTGCAGCCGCGCATCAAGAATCTCCAGGAGCAGTACAAGGGCGACAAGGAGAAGCTGGGTCGCGCCCAAATGGAGCTGTACCAGCGCGAGAAGGTCAACCCGGTCAGTGGTTGCCTGCCCATGGTCGTCCAGATTCCCGTGTTCTTTGCCTTCTACTGGGTGCTGATAGAAAGCGTGGAAATGCGCCAGGCGCCGTTCGCGCTGTGGCTCAATGACCTGTCGACGCCCGATCCGTACTACATCCTGCCGATACTGATGGCCGGGGCGATGTTCCTGCAGCAGCGCATGGCCCCTGCCTCACCCGATCCGATGCAGGCGAAGGTCATGATGTTCATGCCGATTGTGATGTCGGCATTCTTCATGTTCCTGCCCTCCGGCCTGGTGCTGTATTACGTGACCAACACGAGCCTGGGTGTCTTGCAGCAGTGGAATATCAATCGGCGCATCGCGGCCGCGGCGGCGCGCAAGAACTGATCGCAGGAGGCAACGGATCGCCTGCCGTGCCATGAGTGATACAGACACCATTGTTGCGGCCGCCACTGCGCCCGGGCGCGGTGGCGTGGGCGTGGTGCGCCTGTCGGGTCCCGCCGCGCAGAGGATCGCCACTGGTGTGCTGGGCACCCTGCCTGCTGCGCGCCGCGCCGTGTTCGCAGCTTTCCGCGACGCCGAGCACCAGACCATCGATGCCGGGCTGGTGCTGTTCTTTCCCCGACCGCATTCCTATACCGGGGAAGATGTCGTTGAACTGCAGGGTCATGGCGGCCCGGTGATCATCGAAACGCTGATTGCTCGGCTGGTGGAGCTGGGCGCGCGCCGCGCCAACCCTGGGGAATTCACTCAGCGCGCGTTTCTGAACGACAAACTGGACCTGGCCCAGGCCGAGGCCGTGGCGGATCTGATCGATGCAGGCTCGCGCGAAGCCGCACGTGCCGCCATGCGCTCCTTGCAGGGCGAGTTCTCCACCATGATCCAGGTGCTCACCGGCGCGGTGATCGACCTGCGTACCCATGTGGAGGCCGCCATCGATTTTCCGGAAGAGGAAATCGATTTCCTGGCGGACACCGCCCTGACCGCGCGATTGGCCAGTGTGCGGGAGCATTTTGCGGCCGTGACCCGCAGCGCGAGCCAGGGCCGGCTGCTGCGCGATGGCATGACGGTGGTGCTGGCGGGGGCGCCCAATGCCGGAAAATCCAGTTTATTGAACCGCCTGGCGGGCTACGACGCGGCCATCGTCACGGCCGTGCCGGGAACCACGCGCGATGTGCTGCGCGAGCGTATCGATGTGGATGGCATGCCGCTGCATATCCTGGATACCGCGGGCCTGCGCGTTGCTCAGGATGTGGTGGAAGAAGAAGGGATCCGGCGGGCACAGGCGGAAATGGCGCGCGCGGATCGGGTACTGTTTGTGATCGACGGCGCACGGGATCCGTCCGCTCAGGCCTATCGCGAACTCGCCGCCACGTTGCCCGCGCTGATTCCCGTCACGCTGGTCTACAACAAGTGCGATATCACGGACGCCAACGCGGTCGCGGCGCCCTCAGGCGTGCCGCGCATCGATGTCTCCGCGCTCACAGGTCAGGGACTCGAAGGTTTACGGGCGCACCTGAAATCCTGTATGGGCTACCACACCTTGGAAAGTGGCAGTGTCTCGGCGCGCCAGCGGCATCTGGAGGCCTTGACCCGGGCCCGTGCCAGCGTGGAAGAGGCGGCGCGGGTGCTGCAGGAGAGTCGCGCCGGCGAGCTCGTTGCCCAGGAGCTGCGGACCGCGCAGCAGGCACTCAATGAGATCAGCGGCGAATTCACCAACGAAGACCTGCTGGGGCGGATCTTCGCCAGTTTCTGCATCGGCAAGTGATCGCGGGATCTGACCGTCACTGGCAGCAAGTGCGCACGCACGGCGAGCAGGCGCGCGAGCATCTCTCCGACACAGCGACGCTCATCAAGGCCGATGCGCTCACCTGGCTGCGCAGCCTGCCCCCCTGCTGCCTCCACGCCGTGGTGACCGATCCCCCGTATGGCCTCATCGAGTATGCGCCGCGGGATCATCGCAAGCTGCGTGCCGGACGCGGTGGGGTGTGGCGCATCCCGCCGGAATTTGACGGCTCCAAGCGTCGCCCGCTGCCGCGTTTCACCGTGCTGTCGGA
The DNA here is from genome assembly GCA_036489445.1 of Steroidobacteraceae bacterium. Taxonomy (GTDB): domain Bacteria; phylum Pseudomonadota; class Gammaproteobacteria; order Steroidobacterales; family Steroidobacteraceae; genus DAIDKA01. The sequence goes on along the minus strand of DASXFV010000004.1, from coordinate 45,490 downwards.
GGCGGAACTCGAGCAGCTTGCGGCGTTCTTTGCGCAGCTGGGGACGGCGCTCCAGCGCGTGCTGGTGCCTGGTGGGCACCTGTTTGTCGCCTCCAACCCGCTGCTGTCCACGCTGACTTTCCGCGCCCTGCAACAGGCAGGACTGGAAAAGCGCGGTGAGGTAGTGCGCCTGGTACAGACGCTGCGCGGCGGGGATCGGCCCAAGGGCGCGGAGCTCGAGTATGTGGACGTATCGGTGATGGCGCGATCAGGCTGGGAGCCCTGGGGGATCTTTCGCAAAGCTCTCGAGGGCACAGTTGCTGAGAACCTCAGATGCTGGGGCACGGGCGGGCTGCGCCGGATTGGTGCGGGGGCGCCATTCAAAGATGTGATCCCGAGCGCGCCGACGGGAAAGGCAGAGCGCGCCATTGCGCCGCATCCGTCGCTGAAGCCACAGGGATTCCTGCGCCAGCTGGTGCGCGCTGCGCTGCCGCTTGGAATCGGCATCGTCTACGACCCCTTCGCGGGCAGTGCTTCAACGCTGGCTGCTGCACAGGCCGTGGGCTATTGCGCCGTGGGAACCGAGCGGGATGCTAAGTACTACCGTATGGGCGCCAAGGCGTTCGCAAGGCTTGCGGCTTTGAAGGTGACACCGGGCGCGCAAAAAAAGGATCGTGGGTAGCCGCCCACGGTGCACGTTTCCGCAGAACCGGACGTCGGAGCGACAGCTTGCGCCGCCAAATGTCGCCGGCTATATTACCGGGGATATGGTGGAGAATGCCCATGAGCAATGCGGCGCAGAAGCGAGCCATTCAAAATTATCGATCTCGTCTCTCGAAACGCGGAATCGCGCGATTCGAGGTGCTTGGACTGAAATCAGATCGCGCCTTGATCCGTTCCCTTGCGAGGCGACTGGCCGAAGACGGTCAAGATGCAAAGCGCATTCGCGCTAGTGTCGGGCGGACGATCGCAGGCGATCCGCCTCGGAAGGGTGGAACTCTTGCAGCGCTGCGTCGTTCGCCGCTGGTGGGTGCCGAACTGGAATTCAGTCGCTCTCAGGGAACCGGTCGAAAGGTTGACCTGTGACTCGCTACCTTCTCGACACCAATATCATCAGTGATGTAACTAAGGCGGTCCCATCCGAATCGCTGATTGAATGGATGACCGGCCAATCCGACGAAGACTTGTTCATCTCATCTCTGACAGTCGCTGAAATCCGGCGCGGCATTTTGGAGCTGCCAATGGGAAAAAAGCGCGCCGGGTTGGATACGTGGTTCGGCGGACCGGATGGGCCGCAGTCGCTTTTTGCTGGCCGGGTATTGCCATTCGATGAGCAGGCGGCTTTAGTCTGGGCTCGTCTGATGTCGGAGGGGCGCGTCGCCGGGAGACCCAGAAGCGACCTCGATATGATCATCGCGTCCGTGGCCGAAGCAAACGAGTGCCTGCTCGTTACCGACAACGAAAAGCACTTTCCTGGCCTAAAAGTCCTCAATCCGGTGCGAAAAGCAAGGTGAAGCTGACCACTGAACTGTGCTAGCCCAGCAGCGCCTCGCGGTGATACAGCCTGCCTGCTGCGTAGGCGGCCGCGGCGCCGAGGACCAGTGACACGGTCACAGACAGCGTCGCGTAGAGCGCGGAAACCGGCTCGCCGCGCAGCAATCCGGTCACCAGAAAGTGCTGGCTCAGGGAGGGCACCAGCATCAACCAGGCGGTCGGCCGCAGACCCAGGGTGCTGGCGAAGATCAGCGGCAGGGTCGGGATCAGCAGCACCAGGCCCACGTAGGTCTGGGCTTCGCGGTAGCTGCGGGTGAACGCGGCGACAATGGTCATCAACGATGCGCCCAGGGGCGCCAAGGGCGCGCAGCAGGCGATCAGCTTCAGAACGGTGGACACGTTCAGGTTCACATTCATGCCCAAGCTCTCCAGCCCCACATGCCGCAGCGCCAGCGCCATGGCGCAGACGTTCAGCGTCAGGGAAAGCATCATGAATACGCACGCGGCGAGGATCTTGCCGTAGATCAGCTGTTCGCGCCGTACGGGCACCGTCAGCAAGGATTCCAGGGAACCGCGCTCACGTTCACCTGCCGTGGCATCCAGGGTGACGTGCAGACCGCCCATGAGCATGGTCAGCAGGATGATGTAGGTGAGGGTGCCGAGGATCAGCACCGAGCGGCTGGTCGGGGTGGCTACATCGATGTCCTGTACGGCAATGGCGGACATGATGGTCGGGTCCGCCCCGCGGATCATGAGGCGCAGGCGCGCAATCTCGGAGGATTCCCGCCCCAGCACGGCGCGCACGCGGCCCAAGTCGCTCGCGCCGGCCGCATCGGAGGAATCGTTGTACAGCAGTAGCGGCGCTGGCAGACCCTGGGACAGCTGGCTGGCATAGTTGTCGGGAATGACCAGCACGATGCGGTACTGCTGACGGCGCACGGCCTCACGGGCCGCCGTGTCGTCCAGATCCACGGGAACGACATCAATGCGGTACTGGCGCAGCTGCGCGAGCAGATTTGGCGCGCGCTCGGCGTGCACGACGGCGAGGCTCACCGGCTTGTTGTCCTGGTTCTGGCCGCGACGCACGGTGAGGTTGACCAGCATTGCCACCAGCAGCGGCATCAGCACCGTGCCGATCACCAGGGCCGACAGGAACGTCCGCCGGTCACGCAGATTCTCGCGCAACTCCTTGCGCAGCACCGTCAGCAGATGCTGCACTATGCCGGACTCGCAGGTTCAAGGAAGCGGACGAAGGCCTCTTCCAGATCGGGGGTTCCCGCCCGGGCGCGCAGCTGTTCGGGAGTGCCGTCGGCTACCACATTGCCGCCCGCGATGATCACGACGTCATCGCACAGGGCGGCCACTTCCTGCATCACATGACTGGAGAAGAGGATGCAGTGGCCGCTGGCCTTCAGTTTCAGCAGCAGCGCCCGCAGCGTGCGCACGGCCATCACATCCAGTCCGTTGGTGGGTTCATCCAGCAGGATGTTCTGCGGTCCATGCACCAGCGCCCGCGCCAGTGCTGTCTTGAGGCGCTCACCTTGCGAGAAACCCTTGGCGTGACGATCGGCAAAATCAGCCATTTCCAGCAATTCGATCATCTGCGCGGCACGCTGCTCGCAATCGGGGCGGCTCAGACCGTGCAATTCGCCAAAGTAGCGGATGTTCTCGCGCGCGGTCAGATGCGGATATACGCCCGCACCATGCGGCAGTACGCCCATGCGTCGGCGCACCGCCAATGACTGCTCGCTGGCGCTGATGCCGTCAATGAAAGCGTCCCCGGAGTCCGGCTGCAATACGGTGTACAGCATGCGCAAGGTGGTGGATTTGCCGGCGCCATTGGGGCCCAGGAGGCCGGTGATACAGCCATCCCTGGCGGTCAAGGACACATCGTGCACCGCCGTGACCGCACCAAACCGCTTGTGCAGATGCCGCGCTTCAATCATGGCGGGGGTCCGGTGAAGGAGGTGAGAAAGGCGGTGGGTACGGTTTGGTGGATGCAGGCGACTTCGGCATCCAGGCCCCGGATGCTGCCGAGCTCGATGAAGCGGCTCAGCAACCGGGCAGCGCAGGGCGCCGCGATCTGGCCATGGCTCATGCCAGCCACCACCACCTGCAGACTGTTGTGCAGCCCGCGCGCGGCCTCCGCGGCATAGCTGGGCGGCGTTACCGGATCATCGCTGCCGGACAGCAGCAGCACGGGGCGGTCGGAATTGAGCGGCTGATGAAAGTCCGGGTCCACGGGACCCTGCGGCCAGAACGCGCAGATGGCCTGCAACGCATCCAACTGCGCGGTCCCCATGTAGGTTTGGGCGAGCTGGTCGCGATCCTGAGCGCGGACGCCGTAATCCGCAACGTCCTCGGAGCACACCACGCTGTTGTGCATGCCGTAGGCGATGAGATTGTCCAGGGAGTGCGTGACCTGCAGCATCAGGCCGGCAAGCGGGCTGAAGTTGCCGTGCGTCTGTGCCTCATCCAGCGCCAGAGGCAGCAACGCCGATTGTTCCGTCGTGTAGCTGGACAGGCGGACCACGACCCCAAGATCTGCTGCGTCGAAGTTCAGTTTGCGCGGCTGCCCGGTGAAGGGATCGGGCACGAGCACCGGCACGGTCTGGGTCTGAAGCCGCTCCAGCAGGGCTTGGAAGGTGCGGCCCGGGTCACCGAACCGGGCGCGGCACGCACTGTCGGCAACGCAACGGGCGAAAATGCGCAGTAGTGCGCCTTGCGCATCCAGCGCCATCGAGGCGCCGAGAGTCATCTGTGGTGGGACCACGCCATCCAGGATCACGGCGCGCGTGTGTTCGGGATAGCGCCGCAGGTACTGCTGCGCCACGCGGGTACCGTAGGAGCCGCCGTAGAGATTGATGGTGGGGTAGCCCAGCGCGGCGCGGACCGCGTCCAGATCCCGGACCGCGAGGGAGGTGGTGTAGTCGGCCACGTTGGCGTGGGACGCCAGCGATGTCAGGCAGGCGCGCATGTCCTGCGCGACTGCGGCGGTCGACTCCGGCGCATCCGGATCGGTGGCGCCCGGACAGATCAGGGCGTTCGAGCCTCCGGTGCCGCGCTGGTCCACCAGAATGATGTCCCGGTCGCGGCGAATGCGTTCGAAGACCGGCGCGACGCCGGTATAGAAAGTGGTGGCCGCAAGGCCGGGACCGCCGGCCAGCAGGAACAGCGGATCGGGACGGTCGTGTTCGCTGACCGCCGGGATGCGTGCCACGAACAGCTGGATCTGGCGACCATCGGGGGCGGCGGGATTCTCCGGCACGCGGAAGTGGCCGCATTGGGCCGCCACGGACACCAGCTGGCTGGGGTGGGTGAGACGGCAGGGGGACAGTTGCAAGGCCGGCACAGGCTGCGCCGCCGCGGCTGAGTCAAGGTGTGCCAGCAGGACGGCCATAGCGGCTATGGCCGGATTCCAGCGCCAGAGGCGTCGATATTTCGGACCGGAAGTCACGCGGGTTACCGGCTTGGGGCCGCTTTTGCTCACCTTTGCGCCCGCGGGCGGGCCGCATACAATACTCCATGCGATTTGCACACACCTACGAAGTGATCATCGTCGGCGGGGGTCATGCCGGGACCGAAGCGGCCCTGGCAGCCGCACGCCGAGGTGCGCGCACGCTGCTGCTCACCCACAGCATCGACACTCTGGGGCAGATGAGCTGCAACCCGGCGATCGGTGGTATCGGCAAGGGGCATCTGGTACGCGAGATCGATGCCCTCGGCGGCATCATGGCGCGCGCCGCCGATCACGCGGGCATCCAGTTCCGCACTCTCAATGCCAGCAAGGGCCCCGCCGTTCGCGCCACTCGCGCGCAGGCTGACCGGCAACGCTATCGGCAGTTCATCCGTCACACCCTGGAGAACACACCCAACCTGTCGTTGTTCCAGCAGGAAGTCGCCGATCTGGTGATCCAGGACGGGCGCGTCCACGGGGTCGTCACGATCTCCGGCATTGTGTTCGAGGCGCCCGCCGTGGTGCTGACCGTGGGCACCTTCCTGGCCGGTCGCATCCACGTGGGCCTGAACCAGTATCAGGGCGGCCGCGCCGGGGATCCGCCGTCCAACCGTCTGGCCGAGCGGCTGCGCGCCCTCGATCTGCGCACCGGAAGGCTCAAGACCGGCACGCCGCCGCGTATCGATGGCCGCACCATCGATTATTCCGTGCTCCAGGCGCAGCCCGGTGATGTGCCGGTTCCGGTATTTTCGTTCCTGGGGCGAGCCAGTGACCATCCAAGGCAGGTTAATTGTTTCATTACCGCGACAAACGAGCGAACGCACGAGATCATTCGCCAGGCGACCGATCGCTCGCCGATGTTCGCCGGGGCGATCGAGGGGGTCGGGCCACGGTATTGCCCGTCGGTAGAGGATAAAGTCGTCAGGTTCGCCGACAAGAGCTCGCACCAGATCTTTGTCGAGCCCGAGGGGCTGAACACTCATGAGGTGTATCCGAACGGCATCTCCACCAGTCTGCCTTTTGATGTGCAGTACGACCTGGTGCGCAGCATCCGGGGCTTTGAGCAGGCGCACCTGACCCGCCCGGGATATGCCATCGAATACGATTTCTTCGACCCACGCGATCTGGCAGCCTCGTTGCAGACCCGAGCCATCGTGGGGCTGTTTTTCGCCGGCCAGATCAACGGCACCACCGGTTACGAGGAAGCGGCTGCCCAGGGCCTGCTCGCCGGCATCAATGCCGTCCAGCTGGTCCGGGACCTGGAGCCGTGGAAACCCAAGCGCAGCGAGGCCTACCTGGGCGTGCTGGTCGATGACCTGATCACCCGCGGCGCGCCCGAGCCCTATCGGATGTTCACCAGCCGTGCCGAACATCGGCTGCTGCTGCGCGAAGACAATGCCGACCTGCGGCTGACTCCCCAGGGCTGGGACCTGGGTCTGGTGGATCCCGAACGCTGGCGGCTGTTCAACGAGCGCGCTGCGCTGGGGCGGGACGAGCTTGCGCGCCTGGCCGCCACCCGAATTGCCCCAGAACAGGTCCCGAGTGCCTGGAGCGAACGAGTCTTGGCAGGATTGCCTCCCTCTCGTGATTACAGCGCCCTGGAACTGCTGCGGCGGCCGGGCGTGGGCTACGCAGATGTGGTCGAACTGGCCGGAGCACCGGGCTGGGACCGGGTCGATGACCGGCTGCCGGCGCAGGTCGCCCTGCAGATGGAAGTCACGGCCAAGTACGCCGGCTATATCGAGCGCCAGAGCCAGGAAGTCGCACGCCAGTTGCGCAGCGAGTCGGTCCGGGTACCCCTGGATCTGGATTACAGCCAGGTTCCCGGGCTCTCCACCGAAGTGCGCCAACGCCTGAGTGAAGTCCAGCCGGCCACCTTGGGACAGGCGGCGCGCATTCCTGGGATCACGCCGGCTGCAATTTCCATTCTGCTGGTGTACTTAAAGAAATATGCCGCCCGTGTGGCCTGATCCCTGGAAGCCATGAAATTCCTCGAGCAGCTGCAGACGGCCTGGAAGCGCAACGACTCGCTCGTGTGCGTGGGGCTGGACCCGGAGCTGGAAAAGTTTCCCGCCCGGCTGGCCAGCCAACCCTCGCCGATATTCCAGTTCAATCGCGCCATCATCGATGCGACCGCGGACCTGGTCTGTGCCTACAAGCCGCAGTTTGCGCACTATGCGGCGTACGAGGCCGAGGATCAGCTGGAACGCACCATCGAGTACATCCATCAGCGTTACCCCGGGATTCCGGTCATCCTCGACAGCAAGCGCGGCGATGTGGGCAACACCGCCCGCCGCTATGCCATCGAGGCCTTCGAGCGCTACGGCGCCGACGCGGTGACGGTCAATCCCTATCTGGGAACCGATTCCCTGGAGCCGTTCCTGTCGTATGAGGACCGGGGCGTCATCGTGCTGTGCCGGACCTCCAATCCCGGCGCCGGGGACTTACAGGACCTGCAGGTCGGGGACCGAAAGCTTTACGAGGTCGTCGCGCAATTGGCGGCGAACCGCTGGAACTCGCGGGGCAATTGCGCGCTGGTCGTCGGTGCCACCTATCCACGGGAGCTGGCGCAGGTTCGCGCGCTCACCGCAGACATGCCTTTTCTGGTGCCGGGTGTGGGCGCCCAGGGGGGCGATGTGCAGGCGGTGGTCAGCCACGGCCAGACGGCTGCCGGTGATGGACTGATGGTGAGCTCATCGCGCGCCATCCTGTACGCCGCCAGCGATGAAACCTGGATCGAGGCTGCCCGTACGGCGGCGCGTGCGCTGCGTGATCATATCAACCAGCACCGGGCGGGGCGCAGAAACGCCGCCTGACTTCAGCGCACCTGCAGCAATCCCATGCAGGGTCTGAACACTACTTCGCGCGATTTGTCCGTGCCCAGATCCACCGGGGCGAGATCGGCGCCAATGTCCTGCATGAAGTGCCCGACCAGCGTCAGCATGCTGTCACAGGCGGCGCGCGCTTTGCTGTGCGCCGGCACATGCACCACGATCCTGGCCTTGAGCGCGCGTGCCTGCGGCGCTGCAGTACGCAGCGCCTCCACGCAACGATCCAGCAGCAGCAGTTCCGTCGCCAGCGTCGTATCCGTTGCGTCCGGATTGTTGCCCTGGCGGGCCACACAGCGCAGGTGCAGCAGTGCGCCAGCCTCATCCACCGTGTCGAACATGCAAACGGCGATGGCGCAGTTGAGCTGCGCACGCAGAACAATGTCTTGCGTGACCACCTCGAACTGATCGGAGCCGACCAGAATTTCGCGAGCAGGTCCAGTCATGCAGGCCCAGAACTTTTTGCTACTTACGCCAGAAGGTCGGGGTGAACAGCACCAGCACGCTGAAGATCTCCAGGCGTCCCAGCAACATGGCTGCGGTGCACACCCAGGCCTGAAAATCGGTCAACGCCTGATAAGTGTGTCCCGGGCCGACACCTCCGAGCCCGGGGCCGGTGTTGTTCAACGAGCCGAGTATGGCACCCATTGAGGTTTGAAAGTCGAGCCCCGACAGTAACAGCGCGAAGATCAGTACGGTAGCGGTCATGAAATACAAAAATATGAAGGCGAGCACGGAATTGCACACCCGGTCCGGTACCAGGCGGCCGCCGATGCGTACCGGCGCCACGGCGCTGGGGTGCACCAGCAGTTTCAGCTCCCGTCCGGCCTGGCGTGCCAGCAGCAAGGTCCTGAACATCTTGATCCCGCCGCCGGCAGAGCCGGTGCTGGAGACGATGCAGGACAGGAAGACCATCCAATACGGCGCGAATACCGGCCATTTTGAGTAGTCCTGCGACACGAGCCCCGAGGTCGTCGCGATGGAGACGACGTTGAACAGTGCGTGGCGCAGTCCCAAGCCAAACGTGGGGTAGGTGTGATGGAATTCCAGCAGCATGGCGATGCCCAGCACGCTGACCGCCAGCACCAGCAGCACCGCCCGCGCCTCGGGATCGCGGGTGTAGGGCGCCAGGGATAATTGCCGCAGTGCCAGAAAGTGCCGCGAAAAACTCAGTGACGCCACAATGATCAGCGCGCACAGCGTGAGCTCGATCGCCGGTGAGTTGAAATAGGCGATGTTGGCGTCGTGGGTGGAAAATGAGCCTAGGCCCACGGCCGAGAAGCAATGACACACGGCATCCAGCCAGGACATGCCGGCGAGCTTCAGCGCGATGATGCCGATGGCGGTGATGGCGCAATACACCAGCCACAAGGACTTGGCGGTCCCGGTGATGCGCGGGGTGATCTTGTCATCCTTCATCGGGCCTGGGGTTTCGGCCTTGTACAGCTGCATGCCACCAACGCCCAGCAGCGGCAGCACCGCGACGGCCAGCACGATGATGCCCAGTCCGCCGAACCAGTGCAGCGTGCAACGCCACAGATTGATGGCCGGGGGGAGGTGATCCAGACCCGTGAGCATGGTCGCACCCGTCGTGGTCAGACCGGACATGCTCTCGAAGTAGGCGTCGGTAAAGGTCAAATGCGGAATCAGCAGCAGCAACGGCATGGTTGCGGCGGCCGACATGAACACCCACCCCAGGGTCACCAGCAGAAAACCATCGCGCGGTTTCAACTCGCGGGCGTGGCGCCGGGTGGCGGTCGCGATGCAAAAGCCGATTCCGGCTGTCGCCAGCCCGCTCAGCAGGAACGTCAGCGCGGTGCCATCGCCCGCGATCAGCGCGGTGACCAGCGGCAGCGCAAAAGTGGCGCCGAAGGCGGCGACGATCAGACCCAGGACATGGATGACGCCGAGCACTAGGCAGTCGCCGTCCCGGGGCTCACCGCGACACCGGTCCGCTGAACAGGCGTTCGATGGCGTCGACGTGGCGCCGGTCTGAAAGGAACAGAATCACATGGTCATCGGCCTGCACCACGGTGTCGTGGTGGCACATGATGACCTGCTCCCCGCGAACGATGGCACCGATGGATGCGCCTTCGGGCAGCTTCAGCTCCTCCACCCGCCGACCGACGACGCGGGAAGTGGCCTCGGTGCCATGGACGATGGCCTCGAGCGCTTCGGCCGAACCGCGGCGCAGGGAGTGCACTTTCACCACATCCCCGCGCCGTACATGTTCCAGCAGCGAGCCGATGGTGATGGTCTGTGGCGAGATCGCAATGTCGATGCTGCCGCTTTCAATCAGGTCCGCGTAGGAAGGCTTGTTGATGAGCGCCATGACCTTGCGCGCCCCCAGGCGCTTGGCCAGCATGGCGGAGAGGATGTTGGCTTCCTCTGAGTTGGTCAGTGCGGCAAAAACATCGGTGCTGTCGATGTTCTCCTCGATCAATAGCTCCTCATCGGCGGCATCGCCGTGCAGTACGATGGTGTTTTCCAGCAGCTCCGCTACCCGCCGCGCGCGCTGCGCATCACGTTCGATCAGCTTCACCTGGCCGGTTTTTTCCAGCGCCCGCGCCAGCCGCAGCCCGATGTTGCCGCCACCGGCGATGACGATGCGACGTACCGGACTTTCATCCTTGCGCATTTCCGTCATCACGCGCCGGATATAGTCGCGCCCGGCAAGGAAGAACACCTCGTCGCCGTCCTCGATGACAGTTTCACCATCGGGGCGCACCGCGCCGCTCTTGCGATAGATGGCGACCACGCGCGCTTCGGTACTGGGAATGTGTTCGCGCAGGTCGCGCAGGCACTGGCCCACCAGCTTGCCGTCCTTGTGCGCGCGTACGCCGACCAGACGCACCTTGCCGTCAGCGAAGTCCAAAACCTGCAAGGTGCCGGGAAAGTTGACCAGCCGTTCGATGTACTCGGTGACCAGACGCTCCGGGCTGATGAAGAAATCCACCGCCAGCGCATCGTCGCGGAACAGCTCCGGTCTCGAGGTGTATTCAGCGGAGCGGATGCGGGCGATTTTTGTCGGCGTGCGAAACAGGGTGTCCGCCACCTCGCAGGCCATGATGTTCACCTCATCGCTGTTGGTCAGCGCGATGATGATGTCCGCCTCGGCGGCGCCAGCGGCCTCGAGCACTGAAGGGTAAGCGCCGTTGCCGGCAACGGTGCGGATGTCGATGCGGTCCTGAAGATCTCGCAGGATGTCCTCGTTGACATCCACCACGGTGACCTCGTTGGCCTCTTCTCGGGATAGTTGGTAGGCGACGGTCTTGCCGACCTGCCCCGCCCCCAGGATGACGATTTTCATGTCGGGCGCTTTGTCATACCGGTTCGAGGTTTGCGTACTGCAGCATAAGCCACTTGGTTCCCTGGTGCTCGAAATTCACCTGGACGCGCGCATGGGCGCCGTTGCCTTCCAGGTTGAGGATGACGCCCTCACCAAACTTGCCGTGACGCACTCGGGAACCCAATCCCATTCCACGGCCCATGCCAGGATCACTGGAGCCGTTGCCACCAAGGCCGGTACCGGTTGAGTCCCGGAAGCGACTGCCGATGATCGGTCGGGACACCGGAACTCGGGCGCGAACCTCCTCGATGAGCTCGCTTGGAATCTCTTTGATGAACCGCGACGGGGCGCCGTAGGTGTCCATGCCGTGCAGGCGGCGCTGCTCCGCATAGGTGAGATACAAGTGCTGCATGGCGCGCGTCATGCCGACGTAGGCCAGGCGCCGTTCCTCCTCCAGGCCCTCCAGGTCATTCAGCGAGCGCTGGTGCGGGAACAGGCCATCCTCCAGCCCGCACAGGAAGACCACGGGAAATTCGAGCCCCTTTGCCGTATGCAAGGTCATCATCTGTATGCAATCTTCCCACGCATCCGCCTGACCCTCCCCCGACTCGAGCACGGCATGCGCCAGGAAGGCCGCCAACGGCGGCAGATCCTCGCTGCCTTCACCCGTGAAGCCGCGGGCAGCGCTCACCAGCTCCTCGAGATTCTCCACCCGCGCCTCGCCACGATCGGCCTTTTCACGCCGATGGTGATCGATCAGGCCACTGTTATTGATGACATGGTCGACCTGTTCGTGCAGCGTCAAACCCTGGATCTCGCGCTCCAGACGCTCGATCAGCTGCATGAAGCCCTGTACGGCGGTGGCGGCCTTCTGGCCCAGTGAATCACCGATGCAGGCGCCGGCGGCATCCCACAGGCACTGTCCGGAGCCCTTGGCCGCCTCGCGAATGGTATCCAGGCTTTTGGCGCCAATGCCGCGCGTGGGCAGATTCACGACCCGCTCAAAGGAGGCATCGTCACGCCGGTTGGAGATCAGTCGCAGGTAGGCGAGCGCATCCTTGATTTCCGCGCGTTCAAAGAACCGCAGGCCGCCGTAGACCTTGTACGGGATGCGGGCCGAGAGGAAGACTTCTTCAAACACGCGCGACTGCGCATTGGAGCGGTACAGGATGGCCACCTGGCTGCGCTGCCCGCCGCGCCCGGTCCACTCGCGAATTCGCTGCTGTACGAATTCCGCCTCGTCGCGTTCGTTGAACGCCGAATACACACGGATGGGGTCACCGCGACTGCCGGCGGTCCACAGGGTCTTGCCCAGCCGACCGGAATTATGAGCAATGAGCGCATTGGCGCCGCTGAGAATCGTGCCGGTGGAGCGGTAGTTCTGTTCCAGGCGAAACAGCTTCGCGTGCGGAAAGTCGCGTTGAAACCGGTGCAGGTTCTCAACCCGCGCGCCGCGCCAGCGGTAGATGGACTGATCGTCATCGCCGACCGCGAACGGCTGCACCACGCTGCCCGCCAGCAGCTTCACCCAGCCGTACTGGATGGCATTGGTGTCCTGGAACTCATCGATCATCACGTGGCGGAAACGGCTGCGATAGTGTTCCAGCAAGGCCGGCTGATCGCGCCACAGTTCAAACGCGCGCAGCAGCAGCTCGGCGAAGTCCACGACCCCGCTGCGGGCGCAGGTTTCCTCGTAGTCCGCATACAGTTGGATCAGCTGGCGGCGGGTCGGATCACTGCCGTCCTTGAGGTGCTTGGGCCGGTGGCCCTCGTCCTTGTTCGAATTGATGAACCACTGCACCTCGCGGGGTACCCACCGGGTTTCATCCAGGCCCTGCGCCTTGAGGAGCTTGCGGATCAGGCGCAGCTGATCCTCGGAGTCCAGGATCTGAAAGCCCTGCACCAGGCCCGCTTCGCGCCAATGCAGCCGCAACAGCCGATGCGCAATCCCATGGAAGGTGCCAATCCAGAGCGCCTGCGCGGGATACCCCAACAGGTTCTCGATGCGCGTGCGCATCTCCCCTGCGGCCTTGTTGGTGAACGTCACCGCCAGAATGCTGTGGGGCGAGACATTCTCGACCTGGCACAACCAGGCGAGCCGGTGGATCAGAACGCGTGTTTTGCCGCTGCCGGCACCGGCCAGCACCAGCACCGGGCCCACGGGAGCGGTTACCGCTGCACGCTGCGCGTCGTTCAGCGAATCTAGGATGGGAGACAAATCCATGGGACGCGCATTCTATACCACGGGCGCCCCGATCAAGACCGGCTGGTGGGGACGTCGTTGGCTGCCCGTACCAGTTCCACCACCAGGCTGATCAGCACCGGTCCGACCACCAACCCGATGAATCCGAAGGCGGCAACTCCGCCTATGGCGCCGATGAACACCGCCAGAGCGGACACTTCGGCGTGGCGTGAGGTCAGCAGGGGCCGGATGAGCTGCTCGCCCAGCGCCAGCAGCCCGCTCCACACCAGCAGGAAGGTCGCGGCCCCCCATCGGTCCACGACCACCAGATAGAGGATGGCCGGAACCAGCACGGTCGCGGTGCCGATGACCGGGATGAACGCGGCCGCGGCGGCCAATGCGCCGAACACCGCGGGGGAGGGCAAGCCGATGATGGCGAACCCGATGCCGATCAGCACACCCTGCAGCAGCGCCGTCATGGCAGTCCCGTAGACCACGGCGCGCATGACCCCGATCAGATTGTTGATCAGCGTGTCGCGCCGATCACCGTTCATGGGTATCAGCCGCGCCACGTGCCGGACAATGATGCGACCGTCCACCAGCAGGAAGAACAGCAGAAACAGGGTCAGGACGAATTCGACCAGGGTGCCCGCCACGCCGACCACCAGATCACCACTCAGGGAGGCGGCCGTCTGCAGCGCGGAATGCGCGGTCTGCAGGGCCCAGTCCTGCACCTGTTGGGCGCTGATGGGCAGCGTTTGCTGCACCAGACGCACTACCCGACCGATCACCGGATAGCTGGCCAGGTCGCCGCTGAGGCCGGAAATGGACAATGTCCGCTGCTTCAAACTGGTGATGAGATTGCTGACCTGATGGATGAACACCAGGGCCAGGATGCTCAGCGGGGCGATGATCACAAACGGCGTCAGGATGGTGATGATTCCGGCTGACAGGTCATGGCGCTGCTTCAGCGCACGCGACAGCCGCACCTGCACCGGATAGAGAAGGAACGCCAGCACGGTCGCGGACATCAATGCACCCGCGAGCGGCTGGAGCAGCCGCAGCAGCAGGTAACCCAGCACGCCCAGTGCCACGAGGGTGAAGGTGCCACGGTAGAAGGACGAGTAGCGGTTCACAGACGGATCTGCCGCCCAAGGGATGATTGAACTGGCCGCCAGCCTAACCGGATTGCCGGCCTGCGGCGAGCGCCGCGGGTCTGGCGCCTGCCGGAGCCGTGGCGGATACTCTTGCAGCACAATCCCAAGGATCGGCATCGTGTTGACGCTATACGACTACCTGGATTCCGGAAACGGCTACAAGATCCGGCTGCTGCTGTCGCAACTGACCCTGCAGTATCGCTGGGCCGAGGTGGACATCATGGCCGGCAAGACCCGCACGGCGAGTTTCCTGGCCAAGAATTCCAACGGGCGAATCCCGGTCATTGAGACCGACGGGGGCACCTGCCTCGCCGAGTCGAATGCAATCCTTTGGTACCTGGCGGATGGCACGGCCTTGGTACCCCAGGGCCGCATGGCACGCGCGCAAGTGCTGCAGTGGATGTTTTTTGAGCAGTACAGCCACGAGCCGTACGTGGCCACGCCGCGCTTCATCCTCAAACATCTGCCAGCCGATTCACCGCGACGCGCGGAATTGCCCCATCGGCTGACGCAGGGCAAGGCGGCGCTTGCAGTCATGGACCGTCACCTCATCGGGCGCACCTTCATGGTGGCGGAAACCTATACCATTGCGGACATCGCCTTGTATGCCTACACCCATGTGGCGGGTGAGGCGAGTCTGGACCTCGCCCCCTATAAATACTTGAATGCCTGGCTGGCGCGCGTAGCCGCTCAGCCGTACTACATTCCCATTACTTTCCGACCTGCGGCGAACTGACCAGGTCCTGATCCGTCAGGCTGCCCAGGAATGCCTCAAGGTCGGCGCGTTCGGTGTTGCTCAGGGTGAAGGCTTTGAGTCGCGGATCGCGGTGCCCCCCGTGCGCGCTGTCGGGGGTTCTACCCACCCGTTGATAGTGATCCAGCACGGCATCCAATGTGGCAAAGCGGCCATCGTGCATGTACGGGGCGGTGAGCGCGATATTGCGCAGCGTGGGGACGCGCACCGGACCTACCCCCAGGCCATCATCCGCGAAGCTCGCCTTGCCGGTAGGCCCCAGGCTGTCGCGCCAGTTGCCGGAGAAATTGAAACCGGAATGGCAGCGCGCACAGCCAATGCGCGCGGAGAAGAACAGGCTCATGCCGCGTTTCGCTGCGGCAGACAGGGCAGCATGCTGCCCCGCAAACACATACGCGTCGAATGCCGAATTGCCAGCGATGAGCGAGCGCTCGAAGGCGGCGATGGCCTTGATGATGTTGGCAACGCTGATGCCACTGGCGAACGCGGCGGCGAACTGCTGCGGATACATGGGGTCCGCTGCCAGCGCGGCGAGTACTGCCGGTTCGCGGCCCGCCAGGCCGATCTCCGGCGGGTGACGATTGAGCAGCGGCTGCCGCATTTGCGCTTCCAGCGACCGCACCTGCGGCTGCTGCCAGCCATAGGACAGGTTGTAGGCCACGTTGAGCAGCGACAGGGCGCTGTGCGGCAGCGTAGCGCCGGTTGCGCCCACTGCGCGTGCGCGGCCATCGGTATAGGCACGCCGGGGATCATGGCAGCTGGCGCAGCTGTAATGACCGGTCAGCGACAGCCGGTTTTCAAAGAACAGCCGCCGGCCCAATGCGACCTTGGCCGCCGACATGGGATTGTCAGCCGGCACAGCAGGTAGCGGGAAGCCGCGCGGCAGATGCCATTCATAGGGCTGGGGGCTCGGCCCCCGCGGCTGCGCCACGGCGGACGGGGGCACACCGGTGAGTATCAGCAGCGGCCAGCACCGCAGGGCCGCCCTGACTGACATGCCGCCTGCGCAGACCTCAGCGCCAGCTTGCTGCGGCGCCCGCCCGGGTGAGCGCCGCGGTCTGGGTGGCGATCTGACTGCGCTCCTGGACCCACTGCTGCAGATCCGTGATCACACTGGCGTCCACGGCGTGCGAGCCTTGCTGGGTCTTGAGCCATTCCTTCATGGATGCAAGCAGCGTGGCCGCGATCCGGCGGTTGCTGGCGAAGAGATCGAGATAGGCCTGCTTGGCATCGTGGATGCGGTTCAGGCGCAGATACGCCTCGCCGCGATATTCCAGCGCCTCGGGGTAGCCTGGCTTGAGTTCCAGCGCCTTGGCATAGGAGGCCAGCGAATCATCATAGGAACCCAGCTTGCGCTGGGTGTACCCCAAGGCGTTCCAGGCTTCCGCAATCTGCGGCGAGCGCGCGATCAGCGCCTGCAGCTTGGCTCGGGCACTGGCGTAAGCGTCCCGGGCGCCGTCATGATCGGTGTGCTGGGCGTCCAGCTCGTCGCCTTTCTTGATCAGCGCCAGCGCGGCGCTGTAGGTGGTTTTGTCCTGCGCGGAAGGGGCGGCCTGTGGCGCGGAACTGTTGCTGCCGTCATCGAGCGAGCCACTGGGAATGGACCAGGCCAGAGGGGCCGCGCTGAGCAGCGCGGAACTGAGAATCAGAACGGCTCGGGTGCGCATACGTAATCTCCGTGTGTCCTAGCTACCAGGTATTGCGCAGTTCGCGCAGTTTCAGAAAGACCGCCTTGGCGTCCGGGCTGTCTCCCAGCTCCGGAAATTGCTCCCGCAATCGGGCAATGATGCGCGGATTGCTGAGCCGAAAGAAGGTGTTGATGCGTTTCTCCTGCCCCAGCGTGGTCACTGGCGCGGCGGCGGCCGTGGTGCTGCGCATGGCATTGAGCAGTTGCGCTGCCTCCTGATTGTCCGGCTCCCGGTCGAGCGTGAATTCCAGGTTGCGGACCAGGTACTCATGACCGGGGAACAGCCGGGTGCTGTCCGGCAATCGTGCCAGCTGCGTGGCAAAGGTGTCATAGAGCAGATCCGGCCGCCCGGTGCTGCGACAGTGGCCGGCCCCGGCGTTGAACAGCGTATCCCCGGCGAACAACGCGGGCGTATCGGCATGGCCGAGCAGGCAGATGTGCGAGAGCGTGTGACCGGGGGTGTCCAGGCACTGCAGTTCCACCGTGCGGCCCACGCGCAGCACATCACCCTGGTTCAGGCCCCGGTCCACGCCGCCGATGCGGCTGGCGGCCTGCGCGTGCGCCAGCACCTTGGCGCCGGTCGCACCCACCATACCGGCATTGCCCCCGGTGTGGTCCGCATGCTCGTGGGTGTTCAGGATCTGGGTGATGGTCCAGCCGCGCGCCCGGGCGGCATTGAGGCACAGGCTCCACTCCAAAGGATCGATGGCGAGTGCCTCGCCCGTCTCGGGGCAGGCCACCAGGTAGTGGAAATTGCGGTAGTCGTTGGCTGCCCAGACGCGTTCGATGAGCATCAGATCACCCTGGGCTCAATTCAGCAGCTGTGTGGTGGGCAGGTAGTGATCCACGAGCAGCGCGGCAAACATCCACATCAGGTAATTGACCGAAAACCGGAATACCTTCATCGGCAGGTCCTGGCGCGTCGAGATCTTCAGCACCAGGGCGTGATAAAGAAACAGTCCATCAAGCACCAGCGCTGCGCCCAGGTAGATGAGGCCGCTCAGGCGGGTCATGAAGGGCAGCAGAGTGACCACCACCAGCAGCACCGTGTAGAGCAGCACGTGCAGGCGGGTGTGAGCGATGCCGTGCGTCACGGGCAGCATGGGTATGCCCGCGCGGGCGTATTCGTCGCGGCGCGCAATGGCCAGCGCCCAGAAGTGCGGCGGGGTCCAGGCGAAAACGATCAGGAACAGCAGCAAGGCATCCGCATCGATGTGTCCCGTTACAGCGGTCCAGCCCAGTACCGGGGGCGCGGCGCCGGCGGCTCCCCCGATGACGATGTTCTGCGAGGTCGCGCGCTTCAGCCACGCGGTGTAGATGACCGCATAGCCGATCAGGGACATGAAGGTCAGGACCGCCGTCAGCAGATTGACGAGCACACCGAGAATCGCCATGGACACAAAACCCAACACCGCGGCGAAGAGCAATGCCTGGCGCTCGGTGAGACTCCCGGTAGGCAGCGGCCGGCCGCGGGTGCGCGACATCTGCGCATCGATGCGGCGATCGAGCACATGGTTGATGGTGGCAGCGCAGCCCGAGGCGAGCGCGATCCCGAGATTGCCCCAGATCAGGGCCGACAGCGGCGGCATACCGGGGGTCGACATCAGCGTGCCCACGATGGCCGTGAACACGATCAGTGCCACGACCCGCGGCTTGGTCAGCGCCAGATACAGGCGCCAGTGCGCCTGGGGAAGTGCGTATCCGGACTGTATGGTCACAGGGCTCACTGCTCCATCAACTGCGTGCGCCAGCTGCGATGAGCCGATGATTCAGCGCCAGTGTGGCGAGCAACAGCAGGGCCGCGCCGCCGTTGTGCGCGGTGGCCAGCCACAGCGGGAAGCCGTTCACCACCATGGCGACGCCGATGGTCAGTTGCAGCGCCAGCGCCGCGAGCACCGCAACGGCTGCGATGTGCGCGCGCGTCAGGCTGCGTTCCCGCAGGATCCAGATGGCTGCGAGCAGCAGCGCGGCGGTGGCGACGAGCGCACCCAGTCGATGGGTGAAATGGATGGCGATGCGCGCCGGATTGCTCAGCACACCGCCCTCGTAGTTCTGGCTCGGGGAATGCCACAGCACAAAGGCGTGGCCGAAGTCCATGTGTGGCCACCAGGAGGCTTGGCAGGTCGGGAAATCCGGGCAGGCAATGGCGGCGTAGTTGGTGCTGGTCCAGCCGCCCAGGGCGATCTGCACCGCAAGCGCCACCAGGCCCAGCAACGCCAACCGCCGGCTGATGCTGTTGGAATGCGCCCAGCCCACCGGGGGACTGCGTCCCAGGGAAGGCGCCGCGGTTCGCGGTGTCTGCGCGTCCAGCGTCAGCCATAGCCACCACAGCAGCGCGAGGGTGGTCAGGCCAACCAACAGGTGCAACGTCACGATCTGTGGGGCCACCTGCCAAGTCACCGTCAGCATGCCCAGGACGGCCTGGATGAGGATGGTGGCAACGATTGCGAGCGCGAGCGGTACGTTGGAACCGGTCGGTGCGCGCGAGCGCCGCTGGGCAAAGGCCATCACGGCCAGGAGCAGCGTGAGCACCACCAGCGAGCCGGCAAAGTAGCGATGGAACATCTCGCGCCAGGCCTTGCCCACATTCAAAGGCGTCGCGCCCTGGTCGGTGGTGCCCGCGGCAATGCCGGCCGCAGCGCCGGTGGGCGTGAGGTGACCATAACAACCCGGCCAGTCCGGGCAACCCAGACCCGCGGCGGTCAGCCGCACATAGGCACCCAGGACGACGACGCCGAAGGCCAGCAGCACTGCGAGGAGCGCGACGCGGCGCATCCAGGTAACGGTCGTATTGGGATCGCGGAGCATGAGTTCAGCCGATATTGGACAGCCGCAGCAGCTTTTTGAGGTCGGCGAGCAGACCCTCCGGCGGCAGGCGTGCATCGTAGCGCATCACGAGGTTTCCCAAGGGATCCACGATGTACAGCGACTGGGCGCGTTCCCCTGCGGGAAACCGGGCCAGCAGGGGCCGCGCGGCCGCCTGCGAGGCATCCAGCACGCGCAAACCGGGGTGTACGGCCGCCAGGAAGTCCCGGTCGCAGCAGTCCGCGGTCGCCAGGAACACCCGCTGCACGCGGTCCATCTCGTTATTGAGCGACAGCCGCGTCTGTCGCATGAAGAACAGCGTGGTGTGGCAATTCGCATCGCAGGCACCATTGCCCACATACACCAAGGTCCAGTGCCGCTGGAAAATGTGGCGCTGAGCGCTGCCGGCGCTATCCGGGAGCGTCACGTCGGGCAGCGGCCGCACCGGCTCGATGAGTTCGCCGTGATTGCTCATCTCGTGGGGACGCCAATGCAGTCCGTAATACAGCCAGAACGAAAGCAGCAGCGGCAACAGGAACAGGCCAGCCAGCGCCAACACGGTGCGGAAATTACGGCGATGCAGTTCTGGATCTATGGTGCTGCTCATGGGGCTTCTACGGCTGGGAGCGCCGGGCGCTCATGATCCCCCAGATGATCAGGAGCGTCACGGCGAATCCCCACCACTGGAGGGCATAGGAGAAATGGCGCAGGGGTGCAAGCCCGGGGGGCTGCCAGTCCCGCACATAGCCCTCCGCGCTCTTCGGATCCAGCAGCAGCATCCAGGGTTCGATCTTCTGGCCCAGGGCCGCCGCCAGCTCCGCCAGCGTGGGGAAGCTGGTGACTTTGGGCCAGCGGGCGTCGTTGGCCGGCGCGGCATGGCCCAGCGCCAGGCCACCCACCGGCAGATTATCGAGTCGACCGGTCACGGCTACCGGTTGGTGCGTCTGGATTGTGATATCAGGCAGCCGTGCCCGTGAGCCGGTGAAGGCCACCCAGCCCCGGTCCACCAACAGCACCCGCCCGTCTGTCAGTCGCAGGGGCGTCAGCACTTCATAGCCCGGGAGGCCGCCATGACTGCGGTTGTCGAGCAGGAACTGATGAGCGGCGTCCCAGGTGCCGTCCGCGCTGACGTGTTTGAATCGTGGCAGTGACCCCGAGGGCTGTGTGCCCAAGCTCACCGCGGCGTCCGCGCCCCGGGCGAACGCGTCCCACTCGGCCTGGCGATGCACCCCGCGAGCCCACTGCCACTCGCCCAGCCGCACGAACAGCAGGCACAGCGCGATCGTGAGCAGCGTCATCAACCACGATGGCGCGAAGCGGCGATTGCCGATGCGGATACTCACAATGGGCATGGGTGCTAAAGATCTATAATCCGCCGACAGCCCCGATTCGGGTTGCGACGGAGGTGGGCGTGGAGACGGCTGTCAAAGTAGTAATCGTCCTGATTTTCGTGGCTATCGTCGTGAGCCTGGGCTCGGCACTCTTCCAGCTGTCCCGCAAGGGGGGCGGCGACTCGCGCAAGATGTTTCGCTCACTGGCCCTGAGGGTAGGCCTGTCCCTGGGCCTGTTCTTCCTGCTGATGGTGGCCTGGTCACTGGGGTGGATCCGGCCTCACGGGCTGTAACCGGCCGGCCCTGCAACGGGCCCGGATTCAGGCTCTTTCGGCCAGCCCCTGCGCCAAGGCCCTACAGCCAATATACGAATATGAACAGGCCCAGCCACACCACGTCGACGAAGTGCCAGTACCAGGCCACGGCCTCGAAGGCGAAGTGCTTGTCCGGAGTGAAGTGGCCGCGCCAGACCCGTAGCCATACCACCGTCAGCATGATCGCACCGATGGTGACGTGCACACCGTGGAAGCCGGTGAGCATGAAGAATGTGGAGCCGTAGATGCCGGTACTCAGTTTCAGGCCCAGCTCGCGATAGGCCTCGGTATATTCGTGGGCCTGGAGGGCCACGAAGGAGAAGCCCAGCAGGAAGGTCAGCCCCAGGAACACCTTCAGCACCCCACGCTTGCCCGCACGCAGGGCGTGGTGCGCGATGGTGACGGTGACGCCGCTGGTGAGCAGCACCAGGGTGTTGATGGCCGGCAGGCTGAATGCGGGAACGGTTTGAAAGGTGCCGTCCGCATGCCCGCCGACGTGCCCGGGGCCGTTGGTAGGCCAGGTGCCGTCATAGTGGGGCCAGAGCAGAATATTCGTGAAGATGTGCACCGAGCGGCCGCCCAGCCATGCCGTGGAGAGCACGCGCGCATAGAACAGCGCGCCGAAGAAAGCGGCAAAGAACATCACTTCCGAGAAGATGAACCACATCATCCCCAAGCGGAACGAGCGATCGACCTGAACGTTGTAGACCCCGTGCTGGTTCTCGCCGATGACGGAGTAGAACCAGCCGAAGAAGGTGCAGGCGATGAGCGATAAACCGGGCGCCAGTGCCCAGGGTCCGGCCCAGTCGTTGAAGTACGTCACCATGCCCATCATGATCGAGAACAGCGAAACCGACCCGACGATGGGCCAGAGGCTGTGATGCGGGACGTAGTAGTGACTGGTGTCCGGGGCGGCGTGAGCCTGTGCCATGGTCATTTCTCAGGTTTGATCATTGTCGAGGAATCGTAGAACGTGTACGTGAGCGTCAGACGGTCGATGTACTTGGGCAGCGACGGATCGACAAAAAACCGCACCGGCATCACCCGCTCCTGATTGACGGCGAAGTGCTGCGGCGAGAAGCAGAAGCACTCGGTCTTGCGAAAGTAGGCCGCCGCCTTGGACGGCGAGATATCGGGCACCGCCTGGGCTACGGTGTCATGGCCCATGAGGTTGTGGGCGTAGAAATGGGTCAGGTACAGCTCACCGGGATGTACCCGCATGGTCTTGTCCACCGGGTGGAATACCCAATTGCCGTTCGCCGGCACATCGGTCAGGAAGTCCACGGTCACCAGGCGGGACAGATCCGGGTGTTCGGTGACCACCGCGGCACGGGCGAGCGCCTTCTGGTCGCCCTGCCCGGTCACCGCGCACAGCACGTTGTACAGCGGCACGAGCGCAAACCCGAAGCCGAAGCTGCCCAGGGCAAACATGAGCAGTTTGCTGGTCAGCGAGCGGTTGCTCTTACCGGGGCTCTCGCGCTCCAGGCTCATCGCGAGCCCCGATAGATCATCATCGCAATGAAGCCGACATAGAACACCACGGCGATAGCGCCCAACACCAGGGCTGTACGGCGCACCTGCCGGCGTCGGCCGGCGCTGAGCAATGAGGAACTCTTGTCTGGCATGCAGCGCCTTTCAAAGATAGCGAGGCCGGATCAGTGCTCGGCGGCTTGCTGGATCAGGGCTTCCGACGGCGGATCGGTCCAGGAGTGGAACGGCGGCGGTGACGGCAGCTCCCACTCCAGGCCATGCGCGCCTTCCCAGGCGCGGTTGCCGATGCGCACGCCGCCGCGCACGCACTTCCAGATGATATACGGGAACAGAAACTGCGACAGACCGAAGGCGAAGCCACCGAGCGAGGAGACCATGTTCCAATCGGTGAACTGCACGGCGTAATCCGGAACACGGCGCGGCATGCCCGCCAGTCCCAGGAAGTGCTGCGGGAAGAACAGCACATTCACGAAGATGGTCGAGAGCCAGAAGTGCCACGTCGCCAGGCGCAGGTCATACATGTTGCCGGTCCATTTCGGCAGCCAGTAGTAGATGCCGCCCATGATGGCGAACACGGCGCCCGGGACCAGCACATAGTGAAAGTGCGCCACCACGAAATACGTGTCCTGGTACTGGTAGTCCGCCGGGACGATGGCCAGCATCAAACCGGACAGGCCGCCGATGGTGAACAGGAACAGGAACGACAGCGCGAACAGCATGGGCGGCTCAAAGGAGAGCGAGCCCTTGTACATGGTCGCCGTCCAGTTGAACACCTTCACGCCCGTCGGGATCGCGATCAGCATGGTGGAGAGCATGAAGAACAGCTGGCCGGCCAGCGGCATGCCCACGGTGAACATGTGGTGGGCCCAGACGATGAAGGACAGGAAGGCGATCGAGGCGGTGGCATACACCATCGCGTCGTAGCCGAACAGCGGCTTGCGCGAGAAGGTCGGGATGATTTCCGAGACGATGCCAAAGGCCGGGAGGATCAGGATGTAGACCTCGGGGTGGCCAAAGAACCAGAAAATATGCTGGTACATGACCGGGTCGCCACCACCGGCGGCAGTAAAGAAGGTGGTGCCAAAGAAGTGATCGGTCAGCAGCATGGTGACCGCGCCCGCGAGCACGGGCATCACCGCGATCAGCAGGTAGGCGGTGATGAGCCAGGTCCATACGAACAGCGGCATGCGCAGCAGCGTCATGCCGGGTGCGCGCAGGTTCATGATGGTCACGACGACATTGATCGCACCCAGGATGGATGAAATACCCATCATGTGAATGGCGAAGATGGTCATGGGGAAGGACGCGCCACCCTGCAGCATCAGCGGCGGATACATGGTCCAGCCGCCGGCAGGCCCGCCGCCGGGCACGAACAGCGACGACAGCAGCAGGATGAAGGCGAAGGGCAGGATCCAGAAGCTGAAATTGTTGAGCCGCGGCAGCGCCATGTCGGGCGCGCCCACCTGCATGGGGATCATCCAGTTCGCCAGCCCCGTCCAGGCCGGCATCACGGCGCCGAAAATCATCTCCAGCGCGTGCATGGTGGTCATGCTGTTGAAGAACAGCGGATCGAAGAACTGCATGCCGGGGTGGAACAGTTCCAGGCGGATGAGCATGGCCATGGTGCCGCCGATGAAGAAGCTCACACCGGCGAACACCAGGTACATCGTGCCGATGTCCTTGTGATTGGTGGCGAACACCCAGCGGCGCCAGCCATGCGGCCTGTGATCATGCGCATCGTGCTCGGGTGAGGTGGCAACGTGAGAGTCGTAGGCCATGTTCGTATCTCTATTAGATGTATCGGTTGCTTACTTGGCGACCGCCGCCGGGGCAGAGGCTGAAGCCGCGGCGGGAGCAGCAGCGGCTGGAGCCGAGGCCTCGGCCGCCGCCGGCGGATGCTGCGCAAGCTGTTCAGCCTTCAGCCAAGTCTGGAAATCTTCCTTGGAGCGCGCGTCCACCACAATGGGCATGAAGCCGTGGTCGCGGCCACACAACTCGGCACAGTTGCCGCGGTACAAGCCGGGCTTGTCGGCATCGACGTTGAACCAGGCTTCGTTGACGAAGCCGGGAATGGCGTCCTTCTTGATGCCGAAGGCCGGGACCCACCAGGAGTGGATCACGTCGGCGGCCGTGACCAGCACCCGCACCTTGGTGCCCACGGGCACCACCAATGGGTGGTCCACGTTCAGCAGGTAATGGGGCACGGTGAACACATCCACGCCTGAGCCGAGCTGTCGGGCGGCATCGCTGGCGCGATCCAGCTTCGAGAAGAAGCTCACCCCTGAGTTCAGGTATTCGTAGTTCCAGCCCCATTGAAAGCCGGTGACCCGGATGGTCAGCTGCGAATTGCGCAGGTCCTCGGTCTTGATCAGGGTGGTGGCGGCTGGCACTGCGGTGGCCACCAGGATGGCGATCGGCAGGACGGTCCAGATGATCTCGACGGTGGTGCTGTGAGTGAGGGTGACATCGGCGACGGCGCCCCGGGACTTGCGGAACGCGAAGATCGAATAGGCCATCACACCGAAGACGACCACCGCGACCCATACGCACACCCAGAACATCATCATGTGCAGGCCGTAGATCTGGCGTGAAATCGCCGTCACGCCCGGGGTCATGTTCAGCTCGGCCCAGCCTGATTTGGCGTGCGCCGCAAACGACAGGCTCGAGGCCAGGGCGGCGGCGGCGAGCGGGGAGAAAAATTTGCGCATCATGTTTGTGTGTATCTCATGGCCTGCGGCCAGCAAAAACCTCGGGCCTCACCTGAAAGTCAGCGTCGGTGACTCGTTGACGCGGCCTATGAGCTTCGCGAGCTTAGCGTATAGGCTGCGGCGTTCCTCCTCGGTCAGGAAGTCACCGACTTCGCATTGTCGACCATGCGATTCGATGACCAGGCGGCTCGGATGCAGGCGCGACGTAGAACGGCGCAGTTTAACCTGTGCCCAGTGCCGCGGAAACATAACCTCGCTGCTCACCTTGCCGATCTTGGTCTGCACGACCACATCTGACTCGGAAATGTCTATGGTCTGGCGGTTATTTCGGCGCGCAAGGCTGATGCGCAGTGCGGCGCCGAGAAGCAGCATTTCCAGGCCGGCAAAGGGCAGCACCGGCCAGAACCCCAAAAATGTCAATACGCCGGCGACACCAAAACACGGAGCACACGCGGTCAGAAAAAAAAGCACAGCGCCCCGCGCGCTGAGCGAGCAGTTGGGAGCAATCACGATACGGGCGTGCGCTGACTCCACCGCTCCGGCACCTCGATTCAGGGCATGGGTTCTGCAGGAGAGCTGTGCATGTTACAGGGTAAAATTGTTTATTCAAGTCAACTGCTTGCACGTGGCTGCCTGAATCAGGCGGTGAATCGCGCCGGCCGGCAGATGCCCCGCCGCAGGAGCGATCCGATCATGGTCCACGCGCGCGATGGGTGGCATGCCGATGTGCTGCGTCAGGGTCGCCACATTGTCTGCCGCGCGGGGAAAATCCGCTTCGATGTGGTTGGCAATCCAGCCCGCCAGCTCCAGCCTTCGCTGCCGTATGGCGGCCACGCTCAGCAGCGCGTGATTCAGGCAACCCAGGCGCAGCCCCACGACCAGCAGTACCGGCAAGTCAAGCGCGGCGGCCAGATCCGCGACGAACTCGCGCTCGTTGAGCGGCGCGAGCCAGCCGCCGGCCCCCTCCACAATCACCTGGTCCGCCGCCGCCCGCAAAGCCGAGAAGCTTGCTTGGATGCGCGATAACTCGATGCTGACGCCTGCCTCGCGAGCCGCCAGGTGCGGTGACACCGGGGAAGCGAGGCAGTAAGGATTGACCGCGGCGTAGGGCATGACGACGTTGCTTTCCGCAATCAGACCCAGCGCATCCTCATTGCGCGGCCCCGCGGGCGTCATGAAGCTGCCCGCCGCTACCGGCTTCATGACCGCCACGCGAACACCGGTGCTCACCAGTGAGCGCACGATGAGTCGCGCGACGACAGTCTTGCCCACTGCGGTGTCGGTACCGGTCACAAACAGGCCGCCCAACATCAGCAGTCCCGGTGGCGGCGTATGCCATGTACTGGAATATGCACTTCACCCTGCACTACCGGGGCGGCCGCACGACCGCGCGCGCCCCAGGCTGCACCGTAAACCACTTCGTACGTGGCGGGCAGGAGACCCGCCTGACGATGCGTTTCATAGGCTTGGGTCATGGCGCGCCAGCGTCCCTTGCCGGTGAGGCCGCGGGCGCGGGCCGCGGTGGCGTTGTGGGCGCCGATGGTTTTCAGATCGCGGGTGATCGCGGCGACGTCCGGGTAGGTCATGGTCAAGCGCTCCACGTCCATCACCGGCTCCGCGAGCCCGGCGCGCGTGAGCGCATCGCCGATGTCATGCATATCGCGAAACCCGCTGACATGGCTGCCGCCGTCCGCGGCAGCCCACGCATGGCGCAATTCGCGCAAGGTATCGGGGCCGAAGGTCGTGAAGGCGAGGAACCCATCGGCGCTCAGGACACGTCGGATTTCCGTCAACGCCGCATCGAGGTTATCGCACCATTGCAGCATCAGGTTGCTGAACATCAGGCTGACGGTCCCGTCCCTGAAGGGCAGTTGCAACACATCCCCGCAGACCCGCTGCAGAGGCCGCAACCAGCCGCTGCGACGGCGCATCTCGCGCAGCATCCCCCATGCGGGATCCACTCCGATCACCATGGCGCTGCGATAGCGGTCCTTCAAATGGCGGGTGCCCTGCCCGGTGCCGCACCCCAGGTCCACGATCACCTCCGGGGCGATGCGGACCAGATCCAGCCGCGACAGCAGCTCATCGCGCACCCGTGTCTGCAGCAGCGCGGCCGCATCGTACGTGGCACTGGCGCGGTCAAAAGCCGCGCGTACCGCGCGCCGATCCAGAACGAAGGAATCAGGCGGCTGCATAAGGCACACGCAGCGCCTGGGCCAGGGCGTCGATCAGGGCCTCGACCTGCTGCTCGGTGTGCGCCGCGGACAGCGTGATCCGCAGTCGCGCGGAGCCCGCAGGCACAGTCGGCGGTCGAATGGCCGCGACCCAGAACCCGGCACGAAACAACTGCTCGCTCACCCACAATGCGTGGGCACTGTCGCCCAGCACAACCGGCTGGATGGGCGAGATGGATGGCAGCAGCGCAATGCCCGCCCGCGCCGCGCCGCGACGCAGGCGCGCGGCAAGCTCGAGCACCCGCTCGCGCCGCCAGCTCTCCGCCACGCTGACGGCCAGCGCCGCGCGGGCCGCGGCGGCGACCGGCTGCGGCAGCGCGGTCGTATAAATGTAGCTGCGCGCGGACTGCAGCAGCCACTCGATGTAGTCTTCGTCCGCCGCGATGAAGGCGCCGAAGCAGCCGAAGGCCTTGCCGAGCGTACCCACCAGAATCGGCACGGTGGTGGCATCGAGGTGGAAATGCTCCACGGTGCCGCGGCCCGTGGCGCCCATGACCCCCAGGCCATGAGCGTCATCGACGATGAGGCAGGCCGCAGCCCCTGCAGCCCCTGCAGCCAGTTGCGGCAGTGGCGCCAGATCGCCGTCCATGCTGAAGACACCGTCGGTGACCAGCAGATCGGCACCAGATACGGCATTGCCGTGCAGCGCCGCGGCCGCCGCGGCCGCATCCCCGTGCGGGAAGCGCTTCAGGCGCGCGCCGGACAGACGGGCTGCATCGATCAACGATGCATGGCACAGCCGATCCATGACGATCCGCGAATCCCTCGCGGCCAGGCAGGTGATGGCCGCAAGATTCGCCATGTACCCGGTGGAAAACAGCAGCGCGCGCTGCCGTCCGGTGTACTGCGCAAGGTCTGACTCGAGCCGTTCGTGTTCCACGCCATGCCCGCAGACGAGGTGTGAGGCACCGCTGCCGGTGCCGGCAAGCGCGGCACAGCGGCTCAGCGCATCGCTAAGGGCAGGATGCGCGGCCAGTCCCAGGTAGTCATTGCCACAGAAGTTGGTCAGCCGCTGGCCGTCCACCACCACTGCGGGGTGGCCGCCGGACTCGATCGCGGACACCGTGCGCCGCTGGCGCCGCAGATGCTGCGCAGTCAGCTGCGCGAGGCGCGTCCGCAGCACGGCCGCCCTCATGCGTGCCCGGCGGCTTCCGGAGTCAGGCCCAGGCGCACCAGCAGATTGCGGTCCTTCTCGACGTCGGGGTTGCCCGTGGTGAGCAGCTTCTCCCCGTAGAAGATGGAGTTGGCGCCGGCCATGAAGCACAGGGCCTGCATCTCGTCACTCATCTGGGTGCGCCCGGCGGACAGCCGCACATGGGAGCGCGGCAGCACGATGCGCGCCACGGCGATGGTGCGGATGAAATCGAAAGGGTCCACCGGCGCGGTGCCGTGCAGCGGCGTGCCGGGAACCTGCACCAGCTCATTGATGGGCACGCTCTCCGGATGCTGCGGCAGGCCGGCCAGTGTGGCCAGCATCGAGGCGCGATCGCGCGTGGACTCGCCCATGCCGACGATCCCGCCGCAGCAGACCTTGAGGCCCGCATCGCGGACCGCGGACAGCGTATCCAGCCGATCCTGGAAGGTGCGGGTGGTGATGATCTCCCCGTAGAACTCCTCGGAGGTGTCCAGATTGTGATTGTAGAAATCGAGGCCCGCGGCCTTGAGCTGCTGGGCCTGCGCGGGCTCGAGCATCCCCAACGTGGCGCAGGTCTCCAGCCCCAAGGCGCGCACCTCGCTCACCATGGCACAGATGACCTCGAGGTCGCGGGCCTTGGGTGAACGATAGGCCGCACCCATGCAGAAGCGGGTCGCGCCAGCGGCTTTCGCACGCTCCGCGCTGGCCTTCACGGCGGTCACTTCCAGCAGCGCTTCACGTGACAGTCCGGTGTCGTAGCGGACGCTCTGCGGACAGTAGGCGCAGTCCTCCGGGCAGGCGCCCGTCTTGATCGAGAGCAGCATGCTCATCTGCACCGTATTGGGCGCGAAATGCTGACGATGAATCCGTTGCGCCTCCAGCAGCAGATCCAGGAAGGGCTGGGCGAACAGCCCCTCGATCTGAGCCACGCTCCAGTCACGGCGCGGGCCGTCGTGGGAGGGGCCAATGCCGGCAACAGGCGCGCAGCTGCTCATCGGTTATCCTTCTATTGGTACGCCGGGTGATGTTCCCGGGCGCGCTCGCCACTGTCAACTGGAAGCTACCTGCTGAGGTGACAATTGGTCAAAAATCTACCAAGGTCCTGGCGCCGATAGCACGGCAATGCGCGTATGATCCACCGGGTTTTTCCGCCGCGAAGGAGTCTCGATCATGAGCCGCAAACCGCCCACCATCCCTGAAGATTCCGCTGCCTTGGGTTCTCTGAGCCGCCGCAGCTTCATTGGCGCAGTTGCCGGCGCGAGCGCCGGTGCTGCCGCAACCGTGGGCGGGCTGGTCCTGCCCGCCAGCGCCCAGGCCGAGGTGCTCTTTCCGAAGGAACGCGGCGGCTTCGGCGGCGGTGGCAGCGCTGCGGGCGCCGTTTACCGCTCGGAAAATGACTTGTACGACTGTGAGGTGGAAGGCACCTTGCCCAAGGACCTGGACGGCATCTTCTTTCGGGTCGGTCCGGATCCCCAGTACCCCAAGCCTGCGATCTACAGCCACGACATTCCGTTCGATGGTGAGGGCCATATCGGCGCCTTTCGCATAAAGGACGGCCACGTGGATTTCCGCAGCCGCTATGCACGCACCCAGCGCTACAAGGCGCAGCACGCGGCGCGCCGGTCTTTGTTCGGCATGTACCGCAATCCGACGACGGATGACCCCAGTGTCAAGGCCCTGAGCCGCGGCACGGCCAACACGCAGATTTTCTATCATCACGGGCGCCTGCTGGCGATGAAGGAAGACAGCCCGCCGGTGGCCCTCAATCCGCTGACTCTGGAAACCGTCGACGATTACTACACCTTCAACGGTGGGCTCAAGGGGCAGACCTTCACGGCGCACCCGAAGATCGATCCGCACACCGGCGAGCTGGTGGCCTTCGGCTATGAGGCGAAGGGTCTGGCCACCAATGATGTGTTCGTGTTTTCCGCCGACCGCCACGGCGCGGTGAACTGGTCAGCGTGGATCAAGGTGCCATACGCCTGCATGATCCACGACTTCGGCGTCACGCAAAAGTACGTGATTTTCTACGTGAACCCCATGGCCACGAACATGGACATCATCAAGGACGGTGGCCCCCACTTCGCCTGGGATTCCACGTTGCCGAGCTGGCTGGGAATCATGCGTCGCGGCGGCGATGGCAAGGATCTGCGCTGGTTCAAAGGGCCGGGCTACATGGCCACGCACACCATGGGCACCTGGAACGACGGGGACAAGATTTACTTCGACGTCGATGGCGCGGATTCCAACCAGTTTCCCTTCTTCCCGCAGCTGCACGAAAAGTTCGACCCGGTGAAGGCCGCCGGGCGCGTCATGCGCTACAGCGTGAACATGGCCAACCGCAAGGCCACGAGCTACGAGATCGAGAACCTGTATCCCGGTGTCTCGGGCGGCCTGTCGCGGCAGGATGACCGCTACCACACGGTGCCCTACCGCTATGGCTTCCTGCTGAGCAGTGATCGGGCGACCGGCAGCCGCTGGGCGATGTTCGATCACATGACCCGCACGGCGAAGTTCTTCTCGCTGGGCCCGGAGGTGAGCCTGGCGGAAATGTGCTTCGTGCCGCGCCACACGGGCGCGCCGGAAGGCGACGGCTATCTGATCGGCGTGGCGTCCCATCCGCGCGAAGGCGGCCGCTCCGACCTGGTGCTGGTGGACACGGCGCATCTGGACGCGGGTCCGATTGCGACAGTGAAGATGCCGTACCGGATTGCCGGCCAGATCCATGGTTTCTGGGTGCCCGGGGACCAGTTGCCGGCCGCCACCTGAAGGTTCAGGCGTACAGGTACTGCAGCAGGATGCCGGCGAAGATCGCAATGCCGGTGTAATTGTTGTTCAGGAAGCCGTGCAGGCACCTGTCAGGCTCGCGACGGCGGATGAGCCATTGCTGGTAGAGGCAGGTTACGGCGGCCACACCCAGGCCGCCGTAGAACCAGGCGCCGAAATGCAGGGTACGGCCCACCAGGCTCAGTGCCGCCAGCATCAGCACCTGCAGGATTCCGATCATCACCCGGTCCATGTCGGCAAAGGCGATGGCCGTGGAACGCACCCCGACCTTCAGGTCATCCTCGCGATCCACCATGGCATAGAGGGTGTCGTAGACCACCGCCCAGACCACGGCCGCCATGAACACCACCCAGGCGATGCGCGGCACCTGGCCGGTCTGCGCGGCAAAGGCCATGGGAACCCCCCAGCCGCCGAATGAAACCCCTAAGTACAGCTGGGGCAATGGGAAGAAGCGTTTGATGAAGGGGTAGCTCACGGTGAGCGCGGCCCCGATCAGCGACAGGCGGACGGTGAGCGTATTCAGTTGCAGGACCAGCCACAGCGCCGCGGCGGACAGCAGCAGGAACAGCACCACCGCCTCCAAGGGCGTGACGCGCCGCGCGGCCAGCGGCCGTTGCCGGGTTCGCCGGATGCGGGGATCGATATCCCGATCAACGAGGTCGTTGATGACACAGCCGGCGGCGCGCATGGTGAAAACGCCCAGCGCAAACACTATGAGGGTCCGGGGATTCGGTCGCCCATTGCCGGCGATCCACAATGCCCACAGCACCGGCCATAGCAGCAGCCAGATGCCGATGGGCCGGTCCAGCCGGGCCAGACGCGCATATTCCTCGAGCCTGCGCCCCAGGCGATAGGACAGCGGCGCCGTTGCCGGTCGCGGCGGCGGCATTTGCGGATCCAGCACCAAGTCATCTGCCATAGGCGTGTTCAAGGTTCAGCCAACGGTTCCGTAACGCTCGCCCGCGCCAATCCAGCGCGCGATCAGTGGCGTAATGTTATCCGGATACTCGCGCAGCATCAGCTCAGCGGTCTTTTGTACCCCCGGCAGCAGATCCGTATCGCGAGCCAGGTCCGCCACCCGCAGCTGTGCCAGGCCTGTCTGGCGGGTGCCGAGCAGTTCACCGGGTCCCCGCAACTCCAGATCACGTCGCGCAATTTCAAAGCCGTCCGTGGTCTCACGGATGGTGCGCAGCCGCGCGCGTGCCAGCTGCGAGAGCGGCGCACGATACAGCAGCACGCACATCGAGGCCTCCGCACCCCGGCCGACCCGGCCGCGCAACTGGTGCAGCTGCGCCAGGCCCATGCGCTCGGCGTTCTCGATGACCATCAGCGTCGCGTTGGGTACATCCACGCCCACTTCGATGACGGTGGTGGCCACCAGCAGCTGGATGCGGTTGGCCTTGAAGTCTGCCATGGTGGCTTCCCGCTGGGCGGCGGGCTGGCGTCCATGCACCAGCTGCACAGTCAGTTCCGGCAGTGCCTCGCGCAACGCGATCGCGGTTTCCTCGGCGGCCTGGTAGCGCAGCTCCTCGGATTCATCGATGAGGGGGCAGACCCAGTAGGCCTGCCGACCCGAGCGGCACGCCAGCAGGATGCGCTGGACCACCTCATGGCGCCGCGCGTCGGCCATGACCACCGTGACCACAGGGGTACGCCCCGGTGGCAGTTCATCGATCACAGAGATGTCCAGGTCCGCGTACGCCGTCATGGCCAGCGTTCGGGGGATGGGTGTGGCGGTCATGATCAGCTGGTGGGGCATCAGCCCCGCCGCGCGCCCCTTTTCCTGCAATGTCATGCGCTGCTGCACGCCGAAGCGATGCTGTTCATCGACAATGATCAGGGCCAGGTTCGCAAAATTGATTCCTTTTTGAAACAATGCATGCGTTCCAACGATGATCTGAATCGCCCCTGAGGCAATACCGGCCTCAGCGCTGCGTCGGGCGCGTGCCGGCTGCGAACCCGTCAGCACCGCCACGGGCAGGTCCAACGCCTTGAACCAGTCGTTCAGATTGCGCCCGTGCTGTTCAGCGAGCAGCTCCGTGGGCGCCATCAGCGCCACCTGTTGGCCGCTGCCCACGGCGCGGGCGGCGGCCAGGGCTGCGACCACCGTCTTGCCGCAGCCGACATCGCCTTGCAGGAGACGCAGCATGGGATGCTGCGCCAGCAGATCCGCGTCGATTTCGGCGCGAGCGCGTTGCTGGGCTGCGGTCAGTTGGAACGGCAGGGCGGCGAGCAGCCGTGTCCGCAGCTCGCCAGGGTCATGCAGCGGCAGCCCCGGCTCGGCGGCCGTGCGCAGCTTGCGCAACCGCAGACTCAACTGATGGGCCAGCAGTTCCTCGAAAGCGAGGCGGCGCTGCGCCGGGTGATGCCCCGTCAGCAACTGCGCAGCATCCTGGGTTCGGGGTGGCCGGTGCAGCAGCTCCAGGGCCTCGCGCAGGCCCGGTAGACTCAAGGAGCCCTGGACCTCGGGCGGTAACCAGTCGCGGACCGCGGTGCTGCCGGGTGCGCCCAGCGCCTGGCCGATCAGCATGCGCAGCCGCGGCTGCGTGAGCCCCTCGGTGGCCGGGTACATCGGCGTCAGGGATTCCTCCAGTGCGGCTGGTTCCTGGTTCACCCGCCGGTATTCCGGATGCACGATCTCCAGACCCATCGGCCCGCGTCGCACCTCGCCATAGCAGCGCAGCTGCAGACCCCGGGTGAGTGCGTGGTGCTGCGCGGCGGTGAAGTGGAAGAATCTCAAGGTCAGAAACCCTGAGCCGTCACTGATCCGGCACAGCAGCTGGCGCCGCCTGCGGAACGTTACCTCGGTGAGCTGCACTTCCCCTTCGACCACTGCATGTTCGCCCGGTGTCAGGCCACCCAGGGTGCGGATGCGGGTGCGATCCTCATAGCGCGTCGGCAGCAGGAACAGCAGGTCCTGTACCTGCGTGATGCCCAGCCTCGCGAGGCGTTCGGCCAACGCTGAGCCGACGCCCCGCAGGGCCGTGACCGGATGCTGCTCAGCCGCCCGCAGCGGCCCGGCAGGAGGTGTCGGCGCCTCAGTCAAGACAGAGGATGCACTCGATTTCCACGCGTGCGCCCTTCGGCAGCTGCGCGACACCGACGGCAGCGCGGGCGGGATAAGGCTGCCGGAAGTAGGTCGCCATGACTTCATTTACTTTCGGAAAATGCACCAGGTCCGTCAGGAAGACGGTCACCTTGGCCACCTGCGAGAAGTTACCCCCGGCTGCGGTCACGATGGCGAGCAGGTTGTCGAACGAACGGCGGATCTCCGCCTCGATATCTGCGGTGACGAGTTCACCGGTACGCGGATCCAGTGGGATCTGGCCCGAAACGTAGACGGTTTTGCCCACACGAACGGCCTGCGAATAGGTGCCGATGGCCTTTGGCGCAGCGTCGGTGTGGATGATCGTGTGCGTCATGTCTTGTCCTCCTGCCTCTTGCGTGAATGTGCCGCCAGGATGCGCACGACGCGCACCACTTCCGGCATGCGGCGGATGGAACGGATGACGGCGGCGAGCTGCGCACGATCGCGTACCCGCAGTTCAAAATCCAGCACCGAGGTTTCCGACTCACGCTCTTCCACGGATACCCGCTCGATATTGGTTTCGGTGCCAGCGATGGCTGCGGCCACCGCGGCCAGTATGCCCATGCGATTGGGGACATCGACCCGGATCTGCGAGCTGAAGACCCGATCCGGTGTGGCCTGCCAGGATACCGGCAGCCATTTCTCCGGGTGCTTGCGGTAGTCCTCGACGTTCACGCAGGTCTCCCGATGCACGACCACGCCGCGGCCGCTCGACAGGAAGGCGATGACCGGGTCATTGGGAATCGGGAAACAGCAACGGGCGTAGGCGACCAGCAGCCCCTCGGTACCGGCGATGGCCATGACCCCGGGAGCGGCGGTCTCGCTGCCCGGTTCCTGGGGACCTGCGGGCAGCAGGCGGCGCGCCACCAGCGGCGCCAGTCGCTCGCCCATGCCGAGGCGCTCGAAGAGCTCATCGATGTCCTTCATACCAAACTCACCAACGGCCGATTGCATCTGCGAGGGCGTCACATCCTCCAAGGCCAGATGGAATTCGCCCAGCGACTGGTTGAGCAGCCGGGTGCCAAGGGCGATGGCTTCCGAGCGCCGCAGGCCCTTCAGATAATGGCGGATCGCATTGCGCGCCTTGGCGGTGACCACGAAATTCACCCAGGAGGGATTGGGCATTGCGCCCTTGGCGGTGATGATCTCCACCGTTTGACCGTTGCGCAGTACGGTACGCAGTGGTGTCAGGCGCCGGTCCACCTTGGCGGCCACGCAGCGATTGCCGATATCGGTGTGCACCGAATAGGCAAAGTCGACCACGGTGGCGCCACTGGGCAGGCGCAGGATCTCGCCCTTGGGCGTGAACACGTACACCTTGTCGGGGAAAAGGTCGACCTTGACGCTTTCCAGGAACTCTTCGGAAGTGCTGCCGCCCTCCTGCAACTCCACCAGCCGCGACAGCCATTCGCGCGCGCGTTCCTGTTGTGAGGAGCCGACGCTCTCACCGGTTTTGTAGCGCCAGTGCGCCGCGATGCCGCTTTGCGCCACGCTGTGCATGTCCTCGGTGCGGATCTGCACCTCGATGGGCACCCCATTGGGGCCGAACAAAGTGGTGTGCAGTGACTGGTAGCCGTTGACGCGCGGGATGGCGATGTAGTCCTTGAAGCGTCCGGGCATGGGCTTGAACACGCTGTGCACACTACCCAGCGCGCGGTAACAGGTGTCAGCCTTGTCCACCACGATCCGCAGACCGTAGACGTCAACGATCTCATTGAGCGTGGAGCGTTTGCGCTGCATCTTGCGGTAGATGCTGTACAGGTGCTTCTCGCGCGCGGCGACCCGCGCGACAATGTCGTTCTTCATCAGCGCGGCGGTGAGCTGCGCCTCGATCTTCTTCAGGAACTCCTTCTGATTGCCGCGCGCGCGTTTGAGCGCGCGCTGCAGCACCCGGTAGCGCTGCGGATACAGGGCCGCGAATCCCAGATCTTCGAGTTCCAGCTTCAGGTCATACAGACCGAGGCGCTCGGCGATGGGCGCATAAATCTCGAGCGTCTCGCGTGCAATGGCGCGCCGCCGCGCCACCGCCATGGCATCGATGGTGCGCATGTTGTGGGTGCGGTCAGCGAGCTTGACCAGCACCACACGCAGGTCGCGCACCATGGCGAGGAGCATTTTGCGGAAGCTCTCGGCCTGCGCCTCCTCGCGGCTCTTGAACTTGATCTGGTCGAGTTTGGTGACGCCATCGACGATCTCCGCGACGTCAGCCCCAAAACGCTGGGCCAGCTGGTCCTTGGGAGTGGGCGTGTCCTCGATGACGTCATGGAGGATGGCCGCGATGATGGTGTCGGTGTCGAGGTGCAGGTCGGCGAGAATGGCCGCCGCAGCCACTGGGTGGGCGATATAGGGCTCGCCGCTCAGGCGGGTCTGGCCCTTATGCGCCGAGGCGCCGAACTCGGCGGCCTCCCGGATGCGTTCCACCTGCTCGGGCGGCAGGTAGGTGCCCACCGTGGCCAGCAAGTCTTTCAGCCCCGGCGTGGCGCGCCTTGCACCGGGGATCAGTCCCAGGAGCGAAGACGCATAGTCCATAGGTCAAGCCTCGGAGTCAGTCTCCAAGACCAAATTGCGGGGCCCGGAATGCCATGGATTCGGCATCCGGCATGGACGGCTCCACCGGCGGGGGCTCCGGCTCGCTCATCATCTCGGCGGTGACCGAGCCTTCGGCGATTTCGCGCAGGGCGACAACCGTGGGC
The DNA here is from genome assembly GCA_036489445.1 of Steroidobacteraceae bacterium. Classification (GTDB taxonomy): domain Bacteria; phylum Pseudomonadota; class Gammaproteobacteria; order Steroidobacterales; family Steroidobacteraceae; genus DAIDKA01. Next base: position 8,077 of record DASXFV010000004.1, on the reverse strand, counting down.
TTGTCGTTTTCCCAGGCCACAGTGGGCTCGGCGCCATTGGCCAGGCGGCGGGCGCGCTGCGAGGCCAGCAGCACCAGCTGGAACAGGTTATCGACGTTCGTGAGACAGTCTTCGACGGTGATTCGGGCCATATCCTGCTAACTTTGGTAATAAGTGCCCGCCAAGAGGGGCGGAAGAGGGTCAGAAGTCTACGGCAAACGGCGCCGCTTTGGCCAGTCGCTCGGCGGTCGTCAAGCCGGGGGGGCCAGCAGGTCGCCCAGCAGGGGCGCCAGCTCCGCGCGATCGCTCAGCAACGCCTGACCGCTGCCGGCCAGTATGCTCTCCAGCTGCCGGCAGGCGGTGTCGAAGTCGTCGTTGACCACCACATAGCCGAATTCACCGTAGTGGGACATGTCGCTGACGGCATCCTGGAGGCGCCGTGCGATGACCGCATCGGAATCTGTCCGGCGGTTGCGCAGGCGCTCCTCGAGAGCGGCCCGTGAGGGTGGCAATATGAAAATGGTGGTGCATCCGGGGGCGGATTGGCGCACCTGCCGGGCGCCCTGCCAATCGATCTCCAGGATCACACTGCGGCCCCTGGTCAGCAACGTTTCCACGCTCGCCCGGCCGGTGCCGTAGAAGTTGTCGAACACCCTGGCATGCTCGAGGAATTCCCCCCGCGCCAACAACTCCTGGAATTCCTGCGGGCTCACAAACCAGTACTCGCGGCCCTGCAGCTCCTGCGCGCGCGGCGCGCGGGTGGTGTGAGACACGGACACTGTCAGCGCCGCATTGCGTTCCAGCAGTGCCTTCACCAACGAGGTCTTGCCGGCGCCGGATGGCGCTGAAATCACGAACAGTCCGCCGCTGTTGGTGGGTGGTGTCCCTGCTTGTTTCCGTAGTTGTTTCCCTGGGGTCATGACTGCTAGCTGCTGCACCCTGGCATTGTAGCGAAATGCGGATTTTTAGCGTTTATCTGTATTGCACCGGTGTGCCCAAGTCCGCATTGTTGCGCACCCGCAGACCACCCGCACCTTTGAATCCCAAGGAATGCCACGAATGCGTCGCCACCCACCGGGGATCCTGATCTCGATATGCGTGCTGCTGGGCAGCCGGGCGACACTGGCGGCCGATGCGCCGGTTGAAGACTCCAGTTCCGCGTTGAACACAGTGGTCGTCACGGCGACGCGCATCCCCCAGGACAGCCTGACACTGCCGATGTCCGTGGATCGTGTCGATGCGGCCACCCTGCACGAGGGGCAATCACAGGTGAACCTGTCCGAGTCGCTCGACACGGTACCCGGTGTGTCCGTACAGAGCCGGCAGAATTACGCCCAGGACCTGCAGATCTCCTCGCGCGGTTTTGGTGCGCGCTCCAGCTTTGGCGTGCGCGGCGTGCGCCTGTATTCGGACGGTATCCCGGGCACCATGCCGGATGGCCAGGGCCAGTTCTCGCAGTTTGATCTGGGTTCCGCTGATCACATCGAAGTGCTGCGGGGACCGTTCTCCGCTCTCTATGGCAACTCCTCCGGCGGGGTCATTGCGATCTTCACCGCCGACGGTCCGCCGGGTTTCGAGCTGGGTTCGACGATGGAATACGGGTCATTGGATACCCAGCGCTATTCGGCGCTGGTGGGCGGTGATACGGGGCCGGTCAACTACATACTGGATGTTTCGCACTTCCAGACCGATGGTTACCGCCGACACAGCGAAGCGCAGCGCAATCTGCTGAACAGCAAAGTGCGCGTGAAGCTGGATGACGTCTCGCAGCTGACCTTCATCGCCAACGCCGTCGAGACGCCCTTCGTGCAGGATCCACTGGGTCTGACCACGGCGCAGGTGCTCGCCAATCCCATTCAGGCCGGCACCGGCGCCGAGATGTTCAATACCAGAAAGTCGCTGGCCCAGGAGCAGCTGGGAATGACCTATGAACGCGAGTTCGGCAGCAACGACAGTCTGGTGGCCATGGTGTACAGCGGTCATCGGCAGACGACCCAGTTCCAGTCCATTCCGCTGTCCACCCAGGCGGCGCCCACCAGCCCCGGCGGTGTCATCGACCTGGCGCGCAATTACAGCGGTACGGACGTGCATTTCACTGATCATCGGGATTTCCTGGGCACGACACTGACCACGACGGCGGGGGTCAGCTACGATGATCTGGACGAACATCGGCGCGGTTATCTCAATTACATTGGTACGGAACTCGGTGTCGAGGGAGACTTGCGCCGGGACGAGACCAATCTCGTGCACGATCTGGATGAGTACTTCCAGGCGCAGTGGGATCTGACGCACCGCCTGCACGCCACGGCCGGCATCCGCAACAGCATCGTCGACATCACCTCGCACAGCCATCTGTCCGTCAGTGGCGCGCTGCCCCTGAGCGGCACGCGCTATTCCGCGACCAATCCGGTCGCGGGTCTGAGCTACGGGCTCACCGATGACATCAGCACCTATGCCTCATTCGGCCGCGGCTTTGAGACCCCGACGTTGAACGAGCTTGCCTACCGTTCCATCAACGGCAGCCTGCCGGGCCTGAACTTCGGGCTGCAGCCCGCGCGCAGCGACGACTACGAGGTGGGCGTGAAGACCCGTGGCGCGGATTTCCGCGCCGATGCGGCCGTGTTCCTGATCCATACGGAAGACGAGCTGGGGGTTCTGCAGAGCTCCGGCGGCCGCTCCGTGTACGAGAACATCGGCGCCACCCAGCGCAAGGGTGCGGAGCTGGGCGTGACAGCGGACCTGCCCGCGAATTTCGAGGCGCGCATCGCCTATTCCTACCTGCGGGCGGTGGTGGAAGATGCGTACTCCGGGTGTGCGGGAACGCCTTGCACGACGCTGGTGATTCCGGCAGGCAACTACCTGCCCGCCATTCCGGAGAACATCCTGTATGCCGGTCTGACCTGGCGCCATCCGGCTTCCGGCTTCTTTGCCACGGCTGAAACCCTGGTGCGATCGCGCATTTACGCGGATGACCGCAACACCGGCTATGCGGGTGGCTACTGGACCGAGAACCTGCGGACGGGTTTTGAGCAGAAGAGCGCCAGCTGGCAGACCAGCGAGTACCTGCGCATCGAGAACATGTTCAACAAGTCGTATGTGGGATCGGTGATCGTCAATGACGCCAATTCGCGGTTCTTCGAACCGGCACCGGGGCTTGGGGCGTTCGTGATGTTTGAGGCCAAGTACCTGGATCCGCGCGGCTGAGCCCTCAGTAGCCGATGGTGAACCGGCGACGCACATGTTTCGGATGCTCGAGCTCATCGACTAATGCGATGGCGTAATCATCGTAGGAGATGGAGCTCTTGCCATCTGCGGCCGTGACGACCTCATCACCGCCCAGGCGGAACTTGCCCGTGCGCGCGCCCGGGCCGATGGAAACCGCCGGCGAAAAGAAGGTCCATTCCAGCTGCTGCTCAGCGCGCAGCAGCTTCAGGAGCTCCGCGCCCTCCTTGATGCTCGGCATCCACTCGGCCGGGATTTGCGGATTGTCCATGACGAGTTTGCCGTCCGCGGACTTCAGAGAACCGGCACCGCCCACCGCGATATAGCGCTTGACGCCGGATTTGCGCACCGCTTCCAGCACCTTGACCGAGATGCCTGGGCTGAACGGTGCCGAGCTGATGACGGCATCATGCCCCCGGAGCAATGCCGCAACGCTGTCGGGGTCGGTGACGTCGCCTTTGACCGCCTTGACGTTTGGAACTTTGGGAGCCTTCTCGGGATTGCGCGCGATCGCCGTAACGGCGTGACCGCGCTGCAACAGTTCCGCGGTGATCTTGCTGCCGATATTGCCCGTCGCGCCGATGAGTGCCACTTTCATGCTGTAACCCCTGCCGTCCAAAGCGCCACTCTAAGCAATTGCGGCGGCGGGGTCGAATTGTTGATCGGCGCGGCGGCGCACCATTGAGCTCCAGGCGATCAACTTCGTCTTTGGCTTTACCTTTTGTCAGCACCTCGCTGAATCAATTGCGGCGGAATGCTCGGCAGGACTTTGCATCCGCTCACATAGTGAGGGTTCCTACAGCTTTTATGTGCCGAGGGCGGCAGGCTGTATGCCGCCGGGATTTGCATGGGCAACGGCGTAGGGGGAAATTGGTGTCAGAAGTGCCCTTCAAGCGCCGCCGCCCGCCAGCTCAACCTCGACCGTCAGAAGATGCCGTTTCAGTTGCGGCTCCCGATTACATCAATCTGTTCGAGCACGCCCCGGTGGGCTATATGCTGTTGAATGGGCTCGGCGGGATCGAGAAGATCAATTGCACCGGCGCAGCCCTACTCGGATGGGAGGCATCGTGGTTGGCGGGTAAGCGCTTTTCGCGATGGGTTGCGAACAGTGACAAGCCACTGTTTTCCGAGCATCAGCAACTTTTGCTTACCTGCAACGGTTGCCTGACGCAGGAGCTTCGAGTCAAGAATCGACAGGGCCGCATCGTCACTCTGCGGCTCATCAGCGTCCGCGCCGTACCCAGCACCGCGGCTGCGGCGACGTACCGCTGCATCATGGTGGATGTTTCCGGCGAACAGCAGTCGGGCCGTGAGCGCCGTCGCCTGCGATCGCAGTTGACGCATGCAGCACGTGTGAATACCGCCGGGGAGTTCGCCTCGAGTCTTGCGCATGAACTCAACCAGCCGCTGGGCACCGTCGTGCTCAACTGTGAAGCTGCATTGCGCATCTTGGACGATCGGGGGGGCGAAGCCAGCGAACTCTCCGAGGCGCTGCACCAAGCACGCGAAGCGGCTGCATTTGCCAGTGGCGTGGTGCGCCATCTGCGGGGTTTTCTGCGCAACACCGGTGAGCAACGCGCGGTCTGCGAATTGACCCCTTTGATAGAAAATGTCGCCGCAATGTTTGCGCGGACTGCGTGCAGATCGAACAGGTCCTGCTGAATCTGACGCACAACAGCATCGAAGCGATGCGTGAGCAGGAATGCGGTCCGAAACGCGTGGTAATCAGCGCGCACCAGCGCGGACGCGAGCGGATTACGGTGAGCGTGGCCGACACCGGTCCCGGGCTGGACGCCAACCAGATGAAACGAATGTTTACCCCATTCTATACCACCAAGAGCAATGGGATGGGGATGGGTCTGAGCATCAGTCGCTCGATTATCGAAGCGCACGGCGGCGAGCTGTGGGTTGCTCCTGAAGCGCGCGGCGGTACCACACTGCTTTTCACTTTACCGGCGTTCGAGCATGAGAGAACGACATGATGACGGCAACGCCAGTCATACATGCGGTCGAGGACGATCGGCGCTTTCGGGAAGCCTTGGAACGCACCCTGCGCACGACCGGATTTCCCGTACAGGGCTATAGTTGTGCCAGCGCATTTTTGAACGACCTCGACCCGAGTGCACCGGGTTGTCTGGTTACGGATCTGCGGATGCCGGGCATGGATGGACTGGAACTGCAGAAAACGTTGCGGGAACGTCAGATCCGCCTGTCCATCATCTTCATCAGCGGCCATGGCGACGCCACACAGGCGATTGCGGCACTCAAGGGCGGCGCAATCGATTTCCTGGAGAAGCCCTTTGGCGAACAAACGCTGCTGCGTTGTGTGGCGCGGGCCTTGGACAAGGACAGTGCCGATCGCCGGTTGGCCGCAGAGCGCGCCATCGTCATGCAGCGCTTCGCCAACCTTACGCCACGCGAACAGGAAATCTTCGCCTTGGTCGTCTCGGACCTTCCGAAATCCAGGACGCGAAGTGGTGTTCTTTGCCCTGGGCTTCGAGACGACGATGCCTTCCACTGCGTTGACGATCCTGCGTGCCGAGGCCGAATGCATCAGCAATTTCTCGGTGTTCTGCAACCACATCACGATTATTCCGACCATCAAGGCAATCCTCGATTCGCCGGAACTCACTCTGGATGGCTTCCTGGGACCGGGTCACGTCAGCATGGTGATCGGTGGCGCCATGTATGAATTCATCGCCGCGCACTATCACAAACCACTCGTGATCGCGGGGTTTGAGCCATTGGACATCCTGCAATCCGTATGGATGTTGATGCGCCAGCTGGCGGACGGACGTTGCGAGGTGGAAAACCAATATCAGCGCGTGGTCCATGACGAGGGCAACGCGCGCGCCTTGGAGGCGGTGCATAAAGTCTTTCAATTGCGCGCGTTCTTCGAATGGCGCGGCCTGGGTTCGATTGACCACTCCGGAGTCCAGTTGCGAGACACCTACGCCCGCTTCGACGCCGAGAAAAAGTACCCGGTTCCCAACCTCAAGATCGCCGATCCAAAATCCTGCCAATGCGGAGAGGTGTTGAAGGGTGTGATCCGGCCCTGGCAATGCAAGGTGTTTGGAACAGCGTGCACCCCGGAGGCCCCCTTGGGATCCTTGATGGTGTCTTCCGAGGGCGCCTGCGCCGCGGTCTACAACTACGGACTGGTCGATCTGGGGTTGATCCTCAAGAAACGCGCCGCTGCGGAGGCCGCATCACGTTCGCCGCAACCTGTATGAGCGAAGCCATCACCAATCTGGTTCCGCGGATCCGTCAACGCAGCGGCAGGATCTCCTGCGACACCATCACGCTGGCGCACGGCGGTGGTGGCAAGGCGATGCGTGATTTGATCGAGGATGTCTTCTGCAGCGCCTTCGCCAATCCCGCCCTCGCACCCATGGAGGACCAAGCCCGGTTTTCCTTATCCGATCTCGCCAAATGGGGTAACCGCCTGGCCTTCACGACGGACTCCTATGTGGTTCACCCGCTATTTTTCCCCGGCGGTGACATCGGCGAGCTGGCCGTCAATGGTACCGTCAATGATCTGGCAGTTTCCGGAGCGCAGCCCCTCTATTTGTCCTGCAGCGTCATCCTCGAGGAGGGCCTCCCGGTCGCTGACCTGCGGCGTATCGTCGCCTCGATGCGCCGCGCCGCCCACGCCGCAGGCGTGCAGATTGTCACCGGCGACACCAAGGTGGTCGAGCGGGGTGCCGCCGATAAGCTGTTCATCAACACCGCTGGCATCGGGGTGATTCCCAGCGGCGTGAACATTGCCGCCATTCGGGCACAGCCCGGCGACAAAGTCCTGGTCAACGGATTCATCGGCGACCATGGCGTGGCCATCCTCGCCGCCCGCGAAGATCTGGGCCTGACGGTCCCGATCCAAAGCGACACTCAGCCGCTCAATGGCCTGGTCCAGGCGCTGCTGACGGCATGTCCGGCGATACACTGCATGCGCGATGCCGCACGTGGGGGTATCGCTACGGTCCTGAACGAGTTCGCCCAGAGCGCGGACCTGTGCATCAACCTGGATGAATCCAGCATTCCGGTGCGCGAGGCCGTGCGCGGGCTCTCCGAGACGCTCGGGCTGGATCCGCTGTACTTTGCCAATGAGGGCAAGCTGGTGGCTTTGGTGCCTGCTGAACATGCGCCCGCCGCGCTCGCCGCAATGCGTCTGCATCCGGCCGGAGAGAACGCCGCGATCATCGGTGAGGTCAGCGAGCGGCCAAAGAGCGGTGTCATCATGCACACGGCATTCGGGGGCGAGCGCATTGTCGATATGCTGGTGGGCGAGCAGTTGCCGAGGATCTGCTGATGGAGAGGGCCAATGCATGAGCTCGCCCTGACTCAGAGCATTGTGGAGGCTTGCATCGAGCGGGCCGCCGGCGCCCGGGTATTGCGCGTCACGCTCGCGGTGGGCACGCTTGCCTGCGTCATGCCCGAGGCATTGCGATTCTGCTACGACCTTGCCGTCACCGATACGGTCCTCGAAGGGTCAGAACTCGAGATCATCCGGATCCATGCCCGCGCGCGCTGCCAGGAATGCGGCCGGGAGGTGAAGATGGACGATATCCTGGCACTTTGCGCCTGTGGCTCTGCGAACCTGCAACGTCCCTCCGGAGGCGATGGGCTGCAGATCCGCTCGATGGAACTCGAGGCCCCTGCTGCGGAGGCTTCCTGATGTGCGCCACCTGCGGCTGCTCTGCGGCTGCTCCTGCACGCTTCACGGATCTGTCTGAGGCGGCATTCCAGCCGATCGCGGAGCAGGGGCACATCCATTCGCACAGCGTCTCGGTCAAACTCGAACAGGATGTGCTCGCCCGGAACAATCTGCTGGCCAAGCGCAATCGGGACTGGCTCAGGCGTCGGAGCACGCTGGCAC
>DASXFV010000025.1:0-17410 GCA_036489445.1 Steroidobacteraceae bacterium | reverse complement strand
GAGCCCAGTTCGGCATGCGCACCATGGACAGCGCCATCCAGCAGCTCCTGGATCAGCGCATGATCACCGGCAAGGAAGCCTACAAGAAGGGCATCAACAAGGCGAAGTTCGAGCCGGTCAAAGACCAGGGCTGAGGCACCCTCATGCCGGCGGGTGCTGCTCAATCCAGTGCCGGGCGATGTCGATGCGACGACAGAACCAGACACTCTTGTACGATCTCATATAGGCGAACAGCCGCCGCAGCGCCGTAATGCGTCCCGGCCGGCTGATCAGTCGCGTGTCCAAGCCGATCGACATCATCTTGGGCGCCGTAGCCCCTTCGGCGTACAGCACATCAAATGCATCGCGGGCGTAAATGTAGAAATCCTCGCCCAGGTTGAAGCCCTGGGCAGCGCCGAATTTCAGGTCATTGACATCCAGGGTGTAGGGCACCACCAGGTGATTGCGTCCTGACTCCTTGACCCAATACGGCAGATCATCGTTATAGGCGTCCGAGTCGTACAGGAACCCGCCCTCCTCGACCACCAGTTTGCGGGTGTTGGCGCTCAGGCGACCGGTGTACCAGCCCAGGGGACGCGAACCCGTCACACGCGTCAGGACTTCGATGGCGCGGCGCATGTCAGCGCGCTCCTGCTCCTCGGATACCGTGTGGTAGTCGATCCAGCGCCAGCCGTGGCTGGCGATCTCATGCCCGAGGCCCACCAGCTCACGCGCCAGCGCCGGATGCCGTTCCAAGGCCATCGCCACGGCGAAAATCGTCAACGGTATGCCAAATTCCTGGGCCAGCCGCAGCACCCGCCAGACACCCACGCGGCTGCCATACGAGCCCTCCGCATGGCTGCCGCCGTGCAGGAGGTTGGCTTCCCCGCCCTCCCCGTAGTTGAGGACAAACTGCACGGCGATGCGCGCGTCCTCCGGCCAGCGTGGATTCGGCGGCTGCGCGCCATAGCCGATCAGGTCACTGGGATGTTCAGTGGATGCCATGTTCAACCTTGGGGTGGCTGAGGACAGACGGGTAATGCGCAATCGGGATACAGACCGATGATCACAATCACCAGGGCCAGCAGACCCATGATCAGGGGCAATAGTGATTCGAACCCGACGCGCCCCGCGGGCTTGTGGCGCGCCACGAACCAGACGCGAATGCACACGCCGGAGAAACTCATGGCGATGAGCGCCAACCAGTTGTAGTGCACGCTGTAGGTCATGGCGTAATGGTTGCTGATCATCACGAACAGCACCGGCAGCGTAAGATAGGTGTTGTGGATCGAGCGCATCCGGCCGCGCAATCCCAGTGCCGGATCGGCCTCGCGTCCTTCCTGCCGCGCCCGTACCAGTTCCCGTTGCCCCGGAACGATCGCTGATAACACATTCGCCACCATGACGGTGCCGATGGCGGCGCCGAACATGATGAAGGCACCGCGACCGCTGAACAGCGCACACACGCCCCAGGCCAGAATGGCCGCCAGCAGCGCCAGGGCGATTACCAGTTTGACAGTACTGTGCCTGAGCTTGGATCGGCACAGCCCCTCATACGCCAGCCAGCTGCCGACCAGGATGCCCACCGCAATCAGCACGGCGAGCCGCGGGCTGAGCATCCGCACCGCGGGGTCGATCAGATAGGCATCGGCGTGCAAAAAGTACAGCAGACCCAGCAGGCCCACACCCGACAACCAGGTGCTGTAGGCCTGCCAGGAAAACCAGTACGCGGTGGCCTCGGGCCGCTCGGGTGCCAGCAGGGGATTGTCCAGCCACAGAAAGTAGAACGACGATCCGATCCACGCGGTACCCGTGATGAGGTGTAGCCAGCGCAACAGCAGGCTGCCCCAGCCCAGCAGATATCCACTCACGTCTCAGCACTCATCCTTTGACAACCGTATCACCGCCGTCGCGCTGCCGGCAACCGGGAAACCGCTCGGGTACGCTAAACTGCCTGGATGTCACGAAAACTCTTCATCACCAGTGCCCTGCCCTATGCCAATGGCCCCCTGCACATTGGCCACATCATGGAATACATCCAGGTTGACATCTGGGTGCGGTTCCAGCGCATGGTGGGGTCACAGGTGCATTTCATCGGCGCGGATGACGCCCATGGGGCGCCCATCATGCTCAAGGCCGAGGCCGACGGGGTGACGCCGCAGGAACTGGTCCGGGGCATTGCGGCGGGCCGCCGCCAGTACCTGGATGGCTTTTCCCTGAGCTTCGATCACTGGTACAGCACGGATTCCCCGGAGAACACGGCGCTGGCCCAGGACATCTATCAGCGGCTGCAGGCGGCCGGCCTGATCGATGTGAAGCCCGTGGAGCAGTTCTACGACCCGGTGAAGGGCATGTTCCTGGCGGACCGGTACATCAAGGGCGAGTGCCCGCATTGCCATGCCCGGGACCAGTATGCGGACGCCTGCGAGGCCTGCAGCACGCTCAATTCGCCCACGGATCTCATCAATCCCTATTCGACCCTGTCAGGATCGGCGCCGCAACTGCGAACTTCGGATCACCTGTTCTTCAGGCTCTCGGACCCGCGCTGCCGCGCGTTTCTGGAAGAGTGGATCGGGACCCCCGGGCACCTGCAGCCGCAGGTGGCGAACAAGGCCCGCGAATGGCTCGACGGCACGGGCGATGACGCCCTGGGCGATTGGGACATCTCCCGCGATGCCCCGTATTTCGGCATTCCCATTCCGGGTCACCCGGGCAAGTACTTCTATGTGTGGCTGGACGCGCCGCTGGGGTATCTGGCCTCGCTGGAGAATTACTTTTCCACAGGCGTTGCGGCGCGCAATGGCGAGCCACGCAGCGTTGCGCAGTTCCTGGCCGATCCACTCACCGAGCAGATCCACTTCATCGGCAAGGACATCATTTACTTTCACACCCTGTTCTGGCCGGCGATGCTCAAGTTTGCCGGCGTGCCCTACAAAGTGCCGGACAACATCCACGTGCACGGCTTCCTGACCGTGCTCGGGGCCAAGATGTCCAAGTCCCGCGGCACAGGGATCGATCCGCTGCGCTATCTGGACATCGGCATGGATCCGGATTGGCTGCGCTACTACATCGCCGTGAAGCTCAACGCCAATGTCGAGGATGTGGATTTCAATCCCGAGGATTTTCTGGCGCGCGTGAACAGCGACCTCGTGGGCAAGTACGTCAATATCGCCAGCCGCTGCGCGAATTTCCTCAACCAGCGATTTGCGGGGCAGCTGTGCGCGGTGTCTGAGGCCGGCGCGGTAGCGCTACTCGGTGAATTTCAGCGCGATGCCGCACTCATTCGTGAGGCTTACGAGCAGCGTGACTTCGGGCAGGCCCTGCGCGCGAGCATGCGCCTGGCGGACCTTGCCAATCGCTACGTGGCGGACCATGCCCCCTGGGAGATCGCCCGCGATGCCAGCCGCGGCGCTGAACTGCAGGCCGTCTGCAGTGTCGCCATCAATCAATTCCGGCTGCTCACGATATTGCTGAAGCCCGTGGTGCCGCAGCTGGCCGCGCGAGCTGAGAAATTCCTGGGCGTTGCCCCGTTGCAGTGGTCCGACGCTGCGGTACTGCTGCCGGCCGGGCACCGCATCAACCCCTATCAACATCTGCTGACGCGCGTGGATGCGAAAACTCTCGGCAAACTGTTCGACGCCGTCAAGGAAGCGCCCCAAGTGACCGAACCCTCGGATGCCGCTACGCCAACCAGCAGTAGCCCCGTCACTCCCCCTCCCGCTGCCGCTGCCGCGCCTGCGAGCATTGCGATCGATGAGTTCGCGAAGGTGGAACTGCGCGTGGCGCGCATTCTTGCCGCCGACACGGTGCCCGGTTCGGACAAGCTGCTGAAGCTATCCTTGGATCTGGGTGAACCCAGCGCGCGCACCGTGTTTTCCGGCATTCGCCCGGCATACGATCCGGCGAGCCTGGTGGGCCGTCTCACGGTGGTGGTCGCAAACCTTGCGCCGCGCAAGATGCGTTTTGGCGTCTCGGAGGGCATGGTGCTGTGCGCCAGCGGGGCCGGAACGGGGCTGTTCCTGTTGGCGCCGGATTCAGGCGCCACTGCGGGCATGCGTATCACCTGATGGCCATCGTCGACGTCCAGGCCATCGACGCGCTGTTACCGCAGACCCAGTGCACGCGCTGCGGCTACCAGGGATGCCTGCCCTACGCCCAGGCGATCGCCCAGGGGACCCCGATCAACCAGTGTCCGCCAGGAGGCGCCACCACCATAGAAGCCCTGGCCCGCCTGCTGGGCCGCGAGGTGTTGCCGCTGAATCCGGTCCACGGAGTCGAGACCGCCGCGCGCGTCGCAGTCATCGATGAGGCGCGATGCATAGGCTGCGCGAAGTGCCTGCCGCCTTGCCCGGTGGATGCCATCATCGGCGCGCCGCGCTTCCTGCATACCGTGGCCACCCAGCTGTGCACCGGATGCGAGCTGTGTATCGCGCCCTGTCCCGTGGACTGCATCAGCATGCTCGACCTGGCGGCATCCACCGACCCCGCAGGTCCACCGATCGCGACCGAGAATCGGCAGCGCTACCAGGAGCACGGGGCGCGCAGTCAACGCCGCGCCGCCGAGCGCGCTGCGCTGCTGGCATCGCGCAAGCAACTGGCACGGGCTGCGAGCGACCCGCAATGACCTCGACCACCCGGCGCAAGGCGCCTCACAAAGGCTTCACTCCGGCCCGGCGCAAGGCCTTGTTTGCACGCCTGCAGGCTGCCAATCCCGAACCCTTGTCCGAACTCACATATCGCAATCCCTTTGAACTGCTGGTGGCCGTCATGCTCTCCGCGCACACCACCGACAGAAGCGTGAATGCCGCGACAGCCAAGCTGTTCCCCATAGCCAACACACCGCAGGCGCTGCTGGCGCTGGGCGTCGCCGGCGTGAAGCCCTATCTGAAGACCATCGGTCTGTACAACGCCAAGACCGCCAACCTCATCGGACTGTGCCGACAACTGGTGGAACTGCACAACGGCGAGGTGCCCGCTGATCGCGAAGCGCTGGAGGCACTGCCCGGGGTGGGTCGCAAGACGGCCAATGTGGTGCTGAACATCGCCTTCGGCGAATCCACCATTGCCGTGGACACGCATATCTTTCGCGTCGCCAACCGCACCGGGCTGGCGCCGGGCCGCACGCCGCTGGCTGTGGAAACCGAACTGGTCAGGACCACGCCGGCGCAGTTTGCGCGCGAGGCCCATCACTGGCTGTTGTTGCATGGCCGGTATGTTTGCGTGGCCCGGATGCCGAAATGCCCGCACTGCCTGATCCGGGACCTGTGCGAGTATCCGGATAAGACCGACTGAAGGTTTGCATGCCGATTTTCGCCAATCAAAGCCGCGAGCAGCTGCGCCAGATGTATCTGGCGTCCTGGCGCAAGTTTCGCGCGCAGCAGCCGTTGGAGCCGTTGGAGAAGCAGCTGGCCGCGGTGATCGCCGAGCACCCGGAGTACATCGCGTGGCTGGAGAGTGGCGAGCAGGTGCTGGACGCTGAGTTCACGCCCGAGGGCGGCCGGGAGAACCCCTTCCTGCATTTGGGGCTGCATCTGGCCATCCGCGAGCAGCTGAGCACCAACCGGCCGGCAGGCTTTGCCGAGCTGCATCGGCAGCTATGCGAACGGTTTGGCGATGCCCATGCGGCCGAACACGCGCTGCTGACGCCGCTTGCGGAAACACTCTGGGAGGCCCAGCGCGCGGGCCGTCCGCCTGATGAGACGGACTATCTGCGCAAGGTCGAGGCGCTGGTGGCACGCACGGTGACGCGCCGCTGAGGCACCGGGCTTCGCTGCCGCAGCATCACTTCTTCTTGGGGATATACAAGTCCGTGAGCGTGCCATCGAAGGCCTCGGCGGCGAACGCCACGGTCTCGGACAGGGTGGGATGCGGGTGCACGGTCAGGCTGATGTCCGTTGCATCCGCGCCCATCTCGATGGCCACGGCCACCTCGCTGATGAGATCGCCCGCATTGGTGCCGACGATGCCACCACCCAGGAGGCGGCGCGTCACGGGATCAAACAGCAACTTGGTGAAGCCATCATCCCGACCCAGGGACAGTGCACGGCCGCTGGCCGCCCAGGGGAATACGGACTTTTCGAACGCAATGCCCTTGGCTTTGGCGTCTGTCTCCGTCAGGCCCACCCAGGCCACTTCCGGATCGGTATAGGCCACGGAGGGAATCACGCGCGCATCGAACGCGGCCTTATGCCCGGCGATGACCTCGGCGGCCACCTTGGCTTCGTGAGTCGCCTTGTGCGCCAGCATGGGCGGTCCGGCGATGTCCCCGATGGCAAAGATATGCGGTACGTTGGTGCGCATCTGCTTGTTCACCGGAATGAACCCGCGGTCGGTAACCTTGACGCCCGCGGCCTGCGCGCCGATCAGTTTGCCGTTGGGTGAGCGACCCACAGCCACCAGCACGATGTCATACAGCTGCGGCTCCGGGGCCCTGTCACCGGCGAAGCTGACGCGAATTCCGGCCTTGGTTGCCTCCACACCGGTCACCTTGGTGCCCAGCAGGATCTGCTCGTAGCGGCCGCGAATGCGCTTCTCCAGCGGCTTCACCAGGTCCGGATCGCAACCGGGCATCAGCGTCGGGGTCAGTTCCACGACGCTGACCTGGCTGCCCAGGGCGTCATACACACAGGCCATTTCCAGACCGATGATGCCGCCGCCAACCACCAGCATGCGCCCGCCCGTGGCGGGCAGCTCCAGAGCGCCTGTGGAATCGATGATGCGCGGATCCGTGGGCCAGCCGGACAGCTTCACCGCCTCGGATCCGGCCGCGATGATGCAATGGTCGAAGCGGATGCGTTCGGAGCCTTTGGCCCCCGTGACTTCAATGACCTGAGAGCTGACAAATTTACCGGTGCCCGCGATCACTTCCACCTTGCGCTGCTTGGCCAGCATGGACAGGCCGCTGGTCAGCTTCTTGACGACCGAGCTCTTGAAGCCACGTAGTTTCACCAGATCGAACTTCGGCTTGCCGAAGGTGATCCCATGGGCAGCCATGGCCTCGGCTTCCTCGACGACCCTGGCGGCGTGCAGCAGGGTCTTGGAGGGAATGCAGCCCACGTTCAGGCACACACCGCCCAGGGTCTCCCAACGCTCGATGAGGGTGACCTTGAGTCCCAGATCCGCGGCGCGGAAGGCCGCGGTGTAACCACCGGGGCCCGATCCCAGCACCACCACCTGGGTGCTGCGATCCGCGTGCGCCTCTACCCGACTGAGTGCGGAAACATCAGGAATCGGCATGCGTACCGTATCGCCCGAACTCTCGGCGGGGGCGGGGGCGGCGGCAGCAGGGGCAGGGGCAGGGGCAGGGGCGGGAGCCGCGGGCGGAGCCGCTGCCGCTTTGGCGGCCGGCGCGGCGGCAGCGCCTTCGGGCTGCACCCGACCGATGACGGTTCCCTTGGCGACCTTGTCGCCTTTCTTGATCAGCAGCTCAGTGAGGGTGCCCGCGGCGGCCGACGGCACATCCATGGTGGCCTTGTCGGTCTCCAGCGTGATCAGCGGCGTTTCAACTTCTATGGTGTCGCCCACCTTGACGAGCACATCCACCACGGGCACGGCATCAAAATTGCCGATATCCGGCACGACCAGATCGAGGGTGCTCATTTAAGGCACCGCCTCGAGCAAACCACGGGGTTCGGTGAGAACGTGCGCCAGATAGGTCGTGAACTTGGCGGCCAGTGCACCATCGATGACCCGGTGATCATAGGACAGCGACAGCGGCAACATCAGACGCGGCACGAAGACACCGTCCTTGAACACCGGCTTCATCGCCGAGCGCGACACACCCAGGATGGCCACTTCCGGGGCATTGATGATGGGCGTAAAGGCCGTGCCACCGATGCCACCGAGACTGGATATCGTGAACGAGCCCCCCTGCATCTGCGCGATGTTCAGCGTGCCGCTGCGCGCCTTTTCAGACAGTTCGCTTAAATCACGGGCCACCTCGTAGATGTCCTTGCGATCCGCGTCGCGGACCACGGGGACCATGAGGCCATTGGGCGTGTCGGCCGCAAAGCCGATGTGGATGTACTTCTTGAGGACCAGGTTTTCCCCGCCTGCATCCAGCGACGAATTGAAGGTCGGGAAGTGATGCAGGGCGCGCACGCAGGCGCGCAGGATGAAGGCCAGCGGCGTGAGCTTGATGCCCTTCTCGGCGGCCTTGGTCTTCAGCTTGCCGCGCAGCTCCTCCAGATCGGTGATGTCCGCTTCATCAAATTGCGTGACGTGCGGCAGATTCACCCAGCTGGCATGCAGGCGGGCGCCGGAGATCTTCTGGATGCGCGTGAGGGGCTTGGTCTCCACGGTCCCGAAGGCCGCGAAGTCCACCACCGGCACGCTCGGCAGTCCACGACCGCCCTGGACCGCGCCCTTTCCAGACTGGGCCCCAGCGCCGCTCAGGGCCTGTTTGACGAAGCCCTTGACGTCATCTTCGGTGATGCGTGACTTGAAGCCAGTGCCGGTGACGCGGGCGAGATCAACGCCCAGCTCGCGGGCGAAACGGCGCACCGAGGGACCGGCGTGTGCGCTGGAGAAGCCACTCTCATTGATCGGTGCCAGCCCCGCGCCCGCGACAGGTGCTGGCGCGGGAGCAGCTGGGGGTGCAGCCGGCGCTGCGGCTGCCTTGGGTGCCGCGGCTGCCGAAGCCGCCGGCGGTGCAGCAGCAGGTGCGGCGGCCGCCGCATCCTCCACCCGCACCGTGGCCACCACATCACCCGGTGACACGGTCCCGCCTTTGCTGGCGACGATCTTGTCGATGATGCCGGCGACCGTGGATGGAACGTCCATGGTCGCCTTCTCAGTCTCCAGCGTGACCAGCGGGCCGTCGATCTCGATGGCATCGCCGGGCTTGACGAGCACGTCTATGACGGCCACGTCCTTGAAATTGCCCATGTCGGGCACTCGCACTTCTATGACGCGAGGCACTTTGTATCTCGTTAAAAGTTGATCAGGAATGCAACGGATCGGCCTTCGCCGGATCGATACCCAGGGCCGTGATGGCCTTGCCCACGGTGGCACGATCAATCTTGCCCTCATCGGCCAGCGCCTTGAGCGTCGCCACCACGATGAAGTTCCGATCCACTTCAAAGTGCCGGCGCAGCGCCGCACGGCTGTCGGAGCGGCCGTAGCCGTCCGTGCCAAGCGTGACATAGCGCTGGTCCACCCACTGACGAATCTGGTCGGGCACCGTTCGCATGTAGTCGGTGGCTGCGATGATCGGCCCCTCGACATCCTTCAGGGTGGTGGTGACATACGGCACCTGCGCCGGACCTTGCGGATTCAGCAGATTGTGCCGCTCGCAGTCCAGCGCCTCGCGGCGCAGCTCACCGAAGCTGGTCACCGAATAGATGTCGGCCGGCACGCCGTAATCCTTTTCCAGGATCTGGGCAGCCGCGATGCACTCACGCAGGATGGTGCCCGAGCCAAACAGCGTCGCACGAACCTTGCCCTTGCCGCCGGACTGCAGGCGGTACATGCCCTTGAGAATGCCCTCTTCGCTACCCTTGGGCAGCGGCGGCTGAGCGTAATTCTCGTTCATCACCGTGATGTAATAGAAGACCCGCTGCTGCTCCACGAACATACGACGCATGCCGTCGTGGATGATGACCGCCAGCTCGTAGGCGAACGTGGGGTCATAGCTGACGCAGTTCGGGATCGTGCTGGCGTTGAGCAGGCTGTGACCGTCCTGGTGCTGCAGGCCCTCGCCTGCAAGCGTGGTGCGACCGGCCGTCGCGCCGATCAGAAAGCCACGCGCCTGGATGTCACCTGCCGCCCACAGGAAATCCCCGACGCGCTGAAAGCCGAACATCGAGTAGTAGATGTAGAACGGCACCATGTTGATGCCGTGGTTGGCGTAGGCCGTGCCCGCGGCGATCCACGAGCAGGTCGAGCCCGCCTCGTTGATGCCCTCTTCGAGCATCTGGCCCTTCTTGTCCTCGCGATAGGACATCAGGGTCTCGGAGTCCTGCGGCGTATACAGCTGACCGACCGAGGAGTAGATGCCGATCTGGCGGAACAGACCCTCCATGCCGAAAGTGCGCGCTTCATCCGGAACGATCGGCACGATGTTCTTGCCGATGGTCTTGTCCTTCAGCAGCACCGTGAGGATGCGCACGAAGGCCATGGTGGTGGAGATCTCGCGCTCGCCGGTGCCTTCGAGCATGGCATCGAAGGCCGCCAACGGCGGAATCACCAGTGGTGGGGCCGTGTTGGTGCGCACCGGCAGGTAACCGCCGAGGCCTTTGCGCCGGCCGTGCAGGTACTTGGCTTCTGGGGAATCTTCCGGCAGCTTCAGGTACGGCAGCTTGGCCAGCTCCTCATCGGAAACCGGCATGGCGAAGCGATCGCGGAAGGCCCGTAGACCATCCAGGTCCACTTTCTTCTGCTGATGCGCGACCATCTGGCCCTCGCCGGCCTTGCCCAGACCAAAGCCCTTCACCGTGTGCGCGAGAATGACCGTGGGTTGACCCTTGTGGTTGGATGCCGCGTAGTAGGCGGCAAACACCTTCTTCGCATCATGGCCACCGCGCTTCAGGGCATAGATGTCCTCATCGCTCATGTTGGCGACCATCTCGAGGGTCTCAGGATACTTGCCAAAGAAGTTCTGGCGCGTGTAAGCGCCGCCCTTGGCCTTGTAGTTCTGGTATTCCCCGTCGACCGTCTCTTCCATGACTTTGCGCAGCAGACCTTTCTGGTCGCGACCGAGCAGATGGTCCCAGCGCGAGCCCCACAGCACCTTGATCACATTCCAGCCGGCGCCCAGGTAGGCGGCTTCCAGTTCCTGGATGATCTTGCCGTTGCCGCGCACCGGACCATCCAGACGCTGCAGGTTGCAATTGATCACGAACACCAGGTTGTCGAGCTTCTCGCGCACCGGCATGGTGAGCGCGCCCATGGACTCAGGCTCGTCAGTCTCGCCGTCGCCCAGGAAACACCAGACCTTGCGGTCCGTCGCGGGCACCAGACCGCGATGTTCCATGTAGCGCACGAAACGCGCCTGGAAGATCGCCATCATCGGCCCCAGGCCCATGGACACGGTCGGGAACTGCCAGAAATCCGGCATCAGCCATGGATGCGGATATGAGGACAGACCCAGGCCCGGCCCCTCGGCCTCCTGGCGGAAGCGGTTCAACTGATCTTCCGACAACCGTCCTTCCAGGAAGGCACGCGCGTAGATGCCGGGGGAGGAATGCCCCTGCATGAACACCATGTCACCGGGATGCTGCGCCGAAGCAGCCCGCCAGAAGTGATTGAAGCCCACCTCGTACAGCGTGGCCGATGAGGCATAGCTGGCCAGGTGTCCGCCGAACTCGGAGGAGATCTTGTTGGCCTTGAGCACCATCGCGACGGAGTTCCAGCGCAGGTAGGCCTCGATGCGACGCTCCAGCGCACGATCCCCGGGATACTCCCTTTCCTGGTTCACGGGAATGGTATTCACGTAAGCGGTATTGGGCCGGAACGGCAGATAGGCCCCGGAGCGGCGCGTGTAGTCGATCAGGCGTTCCAGCAGAAAATGCGCGCGGTCCGCGCCATGGGTCTTGAGCACGGAGTCGATGGACTCCAGCCACTCCTGGGTTTCTGTGGGATCAAGATCTTGCAATTTGGGAAGTTCGGTCATGGCGGCTCTAAAAACTCCGCCGCAATTCGCGGCGCTGTAACTCCGCCGCACGCCGCGGGCCCGCAGGCACGGGCGCGAACGGATGCTGTGCTAGGATGCGCAAATGGACTGCGCGTGAATTCGCGTTGAATCAAGCTGGGTAATGATCCGGATTTCACTGGCGACGGTCAAGCAAGCATGGCGGAACGGAGCTCTTTCCGGGATGCTGCACTCAATGTGCGCACTGCGCTCATGACAGCGCGCTCCGTATCGCTGCTGCCGGCCCAGACACCCCCACGGATCGAGCGCCTCGGCCGCCTGTCGGCCCGTGCCGTGGACAGTCTCGATGCCATACTAGTCATCATTCCCATGGATGCCTCCTCAGAGGTGTTCGCAGCGCTGCCGCACGCGGGAAACTGGCGCCGGATGCACGCCGCCAGGGCACAGACCGGCCCCCGCGGCCGCCACAAACCGGGCCCCGCGCCGGGCAGCATCCGCAGTAGCAACCTCGGAAACGCCTGCCAGACGCGATTGATAATGGGAGTGATGCCGCGCAATGCAAGTGCCTTCGAGATCCTGTCCCTGGCGGGACGGATGGCTCGGGACCTGGGCAGCTGTGCTCCCGGATCGGTGGCCCTCGCCGCTCCGGCAGCTGCGCAGGGCGTGCAGGATCGGGCGCTGGAGGCCTTGCTGAGCGCCACCCTTGCCTGTGCATTTGAGATGCCCAGTTTTCGCAGCTCCCGCAAACCTGCGGCAACTGTGCGACGCGTCGTGGTGCTCGGCGGCTCCTTGGACCTGCCGCGCATCCAGATCGCGTCCCAAGCCAATAGTCTGGCGCGCTGGCTCACCGCCCTGCCACCCAACAAACTCGATGCCTCGGGCTATCAGCGCGTACTGCGCGAGCTGGCCACCCGGCATGGACTCACATTCCGCTGGCTCTCCGAAGCCGCCCTCAAACGGCAGGGCGCGGGTGCATTTCTGGCCGTCTCGCAGGGCAACGCCCTGCGTACCGCCGGCATCGCGCACTTGAGCTATCGGCCGGCCCGCCACCGCGGCCGCCGTGTCGATGTGGCACTGGTGGGCAAGGGCGTGCTGTTTGACACCGGTGGCACCAATCTCAAACCGCATCGCGGCATGCTCGACATGCACACCGACATGAATGGCAGCGCGGTGGCCGTGGCCACCCTGTGCGCGCTGGCCGATCAGCGCTCGCCGCTGGCCGTGGATGCGTGGCTCGCCATCACCGAGAACCGCACCGGACCCAGCGCCTTTGTGCCACAGGATGTCGTCACCGCGGTCAACGGCGTCAGCATCCAGGTCATTCACACCGATGCCGAAGGGCGCATGGTGCTGGCCGATACCCTGGCGCTGGCAGGGCGTACCCGCCCCGGGCTCATCGTGGATTTTGCGACCCTCACGGGTGCCTGTATCACGGCCCTGGGTGAACGCATGAGTGGCATTTTCGTGCAACCCCCGGCGCTGGCAGCAATCGCCCAGGAGGCCGGTACGGCCAGTGGCGAGCGCGTCTGGAATTTCCCGCTGGATGCCGACTACGATGGCGAGCTCGAGAGCCGGATCGCCGATGTCATGCAATGCACCCCGGACAGCAAGGCCGATCACATCCTGGCGGCACGCTTCCTGTCGCGCTTTGTCCCGGCTGGCGCCTCCTGGATTCACATGGATCTGGCCGCCGCCGTGCGCAGCGGCGGGCTGGCCCACATCAATACCGATATCACCGGCTTCGGGGTGCGGTATACCCTGGAACTGCTGCGCGGCGGGCAGCTGCTCCCCCTCACCGGCATGACGCCCGGACACCCTAGGCGATGACCACCCTCACCCTGCGCCGTCCCGATGACTGGCATCTGCATCTGCGCGATGGTGCCGCGATGGCGGCCGTGCTGCCCTTCACTGTGGCGCGCTTCGGCCGCGCCATTGTCATGCCGAACCTCAAGCCGCCCATCACCACCACGGCAATGGCGCTGGCATACCGCGAGCGGATCCGCGCCGCGCTCCCCGCGGCATCCGCCTTCCAGCCGCTGATGACGCTGTATCTGACGGACCGCACCGCGCCCGAGGAAGTGGCGCGCGCACACGCCAGTGGCTGCGTTGCGGGCTGCAAGCTCTACCCGGCCGGCGCCACGACCAACTCCGAGTCCGGCGTCACCGACCTGCGCAATATCCGCCGGGTGCTGGAGCAGATGAGTGAGCATGGCATGGTGCTGCAGGTGCACGGTGAGGTCACCCACTCCGCGGTCGATGTTTTTGACCGCGAGACCCGTTTCATCGATGAAGTGCTGCTACCGCTTTGCGTGCGCCATCCCGGCCTGCGTATCGTCTTCGAACACATCACGACGCGACGCGCAGTGGAGTTCGTGCGCAGCGCGCGCGAAGGCGTGGCCGCCACCATCACCCCGCAGCATCTGCTGCTGAATCGCAATGCGCTGTTTGTTGGCGGTATCAGGCCGCATTTGTACTGCCTGCCGGTGCTGAAGACGGAAGATGACCGCGAGGCGCTGGTCGAGGCAGCCACCAGCGGCGATCCGCGCTTCTTTCTGGGCACCGACAGCGCACCGCACGCGCGCCAGGCCAAGGAAGCGGCGTGCGGCTGCGCCGGTATATTCAGCGCCCACGCCGCCATCGAGCTGTACGCAGAAGTTTTCGCGGACGCGGGCCGGCTGCCCTGCCTGCCCGGCTTCGCCGCGGAATTTGGTGCGGATTTCTATCGGCTGCCACGCAACACGGATTTCATCACCTTGATCCCCGAACCCTGGCAGGTCCCGGCGACTTACGACTTTGGCGGGGAAACCCTGGTGCCGCTGCGGGCGGGCGAGATGATCGGTTGGCGCCTGGCAGAGGTGGCGCGTCCGTGAACGACTACGGCGAGGTCATCCAAACGGCAGCCGCCGCGCTCATGAGCCGACGCTTCCGTGGCTTTCTGCCGGTGGTCATCGATGTGGAGACGGGTGGCTTCAACTCGCGCACCGATGCACTGCTGGAAATCGCCGCGGTATTCATCGACATTGATGGCAGTGGCACCCTGTCCCGGGGCGCCACCCACAGCTTCCACGTCCAACCCTTTCCGGGCGCCAGACTGGACCCGGCATCCCTGAGCGTCACCGGCATCGACCCCTATCACCCGCTGCGCCCGGCGCTGCCCGAGCGTGAAGCTCTGCAGCGCATTTTCCGCGAGATCCGCCATCAGCTGCGCACCTATGATTGCCGGCGGGCGATCCTGGTGGGCCACAATGCGGCCTTCGATCTGGGATTTCTCAATGCCGCGCTCGAGCGCACGGATGTGAAGCGCAGCCCGTTTCACCCCTTCTCCTGCTTCGATACCGCAACGCTCGCCGGGGCCGCCTTGGGACAAACCGTGCTCGCCAAGGCCGTCGCCGTCTCAGGCATTCAATGGGACGCGAGCTCAGCGCATTCGGCGTCCTATGACGCCGAGCGCACGGCCGATGTGTTCTGTTTTGTCTGCAATCGCATGCAGGCGACCTATGCGGCCGCTCACGAACGTGCGGGTCAGCTGGGATGGTTCGACACCGGAACGGGCGAACCGGGCGCCACCGAGGCGTAGCGCCCGCGCCAATCAGGCTCTCAGGCGGCGACCGCGCCGTTTTGCTGCAGGAGCTTCTTCAGCTCGCCGCTGTGGTACATCTCCAGGGCGATGTCACAGCCGCCCACCAGCTCGCCGTTCACGTACAGCTGCGGGTAGGTAGGCCAGTTGGAGTACTGCTTGAGGGCCTCGCGCAACTCCGGCTCCTCGAATATGTTGACATGCTTGAACTGCGCACCCACGGCGTTCAGGGCCGCAACCGTCTGCGCGGAAAAGCCACACTGCGGAAAATCCGGCGTGCCCTTCATGAACAGCACCACGGGCGCCGAGTTGAGCTCGGCCTTGATCTTTTCCACGACGTCCATAATCCAATCCTCTTGATGGCGGCCCTCAAAGCTAAGGGCCGCTGCGGGCGATACATGCGGATTATGGAGGCTGGGGGCGCTTTCTTCAAACTGAGGACGGCTTCGGTCGTCGCCGGATCCTCGGCAGCGAAAGCCAGCCCCTGCCCGATCGGTTGTTACCGAATCAGAATGGCAGCATGAACCAACCGCAAGTAGCATGCGGGACCGAACTTCGCTAACATAGCAAAGTTCTCTGAAGGGGAAAGTAATAGGTGCGTGACAATAGAATCCTTGGCGGCGCGGCATGCATTTGCTCCTCTGCAGGCCGTGAAGGCAGATTTCGCTCGTGAGTGTTGATCACCAGGAAGCTGCCGCGGCACTCGACAGCGTCGAGGAGATCGGGTCGCGGGTCAAAACGATTCATCTTTATCGCAGTGCGGCTCCATTTCTCGTCATGTGGGGTGGCGTGTGGCTTGTCACGAATGCCGTCACGGACTTTCGACCAAGCGCCGCTCTGATCGCTTGGATTTTCTCAGGAACCGTTGGCGCCATCGGCACCGTGATAATTTCAATTGTAAATTCCCGGAAGTGGACCGATCGCAATCGGCCGACTGCCAAGGAAGCGCGAGCCATCGGCCAGCGGTTTTCGATGATCGGAATCACGATCATTCTGTATTTCCCCGTCATGCTCGCCGTCTTCGGTCCGTTCACGGGCAGGCAGCTGAACGCATTCATCTCACTGTTCTGGACCTTTGCGTACATGCTGGCGGGTGCAATCATCGGCTGGAAGCTCTTTGCAATTGGGCTTACCGCCACAGTTGCAATTGCGGCAGGATTCCTGTTCCTGCATACCCACTTTTTGCTTTGGATGGCGCTGGTCGGAGGTGGCGCCTTGATGGCCGGGGGACTGTGGTTGAAAAAAATCTAATTCGGTATCCCTCGAGGATATGCAGCGTATGGCTTTGGTTTCCTCGATGGGATCTCGCAAGCGCGAGCGAGGATGCCGCAAATTGCACCCCAATCTGCCTAGCCGCGTGAACGAATGAAGGCAGCTTTACTATTTCTACTGTGGCACATAATTTCAGTATTTAGCGTACGCTGAAACGACTACTTAAAGTAAATTCTAGGTGTGCTGTGGACATGGAATCACGGTTTCTACGATTTCCCACAACGATCACGGCGGTGTTGGCGCACGCGGATCGTGTGAAGCCGGCGAATCTGTATTTGCAGGGATTGATCATGCCGGGGGATCGAAAGAGTTTGGAACCGATGGCGGCGCGCATGCGCCCGCACGCCGTTGAAGCCACTCACAACTCGATGCATCATCTGGTGGCGAACTCCCCGTGGAGCGATTCGGGGGTACTGGAAGCAGTGGCTGCGGAGTTGGTGCCGCAATTGACGAAGGACCGCGAGGCGCCGGTGTATTGGATTCTCGATGACACCGGGATGCCCAAGAAAGGCATCGAATCGATGGGCGTGGCGCACCAATACTGCGGGCAGTTGGGTAAGCAGGAGAATTGCCGCACGGCGGTGCGTCTCACGCTCGCCACGAACGAGGGCAGCGTTCCGCTGCATTATAAACTGTATCTGCCGAAAGAATGGACCGACGATCCGACCCGCTGTCGGGCGGCCGGTGTACCTATACAGATCGGCCTTGCCACCGAGAATGAGATGGCCCGGCAACACGTCGCGGCCGCGTTGCTCGCCAGCACGCCGCGCGGCATCGTTCTGAGCGATGCAGCGTATGGAGATGAGGCGGGGTTTCGCGATTACCTGACGCAGGAAAAACTGTTGTATGCCTTGAGCATTCGCTTGAACACCGATGTGTGGTGGGGCAAGCACCAGCCGGGACCGGCGCCCGCGGCTCGCGGTCGCGCACGAACGCGGCTCGTGCGCGATGCGGCGCATCAACCGATCGCGGTGAAGGCGTTGGCTCTGGGG
>DASXFV010000070.1:0-29346 GCA_036489445.1 Steroidobacteraceae bacterium | reverse complement strand
CCCCGACTACGAGATTCCGCGGACTCCGGAGCTAGATCCGACGACCTATGACCACCGCATGGAAATCGGCTCACATCGGCCAGGCGGCCGCTGTCGCTTCCCGAGGCACTTTGGGACAGTACCCAAATCGGGTAGGATTCTACCCAATATGGGTAAGACCAAAACCAAGCACCACCCCGTCCAAGGCGCGGCAAGCCTAGCGGATGCGCTTTTCTCCACCGTGCAGCAGCGCGTGCTGGGTCTGCTATTCGGCCAACCGGATCGCAGCTTCTATACCGGCGAACTCATCCAACTAGTCGATGCTGGATCCGGCGCGGTGCAGCGTGAGATCGCGCGCCTGGAGAAAAGCGGCCTCATCACCATGCGCCGCGTGGGGGCCCAGAAGCACTACCAAGCGAATCCCGGTTCTCCGCTTTTCGAAGAACTGCGAAACATCATCCGCAAGACAATCGGGCTCACTGATCCTCTGCGAGTTGCGCTGACCCCCCTGACGAAACAGATCTCCGCTGCATTCGTCTATGGGTCCGTTGCCAAGCGTCGCGACGCAGCAGCCAGCGATATCGACTTGATGGTCTTGAGCGATAGCCTTGCGTATAGTGAAATCTACAGCGTGCTTGAACCCGCAAGTGAACAACTGGCCCGCACCGTAAATCCGACGGTCTACAGCGCCGCAGAATGGTCCAAGCGCGCGAAAAGCGGGAATGCCTTTGTGAGCCGAGTGATGGCACAACCCAAGCTATGGATCATCGGGTCCGAAAATGACCTCCCCGCTTGAACGGCTAACAGGTGCTGGAAAGCCCTTGGCGGCGGAGCCGCCGGACTCGAAGGAATTCGAGGGGCTCAAGCGCTCAGCGCTCGCACGCTTGAAGGATGCAGCGAACCCAGCAAACGCGCTGGAGAGCCGCTTTGATCTCGCCTACAACGCCGCCCACGGACTGTGTTTGGCCGCACTCCGTCACAAAGGATTTCGGGCGCATCACCGTTACATCGTCTTTCAGGCGTTGCCACACACTTTGGGATTAGGTCCGGAAGTCTGGCGCGTGCTCGACAAGCGTCATCAGATTCGAAATCTCGGAGAGTATGAAGGCGATTTGCACATCGATGAGCGGATCGTCGCCGATCTCATGGCCGCATGCCGCGTCGTCGCCGAAAAGGTTAAAGGTCTCCAATGCCCCCCGTGACTCGAAATCGTCCGCCCAGATGGATCACACAGGAACTGTGCAACGGCCTCTCGAGCGGCCTACTTACCGCACGGACAGTGCCCAGAGCAGCACGGGCTGTCCATCAAAGTGCGAAAAAGTCTCTTCTGATCGATCTTACCAGTGGCGGATCTATACACGATTCCGATGAATTTGATCCCGAGCCTGCGGCGAGCCAGCCTGCGACAACCGTCTTGCGGGTTTCTACAAGCTTCGCGCGACTGGGCTCGTTGAAGACTGACCCCTTGCCGATCTGCTGGGCGACCTCTTTTACCTTCTGGCGCATCGCCCAGGGGGCGCCGGGCCGCTGCGCTTGCAACTACTGGTATACCAAAGCAATCAATTGATCTTGAACAGCGTGCCGTTGCCGTTGGCCCCTCCGCCCGGGGTGAGGCCATACAAGCTGCCGTCGCTGCCCTGGATCAGGCTGCCGTTGGGATTCTGTCCGTCGCCGGGGGCGCCGAATGTCCACAGCACCCCCAATTTCAGTCCCGAAGCGGTCGGGCTGTACTCGAACAGGGTGCCGCTGTTGCCCCAGATGACACCAGTAGCCACGTCGTAAGTACTAATACCGCCGCTAGAGGTCAGGCCATAGAAGTTGCCGTCGCTGCCCTGGATCAGGCTACCTTCGGGTGCCAACCCGTCCGGTAGTCCGTTGGCGCTCGTGCTACCGAACGACCACAGCACTGTCTCCGTGCCTGTGGTCGGGTTGTATTCGAACAGCGTGCCCTCGCCGTTCGACCCACCGTGGGGGGTCAAACCATAGAAGTTGCCATCACTGGCCTGGATCAGACTGCCTCCGGGGTATGCGCCGTCGCTTATGCCGTTGCCGCTTGTGCCGCCGAACGACCACAGCACCGTCTCGGTGCCCGTAGTCGAGCTGTATTCGAACAGCGTGCCCTGGCCATAACTTCCACCCCCAGAGGTCATACCATAGAAATTCCCGTCACTGGCCTGAATCAGATTGCCAGCGGGGCTCTCCCCATCGCCTGTACCGCCGAATGACCACAGCACCGCCTCGGTGCCCGTAGTTGGGTCGTAATCGAATAGTGCGCCGCCATTGCCGTGCGACCCACCAAAGTAGGCCAGCCCGTAGAGTTTACCGTCACGGCCCTGGATGAGGCTGCCGTAGGACTGCTGCGCGTCGCTGATTCCATTGCCGCTTATGCCGCCGAATGACCACAACATTGTCTCCGTGTTTGCAGTCGGGCTGTATTTGAAGAGTGCACCGTAATCGTTCGCTCCGCCCCAAACGGTCAAGCCATAGAAATTGCCATCGCTTGCCTGGAGCAAACTGCCGCTGGGCCATTGCGCGTCGCCTGTGCCGCCGGCGAAGGAATACAGCACCGATTCAGTGCCTGCCGAGGAGTTGTATTTGAAAATCGTACCGCAGCCCTTCGACAAACCGCCGCAGGTGTTCATTCCCCCAAAACCGGTCAGACCATAGAAATTGCCGTCACTGGCCTGGATCAGACTGCTGACAGGCTGTTGCCCATCGCTCGTGCCGCTGGCGAAGGAATACAGCACCGTATCGGTGGGCGGCGCGCAACTGATGGCAATGCTAATGACATCCCCTGCGGGGACCGTGCCCGTACCATTGCTCACAGCGCACACCAGCCCCAGGGGATTGGTCTGCACGGTGACCGCGTAACTGTTGCCGTAGACCAATCCAGTATTCATGGTGAACCGCGAGGCATTCGCCGAGATGCTGGTGGCGTTACCACCATTGTCCAGCAGTACCAGTCCCGTGTTTGCGCCCAGGCCGGTGAGGGTGCCGCCGATGGTGTAAGTATCCACCGAGCAGGTCACAGCTATGTTGGTGACATTGGTGGGGCCCATGGTGCCTGATCCATTGCCGATGCTGCAGGTGAGGCCAAGTGGCTGGACTGCCACGACCATTGTGTAACTACTGCCATAGGCGATGCTGGCAGGCAGCTGGAAGCTGCCGTTGGCAGTTACCGTCACGCTGTCGGCGCCGACTTCCAAACCCAGAGTTCCCCAGGCCAATCCAGAGACCGTGCCGCCGAGTGTGTAGGACTGGGGCGAGCATAATAGCAGCAGGTCAGTGATATTAGAGGGCGGCATGGTGCCCGAAGTGGGGCCGTTGTTGAACGAGCACGTCAGTCCTGAGGGCTGGCTCTGCACGATCAATGCGTAGCTGCTGCCGAAATCCTCGGGCGTCGGCATCGTGAACGTCGTCGCATTGGCGCTTACGGACAGGGTGTCTGAACCATTTGCGAGTACCAGGCCTGAGGTCGTGAGACCGCCGATGGCGCCGCCGAGCGTGAAGGGCTGATCGGTGCAGGTCACCGCCACTGAAGTGATGGCACTGGTACCCATGGTGCCGGTACCGTTGCTGACGGCGCAGGCCTCACCGACCGGCTGGTTCTGCACCGTTACGGAGTAACTGCTGGTGTAGGCGACGGGTGGCAGCGTGAAACTGGTTGCGCCCGGGGAGAGCGCCTCTGTGGTCTCGGTGCCATTGGCCAGCACCAGGCTCGAGGTCGTGTAGCCGCTAATCGTACCGCCCAGCGCGTAGGCCTGGTCTGAGCAGGTCACCACCACGTTGGCCACGTTGGCCGAGCTAATGCTACCCGTACCGCCGGCCACCGAGCAGGTCTGCCCGCCGGGCTGCGCGCCCACCGAGACCGCGTAGGTGCTCCCGGAGGCCAGTCCCGATGCCAGCGACTCCGTGGTGGTACCGTTCGGCACGGCGACGCTCGAACCGTTGACCGCCAGCACCAGGCCGCCACCGTTCAAGCCGCTGATCGTGCCGCTGAGACTGTACGTCTGTGCTGGTGTCGAGGGTGATGGGCTGGGGGTGGAGTTGCCGCCGCCACAGGCCGTGAGTGCGACCAGGCACGCAGCTGGCAGACCACGTCTCATCAGGCTTTGCATCCAGGCCACCACGTTTTCTTATTCTTGGACAAAGCCATGCTAACGCATGAGCTACCCCTGTTCATCATCCCGGTGACGCTCATTCCGGCTCCAATGACACCGCGCAGCGCCCGTCGCCGCTGACGACAGTAGGGGAGTAAATTATTATGAATCCTGTTATAACTAGTGTTGTAAAGGATAATGGAAATGAGCAACTACGCCACTGCACCGAAAAAGACCACCAGCGTGTCGGTGGCTGAAGGGCTGTTGGCTGAGGCTAAGACTCTGGGCATCAATATTTCGCAGGCTGCGGAAGCAGGCCTCGCGAAGGCAGTCGCCACGAAGCGCGCTGAGCTGTGGATCCAGGAAAACTGGGAGGCAATTCAAAGTTCGAATGAGTACGTGGAGAAGCACGGACTACCGCTCGCCAAGTACAGGATGTTCTGAATGGCGAGATTCAGTCTCTACCCTGATCCTGAGGGCGATGGGTACCTGCTTGATGTCCAGTCGGACATTATGAGGCATCTCAACACAAGAGTAGTTGTGCCACTGATGCCCCTGGGGAAGGCACCGAAGCCGGCCACAAATCTCAACCCGCTGTTCGTAATCGACGACATCGAGCATACGATGGTCACGCAGTACCTGGCAGCAGTTCCAACCAGCGTTCTCAAGCGCGAGATCCTAAATATGGCGAATCGCAGGGACGACATCGTCAACGCGATCGATTTGCTACTGCAAGGGTCCTGAAGCCGGGAGAGGTCCGCTGTTCGATTGCAGGCGCCCCGACCTGCCTCCAAACTGCGACAACCCAGCAAACAGCGTTGATTTGTAGGCTCCGTCCTACATCCGTGCCTGCGAACAGAATCCTATGCTCCAGCTTGCAATGCGGACACCCGAAGTCTGCGGCATCGCCCCCTGCAACGCACCGTAGCGCCACACAATTATTCCGCTAGCCCCTTCCGGCGGGCTGGATTCAGAGGGTCAAAATGGAGCAGTCCCAAGTCAATGGCCGCGCCTCCCGCAAGGTCAACGGCAAGCCACCCGCCCCGGCCGGGGCGGAGCTGAACCTCAGTAAACTTCTGCAGGCTCTGCAAAGCGTACGCGACGGCGATTTTTCCGCGCGACTGGCCAGCGACCAGACCGGGCTTGCCGGCAAGGTCGCCGATACCTTCAATGAGATCGTCACCGCCAATCAGCGCCTGGCCTGGGAGCTGGAGCGCGTGGGTCAGATCGTGGGCAAGGATGGCAAGACCCGGCACCGCATGTCCAGCGAGCGGCGCTCCGGGGCCTGGGGTGCCATGGAGCATTCGGTCAACACCCTGATCGATGACCTGCTGTGGCCGACCACGGAAGTCACCCGAACCATCTCCGCCGTGGCCAAGGGGGACCTGCAACAGAGCATGAGCCTGGAGGTGGACGGGCGCGCCCTGAAAGGCGAGTTCCTGCGCTCCGCGACCATCGTCAACACCATGATTGCGCAGATGAGCGCCTTCACCTCCGAGGTGACCCGCGTCGCCCGCGAGGTCGGCACCGAAGGCAAGCTGGGCGGCCAGGCCGTGGTGCCGGGTGTCGCCGGCACCTGGAAGGATCTCACCGACAGCGTCAACTCCATGGCCAGCAACCTCACCGGCCAGGTGCGCAACATCTCCGATGTGACGATCGCGGTGGCCAATGGCGATCTATCCCGCAAGATCACGGTGGACGTGCGCGGTGAGATCCTGCAGCTCAAGGAAGCCATCAACACGATGGTGGATCAGTTGCGCTCCTTCGCCTCCGAGGTGACCCGCGTCGCCCGCGAGGTCGGCACCGAGGGCAAGCTGGGGGGCCAGGCCATCGTCTCGGGTGTCGCCGGCACCTGGAAGGATCTCACCGACTCGGTCAACGCCATGGCCACCAACCTGACCGGCCAGGTGCGCAATATCGCGGAAGTGACCACCGCCGTCGCCCGCGGCGATCTGTCGCGCAAGATCACGGTGGATGTGAAGGGCGAGATCCTGGAGCTCAAGAACACCATCAACACCATGGTGGACCAGCTCAACAGCTTCGCAGCAGAGGTGACCCGCGTGGCGCGCGAGGTCGGCACCGAGGGCAAGCTGGGCGGCCAGGCCGTGGTCCCGGGAGTCGCGGGCACCTGGAAGGACCTCACGGACAACGTCAACTCCATGGCCGGTAACCTCACCGGCCAGGTGCGCAACATCGCGGAGGTGTCCACCGCCATCGCCAGCGGCGACCTGTCGCGCAAGATCACGGTCGATGTGCGCGGGGAGATCCTGCAGCTCAAGGAAACCATCAACACGATGGTCGATCAGCTGCGCTCCTTTGCCTCCGAAGTGACCCGCGTCGCCCGCGAGGTCGGCACCGAGGGCAAGCTGGGCGGCCAGGCGGTGGTGCCGGGCGTCGCCGGCCGCTGGAAGGACCTGACCGACAGCGTGAATTCCATGGCCGGCAACCTCACCGGTCAGGTCCGCAACATCGCCGAAGTCGCCACCGCCATCGCCAACGGCGACCTGTCGCGCAAGATCACCGCGGACGTGAAGGGCGAGATCCTGCAGCTCAAGGAATCCATCAACACCATGGTGGACCAGCTGAACGCCTTCGCCGCCGAAGTCACCCGCGTCGCCCGCGAAGTCGGCACCGAGGGCAACCTGGGTGGCCAGGCAGAGGTCAAGGGCGTCAGCGGCGTCTGGAAGGACCTTACCGATAACGTCAATTCCATGGCCAGTAACCTCACCGGCCAGGTGCGCAATATCGCGGAAGTGGCCACCGCCATCGCCCGCGGCGACCTGTCGCGCAAGATCACGGTGGACGTGCGCGGGGAGATCCTGCAGCTCAAGCAGACCATCAACACCATGGTGGACCAGTTGAACGCCTTCGCGGCCGAAGTCACGCGCGTGGCGCGCGAGGTGGGCTCGGAAGGTCGACTGGGCGGCCAGGCAGACGTGAAGGACGTCAGCGGCGTCTGGAAGGACCTCACCGACAAGGTCAATTCCATGGCCAGCAATCTCACCGGCCAGGTGCGCAACATCGCGGAAGTGGCAACTGCCATCGCCCGCGGCGACCTGTCCCGCAAGATCACGGTGGACGTGCGCGGGGAGATCCTGCAGCTGAAGGAGACCGTGAACACCATGGTCGATCAGCTCAACAGCTTCGCCGCCGAGGTGACGCGCGTGGCGCGCGAGGTCGGCACCGAAGGCAAGCTCGGGGGTCAGGCGATCGTGCCGGGAGTCGCGGGCACCTGGAAGGACCTCACCGACAACGTCAACTCCATGGCGCGCAACCTCACCGGTCAAGTGCGCAATATCGCGGAAGTCTCCACCGCCATCGCCCGTGGCGACCTGTCGCGCAAGATCACCGTGGACGTCCAGGGTGAGATCCTGCAGCTCAAGGAGACCATCAATACGATGGTGGACCAGCTGAACGGCTTCGCCGCAGAGGTCACCCGCCTCGCCCGCGAAGTGGGCACCGAGGGCAAGTTGGGGGGTCAGGCCCTGGTACCCGGAGTCGCCGGCACCTGGAAGGACCTCACCGACAACGTCAACGTGATGGCCAACAATCTCACCAACCAGGTGCGCGGCATCGTGAAGGTCGTGACCGCGGTGGCCAACGGCGACCTGCGCCAGCGCCTCATGGTGGAATCCAAGGGCGAGGTCAATGCGCTCGCCGATACCATCAACAGCATGACCGACACCCTGGCGATCTTCGCCGACCAGGTCACGAGCGTCGCGCGTGAGGTCGGCGTGGAGGGCCGCCTGGGCGGGCAGGCGCATGTGCCCGGTGCGGCCGGCACCTGGAAGGACCTGACGGCGAACGTCAACCTCCTGGCGGCCAATCTCACCAACCAGGTGCGGGCCATCGCGGAAGTGGCCACGGCGGTCACCAAGGGCGACCTGACCCGCTCGATCAAGGTCGAGGCCCGCGGCGAGGTGTCCGATCTCAAGGACAACATCAACGCCATGATCGGCAATCTGCGCGCCACCACCGAGCGCAACAACGAGCAGGACTGGCTGAAGACCAACCTGGCCAAGTTCAGCCGCATGATGCAGGGGCAGCGCGATCTGGTGACCGTCGGCAAGCTGCTGCTGTCCGAGCTCGCCCCGCTCATCAACG
The DNA here is from genome assembly GCA_036489445.1 of Steroidobacteraceae bacterium. Classification (GTDB taxonomy): domain Bacteria; phylum Pseudomonadota; class Gammaproteobacteria; order Steroidobacterales; family Steroidobacteraceae; genus DAIDKA01. The sequence goes on along the minus strand of DASXFV010000070.1, from coordinate 21,163 downwards.
CCCAGCAGGGCATCGTCTATGTCATGGATGGCGCCGCCGAGCACGCACACCTGCGGGAGCTGGCCACTTACGCGGATCAGGCCGAAGGCGACGCCGGACCGCGCCGCTACGCCATGGGCGAGGGCCTGGTCGGCCAGGCCGCGGCGGATCGGCAACGTCTGCTGATCACCGATGTGCCCGATAATTCGATCCGGGTCGCCAGCGGCCTGATGGACGTCCGGCCGCGCAATGTGATCGTGCTGCCGGTGCTATACGAAGGCCATGTCAAGGCTGTGATGGAACTGGCATCCCTGGGCAGTTTCACCGCCTCCCACCTGGCATTCCTGGAGCAGCTCACCGGCAGCATCATCGGCGTGGTGCTCAATACCATCGAGACCACGATGCGTACCGAGCGCCTGCTGACGCAATCCCAGCAGCTCGCCGGGGAACTGCAGGCCCAGCAGACCGAGTTGCAGCAAACCAATGAAGAGCTGGCCAACAAGGCGCAGCTGCTCGCCGAACAGAACGCGGAAGTGGAGCGCAAGAACCAGGAAATCGAACTGGCGCGCCGCGCGCTGGAGGAAAAAGCCGCGGAACTGGCCCTCACCTCCCGGTACAAATCAGAATTCCTGGCCAACATGTCCCACGAGCTGCGCACGCCGCTCAACAGCATCCTCATCCTGGGTCAGCAGCTGTCCGAGAACGCCGATGGCAACCTCAGCAAGCGTCAGGTGGAATTCGCCAGCACCATCCACGGTGCCGGCACGGATCTGTTGAATCTGATCAGCGACATCCTGGATCTGTCCAAGATCGAGTCGGGCACCGTGACAGTGGAGTGCGAGGAGCTCTTGTTCACACACCTGCGGGAAACCGTCGAGCGCAACTTCCGCCATGAAGCCGAGGCTCGCAAGCTGTCGTTCACGGCAGACTTCGACAGCCGTCTGGGACGCTTCATCACCACGGACTCCAAGCGACTGCTGCAGGTGCTCAAGAACCTGCTGTCCAATGCCTTCAAATTCACCGAGCATGGCGGGGTCAGAATCCACGTGGGGATTGCCAACGGGGGCTGGTCACCCGAACACCCGACCTTGAGTCAGGTTCCGGCGGTGGTTGAGTTTTCGGTCAGCGATACCGGCATTGGCATCCCCCCGGAGAAGCAGCGGATCATCTTCGAGGCGTTCCAACAGGCCGATGCGGGAACCTCCAGAAAATACGGCGGGACGGGACTGGGCCTGGCCATCAGCCGCGAACTGGCGCATCTGCTGGGCGGGGAAATTCGCCTGAGCAGCGTGGCCGGCAGCGGCAGTACCTTCACCCTGTATCTGCCCTTGCACTACGTGGGGGCAGCCTATGCCCGCGGCATCCTGCAGGCTCCGAGCGTACCGGCCACCCCGCAACCGGCGTTCCAACCCGTCGTACTGCCCATGGTTCGACATGAAGAGATTGCCGATGATCGGGAGGACCTTGGCGAGGGCGAGCCCATCCTGATGGTGGTGGAGGATGATCCGCATTACTCGCGCGTGCTCATGAGCCTCGCCAGGGAGCGCGGCTTCAAAGTGGTGCTGGCCCGAAACGGTGCCGACGCGCTGATCTTCGCGCGCAAGTATCCGCTGGCAGCGGTCTCACTGGATGTCTTCCTGCCGGATATGCTCGGCTGGACCGTCCTGAATCAACTCAAGCGCAGCAGCGAAACCCGCCACATTCCCGTGCAGATCCTCACCATCGAGGATGAGCGTCAATATGGTCTGGAACGCGGCGCTTTCGCTTTTCTGACCAAGACCGGGACGACGGAGGAACTGGAGACGGCCCTGGATCGTCTCAAGGAGTTCACCAGCACGAAGGTGCGCCGCCTGCTGGTGGTGGAGGATGATCCGGCCGAACAGATGAGTGTCACGGAACTGCTGGGGCACAAGGATATCGAGATCCTGACCGCGACCACGGGCACGGAGGCGCTGCAGATCATGCGGGGCAGCCAGGTCGACTGCGTGGTGCTGGATCTGCGCTTGCCGGATATGTCCGGATTCGAGCTGCTGGAGGTGATCCAGACAGATGAGGAGCTGCGGCGGCTGCCCATCATCGTGTTCACCGGGCGTGACATCTCGGAGGAAGAGGAGAGCCGCCTCAAAAAGAGCGCCAAGAGCATCGTGCTGAAGGGGGTTCGCTCGCCCGAGCGACTGCTGGATGAAACCGCGCTGTTCCTGCACCGGGTCATTGCGGACCTGCCGCCGCCCAAACAGGCGATGCTCAAGGCATTGCATGAAAGTGACGAGCCCCTGACGGGCCGCAAGGTGCTGGTGGTGGATGATGACATCCGCAACATCTTTGCCCTGAACAGCCTGCTCGAGCGGCATCAGATGCAGGTGATCACGGCGACCAACGGTCAGGAAGCCATCAAGCTGGTCGAGAACACCGAGGATCTGTCACTGGTGCTGATGGATGTGATGATGCCGGAGATGGATGGTTACGAAACCATGCGTCGCATCCGCGCGCAGCCGGACTTCCGGACGCTGCCCATCATCGCACTCACCGCCAAGGCCATGAAAGGCGACCGGGAAAAGTGTCTGGAGGCGGGGGCTTCGGACTATGTTGCCAAGCCCGTGAATACCGACCAATTGCTGTCACTGGTGCGTCTGTGGTTGCACCGTTGAATCCAGCGCGGCCCGCGCCGCGCGCGGGGTCTGAAGAGGCAGCTGAGAAGGTCAACATCCTGCTGGTGGATGATCAGCCCGCGCGCCTGCTCACCTATGAGTCGATCTTGAACTCGCTGAACCAGAACCTGATCTCGGCGACTTCCGGGCTCGAGGCGCTCGATAAGCTGATGCACAACGAATTCGCGGTGGTGCTGCTGGATGTCAGCATGCCGGAGATGGACGGGTTTGAGGCGGCACGCCTGATTCACGAACATCCGCGATTCGAACGCACCCCGATCATCTTCGTGACCGGCGTCGCCATGTCGGAGCTCGACCGGCTCAAGGGCTACAAGCTGGGCGCCGTGGACTATGTATCGGTCCCGGTGGTCCCGGAGATCCTGCGCAGCAAAGTGGCCGTATTGGTCGAACTGTATTGCAAGCGCCGCGAACTGGTGGAACTGAATCGTCATCTGGCCGACACGAACCAGCAGCTGGCACAGGCCAACACCGCTTTGCAGGCGGAAAAGACCCGGGAACTGCTGGCACTGAACATCAGCCTGCAACAGGCCAACCTGGAGCTGGAACGCACCAACCTCGCGCTCCAGGGTGAGATCGCGGAGCGCACCCGGGTGGAGCAGGCGCTGAAGGAAGCGGATCGGCATAAGGACGAGTTCCTCGCCATGCTGGCCCACGAGCTGCGCAATCCGCTGGCCCCGATTCGCAACGCCGTGCACCTGATGCACATGAGGCCGCTGGAGGATCCGCAGCTGCAGCTCTCGCGTGACATCATCGGCCGGCAGCTGGTCCAGCTCTCCCGATTGGTGGATGACCTGCTGGATGTGTCCCGGATCACTCGCGGCAAGATCAATCTGGCGCGTCAGCGGTTGGAGCTCAGTGAACTCGTGACGCGTGCCGTGGAGACGGTGGCGCCCACCATCGAGGCGCGAGGCCATACCCTGGAACTGGACCTCCCGCAGCGGCCCTTGGTGATCTACGGGGACCCCATGCGCCTGACCCAGGCGCTGGGCAATGTGCTGGGCAATGCGGCCAAGTACACCGACACGGGTGGCCACATTTCCTTGCGCGCCCGCCGCCGTCACCGGGATGTGGAGATCACCGTCCGCGACACCGGGGTCGGCATCGTGCCGGAAGTATTGCCCTGTATTTTTGATCTCTTCACTCAGCTGGATCGCCAGACCGGCCGGCATCAGGGGGGACTGGGCATTGGCCTGGCACTGGTCCGGCAGCTGGTGCAGATGCACGGCGGCACGGTGACCGCAGCGAGCGAAGGCCCCGGCAAGGGCAGCGAATTTCTCATCCGACTGCCCCTGTCCATCGAAAGAGTGCCCGGCGACGCGCAGGGCGCGGAGCCCAGCGCGCCCCCTGCCGATGACAAGCCGCCCCAACCGGCGAAAGCGCCGCAACGGCGAATCCTCGTGGCGGACGACAATTCGGATGCCCGGGAGAGCCTGGCCACCCTGCTGTCCTTGAGCGGGCACGAAGTGTACCGGGCGGAAGACGGCAGCGACGCGCTGCGCGCCGCCGAGCGCTGTCGACCGGACGTGGCCTTGCTGGACATCGGCATGCCCTTCGCCAATGGCTACGAGGTCGCGCGCCAGATCCGGGATCAACCCTGGGGTCGTCACATGGTCCTGGTGGCACTCACGGGCTGGGGCCAGGAATCGGACCGGCTGCGATCCCGCGAAGCCGGCTTCGACAGTCATCTCACCAAACCGGTCGATCCCCAGGTGCTGGATGACCTTCTGGCCCGCGTGCAGCCCACGACCGTGGTGTGATCGAGGGCCCGCGAGGCTCGCGGTGCCGAGCGTGGCCTTATCAGCCGCGTCCTACGCTTCGAGGGACCCTTTGGCGGTATGGCGGCCGGGCACCCTCACGTAGGCTGATCCTGCAGCTGTAGCGCATCTAGCGCCAGTTGCCGCAACAGCCAGCCGCTGGCTCCCGCTAATCATTTCAGGATCATGATGTCTCATATCTTTCGCTGGCTGTGCTGCCTGACCCTCGTGACGATTGCGTGGCTGCCGCGGGCCGCATTGGCCCAGACTCCTTCGCCCCTGCAGGAATGGCAGTACTCCGGCGGCATCGTGCTGGCGCGACTCTTTGAACCCGATTTGCCCGAATGGCGGGTCATTGCCGGGGCCGCCGCGGACGTGGAGCCGGTCTATGACGGCGGGAGCGCCATGAAAGTCGGCGGCGGTCCCGTCTTCAACGTCTACTACAAAGACGTGGCTTATATTTCGACCGGCGATGGTCTGGGCTACAATTTTCTGCGCGGTGACCACTTTCAGATCGGCATCGCAATGGCATACGACCAGGGTCGCACCGTCAAGGACGATTGGAACAACCTGCACGGTATGGGCGACATCTGGGCCGCCCCGGTTGGCAAACTGTATGGCGCCTGGGTGTTATCCAAGAAATTCCCGCTGATCCTGCGCCTCTCGGCCCGCCAGTTCATCGGCGGCGCGCAGGGTGCGGTGGGGGACGCATCGGTTTATATGCCGTTGCCGGGAAGCTCCAAGACCTTTGTCATGTTCGCCGGGCCGTCCATTACGATGGGCACGCGCCACTATCTGCAAACCGAATATGGAGTCGACGCGCAGCAGGCATTCGCCTCCGGACATCCGCAGTACGACATCAACCGCGCGGGTACCAGCGATGCGGGAGTGGGTTTCAGCGCGACCAAGTTTGTGGGCAAACACCTGCTGATCAACCTGGATACGGCCATCAGCCAGGTGCGCGGCACCCCGGCTCGAAGCCCGCTCATCGAACGCAAGACTCAGCGGGTACTGGCCTTGTCCTTTGAGTATCACTTTGAAAGCGAGACCGCCGGGGCGCCGTGAGCCTGCGCCAGCAGCTGGCTGCAATCCTGGTCCTTGGCAAGTCCCGGGTCCACAAAGGCCAGCACCGCAGCCAGCGGGGTCAGCAGCGTGCCCAGTGCGGCGGCCACTCCGCCCTGCTTCAGCAGATGCGCCTGGTCCAGGGCGAATGAAGGCTTGGCAAGCTGACCGCGGATATCCACCGGGGCACGCAGGCGCACCAGACGCAGTTTTTTCGGCTGCCCCTGGAGGGTGAGATCCAGTTGCTCGCTGCCCAGATTGATTTTGCCATGCCCCGTAATCAGGACATTCTGTGTGTCGAGCACGATGTTCTGCGCACTCGCCGTTCCATCATTGATCGCAAAGCGTGCCACACCGCAGCGAATGGCGGCGCGTTGCTGGTCCTTCGTGAGCACCAGCCCCACACCGGCCGCCACGTCCACCCCCGTCAGCTCGGCGAATGCGGAGCGAATATCCCCATGTGGAATGATGGCCACGAGACTCCCGTTGGCATCGCTCATCAGGGCGTGGACGGAATCGCCATTGCCTTGGAGCACCGCCCGCGCCTGCAGCACCCCGTCCAGCGGGGCCGCCGCGGCGCCTCCACCCTTGAATTGATCCAGCCTGATATTGATGGCCCGCAGGTCCAGGCGCACCTTCGGCACCTGCTGGCGTGCATCCAGGTGGACGCTGCCGCTGAAGCGACCCTGGGGCATTTCAAACTTCACCGGGTCGAGGATCAGCACACCGTCTTGCAGTTTGGCATGCAGCGTCACCTGCTTGAACGGCACCTTTCCTGCTTCGATGGCGGTCGCTTTGAACTGCACATCGCCATCCATGGCCCGCACGCGATTGGTCTGCAGACGCGCGTCGGGGAACAGGTGCTTGGGGGGTGCCGGGGGGGCCTTCTCAGGCGTGGAGCTGCCACTCGCCGTTTTATCCAACGATGCCGCAGTGGTGGCGCGGGTACCGGTCAGGGCCCCCAGATCCGACAGCAGCAGATGCGTGGAGGTCAGATTGGCCACCAGCATCGGGCGCTTGTGTGACGCATCGACATCGAGGTTGCCCCCAATGTCGCTGCTGCCCAGCAGTCCCTTGATGTCGTGCACGGCAATGTGCTGACCGTTGCGGCTGATGTGTGCCTGCACCTTGAATGGTGGGGAATTGGGCAACGCCAGCTGGGTCAGGTAATACAGCTCGGCCAGATCCTGACCCCTGACACTCGCCTGCAGCTCGATCTGTCCCAGATCGAAGGGCTTGAGCACCCTGCCCGCGGCATCGATTTGGTTCTGCCCAGCCTTGATGCTCAGGGCGAAAGGATAAGGATGATCCGGACTGATGCCATATAGCGCGCCGCCCGTGACGTCCATCGAGAACGGTTCCTGGTTGATGCTTCCTTGGCCGCGAATATGAAACCCTTCGGCCGGGTTCGCGGCCGTGCGCTCATTCGCCTGGATCGTGCCGTTGATCTGCAGGCGGCGCACATCATCCAGCAGATCCACCTTGCCGGACTGTATGACCAGCTGATGAATCGCCGGCAGGTTAAAGGGCTTCTTGGCGGGCGCGGTGCTGCTGGTCGGGGCCGTGTTCTCGCTGGTCCAGTTTGCCCGACCGGATCTCTCCCGATGCAGGTATAGATCCGGCTGGTCAAGTTCGACCCGCCGCAACACCAGATGACCGCGCAACAGCTGACTGAGTTCAACCTGGATCTGCAGCCGCTGCAGCTGCAACAGGGGACGCGGGATTTCCCAGGGCGGATTGGCTACGCGCAGATCCTGGATCGTCACCGTTGGCGTGCGGGACCACAGGTGCACATGAAGATGCCCTGGAATCGAGATGGTGCGCCCGGAGGCGGCGCTGGCCGCCCGGGCGACGGGCCCTTTGAACAGGTCCCAGTCCAGTAACGATGCGATCACCAGCAGTGCCACCAGGAGGCCGACCACTGCGAGGACACCCCAGGCGCCGTAGCGAAAGATCGAGCGTTGCCGCGGATTCATGAGAGACCGTTAAAGATTCACACCAGTGCGCAGGGTAAGGGGCTGCGCCGCCCGCTCCCGTCGGTGCTTCCCCGCACCCCGCGTAAGACGATGGAAGTAGGACTAAACCTACGCCAAGAGCTGGGCTGCACTGAATCGGTCGCAGGCAGTGATTTGTCATCATTGCCGCGCCTAGGGTCTTGTCTAGTGATCAGCCTGATAGGGGATCGGGAGATTTCAAATGACGTATCGCAACACCCTCATTGAACGTTCGCGCCAGTTCGAGTCCGAGCACGAGGACCCGGTGGTGCTGGACTATCTGCAGCTGCGCAATCGCCAGTGTCTGAATGCGTGGCGCATGAAGCGGGTGCAATATGCGCTGCATGATCGGTTCAGCCCTGCGCACGCCCAAGCCTCTCAGTCAGACTCTGCGGTCTCTGCCGGGGCGGCTCCCTGACAGCCTAACGGCCGCCAAGGTGCGGTCAGTCGCGACCGTCAGTAGGTTCCGACCTCGTCGGCTGGCACTTAGGTGTGGGCGACCCGTCGAATGGTGGCGATCAAGTCATCAGGATCACTGCCCTTGGGTACCACGGCCACAGCCCCCCCCTCCAGAGCAGAGGTCGCCAGGGGGTCGATGTCATAGCCGCTGTGGATGACGATGCGGGTGCGCAGATTGGCGGCGCGCAGTTGCGGCACCATGGGCAGGCTGCTCACGCCGCCGAACAGCAAATCAAGCACCAGCACATCCGGCTGAGTGGCAGCAATTGCGCTCAGCAGCTCACGTTGCGCCGTGATCTGTACCACACACTCCATCCCCGGGCTGGCGTTCACCAGCTCGGCGAGCATCATGCACAAATCATTGCTGTCATCAGCAATCGCGACGCGTACGAGCCGGGCACTGGGTACTGGAACGCTCACGGGTTCTCCGAAAAGGAGCAAGCCCCGTGATGTTACCCCAGTAATCCGCCTAGCGGTGCGCTGCAGCCCTGGGGTTTCAGCGCCGCGAGAGGAAGAACCCCGCAGCGGCAGCGGCCACCGCCGTGATGGCGATCACCCGCCAGGGTCGATCGTGCACGTACTCATCCGCGGCGGCGACCGCCTCGCGGCCACGTTCGGTAATTGATTCCATATCCTCGGTGAGCCGCTCGCGGGCTCGCGTCAGCGATTCCTGCAGCCGGCCCCGGGCAGCGGCGGCCTGATCACCCACGGAGTCGGCAGTCGACTGCAGCAGCTGCTCAGCGTCCGCAATCAATGTTTGGAAGTCCCGGGCGACCGCGGCCCGCGACTGTCGCGTCGCCCGCGCCATGTCTGCTGCGCCATTCTTGCGTGATCCGCGTGCATGGGTCGCGCGGCCTGCTGTTACTGATGTCATTTCGCTTGCTCTCCACTGGGATTGACCGATATGCCCAGCGTGTCGGAATCGGGCGCTCCTCCATACCGGTGCACAGTGCCACGCAGCGTCAGAGGCTACTTACGCATGTCCGCCCGCTTCCGGGCCCGCCGGTCAGCCGCAGCGGCCTGCCCACGTCAGCGGAATCCCACACGCGGGGACGGCGCCTAGCCTACGGTGAGCGAATTCGATTATGTGCAGTCTACGGTCAGGATTTGGAGCAGTTCATGAGACCAAACTGACCCTCGCACGCCGTTTGGGCAGTCGGGATGCGGTCAGAGACCCGCTGCCAGCGCCGTTAAATGCTCTGTTACACTTACAGCCGACAGCAACAACAGTGCCGGGCAACTCAGGAGTGGTCATGGTACGCGTACTCATAGCCGACGATCATGCATTGATCCGCACCGGATTGATGCAGCTGCTGCAAGAAGATCGATCCATCCGCGAGGTGGGGGAAGCCGCCACGGGCGAGCAGACCCTGGACAAGTTGCGCGAGAGCCGCTGGGACCTGCTGTTGCTTGACATCAACATGCCGGACCGCAGCGGTCTGGACATCCTCAAGCATGTGCGCTCAGGGTTTCCCGACACCCGCGTACTGGTATTGAGCGGGTATCCCGAGCGCCAGTACGCCCGCAATGTGCTGCGGGCGGGTGCGAGCGGCTATCTGGCCAAGGATGCCGCAACCGATGAACTGCTTCGCGCGGTCAGGATGGTGCTCCAGGGACGTCGCTACGTCAGCGCGTCGCTTGCCGAGTTGCTCGTCAACGACCTGGATACCGACGCGAATCAGCCCATTCATTCACAGCTCTCGGAACGCGAGTTTCAGATCTTCTGTAAAATCGCGGTGGGCAAGTCGGTATCCGACATTGCCGAGGAACTGTGCCTGTCAGTCAAGACCGTCAGCACCTACCGCAGCCGCGTCCTCGAAAAGATGAGCTTCGCCAACAATGCGGATATCACCTCATATGCCTTGCGCAACGGCTTGATGCAATAAGCAAGTGTAGGACGGAGCCGGATAGCACCTCCCCTCGGGACGGCTATTCTGAGTGAGTGATCAACATTAGCAATACATCGTCAGAAACCTTGCGCGCCGGGGCAGCATTGCGAGTGTTGCTGGTGGAGGACTCCGAGCTGCTGGCCGAGCGCTTACGAGAGTTGCTGGGACAGATTGCGGGCGTGGAGGTGGTGGGCACGGTGCGCGATGAGCGAGCGGCGGTGGCCATGACCCAAGAGGGCGGCATTCACGTCCTCATACTGGATCTGCAGCTCAAGAATGGCACCGGTTTTGGCGTGTTGCGCTCGCTGGGTCAGCACCGTCCGGCCATTATCGTGTTCACCAACTATGCCTTACCCGAGTACCGGCGCCGCGCCGAACAGTTGGGCGTCGAGTACTTCCTGAATAAGTCGCTGGATTTCGAACGTCTGCCGGACGTCATCCGGACGCTGGCGCGGACTGCTCACTCCTGAGGGTCTCCACCAGCAGCGGGGCCAGCACCGCGATTTCGGTGCCGTGCCCGGCTACGGACCGCGCGGCGAACTGACCGCCCACCGCCTGCATGCGATGACGCATGCTGCCCAGTCCGTGGCTTCCCAGCATTCGCAGCTGCTCCGGCGCAATGCCCACTCCGTCATCCGTGATCACCATGCGCAGTAGATTCTGTGGCTGCTCCAGGCTCACCTTGATGACGACACCGTTGGCGCGTGCGTGCCGGGTGACGTTGGTGAGCGACTCCTGCAGAATGCGGAACAGCGCAATTCCAATGTCCTTGCTGAGCGGCGGCTCCGGCAGCGGCAGATCCAGTTCGCAGGTCAGCCCGGCTGCCGCGCAACTCTCCTCCACCAGCCAGCGCGCGGCCGCGTAGAAGCCCAGATTATCCAGCAGGGTGGGCCGCAGCTGCTCGACGATGCGGCGCTTGAAGGTCAGACCCGTCTCCAAGGCGCGCTCGAGGCGGTCCCAGCGGGCGATGACTTCCGGCTCAGTGCTGCCGATCCGCCGGCGCAACCAGGCAAGATCCATCTTCGCCCCGACCAGCGCTCCGCCCAATTCATCGTGCAGTTGCCGCGCCAGCAACACCTTTTCGGACTCGGCGATGTTCTGCAGGTTGGCCGCCAACTCAGACAGTTCGCTCTCGCGCGCATCGAGGGTCGGCGATACTGCGACAGCCGGATTTTTCTGCACCATGTCCAGACCATTCCTCGTGGGATGCGCGCACTGCAGCATCCAATATACCCTGCAGGCTCTGCGCAGCAGACTGAAGAGGGCCCGCACCATTGTAGGCCGACTCCTACCTTGAGCCGGGAACCGCCAGACAAAAAGAAACTCGCCAGTCCGGGGAAAGGAGTGGCGAGTGAACGTTCCGCATTTGACGGAACCAGGGAGGGTTAGTGGTGCTGGCGGTGCCAGCCGCGTGAGGGAAAGACTAACGCCCCACCCGTGGCCGGTCTGCCAAATCACGTCTCAAGGCACTGTAGGTTCGTTCCTACCGCCACCGCACCACCGGGCGGCATCCTACAGATGCAGGCTGCCTGCTCCGACAGGCGCACGCCGACGGGGCTGCGAACGTGACCGCCCTTCATTGGTCTTTTTGAGAATCCGTTCATGCCACCCACAACTTCCCGTGCAGCCGTTCCGTCGTTTGCCAACCCCCTGCAGCTGCGCCGCAGGGCGCGCGCGAGCCTCGAACCGGGGGCGGTCACCGACAGCTACCGTGGCGATCGCGAGGCCGTCCTGCGCTTCCTCAATGAAGCCCTCGCGACAGAACTGGTGTGCGCATTGCGGTATCGGCGCCATCACTTCATGGCGCGGGCTCTGGCCTCCAGACGCATCGCCGAGGAGTTCCTGGTGCACTCGGATGAGGAACTGGCGCACGCGGATTTGCTGGCCGACCGGATCGTTCAGTTGGGGGGCGAGCCGGACTTCTCACCCGGGACGTTCAAGGAACGCAGCCCTTCTGCGTGCGTTCCCGTGAACTCCCTCCTCGAGATGATCAACCAGAACCTGGTCGCGGAGCGGATTGCCATCGACACCTACCGGGACCTGGTGGCGTACGTGGGTGAGAACGACCCGACCACCCGCCGCATGCTGGAGGGCATCCTGGGCGTCGAGGAAGCGCACGCGGATGAATTGGTGGATTTGTTGCAGGACAACAAGGCCAGCTAAGCCCGACCGCGACCATTGATAACTCACTGTAAAGTCAAGCACCCGCCCAGGCGCTGGTGTATGCTTCGCCCCGGCTCGTGATCTTTCAGCCTTGTTCGCAAACGACCTTGTCCACACCGACTTCAGTCCAATCGACATCGGCTGCGCCCCAGGCGGGCGCAACTTCCCGTCAAGAAGCTGCACCTCAAACAAAGTATCCGAGATCCAGGAGGCAGGCCTTCCTGCCGGATGTTCTTTTTTATTCGTGAGTAACTGTTAGTGACCAAATTATTTGTTGGAAATCTTCCCTTCTCCGCAACTGAAGAGGCGGTCCGCGCCCTGTTCGAGAAGCATGGAACGGTCGAGAAGATCGCTCTGATCACCGATCGTGAGACCGGTCGTCCGCGTGGCTTCGGCTTCGTGGAAATGGCCAATGCCGATGCCTCCCGCGCAATGTCTGCGCTGAACGGCACCGACTTTGAAGGTCGCAGCCTGAAGATCGACGAGGCCCAGGCGCGTGAGCGCAGTGGCGGCGGCGGTGGCGGCGGTGGCGGCGGCGGTGGTGGCAACCGCGGCGGCTACGGCGGCGGTGGCGGCGGCGGTGGTGGTGGCGGCGGTCGCCGCTACTAAGCACTGCGCCTCGGTTCCGAGGCACATCAGCTGGCGGGCTTCCGGAGACCTTCGGGAAACCGGAAGCCCGCGATAATTTTCCCTTAGTTTACGGATCGTCGTTGATGAAGACGAAGAGCTACCTCGTCCAGGATGATTGCCGTCGCATCGTGGATGCCGCGGCTGCCCATGCCCGCGCCAAGAATTGGGCGGTCACCATTTGTGTGTGTGATGACGGGGGTCACCTGCTGCGCGTCGAGCGCTTGGATGGCGCCCCACCCTTCACCGCCCAGATGGCCGTGGCCAAGGCGACTACCGCCGCCCTCGGGCGCCGGGAATCCAAGAGTTTCGAAGATGTCATCAACCAGGGCCGCACGGCGCTGGTGACCGCGCCTCTTCAGGGCCTGCTCGAAGGGGGCGTGCCGATTGTGATCGATGGCCAGGTGATCGCCGCGGTCGGGGTCTCCGGCGTCAAGTCGGCGGAAGATGCTGAAATCGCCCGCGCGGGCATCGCTGCGCTCACCGCGTAGCCCTCATCCGGCCGGTTCGATGACCGGCAACGGCTTGCCCTTCCAGCGGAAACGCCAGCTCGTGCCCTTGCGCAGATGCGCCACCAGGGCCGGCCTGAACACTCCCATGCAGGTCCCACCCCGGCGCCTGACACTTGGATAGACCACCCCCAAGGACCCGGCCGCCAGCAGCCGTTCGGCCAGCAGCTGCGAGGCCACATAGCTGTCCGCTGCCAGGCAGGCGCTGAATGCCGTGGCCTGGCGCAGGTCGTGCAGCGGCGCGCTCACGTCGGCCTGATAGTCATCGTAGGTGACCTCATCCTCGAGGCAGCCGATCTCGGCCAGTTGCACCGATTTGTGAAAGGCCACCTCGGCCTGTGCAGTGCGCAGCTCGAATGCCGCATACCAGGCGCCCCGCTCCGGGCCGTTGAAGCGGCTGCCCAGAGGATGCGGGTGCGTGAAGGCGGCATTGACCATGCGGTAGTACGGCACCCCGAAGACCAGCTCGTGCACGCCGATGCCGCCGAAGCGCTGGTGCTCGGCCAGCAGCCGATCATTGGTGGCGTTATCCAGTTCGAACAGGTCCGCCAGCTGCCCCGCATCATCGGCGATCTGCGCCAGCACGCTGTCGGGGTCGCTGTACCGCGAGGGAATGAGTCGATGGGTGTCGTAGCGCCGGACCAGGCAGATCGGGGGGAGCGCCACGGCGGCGCGGGTCACACGCCGCCCCGGCGCGCATCCAGCAGCCGGCGCACGGTCTGCAGCGCCGGCACCCCGCCTCGCACCATGCAGGCCAGTGGCGTCTCCCCCGCGAACAGGCGGTTGGTGTTGGGCAGCTGCACCCACTGGTCCGCCAGGGTGCGCGAATGCAGGATATGCAATGCCTTGAAAATCCCGATCAGATACGAAATGCGCAGCAACCGGTCGGGCTCGAGCACCTTGTCCGCAGCGGCGCGCTTGAGTTCGTAATACGGGCCATTGCTGACCCCCCCAAGCAGCGCCCGTGCGTCCTCGTCCCGGACTTTCCAGCGCTCCATGATGTTAAAAAAAGCCTTCAGCCCCGAGGCGCTCAACCGTTCCCGCTCTGCGCGGGCGTGCAGATCCACCAGCGGTGAGGGTTCGTAGCGCGTATCCGGATACGTGAGCGCAGCCATTGGTTACTCCTTTACAGGACACTTTACACTCCGGATCAGGAGTATTCAAATCAGTGCCCGGCAGGCGACATTCTCGGGCCCGAGAAGTTCCACGGGCCAAATTGAGCTTGCCGGCGACCATCAGTGCTGCGAGCATTGCCGCCCACCGATCACCGTCAACCAACAAGAGCCCGCAGCGTTGGGCCTCACATCGTGTGACGCAGGAGTTTCCATGTTCAGATTGTTCGCAAGCCACCCCGCCGCTCGCCTGCTGCTGGCCCTGCCCCTATTAGCCGCCGTGGCCAGCTGCGGCAACGACTCGGGCGCGATCATCACGGTGCCCAATTCGGTGGTGGTGGCGGACCTGCGCGGTGATGGCGTCCTGGATGTGGCGGTCGCCTCGGCGCAGATCGATGAAACCGGTCTCACCCAGAAGCCCGGTCTGCTCGGCATCATCCTGAACAACCCCTCCACACCGGGCGACTTTGGGGGGCTGACCAGCTACATCGCTTCCGGCGCCCCACCGTCTGGACTGGCTGTCGGGGACCTGTCAGGCACCGGCACGCACGACATGGTGGTGGCAAACCTCAATGCCGCCACAGTGGCGGTGTTCATGGAAACCTCGGCCACGTCGGGTACCTACAGCGCCGCCAAGACCATCACTCTGGCCACCGGCAGCCAGCCCAATGATGTGCAGATCGCCGATATCAACGGGGACGGTCTGCCGGACCTGATCATCGCCGATAACACGGGGGTCGTGACCTACCTGCTCCAGAACCCTGCGAGTCCCGGGAACTTCCTGCCCGGCGTGAGCCTACCGATCACCAATCCGGCGATCACCGCCGAGGGTCTGCCGACCCGCGCCATCTCCGTGGCGGTCGGGGATCTCAATGGCGATGGCCTCCCGGACCTTGCAGTGACCAGCTTCGATGCCTACGGCGACGACGGCGAGGTGACGATTTACTTTCAGGACCCGACCCAGGCCGGTACCTTCCTGACCACCCCGACCGTCATCTCAGCCCCAGGCGAACCTTCCCAGATCCGCGTTGCGGATGTGAACCAGGACGGTTCCAAGGACATCGTAGTGGCCCTGCAGGGCCTGGGCGCCAACTCCGCCAACACCAACGCCGACGGCTCGGCGAGCCCCGAGGCGAATGAAGGCGCGATGGTGATTCTGCAGAACACCGGCAGCGGCGCGGGCACCTTTGCCGCAGGCGTGGTGTATCCGGCGACCGCCGGGGTCATCAGCCTGGACATCGGCGACCTCAACGCTGACGGATTGCCTGACATCGCCATGTGCAGCATATATCCGGAGGGTTCGGGCTCCATCATAGTCCTGACGCAGGACCCCACCGCTCCGGGGACGTTCCTCGCCGGCCCTGACTATGCGGGCCTCGGTCAGCCGGTATCCATTGTCATCGGCGATATGGACAATGACGGCCTGCCCGATCTGGTCACGGCGGATGCGACCTCTGCGGCATGGTTGAAGAATCAGGCTTCCGCCCCGGGCACCTTCATCTCGCAGGGACAAATCGGCTACTGATACGGTGCAGAAAGCGAGCTCAGCTGCGGATCAGCCGCAGCAACTCCTCGGTCTTCTCCTGCATCAACTGTGGGCTGCCGCGGGACTCGACATTCAAGCGCACCAGGGGCTCGGTGTTGGAACCGCGCAGATTGAAGCGCCACTGCGGATACTCCACCGACAGGCCGTCGGTGAAATCCACCTTCAGGGCGCCGCCGGCATAGACCTGCTGGGCGCGGGCGATGACTTCGCGTGCCTCGCCGGTCAGATGAGTGTTGATCTCCCCGCTGGCGGGGAACAGCCGCATGCGGTTGCCGACCAGCTGCGATAGCGACTGACCGGATTCGCAGATCACCTGCAACACCAGCAGCCAGGGAATCATGCCGCTGTCGCAGTAGGCGAAGGAGCGAAAGTAGTGATGCGCGCTCATCTCCCCGCCATAGGCGCCATCCACCTCGCGCATCTTCTGTTTGATGAAGGCATGACCGGATTTCGAGAGCACCGGCACGCCACCGGCTGCGGTGACGACATCGATGGTGTTCCAGGTCAGGCGCGGGTCATGCACGATGCGGGCGCCGGCCTCGCGCTGCAGAAACACTTGCGCCAGCAGGCCCACCAGGTAGTAGCCCTCGATGAAGGTGCCGGCCTCATCGAAAAAGAAGCAGCGATCGTAATCCCCGTCCCAGGCCAGGCCCACCTGCGCACCCGAATCGAGCACCGCCTGGCGCGTGGCCGCGCGGTTGTCCTCCAGCATGGGATTGGGGACCCCATGCGGAAAGGTGCCGTCGGGCTCGTGATGCACCTTGATGAACTGGAACGGCAGATGCGGCTCCAGTAGATCGATGATCAAGCCGGCACCGCCATTGCCGGGGTTCACGACCACCTTCAGCGGCTTGAGACGATCGCGGTCCACATATCCGAGCAGGTGCCGCAGATAGCGCTCACCGATATCCAGCGTGCGCACCGTCCCCGGACGGGCCGCGGGCGGGCGCAAGTGACCGGTCGCAATCGCCGCCTGGATGTCCTTCAACCCTGTATCGGCGCTGATGGGGCGTGCGCCCTCGCGCACGAACTTCATGCCGTTGTAATCAGGCGGATTATGGCTGGCAGTGACCATGATGCCGCCATCCAGCTGCCATTCGGCCGTGGCGAAGTAACTGCCCTCGGTGCCGCACAGGCCGATATCCAGGACATCCACGCCCGACTCGGTGAGCCCGCGCCTCAGCGCTCGGGCCAGGCCCGGACTGGTCTCGCGGATGTCGTAGCCCACTGCCACCGTGCGCGGCTGCACGAAGCCCGCATAGGCGCGACCGATGGCGTGCGCCAGCGGCTCGTTGATTTCATCGGGAATGCGGCCCCGCACATCGTAGGCCTTGAACGCGGTCAGCTTGGTCATCGGACGTCTTCCTCGTCAGGTTCGTGATTGTAGCCGCCGGTCAGCTGCTGGACGTGACCCGTCATGGCAAGCCCGTGGCCCAGGTCGGGCCGCCGCCGTCCGATGACGCGACCATCAATCTTTCGCGGGGAAGCATCCTGCGGCAGGAGGACCTGCTGTCGCCGGTGGTCGGAATATGGGACAGCGTGAGCTGATCATTCTTGATACCCACGGTGTGTCTCATTGCATTTCGCCACAGTTAAACTAAACTTGTTGGACTTAGTCCATATGAGGGGTTTATGAAGACCATTAACATCCATGAGGCGAAGACACATCTCTCCCAGCTAACGGAACAGGCTGCCAGGGGCGAATCGTTCATCATCGCCAAAGCCGGCAAGCCCGTGGTGAAGGTCGTGGCGCTGGATGCCCCGGGACCCGGTCAAGTTCGTCGTCTGGGATTTCTGGCAGGCGAAGTTTCCGTGCCGGACGATTTCGACCGAATGGGCGATGAAGAAATCGAGCGCCTGTTCTGGAAGGGCACGTGAAACTGCTGCTCGATACGCACCTGCTCCTGTGGGCGGCCGCTCAACCAGAGCAATTGTCGCCCGCCGCCAGGATGCTGCTGGATGATGCGCAAAACGAGTTGCTGTTCAGTGCCGCCAGCCTGTGGGAGGTGGCTATCAAGCGCGGGTTGGCACGAACGGATTTCCGGCTGGATCCCCGTCTCCTGCGGCGCGGCCTGCTCGACAATGGCTATGACGAATTGGCCATCAGCGGCGAACACGCCGTGGCTGTGGATGGCCTGCCGCCGATCCATAAAGATCCTTTCGACAGGCTCCTGGTCGCGCAATCCATGGTCGAAGGCATTGTGTTACTGACGACTGACCCGCTGGTGGCGCAGTACCCCGGCCCAATCAGGACAGTCTGAAATACATTGACCAGGGCACCGACCAGAGCATACGGCTTTCAGTCCTTGGAACTCTCCCGCCCGTACTGATCCTGCAGGCGCACGATGTCGTCATCACCCAGGTAGGTGCCGGACTGCACTTCGATCAGGTGCAGCGCAATCTTGCCCGGGTTCTCGATCCGATGAGCCACCCCGACGGGGATGAAGGCCGACTGGTTCTCTTCCAGCAGAAACACGTCCTCACCCCGCGTGACGCGCGCCGTACCGGAGACCACGACCCAGTGTTCGGCACGATGGTGATGCAGTTGCAGTGACTGGCTGGCACCGGGATTGATGCGCAAGCGGTTCACCACGAAGCGCGGCCCGCTTTCGATGCGGTCGTAGCTGCCCCAGGGCCGGAACACTTCGCGATGCAAAGAGTGCTCGTAGCGCCCCTGTTCCTTCAGCCGGTTCACCAGCTTCTTCACATCCTGGACCCGATTCAGCGGCGCGACCAGGACCGCATCCTTGGTCTCCACCACCACATGATCCTGGAGACCCACGATCGCCACGAGGCGGCTCTCGGCATACAGGTAGCAGCCCGCCGAATCCTCCTGCAGCACATCCCCTTGGGAGACATTGCCGTCCGCGTCCGCCTCGCTCGCTGCATGCAACGCCGACCAGGAGCCGACATCACTCCAGCCCGCATCCAGCGGCACCATCACGGCCCCGCTGGTCTTCTCCATGACCGCATAGTCGATGGAATCGCTGGGACAGCGCTCAAAGGCCTCGCGCGCCACGCGCGTGAAATCCAGATCCGCCTGCCCCCCCTCGAAGGCGGCGCGGCAGGCTGCTGCCATCTCCGGTGCCAGCCGCGCCAGCTCCGACAAATAGCGCGCGGCGCGGAACAGGAACATGCCGCTGTTCCAGTAGTAGTCCTGGGCTGCCAGAAATTCCTGCGCACGGGGCAGATCCGGCTTTTCGACAAAGCGGGCGATGCGATAGACCGCGCCTTGTGGCTCCCCGCGCTGGATGTAGCCGTACCCAGTCTCGGGGGTTCCCGGCACGATGCCAAAGGTCACCAGTTGACCCTGCTCCGCGGCCGGCAGTGCGGTGCGTACCGCCTGCTGGAAGACAGCGGTGTCACGGATCACATGATCGGCCGGCAGCACCAGCAGCACAGGATCAACGTCGCCTGAGTCCTGGAGCGCCGCATGAGCGGCCAGCGCTATGGCGGGTGCCGTATTGCGCCCAAAGGGCTCCAGGACGATGGCCCGTGGGGTGATCTTGAGCGCCCGCAGCTGCTCGGCCACCAGGAAGCGGTGGGCTTCGTTGCACACCACCACCGGGGCCGCGCACTCGAGGCCCCCCACCCGCAACGCGGTCTGCTGCAGCATCGTGCGGCTGCCCAGCAGCGCCAGCAGCTGCTTGGGATACAACTCGCGCGACAGGGGCCATAAGCGGGTCCCGGCGCCGCCGGAAAGGATGACGGGTATCAACATGGCCGCAATGGTAGGCGCGGCGGGGCGCAATGGGCGAGCACCCGCCGCAGGCTTACGCGCCAATGGTCCGGCTCCAGCGACAGCGCGCCCAGCAGTGCCCGCTTGTCCAGGACGCTATACGCAGGACGACGCGCCGGCGTGGGGTAGTCCGCCGTAGCAATGGCCGATACCCGAACGCCCGGGGCCAGCAGCCCCAGGGTGGTGGCTTCCTCGGCAATGGCCACCGCAAAGTCATACCAGCTGGCGACCCCCGAGTCCGTGAAGTGCTGCGGGCCCGTGATGTCGGGGCGCTGGGCCAGTGCCCACAGCACCCCCGCCAGGGAATCCGCCGCCGTCGGGGTGCCGACCTGATCCGCCACCACCCGGACCTGCCGCTTCTCAGCCATCACCCGCAGCATGGTGTGCAGGAAATTGGCGCCGTGCGCGGCATACACCCAGGCCGTGCGCAGCACCACGGAGCTGTCAGGGGCCAGCTCGGCGACCGCCTGCTCACCTTCGAGCTTGGTCTGCCCATACGTCCCCAGGGGCGCCGTGGGCGCATCCGGGGCATAGGGCACGCTGGAGCGCCCGTCAAAAACGAAATCGGTGGAAATGTGCACCAGGCGCGCCCCGCAGGCGCGGGTCGCACGGGCCAGGTGGCGGGGCCCCAGACCATTGACGCGGCGGGCGGCATCGACCTCGGTCTCGGCCCGATCCACGGCGGTGTAGGCCGCCGCATTGATGATGACGGCCGGCCCGTGCTCCTGGACCGCGCGCGTCACGGCCTCGGCGTCCCCGACATCCAGTTGCGCCCGCGTCAGGCCCAGCGCGGTCACGCCCGGCGGCGCGCTAGCCATCAGGCAGCGACCCACCTGGCCCTGCGCGCCGGTGATCAGCACCTTCAAGGGTAGTATTCCGCGTCGCGAAACGCGCGGGCCGCAGCGTCCCGGGTGGAAATCACCGGCCTCACCCCGACGGGTAGCGGCCATCGGATCCCGATATCCGCATCGTCCCAGCGAATGGCGCGTTCATCTTCCGGGTAATAGAACTGCGTGCACTTGTACAGAAAATGCACCGAGTCGCTCAAGACCATGAAGCCATGTCCAAACCCGGGCGGTACCCACAGCATGTAATGGTTGTCCGCGGTGAGCTCGGCGCCCACCCAACGACCGAAGGTGGGCGAGCTGCGGCGCAGGTCCACCGCCACATCAAACACGGCGCCAGTGACCACCCGCACCAGTTTGCCTTGCGGTCGGGTCAGCTGATAGTGCAGGCCGCGCAGTACATGTTTCTCGGACCGGTTCTGATTGTCCTGCACGAACTTCAGATCCAGTCCCGCGGCGGCAAACTTGGTTTGGGTCCAGGACTCGAAGAAATGGCCGCGGGCATCCTTGAACACCTGCGGCTTGATGAGCATGACCTCGGGGATGGCAGTGGGTTCAAATTCCATCCCGTGCCCCCTCATTCAGCACTTCCAGCAGATAGTTGCCGTAGCCGGACTTCGCCAGGGCCGCGGCATGCTTGCGCATCTGCGCCGCATCGATGAACCCGACCCGATAGGCGATCTCCTCGGGACAGCACACCTTCAGCCCCTGCCGCTTCTCGATGGCCTGGATGAACATTGCCGCCTCCAGCAGTGACTCATGCGTACCCGTGTCCAACCACGCCGTGCCACGGCCCAGCAGCTCCACATGCAGATC
>DASXFV010000033.1:0-65747 GCA_036489445.1 Steroidobacteraceae bacterium | reverse complement strand
TTCACCCAGGCGTTGACCTCGACCATCTACGACCCCACGAACCCACAGCAGTACCACGTCGTCATGGAGGTCGCGCCTGAATATTCCCAGAACCCGGAGGTACTCAAGCAGTTGTACATCAGTACTGCGGGCGGTCAGATTTCCGGCACCCAGGCTACCCAGGCCGTGGCCGGCACGACTTCCTTCAAGGGGGTCGCCGCTACCGCGGCCAGCGCGATCGCCGATGATGCGGCGCGCAATGCGGCCACCAATTCCCTGGCCAATGCCGGTCGCGGCAATACCTCCACTGGCTCGGCAATCAGCGTTGCGGCGGAAACCGTGGTGCCATTTTCCGCCTTCAGCCATTTCAACACCTCCACGACCCCCACCAGTGTGAACCACACCGGGACCTCGATCTCGACCTCCTTCTCCTACAATCTTCCTGAGGGTGTGGCACTGAGCACCGCGCTGTCGGCTATCGAGCGGACCATGGCCCGCATCCATATGCCCATCAGCATTCATGGCAGCGCCTATGGCACAGCGCGATTGTTCCAGCAGTCATCGAGCAATCAGCCGCTGATTCTGCTCGCGGCATTGCTGGCAATCTATGTGGTCTTGGGGGTGCTCTACGAGAGCTTCACCCAGCCCCTGACCATCATTTCCACGCTGCCCTCGGCGGGTCTGGGGGCGCTGCTGGCGCTGATGCTCACCAACACCGAGCTGAGCCTGGTCGCCTTCCTGGGAATCATGCTGCTCATCGGGATCGTGAAGAAGAACGCCATCATGATGGTGGACTTCGCGCTGGACGCGGAGCGCAATCTGGGTCTGGTGCCCCGCGATGCCATCGCGCGTGCCTGTTCGCTGCGCTTCCGACCCATCATGATGACCACCTGCGCCGCCATCGCCGGCGCTCTGCCCCTCGCCTTGTCCACAGGCGATGGCACTGAATTGCGCCGCCCGCTGGGTATCTCCATCGTCGGCGGTCTCATCGTCAGCCAGTTTCTGACCCTCTACACCACGCCCGTGGTGTACCTGTACATCCGGCGCATTGGCGCCAAGCGCCGCGCCCGCAAGCAGCAGGAGCAACTGCGCGGTATTGCGAGCCCGGACGGCACGGCCGCCATCTGATTTCGGGCCGATCAACCGCGTCCGATAAACGGCATCTTCGTCGCCATGATGGTCATGAACTGCACATTGGCGGACAGCGGTAGCCGCGCCATGTTGAGTACCGCCTGCGCCACGTGCTCCACGTCCATCAAGGGCTCCGCAGCGGCGCTGGCCTTGGCCAGCTGGTCGGCAAGTTCCGTGCGCGCGTTGCCGATGTCGATCTGTCCGCAGGCGATGTCGTACTCCCGGCCATCCAGGGACGTGGACTTGGTGAGGCCGGTGATGGCGTGTTTGGTTGCCGTGTAGGGTGCCGAGCGCATCCGGGGTGCGTGCGCGGAAATTGATCCGTTGTTGATGATCCGCCCGCCGCGTGGGTCCTGAGTCTTCATGATGCGGAACGCCTCCTGGGTGCACAGGAAGGACCCGGTAAGGTTGGTGGCGACAACCGCATTCCAGGTTGCCACGGGCAGGTCTTCCAGGGGCACCGGGGGAGCGGTGATCCCGGCATTATTGAACAGCACATCCAGACGACCGAATTCAGCGCGAGTCCTCGCGAACAGCCCTTGGACACTGGCCGGGTCGGTCACATCGCAAGCCACAGCCAGGCCATATCGCGCCGGGCCAGCTGCTGCCAGCACCTCGCGCAGGGCCGACTCGCGCCGACCCGCCAGCACCACCCGGTAGCCATCCGCCAAAAACGCCAATGCAACGGCCCGGCCTATGCCGCTGCCCGCCCCCGTGACCACCGCGACTTTCGATGCTGCACTCATCCAGGCACTCCCAAGCAAGCGCCCGCACCCCCGATGGGCGTGAGCGATATCGGTCATTGTATGCGCGCAGCCTCAGGGCAGGCGCCCTTGCCGGACCCTGAAGGGTCGTGCGATCCTTTTCCTGTGACCCATATCGTCATCGAACACTCTTCAAACCTGCGTCGGCAGCTGAATCTGCCGAAATTCGTCGAAGCCATTCGGCAGGCCGCGCTGGCGACGGGCATCTTCCCGCTCAGCGGGATGCGCACGCATGCCTATGAAAGCGAACCCTACTGGGACGTACACAGCCCTCGGGACAACACTTTCGTGCATCTGTGCGTACGGGTCGGGCAGGGCCGCGACCAGGCGGAATGCCGCCAGGCGTGCGAGGAGATTTTCGCCGCGGCCTGTGAACAGCTGCGGGAGGTCCACGCCCGCGCGCCGCTGGGTATATCAGTGGAAATGCAGGATCTGGATCCGGACGCGGGCCTCAAACAAAGCAATATCCGCGACTACGCGCCAGTCCGCGTCCGCCGGTGACCCCATAAACAAAGGCCCCCGGGGTCTTGCGACACACCAGGGGCCTGCTGCAGCCGATTTCAGGTGCTACTGCTGCGCGGTGCCTTGATCTTTGACATTAATGTCAGAGGGGTTGGTCAGCACATACATCACGACGCGGCGGTTCTTGGCACGACCCTCAGCGTCCTTGTTGCTGGCCACTGGCTGTGTTTCGCCGTACCCCTTGGCCACCAGCTGATCCGGACCCACCCCGTCCATGATCAGGTAGTCGAGTACTGTCTGGGCCCGACGCTGCGACAGCTTCAGGTTGTATGCTGGCTTGCCCACACTGTCCGTGTGCCCCTGGATCTCCACCTTCACGTGCGGATGCTTCTTCAGCCCCGCAGCCACGCCGTCCAGAATCGGCCGTGAGTCCTCGGTCAGGTCGGACTTGTTGAATGCGAATTCCACACCCTCAAGGGTAATGGAGGTCTTGGGGACAAACACAGCGGCCGGCGGAGGCGCTGGCGGTGGTGGCGGCGGCGGCGGGGGTGGTGCCGGCGGTGGGGGCGGCGGTGGTTCCGCGGCCACGGGAATGGCAGCGGCTACCGGGCTACCCCCAAAGGAATACTGGATGCCGACCCCATAGATATAATCCTGGCGAGCGGTGTTGCTCGCATCCGCCCAGCGCAGCTTCAGCTCCGGACGCAGCGAGATTTTGCTGGTTTTGTCGGTGTTCTGCCAGAGTTTCACCATCAGGCCGACTTCAGTTTCGATACCGAGTCGGGTGTCGTAACCGGGGTCGAAGCCGCCATCGAACTTCAAATCGGTGCGCACGGCGCCCACACCGACACCAAAGTACGGCGAGACGATGCCGGCGCGATTGCCCACCGCCAGAACATCCAGCGACAGGGCGTCCAGGTTCAGGCGCCCGGAAGGCAGTGGCGCCAGCGTATGAGGGTCGGCCGCGTTGCCGCTCAACTCGATGTTGAATATGGGACCCAGCTCACGACCTATGCTTCCGCCATAGGCCAGCGACGTGTGATCGACATCGCGGGCGTGGTCAGTGGAAATGCCGCCGATGAAGGGGGCGATGTACCACTGGTCACCATCGGCTGCGGCTGCCAGCCCCGGTGCGGCAAGGACACACAGCAACAATGCTCGGTTATTCATGAACACTCCTCAGAATCTTGGAAAATTGCCCGTGGCGGCGAGCCACAAGGTCGAACTGCAGCGTGTCGCAGGCTAGCAACAAGGGGGAGGCCCGGCATATAGGACTACAGTGCAGTTAGCGTGTAGGCGAACCGGCAACCGTTGCAAACTCGCATCAGCCATTGATACGGGGCAGCGCGGCGCTCGTGTCCAGGCCTGCAGTCGTTTTTTTTAGCTTACAAAAACCTTCAGCTGCAGAAAGTCCGCCACCTTGTCCAGCGCGACGCGGGTCTGCCGGGCCGTGTCGCGGTCGCGGATGGTCACACTCTGAGCCGCCGCACTCTCCCCATCCACGGTGATGCAGTACGGACACCCGGCCTCATCCATGCGCGCATAACGCTTGCCGATGGCCTGCTTGACATCGTGCTCGATCAAACCCTGGCGCCAGAACTTGCGCCGCAGGTCCTGGTAGAGCCGCTCGCTGATTTCCGGCATCCCATCCTTGTTCACCAGTGGGAACACGGCCGCCTTGATAGGTGCGATACGCGGGTTCAGCAGCAGCAGTTCCGGACTTGCCCGCGAGGCATCCTCGGTATACGCCTCACACAGCAACGCCAGCACGCCGCGATCCAGGCCTGCGGAGGGCTCGATGACATGTGGCAGGTACCGTTCGCCCTTGTGCCCACCATTGGGCAACAGCTCGCCGCGCTCGTTGTCGAAGTACTCCAGCTGCACTCGCGAGTGCTTCTGGTGTTGCGCAAGGTCAAAGTTGGAACGATGCGCCACGCCCTCCAGCTCGCCGAATCCCGGCGCGGTGAACGGAAAGCGATACTCCACATCTGACGTCCCCGCGCCCTCCTTCGCGTAATGCGCCAGCTCGTCTGGGTCATGCACGCGCAGCTGCAGGCTGTCACCGGCGAGTCCCAACCCGCGCCACCACTTCATGCGCTGCTCACACCAGAACGCATACCAATCGCGGGCCGATTCGGCGTGGCAGAAGAATTCGATTTCCATCTGCTCGAATTCGCGACTGCGGAAGGTGAAATTTCGCGGCGTGACCTCATTGCGGAAGGCCTTGCCCACCTGAGCGATGCCGAACGGCACCTTCACGCGGGTGGTATCGATGACATTCTTGAACTGTACAAAGATGCCCTGCGCCGTCTCCGGGCGCAGATACGCCACGTCATCCTCGGTGGCTGTCGCGCCCACATAGGTCTTGAACATCAGGTTGAAGGCGCGCGGCTCGGTCAGCGTGCCCACCTTGTCCGCATCCGGCGCCACTACATGGCTCCAGTCGCTTTGCGGCAGTTGCGAGAGCGGCACGGCGCGGGCCTCCCCGAAAGCCTTTTCAGCCTTCTTCTTCTGCTTCTGCTCAGCAGGCGTATCGGGCAGATACGCAAACAGCGGCTTGCCATTGCGGTCACCACTGACCGGCACGTACAGCATCAGATGATCGAACCGGTAACGCTGCTGGGTCTCGCGACAGTCCACCATCGGATCGCTGAAACCGGCGATGTGGCCACTCGCCTCCCAGACGCGCGGATGCTGGATGATGCTGGTATCCAGTGGCACGATGCGCACCGGCTCCCCGTTGGGTCCGGGCTCACCTGCGCAGGAATTGAGGACCACATCCTCCCACCACGCATCGCGCAGGTTCTTCTTCAGCTGCGCGCCCAGCGGGCCGTAATCCCAGAAACCGCTCTGACCGCCGTAGATCTCGGAGGCCTGGTAGATGAACCCACGGCGCTTGGCCAGCGCCATGATCTTGTCCATGGACTTGGCAGCTTGAGCCGTCATCGGCGGCTCAGGACTCGTTCACAAACTTGGTGACCAGGCAGGTGTCCAGGCCCTCGATGCCCTCCTCGGAGCCGTGGCCGCTTTCCTTGACCCCGCCAAAGGGTGACTCCGGCACGGAGATCTGGAAGCTGTTGATGCCGATCATGCCGGCTTCCAGCTGCTCGCCCAGCAGATTCACGGTGCGCGAGGAACGCGAAAAGGCGTAGGCCGCAAGTCCATACGGCAAGCGGTTGGCGCGGTTGATCGCCTCCTCGAAGGACGAGAAGGCATTGATCAGCGCCACCGGGCCAAACGGCTCCTCGTTCATGATGCGAGCCTCCTCGGGGATATCAGACAGCACGGTGGGCTGGAAAAAGTAGCCCTTGCCGGCAATGCGCTCACCGCCGGTGTGGAACTTCGCGCCGTGCTTGCGGGCATCGGCCAGCAGGTCCTCCACGGCGGTGAGTCGGCGCGCATGTGCCAGAGGTCCCATCTGCATGCCGTCCACCAGACCGTCGCCGACCTTCAGCGCACGGGTGCGCTTGGTGAAGCCTTCGACGAACCGCGCATACACCGACTGATGCACGTAGAAGCGCGTGGGCGAAACGCAGACCTGACCGGCATTGCGAAACTTGGCGCTGACGGACATGTCGAGCACCTGCTCGACATCGATGTCATCGAACACCAGTACCGGGCCGTGGCCACCCAGCTCCATGGTCGTGCGCTTCATGCCATTGGCCGCAAGCTTGGTGAGCTGCTTGCCCACCGGGATCGAACCGGTGAAATGGATGGCCCGGATGATGGGCGAGGCAATCAGATGCTCGGAAACCATGGCCGGCGCGCCGAAGACGACCGATAGCACGCCCTTGGGCAGGCCGGCGTCCAGCAGGGCACGGGCGACTTCCAGGGCCGACCCCGGGGTCTCCTCGGCAGGCTTCACAATGCAGGTGCAACCGGCCGCAAGCGGTGCGCCGATCTTGCGGGCCGGATTACCCAATGGGAAATTCCAGGGGGCAAAGCCCGCCACCGGCCCCACCGGCTCCTTCAGCACCGTCATGCGCACGCCCGGGGCGCGCTGTGGCAGCACGCGGCCATACGCCCGTCGCCCCTCCTCGGCATACCACTCGAAGATGTTGGCCGCCATCCCCAGCTCAATGCGGGCCTCGGGAAGGGTCTTGCCCTCCTCCTGGGTGGCAATGCGTGCGATGTGGTCCTCGCGCTCGCGCAGCAGGTCAGCGGCACGCTTGAGGATACGACCGCGCTCGTGCGGCGGCATGGCACGCCAGACCGGGAACGCATCGCGCGCGGCAGCCAGCGCCCGGTCGAGGTCCGCCGGCGTCGCCAGCGGCAACTGGCCCAGGACCTCTTCGGTGGCCGGATTGATCACCGGGATGTGCTCGCGGCCACCGCCGCTGACCCACTCCCCGCCAATGAGCAGGTTCAATTCGGTATATCGGGTACGCAGCATCGTGATCTCCTGAAAACTTCGGCCCGCATGCTAACAAACCCCCGCACCCCGGGCCACGGCGGCCGTAGCTGCCCTAACTGGCATATACTGACGGCGCGCGACTCAAGCGCGGCTGCGGAGGTGCACCTTGCTCTGGCTGAAAGCCTTCCATCTGGTGTTCGTGGTCACCTGGTTCGCCGGGCTATTTTATCTGCCGCGGCTGTTCGTGTATCACGTGACGGCCAGCGATGAGATCAGCCGGTCGCGCTTCGTGGTCATGGAGCGGCGCCTGTTTGCAATGACCACCATCGGTGGCGTATTCACGCTGCTATTCGGCATACTGATGGTGATGATGGCGCCAGCCTATATGCAGCAGTCCTGGCTGCACGCCAAGCTGGCACTGGTGTTGCTGGTCATCGCCTACCAGGTCTGGTGCCTGCAATTGATGCACGCCCTGCGCGACGGACGCAACCGGCATTCCGAGCGTTGGTACCGGCTTTTCAACGAAGCGCCCGCGTTGCTGCTGATCGCCATTGTCATTCTCGCAGTGGTCAAACCGTCCCTGGGCTGACGGTCTAGAACAGACCGATGATCTTGCCGGTCTCATCCACGTCGATGGCATTTGCCGATGGGATCTTGGGCAATCCGGGCATGGTCATGATGTCGCCGCAGATCATCACGATGAACTCCGCCCCGGCGTTCAACCGGACCTCACGGACATTCACCATATGACCTGACGGGGCGCCACGCAGCTTCGGGTCCGTGGAGAACGAGTACTGCGTCTTGGCGACGCACACCGGGTAGTTGCCGTAGCCGGCATCCTGGAGCTGCTTGATCTGGTTGCGCACCTTGGCATCAGCGGTGATGTCCGCGGCGCCGTAGATCTTGGTGGCAATGCTCTTCATCTTCTGCCACAGCG
The DNA here is from genome assembly GCA_036489445.1 of Steroidobacteraceae bacterium. Lineage (GTDB taxonomy): Bacteria > Pseudomonadota > Gammaproteobacteria > Steroidobacterales > Steroidobacteraceae > DAIDKA01. Next base: position 58,120 of record DASXFV010000033.1, on the reverse strand, counting down.
GGTCGCTGTCTTCATAGACGAACTTGAAGGTGCTGGGCAGCTCGGCCATCTTCACCACTTCTTCTGCCACTGTCACGGCGCCCTTGCCGCCTTCGGCGTAATGGCGCGCGAGGATGACCTTGGCGCCCCGGCTGCCCGCGCGCTCGATCAGCACCTTCACTTCCGCGTCGGTGTCCTCGCTGCGGTGGTTGATCGCCACCAGGCAAGGCAGACCGTAGTTGTTGCGCACGTTGTCGATGTGGCGTTCGAGATTGACGATGCCCTTCTCCAGAGCCGCGACATTCTCCTTGCCCACGTCGGCAACTTCCACGCCACCGTGGTACTTCAGCGCCCGAATCGTGGCCACAATCACCGCGGCCGCGGGCTTCAGTCCGGCCTTGCGGCACTTGATGTCGATGAACTTCTCGGCACCAAGGTCGGCCCCGAAGCCGGCCTCGGTGACGACATAGTCGGCCAGGCGCAGGGCGGTCTGCGTGGCCATCACCGAGTTGCAGCCATGCGCAATGTTGGCGAACGGGCCGCCGTGGATGAAGGCCGGGTTGTTTTCCAGGGTCTGCACCAGATTCGGCGCCATGGCATCGCGCAGCAACGCAGTCATAGCGCCGTGGGCGCTCAGATCCCGCGCCAGGATGGGTTTCTGTTGGGCGGTGTAGCCGACGACGATCTTGCCCAGGCGCTCCTTCAGATCCTTGATGCTGGTCGCAAGACAGAAGATGGCCATGACTTCGGAGGCGACAACGATATCGAAGCCGTCCTGACGCGGGTAGCCGTTGCCCGGCCCCCCCAGGCCAATGACGATGTCACGCAGCGCGCGGTCATTGCAGTCCACGACGCGGCGCCACGCAATACGGCGCACGTCAAAACCCAGCTGGTTGCCCTGGTGGATATGGTTGTCGATGAGCGCAGCCAGCAGGTTGTTGGCCAGCGCGATGGCGGAGAAATCGCCCGTGAAGTGCAGGTTGATGTCCTCCATCGGGACGACCTGCGAATAGCCACCGCCGGCGGCGCCACCCTTCATGCCGAACACCGGACCCAGGGCCGGTTCACGCAGACAGATGATGGTCTTCTTGCCGATCCGATTCAGCGCATCGCCAAGACCCACGGTGGTGGTCGTCTTGCCTTCCCCGGCCGGGGTCGGGGAAATTGCAGTCACCAGAATCAGTTTGCCCTGGGGACGGTCCTTGAGAGTGGCGATGTAGTCGAGGGAAATTTTGGCTTTGAAGCGGCCATACGGCTCCAGGAATTCCTCGGGAATCCCCAGGCGATCCTTCGCGAGCGCGACGATCGGCAGCATCTTGGCCTGTTGGGCAATTTCAATATTGGAAGCTGGAGGTGCCATGCAGGTTCTCAGGTTTCATGTGTCGAAAGGGCCGTAAATGTAGCACGCCCGATGCCGCGGTGAGGGTAGAGGGCGGTTTATCCTTGGCATCCATTATCATTGGTACTTATGAATGCCGCTTAGTTACGCCGTGAGCTTCTTGGGATGCCCATATTTCCTGATGTTCGCGCGTGCTCTGCGACGCGTGGTCTGTAGTCGTCCGAAGGGCTTGGGCCGAGTCTTGATGAGCCGGGGTTCCATCCGGCCGGGCCGATTACCGACTCGGATGTGGGCAATCAACCGGAACAAGGCAGCCGTGTCTTCAGGCGCGGTCGATAGGAACTGCCTTTGACTCCACGCCACCCACACCTGCACCGTGTGCTTGAAGCTCAGCTGACGCGGCAACACGCCTGCCTGGACGGCAGCCTCGGCCATCAACAGCCTGATCAAATTGTAGGCGAGCGCGTATACCCAGACCTCTTTCTCGCACATGTCGGGCGTTTTGCACGTCAAGCGCTCCATCCCGAGCGTCGATTTGATGTTGCGCAAATCCAGTTCAACGTTCCACCGGCGCAGAAACAGCTGGCCGATTTCCCGCTTACAGACCTCGCGGGAATCGAGGAACGAAGTCACCAGCACTTTCTTGCGGACTTTCACTTCGCGCAGGGTCAGCTCAGCCGGATAAGCGGCGTATTCCTCGGGTGTCATCCACGCGGGTCTGGCCACCGGCTTGCTCCACTGCACCACGTGATCGCGCGCGCCGAGTTTCTCCCCGGTACGAAAATCCGTGTGCCGCGCACCGTGCTGCTCGAACAACACGTCCACCCCGCGTGCCTGCAACGCAGCGATCAGGAAATAGCTGCAGTAATAGCTGTCGGCCAGCATCACGTCACCCGCGGCAAAACTGCCCAGCAGCTCGCGAAACAACCCATATTCACCCGTGCCCTTGCCTTGGTACGGACCCATGGCAACGTCGAGCACCGCCCCGTTGGCGAGGGACATGACTGCCACCAAGCGCGCGATCGGAAATCCTGCCCCCGCCTCTTGGCTCCCATGCTGTGGAAACTGCGCCTGATTCTCAGGCGTATCCGGCATCAACGTGGTTGTGCCATCGGTCAACTTCACGTGCCGGCCGCGCCACAACCAGCCCTGCGGTGTGTGGTGGTTCATCATCACCCCACATCGTCGCGCCAGTTCGCGCACCAGATCGATCGGCAGTCGACCTCGCGCCTGACAGTACCCGCCGGTATTGGCACTGACCGCCTCCGCCCCCTGCAGCAACTGATTGATGATCGCCTCATCTACGGCATTCTGGCAGGAGCTATCGGCACGCAGAACTTGACCCAAGAACATCGCCAGCGTCACCGTCGGCGGAAATTTTCGCTCCCGATACTCTGGCAGCAGCCCTTCGAGCGTGTCCAGCAGTTCAGGCCCGGTAATCAAGTTGAAAAAGTCCATCGAATCGACCTGTTTCGCGCGGCGGCGGATCTCTCTGACCTGTTGCTGGGAAACGCACTCGGCATTACGATGACTCAAGGCTGGCCCTCTTGGTTGCGGATGGTGCTGGTAACAACATCCTACCAATCTCGGTGGCCAGCCTTCTTCCGTATTTTCAATCCGTTACACCAACCTCGCTATATCGCTGCGGCTAAAATAAGCGCCATTCATTGGTACTTATGACTCAAATTACTGCCACGGATCTGCGGCCGTTCATCCGCACTATTCCCGATCATCCCCGTCCCGGGATCCAGTTCCGCGACATCACCACCCTGCTGGGCAACGCCGGGGCCCTGAACACCGCCGTCACAGAGTTGACCGCTCCCTGGTTGGACGCCGGCATCACGCATGTTGCGGGTATCGAGGCCAGGGGGTTCATACTGGGTGGGGCGATGGCCTGCCGGTTGCGCAGTGGCTTCGTGCCGCTGCGCAAGAAGGGCAAGCTGCCCCATGCGACGATCCGCGTGGAGTATTCGCTGGAATATGGGGTTGATGAACTGGAAATGCATGCCGATGGCGTCAAGCCCGGGGATCGGGTGCTGCTGGTGGATGATCTGATCGCCACCGGCGGCACTGCGGCGGCGGCGCTGCATCTGCTGCAGTCCCTGGATGCCACGGTGGTGGGCGCAGCATTCGTTATCGACCTGCCGGAGCTGGGTGGAACGGCCAGACTTGAGAACGCGGGAATCAGGACCGTGTCCCTGGTGCGCTTCGACGGACACTGAGGGGCTGATGGGCCCCATACTTGCAGGGTGATTGCATATTGTCAGGAGCACGTGGGATGACTGAATACGACACTTCCGGCAGCGATGCCATGGCCGCCGAACTGCGCCGGATCATTGAGCAGGCGGAGCAGCTGATGGGTGCGACTGGAGCGGGCAATGCCACCCTGGGCGATCTCAAGAACCGGGTCAACCAGACCATCGGCGCGGCGCGCGAAAAGCTGGCCGACCTGGAACAGGAAGCTCGTCAGCGCGGTCGCAACGCCGCCGCCGCCACCGAGTCCTGGGTACGCTCCAATCCCTGGGCGGCGCTTGCCATAGGCGCGGGGGTCGGTCTCATCGTCGGCGCGCTGATCATGCGCAGTGCCCCGGCCCCTGAGCCAGAAGAACCGGACCCGTATACCTGAATGATCATCCCCGGCACTGCCAGCTTCGCTGAGCGCACCCGATCACTGCTGCGTCAGGTGCTGGCCATGGGCCAGACACGCCTGGAAATGCTTGGCCTCGCCGTTGAGCAGGAGGTCAGCGCGCTGGGCCGCGAACTGCGGCTCGCGGCCATATGCATCATTGCCGCATGGCTGGCGGGCACCTCGATGGTGCTGTGGGTGGCCGTGATGTTCCCGCGCCAGGTGGGGCTGTGGATCCTGGGCGTGTTGTGCGTCCTGTTCGCCTTCACCAGCCTCATGAGCTGGCAGATCCTCAAACGGGTATCGATGCGGGAACGACTGTTCACCCGTCTGGCGGAGCAGCTGCGCCAGGATGCGCAAGCGCTGGAAACTTTCGCCGAAGACGACCATGACTGACGCGGTGCACGCCGAGAGCAGCGCTGTGCCACGCGCTGCGGTCATTGCCCGGCGGCTGCAGGTGCTGGAAATGGAAGCGGCGGTTCAACGCACTACGCTGGCGGCGACACTTGGCCAGTGGCAGCAGCACCGGACTTTGACCTGGGTGCTGCAGGCCGCAAAGATGGCCGGCGGCGCGCTGGCATCACCGACGGCGCGATGGCTGCTCACCGCGGTGGTGATGCGTCTGATACGCGGCCGGCGCGCCTAGTTCCAGCGATCCTCTTCCGGCCGGTGTTCCGCCGGCGCAGGCAAGTCGGCATCCGGCTCCGCCGCATGCGTCAGGTCTGCCGCGGCGCCTGCCTCAGCACTCTCGGTCTGCAGCGCGCTGCGGCCGTTATACGCCTCGAGCCGGTTGTACAGTGTCTTCAGGCTGACGCCGAGAATGTCCGCCGCCTTGCGTTTGACATGACCGCACTGTGCCAGCGTGGCCAGGGTCACGCGCCGCTCCACCTCTTCCAGGGGCGTGCCGACGCGAATGGTCACGGTGGCCCCATCATCCTCCGGGGTGGGTTGGGACATACCCGCCGGCACGCCACACTCCACGACATCGTCAGCCATGATGAAAGCTCGCTGCACGTGATTGCGCAGCTCCCGCACATTACCCGGCCAGGCGTACTGGTAGAGTTTTCCCAGGCTATCAGCGGAAAAGGTCTTCGCCGTGCCCTCGGCCCGGTTGAGCTCGGCCAGGAAGTGCCGGGCGAGCAATTCAAGATCCACGCCCCGCTGGCGCAGCGTCGGCAGGCGGACGGGAAACACATTCAGACGGTGGAAGAGATCCTCGCGCAGCTTGCCCTCGGCCAGTGCCCGCTCCGGTTCACGATTGCTCGCCGCGATGATCCGCACGTCGCAGGTGATCGGTGCGACACCGCCGACGCGGCTGAAACTGCCGGTTTCCAGCACACGCAGCAACTTCACCTGCAGCTCCATCGGCATTTCAGTGACTTCGTCCAGGAAGACGCTGCCGCCATGAGCGCGCTCGAAGAAACCCTTGTGCTGACGATCCGCGCCCGTGAAGCTGCCGCGCTCGTGGCCGAACAGCTCGCTTTCAATGAGCTGGGCCGAGACCGCGCCGCAGTTCAGCGGCAGGAAGGGGGCCTCGCGCCGGCGGCTCAGTTCGTGCAGCGTGAGCGCCGCCAGCTCTTTACCGGTGCCGCTTTCACCCAGCAGCAGCACGGTCGCGGAAGTGGGGGCCACCCGGGCCAACTGGTCATACAACAACTGCATGGCCGGTGCACTGCCCAGCAGTCGGCCAAAGCGTCCGAGGCGCCGCAATTCATGTCGCAGCGCGCCAATTTCACTGCGCAGGGCTGCCGTCTTGCGCGCATGGCGCAGCACCGCCTGCACGCGATCGAGCTCCGCCGGCTTGACCAGATAATCCGTGGCCCCCGCCCGCAGGGCCGCTACGGCGCTGTCGACCGTGGCATAACCGGTCACGACGATCAGTTCGGGCGCATCGCAGAGCGGCAGTTCGCGGGCCAGCTCGATGCCCTCGCCGTCCGGCAGCCGCAGATCCGTCAGCACCACATCCGGGCGCCTGCTGCTCAGCTGCTCTCGGGCACCCTTCAGGGTGCGCGCACTGCTGGAAGTGAATCCCTCCAGACGCACCACTTCCTGCAGCCAGCCGACTACGTCCGGGTCATCGTCGACAATAAGGGCGTGGGGCATGACAAACAGCCTATCAGGGAAGCGGAGCCCTTCACTTTACAGTAGATTTTGCAAGCGCTGTATTTCTTACCGGAAACCGACCGTTCCCGATCGTTTTCCAGGTTCGCATATTCCATCGTGAGGAGCAGGTTACAAAAATATTACCGACTTGCGCTGCTGCAGGCGCAGACCTACAAGAGATAGGTACTTTTTTCCTACAGACGGGTAGGTTCTACTTCGGTTCAGGCCTTGGCGGCAAGCGTCACCAGCGCCTCACCGCTGATGCGGTAGAGCGTCCAGTCATCCGCCGCCTGCGCGCCCAAGCCGCGGTACACCTTCAATGCCGGCTCATTCCAATCGAGTACCGCCCATTCAAAGCGGCCACAGCCCCGCTCCAGCGCCAGGCGTGCCAGCCATGCCAGCATCCGGCTGCCGAGCCCGCGGCCGCGTGCGCCGGGTTGGACATATAGATCCTCCAGGTACAGCCCCGGCTTGCCCAGAAACGTGGAGAAATTATGAAAAAACAGCGCCAAGGCGCAAGGCTCCCCGTCGATGCAGCCGAAGATCGCCTCCGCATAAGGACGCGGCCCGAACAATGCCGCACGAATGTCATCGCGGCTGGCGGTCACTTGATGCATGAGCCGTTCGTACTCGGCCAGCTCACGGATGAACTTGAGCACCAGATCGACCTCGGACTCGCGTACGGCCCGGATGCTCAGGGTGTGCGCGGGATCCACGAGCTTCAGCCGGTGCTCTGCAGGCCCTGCGCGATGCCGCTGACACTGGCCAGCAGCGCCTCGAACAGATCACGGTCTTCACGCCCCGCGGCGCGCCAACGACGCAGCAGATCCACCTGCATGAGGTTCATGGGATCGACGTAGGGATTGCGCAGTTGGATGGAGCGCTGCAGCTGTGCCTCGCCATCCAGCAGCGAGGCGTAGCCCTTCAGGGCCAGAATGTGTTGTCTTGCGCTGTCGTACTCGCCACGGATGGTGGTCAAATGCCGGCGCAGTGGCTCATCGACGAGTTCCTGGTACGCCTGGGCGATCTCAAGATCAGCGCGCGCCAACATGGCCTCGATGTCATCCACGAGATTGCGCAGAAATGGCAATTGCGTGCAGGCCGCCCGCACCGCAGGCAAGCCGTGCGCTGCGATGGCGGCGCCAAATCCCGCGCCGGCACCATACCAGCCTGGCAACAGGTGGCGCGACTGGATCCAGGCGAAGACCCAGGGCACGGAGCGCAAGGAATCAATGGTGGTGGCACTGGCGCGATACGCCGCCCGTGACCCGATCTGCATCCGCTCGATGACATCGATCGGGGTCACCTGCCGGAAGTAGTCCTGGAAACCCGCCTCGCCGAACACCAGGCGGCGATACGCCGCAAGGCTCGCCTGCGCCACCGTGGCGGCGCAGACCAGGTGTGCCGGATCCACTGCGGTGCGGGCGCCGCGGTGCGCCTGACCCACTGACAGGGCGAGTGCGCTGAAGGCGCGTTCCAGCGTGCGCATGGCGATCGGCCGCAGGCCATAGTTTTGATTGACCACCTGGCCCTGCTCTGTGATGCGCAGTACCGGGTTGCTGGTGCCGGCGGGCGCCGAACGCACCAGCTCATCAATCCGGCCGCCGCCCAAAGCGATGCTGCCGCCGCGGGCATGCACAATCACCGGGTGCGCGACCACACCGGTGAGCGCCCCAGTCAGGGCCTCCTGCGCCCGATAGATGGCATACCGTGCATTGCAGATGCCGCCCTCTTTGCTGAGGTCGGCATGACCGAGCACCACGCCTTGGCGGCCGCTGCGCGCCGCGAGATGCCGTTGGTAGGTGGGATCCGCCAGCAACTCGCGCATCAGATCGGCGCTGCGCTCCAGGGTATCCAGGCATTCAAACATTGGGGCCACATCCACGGCGGCCTCCCCTGAGTGCTTGTCCCAGGCTTCGGCCCATCTGGCCAGCAACAGCACCGCCAGCACATCATCGAGGCCCTGCACACCGCTGACCACATAGTAGCCAATGGCATCAGAACCATAGCGGTGGCGGCCCTGCACCATCGCTTCAAAGACCGCGCGGCTGCGTCGACCCTGCGGATCGAGCTCCATGCGCGGACCCTGATCGCGGGCGAGCGCGCCGCTCAGCAGCGCCTGACGCTCCTCGGCCGTGCGGTCAGGCCAGTGGGGATCGCCGATGCCCTGGGCAATCACCTGGTGATGCACGCTGGTGTGCTGCCGGATATCCAGGGTCGCCATATGAAAACCGAAGGTCTGCAGGCGGCGCAGCAGCCGCTGCACGGAGTGATGGCCGGCATTCCAGCCCTTGTTGGCACGCAGGCTCTCGGTGATGAGACGGATGTCAGCCTCGAACTCACTGGCCTGCTCATAGCCATTCGGACGACCTTCGAGGGCATTGCGCAGTCGCGTACCCAGCTGTGCCAGGAACACCCGATAAGGCATGCGGTCGTGCCGCGCCGGGGTGATGGAGCGCGAGCCCGGCACCAGGGTGTTGTACAGGTCGATGCGTTTGGCGAGACCCGAGGAGACACTGATCCGACTGGCGCTCTGCGACAGCTCCTGCGCCAGGGTCTGGCACTCCTCGAAATATGCATTGAGGATGACCCGGTTCTGTCGGTCCAGTGTTTCGCGGATGGTCTTGCCGTTGACGTCCGGATTGCCGTCCATGTCACCGCCCACCCAGGTACCGAAGCTGATGATCCGCGGCAGTTCCACCGCTTCCGCATTCACCCCGTACAGCTTCTCCAGCGCCTCGCCGACCTCCTCGTAGAAATCCGGCACCACCCGGTACAGTACTTCGCCCAGATAAAAGAGCACATGCTCGCGTTCGTCGGCGACGGTGAGCCGTTCGCGCGGATGATCCTCGGTCTGCCACGCCGCGGTGATCTCCGCGCGCACGCGATTCCAGACCGCGCGCGATTCTCCTGGGGTCAGGGTCGGATCCAGCCGGTCCAGCAGCAGCTGCGCCACGCGCTGCTGCTTGCGCAGCATGGTCCGCCGGGTCGACTCGGTGGGGTGAGCGGTGAACACGGGCTGAATCTTCAGCTGCGGCAGGATGGCCAGGACCTCATCCAGGGTCGCCCCGGCCGCCTTCAGCGTGCCGAGTGCATCCTCGATACCACCCGGCTGTGGCCGCCCGCTGTCCTCCAGGAAGTACGCGCGACGACGCCGGATGCGATGCACCTTTTCCGCAAGGTTCACGGCCTGGAACCACGCTGAAAATGCGCGCACCAGGTCCCGTGCCTGCGCCGGTGGGCGCCCACGGACGCGCGCCGCCAGCTCCCCTCCCTCCCCCTCGCCTTCGCGACGGTGAATTGCCGTGACGCGATCCTCTTCGACTGTGGCCAGCAACGCTGCACCGCCCTGCTCACGCAGCATGTTGCCGATGAGATCTCCCAGTGCATGCACGTCTTCGCGCAGCGCTTCGTGCTTCGGAGGAAAATGGATCTGCTGGCGTTTCAGGATGGACTCTCAGCAACTGACCGCCGCGCGGGTCAGTTATTCATCAAAATCGTGGTATCAAAGCTCTCAAAGCCCTGAATTGCCCGCTTGTAGGCGTTGAACACCAGCCGCTCCGCCACCTTGTCGGCGCGGCTGGACAGCAGCATGCGCAGCACGATGTCATCGGGCGGGCGGGTCGCATCCTCGGCCATCTGCTGCTCGATGACGCGCGTGAGGCGGTGCACGAGTTCATTCACGAAGCGCAGGTGAGCCGTGTCGAGCACCTGCTCGCTGCCCGGTCCATAGGTGGTACGGGCTTCCTCCGCCAGCTCATGCAGGAACAGATTCAGCAGACGTGCCTTGTCGATCAGCCGCAGCTCGGTGAAGTATTCGATTTCAGACTGCAGGTTCATACGCGCGGGACCTTTAGGAGGGGAAGAACTCGATCTCTTTGGTTGCCGTCATGATTGCCACGTCCTTGGACTCGAAACGGAATGACTTGATGCGCGCGACAATTTTGCTCTCAAGCTCCTCATTGTGCAGCTCCGAGGACAGGATCCGGCACATCGTGACCTCCCCGGACGGCGCAATGGTGAACTCCACCACGACTTTACCCTGCAACTCCGGATGTTCCCGCGTTGCACGAGCGTACAGGGTATAGATAGCACCCTTGTTACGGTCGAAGACAAGTTCGATTTCTTCGCGGCTGCGGGCGGCCTTGCCACTGCTGCCGGTGCGGGTCGCGCCGCGGTCGTCCAGCCCGGAATGGGCAATGGCAGAGGTAACGGTCGCGGTCTCATGCCCGGTCAATGACCCGGCGCCGCTGCCAAAGCCCCGGCTGCTGGTCGAAGTGATGCCACTGCTGGCCGTGCCGACCTTGGCGGTGATCAGGGAACGCTCGGCGTGTGAGTCCGCGCCCACGACGCCAGTCAGATTCTTGGTCTGCCCCTCATCGATGGGCACCTTGTCCCGCAGGTCGGCCAACTGGTCCTTGAACTGATCAATCCCGGATTTCTCGGCGATGCGCCGCGCCTGGGCGACCCGGTCCACCTGCGGCACGGGAGTGGGCACCGGCTTCACCACCGGCACCGGTTTGACTTCGGGCTTCGGCGGCGGTGGTGGCGGCTTCGGTTGCTCTTCAATCATCACCCGCGCCAGCTGCGGCGGCACGACTGCCGCGCCCGGGGCAGTCCTGGGCGCAGGCAGCAGCGCGATCAGGATGGCAAAGAGCAGCAGCAGGATGATCGCGACACGTAGAATGCGCTGGAAGCGGGCCTGCGCCTCCTCATCGCCTTCCCAGGCCAGTTCGTAACTTCGGTAGTACGGTGCCAGCATGAGTCGCCCTACGCCGCCGGCGCCCGGCCGAGGGTCACCGGTTTCTCTTTCTGCAGCACGGCCAGCGAAATCTTGCCGTAGTCCGCGTCAGTGCAGGTGGCCATGACCTTCTTCAGCACCTCATAGGGCAGCGTCTTGTCAGCCATGATGGTGATTTCCCGAGCGGCCAGCGTAGCCTCGGAGATATCCCTGCCAACCAGCAGCGGGCGCTTCAGAGCCGCACTCAGCCGGACCACGGTCGCCCCCGGGTCCGCCTGCACGTCCTTGACGCTTTCGATCAGTTCGCCCTGCACGAACAGATCGGTCTTGGTGATCATGACGACGACGGAGTGGTCCGGTGCCGTCTCTGAAATGGATTGCGGGATTTCGATGCCCTTGCTGTTCTGGATGACTTCCACCTCCGTGGAGTACACCAGCAGAAATGACACCATGACCGACAGAATGTCGATGAGCGGAATCAGGTTCAGCTGGAATCCTGCCCGGTGGCGCTGATGGTGCACGGCCATGCGCCGCGCGCGATTGGACATCATGGCGGAGCATCTCCCACGGAAATGGTCGGGAACAGCTCCGCCTGCGCGGTCGCGAAGCCATTCGTGGCTTCAAACACGCGCACATGGTCCATCACCTGCACCAGGGTGTCATACGGCGTGTCCTTCTCCAGCAGCACGGACGCATCCGTCTTCTGCGGAAATTTCGCCTTCACCATCTTCAGAAACGCCGTCAGACCGTCGTAGTCATAGCCCTGGGGCGTGTTGGGCAGGTCCTTCAACGGTCCGGTGTTGCGATCGGCCACCTCCAGCAGGTTGTGGCGCACCAGCACCTCCAGCTGCAGGTCCTTGGGCAGCTCGGGCATCGTCCCCTGTGCGGTGGGGAGGTCCAGCTGCAGGACCACCGTCCGGGAGAAGACGGCGGTCATCAACAGGAACGTCACCAGCACGGTGAAGATGTCGATCATGGGGACCAGCAGCAGCTCGGCGGGCTGCCGATTGCGGCGCGCGAGCTTCCGGGCATCGTATGAACGGCGCATGTACGTCCTGCCGCGCGCGTCAGGCCGCGGCGGGCGCTGGCGCCTCGGGGCGACGCTCAGTCACAGCGTTCAGGAATTTCACTGACGCCATTTCCAGACTGTCGACGAGCTCGGTCGTCTTGGTTTGCAGGAAGGCATGGATGAACAGCAGCGGCACCGCCGTCATCAGGCCAAAGGCTGTGCAGTTCATGGCCACCGAGATGCTGGCCGAGAGCAGATTGGCCTTCTCGGCCGGGTTGACCGTGGCCACGGCATGGAAGGCGTTGATCAGGCCCATGACCGTGCCGAGCAACCCCAGCAGTGTGGCCAGATTGGCAAAGGTCGCCAGGTAGTGGGTGCGCTTTTCAAGGCGCGGCACCACCTCCATGAGGCTCTCTTCCATGGCCTTTTCAATATCGTCGCGGCGCCGCGCCGCCTGGATGCGCGCCAGACCGTAATTGAGGATCTGCGCGATCGCCGACTCGGATTTGGAGGTGATCTGCACCACCTGCCGGAAGTTGCCCTGCGAGAGCATGGGCACGATCTCATTCCACAGCTGCCGATTACGCGTGGAGACGCGCACCAGATAGATGTAGCGCTCGATCGCGATCGACAGGCCGACCACGAGCACGACCGCTATCGGGAACATGAAATTCCCGCCACCCTGAAAAAATTTGACCAGACCATCCCAAATATTCATCACAACTCCCCAAACAGCAGGCGAACCTCGACAAGCTGTCCCAACTTAATGACATAACCGTAAAATGCTACGACCTAATTCTCATCCCGCATGCCGCAGTGGGCGGCACTACCCTCAATGACCGGCGGCCACCCCCGCCTGCGGCTCTGAGGGACTCTTTTGTGGTGCAACTGTGTGGTAGTACCGCTCTTCGCGGTTGAAAACGTCACGGTCGACCGGTTGCAACACCTCATCCACCAGGCTGTTCGCCGGCTTGCCGGTAAGATCCCCCAAGTCGGCCCGTTTCCAGGGCACCACGTACATGACCTTGGGCAGCTCTTTGTTGCCGGTGATCTGCGTCGTGTCGAGGTCGAGCCGGTCGATCGCCTTGCCGCCCTTGGCGGATGTGCCGGCGGCCGCAGCCGTGCCCGCCCCACTCTTGGTGCTGGTCTTGGTGCTGGTCTTGGTGCTGGTCTTGCCATTGCTGTGGGTGCCGCTCCTGGCACCCTCGGCGCTCTCGGCGGCCTCGGCGGTCTTGGCGGTCTTGGCGGCCGCGGGCGGTTGCGCTGGCAAGGCCGAGGTGTTCACCCCGGGTTGCAGATCATCCTGCGGCTGGGCCTGACCGAAGGCCGGTAAGATGCAGGCCAGGGCGCCCAGCGTAGCGATGGAAAGGGCAACGATACGATGTACTTTCATGATCAGCCTCCAGCCTTGTCAGGCGCGGGCGGCGCGGTGTTCTTGCCCGCGCGTTGTTTGAGATCGGCGATCCATCCGACGACAGCCTTGTCATCCGCCGCCAGTTCCTGGTAATGCTCCATAGCCGTCAATGCCGCGGCGGTCTCACCCAGATACAGGTCCTGCACCACCGCCAGGTTGCGATAGGCGGCCGCAAAATCGGGCTTCAGGTTGATGGCCTGGTTGTACGCGTCCACCGCGTCATGGAATTTGCCTTCCAGCCGCAGCGTTACACCCAGTTCACACCAGCCCTCCGCATCGCGGGCTTCACGCCGCACTGCCGCATGCAGTGCCTGGTCTGATTTCGCCAGGTCGCCATGCTTGCGGTACAGGATCCCCAGGTTCACCAGCGCACTGGCATACAAGGGATACCCCGTAGCAATCTGCTGAAACTCCAATTCCGCCTCGTCATCCTGGCCGGCCCGGACCAGCTGCACGGCGCGCGCAAAATCCGCGGTCGCACGCGGCGGCGGCGGCGGCAGGGCCGGCAGCGCAGGGGCTGCCGGTGCCGAGGAATCCGCGCCACCCTTGACCGCCACAGGGGTCGGCGTCGCAGCCGCCACCGGTACCGGCGCTGCCGTAGTGGTGACAGCAGCCACGTGCGCTGTGCTGCAGGCGGCTTCCAGGAGCGCCGCCGCAAGCAGTACGCCCAAATTATTGCAGCGTCGCAACGACATCCTGGGTCAGCTCCGTCTTGCCATACCGTCCGGGCTTCAGCTCAGCGAGTGCCGCAAAGCTCTTCTTGACCCACTCATCGTAGACGCCGTCTCGGGCGCGCGCTGTGTTGATCTCGTGAATCTGTATCGCCTGCTCCTCGAAGGGAAATGACTGGTCCTCCAGCAAGGATTCGTACTGTTCCTGCTCATCCTTGTTCAGGTTGCGAGGCCTTTCAGAGTCCAGCACATCCTTGCCAAGTTTGCGGTACAGCTCCGCAGTCTCATAAGTGGCGGCGGTGGTGACTTGCGCCACCTGGTAATCAGAGGCGGCCTTGTAGGCGGCCAGAGCCGCTTCCATGGAGCGCCGTTTGGCGATGAGACTCTTCTTGAGCGGCGCCACCAGGCGGATCGCGCGGAAGGCATCGCGCGGCGTCTCCGCAAGTTTCAGCTGCGCGGTGGCCGCCAGGTACTTGGTGCGATCGGTGCGTGCCGCCCCGGCCTGGGCATCGGCGTGCACGATCTCCCGCAACCACTGCTGTTCACGGGCGGTGTCACCAGACTTGGCGGCCATCTGCGCCAGCTGCTCGCGCACCTCGATGGCCTCGGGCACCGGAGTCGGGTATTCGGCGACCACCCGCTGCAGCATGGCAACGGTCTTCACCGGGTTACCAGCCTTAGCGTACAGATCCGCGGCGCGAGTCAGCGCCTCGTGGCGCACGGCCGGGTCCTCGGCGGCGTTGCCGGAGATGCGTTCGAATTCGAGCGCCGCGTCCGCCGGCCGGTTGCTCTCGGCATAGGCGACCGCAAGCTTGCGGGTCACATCCTCGGTGTTCGCCGCATTCGGGAACTGCTTGCGATACGGCTCCAGCACTGCGATGGCCTGATCCCATTGTTTGAGGTTGATGAGCCCCGCCGCCGCGTCATACTGCGAGGTGGCGACAATCTTCGAATCCGGAGCGACCTTCGCGACCCGCAGAAAATCCGCCACGGCCCCGCTGGCATCGCCGGCCTTGCGACGGGCTTCGCCCTGGCGATACACGGATTCGGCGATCCGCTCGGTGAGGTCCGTACGCAGCTTCACGTCCGCCGGATCAGGCCCCTGGGTCCGATCACGCGCCTGGATGAAGGCCGCCTCGGCCTGGTCGTACACGCCCAGTTCGTACTGGGACTGCCCGATGATGTTCCAGGCGATGCGCTGCTGCGCGATCTGCACCGGCGCCGAGCGCGCCAGCAGCAGCTGCGACACCTGGATGGACCGCGCCAGGTCGTGTGCTGCAAACAGATCTTCCGCCGCGTGTGTCAGGACCGTGCTGCTTTCAGGATGCTCGGGAAAGGTCTGCGCGAACTTGATGTTCGCATCGACTGCACGTCGGTGCCAGGTGTTGCGGGCATCCCCGCTGAGACCTTCCTCCCCTTTCTGGTAGGCCACCACCGCCGCGTAGGCCGCGGTGGCCGACTTGGCATCCTTGGGGTACCCGTAGGCGGTGTGCTCGTACTCCGTCGCCGCCGCGCCGTACTGCTGACTTTCAAACAATGCGTCGGCCAGCAGATAGTTGGTGGCGGCGGAGTCGGGCGCATCCGGGAAGGACGCCAGGTAACTGCGATACCAGTGCGCCGCTTGACTGTAGTCCGCAGGCAATTTGGATTTCTGCGCGGCGGCATGGAAGAAGGTGGCGAGGTCCCGCAGGTTGGTCTGCAATTCCTTCACGACCTGCGGATAGTCCTGGCGCGCCCGAGCTTTCCAGAATGGATCCGTGAAATCATAGTGCTCGACGTACTCGCGCTTGCCCTCAATCACCAGATCCGTAAAGCCACCCTTGCTGTAGGCCTCGATGGTCTGCATGGCAAGCCCCGGCGCATGCACATTGTCCGGGTCGCGCCCGACGAACGCCCGATACGCGCCGGCGGCATCCTGGTAGCGCTGCTTGTCCACATACAGATCGCCGAGGCGCGAATACAGCAGATAGGCGTAGGCCGGATTGCCACGACCCGCCAGGAAAGCATCCACGCTGTGCGCGCCATCCAGATACGAGAAGGTGATGCTCATCACCCGCAGCGTGTCATCGACCAGTTCCCGATTGGCTCGCGAGAGTTGCTCCAGCGGGTGCATCGGTCCGCCCTTCACGCCGTCGAGCAGTTCCTGGTCCAGCACACCGGCAAAGGACGGCAGGCTATCCTCGTTCAATGACTCCTTGAACAGCGACCAGCCATGCTTGTATAGCGACTGGGTGTAGAAACCGGAAGTCCGCCCCAACTTGATCACGACATCATAGGCCGTCGCCGCCTGCCGGTAGTCCTTCGCGGAGAACAGCAATTCACCGCGCCGGAACTGCACCTCATCCAGCATCCGCGTCCCAGGATAACGGGCGATGAGCTGATCCAGCGTGGCCAGCGCCTGGTCGGGCTTGTTGGTGGCCTCGTAGGCGCGCGCCATCTGGTACAGCACCTGATCGTTGCGCGCGTAGTCCGGATACAGCTTCAACAACAGCGTGTAGAGCCGTATCGCCTCGGCACTCATCAGGTCGACCTGCGACAGATCCTTGTCCAGGCTATCAAGCTGGTCGGCCTCCTGATTCAGATCGCCCAGGCGGCGCATGGCCTCGGCCCGCAGGTTCGGATCCGTACGCTGCAGCGCCAGGAAGCGCTTGTAGTTGTCCATCGCCCTGGCGGCATCACCGGCCGCCGCGGTGTTCTTCTGCACGGGCACTGGGGGCTTGCGCACCAGGTCCCCGATGGTCGGCGCAGGCTGCGCGGGGTCCGCCGCCGACGCGTTGCCCGCCGCGCACGCGCCCAGGCATACCCACACCGAGGCCATGGCCACCGTCCAGGGCGTGGCACTGGAGGGCGCGTTCACTTCGGTGCTCCCGACGCTGGCGCCGGCGGTGCTGCCGGGGCGGCGCTGGCGGCCTTGTCGTACATGGTCGCCAGGGCGAAGCGCGCCTGCACTTCGTAGGCGTCCAGGCGCTCCTTCTGATCGGACAGCTCGGCCACGGCAATCTGCTGCAAATAGGCCTGCTGCGCCTTTTCCGCGCTCGCCAGGCGCGCCTGCAGTTCGGTGATCCGCGTCTTTAGAGCCGCGAGCCGGGCGGCGAATTCCCCGGTATTGGTCGGCACACTGTGGCGCGCACGATCGACGCGAATCCAGCGGCTCTGCGCCTCGTGCAATGCCAGGTCCAGATCCTTCAGCGTGCGCCGCTCCTGCCATTCCCGCGCCTTGAAGGCCTCATTGAGCTGGTAGAACATCACGCCTTTGACCAGTCGCAGGCGCTCGCGCAGGGCGTCATTTTGTGGATCGTGCGGGGCCGCGGCCAGCGCATCCTCCAGCTGGCGGATCTGCTCCCAGTGGGCGCGCTCTTCGGGCGAGCCGAGCGCGGCCACGTCCTGACGCGCCTCGATGCCGCTCAGGCGCGCCTCCAGATCATCCCGGCGGTGTTGCAGCTGATCGACGGCACCCGAGGCCAGCAGCTGATCGACCTGGGGGAGGCGCTGCGCGTAGGCGCGCTCGCGCGTATCAATCATGTCGCCGAAGGCCTGCGTGCTGTCCGACCAGACATCCAGCGTCGAGCCCAGAAAGGTCAGATCCCGGTAGTTCTTCAGGCCCTCCTGGAAGTCGTGCCCTGCCATGATGGCGTACAGATAGCGCGATTCAGGCTCGTCGGGCAGATTCTGCAGCTGCCAGAACCAGCCATAGTGCGTCTGCGCATCACCTGCCAGCAGTTCCTGCAGCATGGTTCCGGACCGGATGCGATCGATGGCACCGTCCAGCGCCTTCTGCTCTGTGGCAAATGAAGTCAAGGCTGACTCGTAATCCTGGGCGGCCTGGGCGTTGGCTTCGAGCTTGCCGTAGGCATACGGCACCGCCAGGTAGGCTTCCTGCACCGCCGAGTCCAGCAGGCTGCGCTTGCGCAGTTCGGTCCAGGGGGATAAAGCGGCCTGGTAGTCCCCAAGCGCACTGTCGGCCCAGCCCAGCCCGAGTAGCGCCTTGTTGGAATACGCGCCATTGAGCCTTATGCGCTCCAGCGGCACGCGCGCCTTATCCGGCTGATTGGCCTGCAGATACGCGAATCCCAGCGCGAGATTGGCGCGGTCGCGCAGCGCGAGCAGTTCCTGGCTCGAAGTCTTGAGCGTACCCACCGTGGTCAGGGCAACATCCGCCTCGGGCAGCCGCTTCTGCCGCACCAGCGCGATACCCAGGTTGTACTGCGCAAAGGCGAGCCAGTCCGCAGGCCCCTTGAAGGCCCTGAGCAGCGCAATCGCCTCATCAAAATGACCCTCACGCAGCAGTGCATTGGCCAGCAGGTGGGTCTTCTGTGCCTCTTGTTGTGCCGGCAGCGGGCCTTGCACCTGGCGCAGCGCGTCGACCGCCTTGTCCAGGTAGCCACGGGCGTACCAGATCTGTCCCAGGTAGAACCAGGCGCGATTGCGCACACCCTGCGGCACCTGCTGCGTCAACAGCTGCGAGAACCGCTCACCGGCCTCGTTGTACAGACCCAAGGACAGGTACAGGCCGCCCAACAGCAGCTGTGAATCCTTTTCATGGTGCGGCAGCTGGTTCCAGTGCTGGTAGGCGAGCAGGCGGGTCAGCGCCTCAAAATCGTCCTGCTGGTAATAATGGAAGAGCACATCCCCGTATTGCAGATCCTGCACCCGGATGGGCGGCAGCTGCTGCGGGTCGGGGCGCTGCGCCGCCTGGGCCACGCTCGCAAGAGCCGCCAACAGGACGCACGACAACTGGCGCAGGACTCGCATCGGGAGCGGCTACTCCCAGTCCTTGATCTCAAACTCCGGCTGCATCTTGCGCTGCCGGTCCTCGATCTTCAGCTCCAGGTACTTGGCGCCGATGCTCTTGTCGAATTTAAGGGAGGCGCCACGCCGATAGTCGCGGTTGTCCGGCCCCTTGCCCGTGAAGAACGCCACCAGTTCGTGGTTGCCCACCTTGAGATTGCCCAGGTACAGCCGCTGCACACCGCCCTTGAGCAGCGCATCCACCTCGCGGGGCGTGTACAGATAATTGGTGACTTCCTTGTTGTCGAGCTTCAGCGTGATGGAATCGAGGGCGAAGAATTCCCCCACGTCCATGGATACATACACGGCGACCTGGGTATTGGCGGGGAACAGCAGTTCCTCCTCCAGCACGAACAGGTCGCGGTTCAGATCCACCACATCCTTCTTGAGCTGCTGGGTGTCCTCATCGAGGCTGCGGGTATCGGCAGCGCCCGGCGCCGCCGTGGTGGCCGCTGCGCCTGTGGCCCCTGCAGCGGTTCCCGCGGGGGTCGCAGGTGCGCCTGGCACACTGCCATCCGCTGCAGCCAGGGCCGCCTCGACCTGTGCAGCCACTGCCTTGGCCCTGGCGGACGGGGCGGAGCTGTCAGCCGCCGCAGGGGGCGCCGCGACTGTCGCCGGTGTATCGGCGGCGAACGCGCCGTGGGAAACGCTGCAGAAAGTGACCACCAGAAGCGATAACACCCAGGCGCAGGCCACACTCGTGGCCATTGAAGGGCGATTGCGTATCCGGCCGTTCTTTGTCGTCACTGGCATGGCACTTCCGGTCATTCGTTGAGCAGTTCGCGAAGCTGCTTTAAGTAGAGCACCTCGTCCCGGGGGCCGAAGTCGCGGTAAACATAGCGGATGATGCCGCCCCGATCGATGAGCACCGTGGTGGGCAGATTGTCGATCCCGTAGAGACGAGCCACATCCTTGGCGGGATCCTCGAGCATCACAGAACCCAACTTATGCGCGGCCACGAACTGGCGTGCGTGCGCGGCATCATCGTCCACACTGATGCCATACATATGCAGGCCGGCGGAGCGGTAAGTGGTGAAACTGCGGTCCAGCATGTCCAGCTGCTTGCGGCACACATCGCACTGGCTGCCCCAGAATGTCAGGACCACGACATCGCCGCGGTCCTCCGAAAGCCGCACATTGGTGCCGCTGAACGACCGCAACGCGAAATCCGGTGCCGCCTGCCCCAACAGGGCAAAGCCCTGGGCGCTCGCCGCAAGACACAGGCAGGTCAGCGTCGCAGCTGCAATGCAGCGTTGAGCTAGGCTCCAACCGCGAAAAGACTTCACGCACAGTCATCCATGGGTCCGCCCCGGCGACCGGCGGCCCTCGCAGACCCAATTTAACATTTGCGCAGGAGGCGGTGTGTGGCCAATTGCTAGCTTATGACTCCGTTCACAATGGGTTCGAAGGCGATCAAGGGATCGATGTTGGTGCCCAGTCCATTGTTGGCGATGGTGCTGGCAAAGTTAGCTTGCTGACCATGCAGGGCCATGTAATTGAGGATCACGGTATTCACCAGCAAATTGACGGCATTCGCCGCCGGGCTGGAGGTCGTGTTCACCGCGCCGCCGGCCGTGTACGAGCCGATCTGGTTCGGCGTCGCGGCCGCGGAGTTCACCGTCGGGCGGCCCCCCGGGTTGTAGACCAGGAAGAACGTGGCCGCGGTGGATTCATTGTCGCCCTGCCAGCCAAACTTGCCCCGACCAGCGGCCGAGGTGTCGATCATGCTGGTTGAACTCAGGGACCCGTCGCTGAACACATAGATCATCAGCGGCTTGCCCACGCGCTTGGCGTATTCGAGGCAGGCGCCGATGCACTGGCCGGCCATGAAATTGCGGGTTTCTCCAGTGGCGCGCGTGCCATCGTGATAATCGTAGCCGCTCAAGGTGATGGTGCCGGCACCGGCGAAGCCATTGACCACCATCTTCATGACCGCAGCGGTCATCTGGAAGTTGCTCTGGGCGTACTGGGCAGTCGTGAAAATGCCGGAACTGCCCACGATCAGCGGATCGATATCCGGGTTAAGGGTGGTGGGATTGCCAAACTCATTCACCAGCACCGTGGACTTCACGTAGCCGCAGCGCACGGCCGTTTTCAAAGCAGTGTCCGCGCTCGGATTGCTGAGCTGGGTCGTGACCTGGCCCAGCTTGCCGCCGAACCCGCCAGCGCTGGCGAGGTCGCCACCGCTCAAGCGGATCGTGGATTGCAGCACCTGCACCGCGTCGTTGGGATCCGTGAACATGGTACCCAGCTCACCGGTGTTTACCAGGCCGGTGATGTCACTGGACTGAGTCACCACGGTCGGACTCACGCTCAGATTGATGAGCGCCGCCGGCGCCATTGAATTTCCGCCCGAAGTCGAAGGCTCAGTGCCAATCAACGTCAGCAAGGAACCGTCCGCGCCGGCATCGTAGATGCCGTACATCGGATTGTGCGGATTATCCTGGGTGTCATTCTGCGACATGGCCGCAATGGCCACGCCATTGGTGCTCGCCTGGGCGGCAGAGGAGGCCATGGACTGGATGCCGCGCAGGATGGCCCCATCGGAGTGCCAGGCCGCCCCTAAAGAGGTGTCGATGAAATTGCCAGTCGCACTGCCCGTGTTGGGCGAGTTCGGCAGCATGTCTCCCGGCAGGCCCAGCAGGCCGTAACCGGCGGTGGACAGGAAATCCAGCTGTCCGCCGGCACCGCCAATGAGAATTTCAGAGCCCGTCAGGTTCGCGCCACCCGCCAAGTCAAAGCAGATGAAGGGAATCTTGCCCGCGCCGTTGGTGACGATGCCACAGGCCGTCTGCAGATCCTGCACGTCCTGGGCAAGCGTCGCAGCACGCGCCGCCCGCGGGTCGGTGAACGCCGTCAGCAACGCCGAGGAACCGATCAGCACCGCGGAGCTGGACAGGAATCCCGCGGCCATAAAGTCACGGCGCGTGACGGGTCGAGGATGACTGCCGTCGTGGCGGATAGGCTCGTGGAGCCGGTGGCTTCGCGGCAGTTTCTTGCGAATGATCATACGGTCTCCAGATGTCCTTCGGCGCAGCCCTATTGCACCAGTGTCGAAGCGCTGCCCAGCAATGCTGCGCAGGCCGCCTTGGCCACCACGCCCGAGCGGTTCAGCGTACTGGCATAGGCGACGGGGGTCAGCGAAGTGATGAGCGAATCCAGTTCGGTCTGGACGCTGGCAAAGGTGGGTTGCGTGGCCAGATTGGCGAGGATGGTGCCACCCACCAGGTTCGTATACAGCGCGTTGATCACCGTGTCGCGGTTACTGCCGCTGTTGATTGGCTGACTGTAGTAGCTGCCACCCTGTGTGGGATCAAAACCGGCTCCGAAGAAGCTCTGACGCAAGCTGGTCGTATTGACCAACTCGCTGCAGTAAGCGATGGCGAGCTGCGAAATCGCAGTCTGGTTGGCGGCCGAGTAGGCGGTCAGATCCGGCACCGGCGGCAGGGCCGACTGCACGCTGCTGTAGACCGCGGCGACATTGCTGTCGGTCATGGGCACACCGGTCAACTTGGACATGGTCTGCGCCAGGCGCTCAAAGGTCCGGACACCCAGATCCGGCTCCGCGGGGCCCGGCACCGGGGCGGGGATCGCATAGGTCGGGTCCGTATAGACATGAGTCTGACTGCCGATCTGCGCAAAGCTCAGGAAGAACTGATCCGACGCTGGGCCATTCTGCAGCGCGATCACCGCACCGACGCTGGACAGCAGCTGCCCGGTGGAGCTGTTGTAGTTGGCTGAGGTCACCGTCGTGTTCAGCGGGATGTAGCTCTGCCCCACAGTCGCCTCGGTGCCGTTGATGCCGATGCGGATGCCACTGATCGGAATGCCATTGGGCGTCTGGGTCGGATCCAGGCTGATGAACGTCGGATTGGTGAACAGGTAGGAGTAACTGTCATTGAGGCTGAGCGTCATCATGACGTAGCTCTGCGGTACACCCGTCAGAGCAGTGACGTTGAACAGCATGAAGTACTTCTGCCCG
This sequence comes from Steroidobacteraceae bacterium, assembly GCA_036489445.1. GTDB lineage: Bacteria > Pseudomonadota > Gammaproteobacteria > Steroidobacterales > Steroidobacteraceae > DAIDKA01. Next base: position 35,468 of record DASXFV010000033.1, on the reverse strand, counting down.
ACTCCGGCCGCGTAGTTCTGCTGGATCTGGGCCAGGGTCAGGGCGCGGTTGTGGATTGCCACCATCCGCAGCTCGCCCTGGAACTGGTTGAGCGTGCCGGAGGTCTCGTTGCCCACCACCAGCGCGAAGGTATTGTCCCAGTTGGCCAGGGTGCCCCCGCCCGCTGGATCCACATCGCCCGTGAACACGCCGTTCACATACAGCCTGCGGCCATTCACCGGGTCGTATGTCAGAACCACATGCTGCAGGGCGGCCTGGGCGAGTTGGTTGTTCGCATTGGTGACCAGCGCCGGGGCACCGTTGGTGTTCGTCACACTGCTGCGGACATTGGCCGCGTAGGAGAAGGCGTTCTGCGACAGCGTGGCATCGCGCGTCAGCGGGCCACCCGAATAGCTGACGATATTGGCGCCCGTCTGAGCCACATTCGCCGGCGACACCCACGCCTCGATGCTGAACTCACCGCTGCTGGTGATCATGTTGTACAGCTTCTGGCTGGCAGTGGTGGTGCCCTGCGCCTTGGAGTTGGGCGCGAACACCACGCCCCAGCCCTGGTCCCAGGTGTAGTTGCCGGTGAGGTTCAGATCCAGCTCCGGTTCCACACCGCTGGTATCGTAGGCGATGGTGCCGGTGCCGGTCTTGAACTCATACAGCGCAATCTGGCTGGTCGTGTAGCGGTTCTGGCCCGAAGCCACGGTACCGTCATACATGGTCAGAGCTTTGGAAATGACCAGGGTGGGATCCACGGTGGTCAGCGGGATCGGGTCGGCAAAATTCTCGATTGCGGTCAGCATGGCCTGGGCGTCGGTTGTGCAATCGCTCCAGCAGTTGTGGTGATCGGTCGCCAGGCGTGCGACGAATCGCGACAGGCAGGTCGTGGCGGTCGCGGTGACTGTGCACGGTACCGGCGGATTCGCGTTGGTCGGATTGGCGTCGGCCAGATCGATCTTGGCCTGCGCATCGGCATAGGCCTCATTGATGTCGGCGCTGGCAAAGTACGGCTGCTGCGGCGTCAGCGCGGTGGGCGCATGGCAGCGCGAGCACCACGTGCTCACGATCGGATAGATCGTGCTCTGGAATCCCGCCGGGGAGATCGGAAAGGTCTTGGAATTGCCAACGGTCTCAACCGGAGGTGCGACCAGCGTGATCTTCTGACTGCCCGTCGCCGAGGATCCGGCCCAGTTCTGGATCCACACCGTCAGGGTGTCACCGCAGGCCGAGGGCGAAGCCAGCCAGCAGTTATGTCCGCCAGCAACCTTCTGCACCATCGTGGACTGGGACGCCTGCGACAGGTTGACCACCGTGTTGGCCGCCTGATACGCCAGGTTCACATCATCCGTGCGCGCGAACTGCGGCGACTGACCGCCCTGCACATGGCAACCGCCGCAGCGGTTGGTGGCCTTGATGTTGGTCCACAGGTTGACCATGAAGGCCTGCACGTCTGCGGTGGCGGGTGCCGGCCCGCTGTAGGCCGCGGCCGTGGCCACTGTGGTCACCGGATTCGCGGTCGTCGCCGCGCCCCCGCTGCAGGCGGCCAGGGCGACCAGTCCCGCAACGCCCACCAGGGCGGCCAGCCGGCGCGGGCTGAACGCCAGGACGGCGCTGATCTTCCACTGTTGGCATTGATTCATGGCTGTCCTCAACTGCCCATGCAGTACACGGCGGCGGAGGCGAACAGCGACTTGTACTTGTAGCCGCCGGTCTTGAAAGCGCTGCTCATGGCAGACACCTGATTCAGGTCAGCCTGGCTGGCCGGGGCCCGGTAGCACACCGCCTGGAACACCTTCTGCGCCTGGCACTGGGAAAAGGCGGTGCTATGCGCGAGCTCGGTCCCCAGCGACTTGGCGCCGTTGCCGCTGCCCGGCAGAGTCGGATCCCAACCCAACACCTGGTTCGGCCCCTGCCGCCAGCGGTTGATCCAGCTGTCATCCGGGGTGACAAAGCCCTGCGGAAAGTTGCCGGTATTGATGTGGTACTTGGCCTGTGTCGTGCCCGCGGTGTACTGCAACGAGCCGGTGTTGGTGCCGTCACCCACCGCGGTGCCGACAAAGTTGTAGTACGCAAACGCCTGCGCCATGGGATCCATGCCGCTGTGACAACCGATGCAGCTGTTCAGAAACACGCGGCTGTCGCCACCCGGGGAACGGCTCACGTCCTGGCGGATGCGATCCGGCGGCCGGGTGATGTCTTCCACCGTCGGCAGGTCGTTGCACAGGTGGGCCATCAGGGTGAAGCGGAACATGGCCCGGTTGGTGCCGTTGATGAAAAACGAGGAGGTCGAGGCGCGCGTCGTCATCAGCCCCGCCGTCGCCGCCGTTGGAATGCCATAGACTCCGGACTGGGTGACCTGTGTCAGCGTCGACTTCAGGTCCACGCCCTGGGCTTCGGCCTGCGCGTAGTGGTTGTCATCCGTCGTCGAGGGCGCGGGCAAGCCCGGCGCATTGCTGATGTACAGGATGTCGGCCGACAGCGCGGTGCTGAAATCCACGTCGTCCCGGACCATGCCGATGAACGTTGCCACATAATCATTGAGGGGTGCGAACGCCGTCTGGTCCCGGTTGGTCCAGGGCATGGCGAAGTTCTTCAGTGTCGTGTTGTAGAACTGCGGCGCCTGCAATGCGATGTTTACGGCATCGCTCGGATCGCCACTCTGGAGGAAGCTCGCCATCTGCGTCAGCTCCGTCGCGCTCGGCGGCACGCCTGCGATGCGATCAAAAATACGCTTGGCCTGTTCATTGGGACCGGCGCCGGCAGGCAGCGTGCATAGTGCGGCGACCAGCATCACCAGTGCGCGGGTGCCAGCGGTGTGTCGGGCAGATCGGGAAGTCTGGATCGTGCTCATGGAACGCCCTGTCTCCAACTGATAGAACCTTGTGCGTGGCGGACTATACCCACCGGAAACCACCGTACAGAATGTCTCAAGAGGCCGACGTCGCGTCGTGCAGACATCCCGGCGCGCGCCTGCGGCAGCTATGCTTCGCACCGCGAGTCTTCCCGGGAGCCTTTAGGTGCAGCGCACCCCGTATCGGCCGGGAGGCCGGCCCGGCTGTGACGCAATCGACACAACTGTCAACGTCCTGGCGCGGATTACGTAATATGTGGCCCGTATCCCGCAGGGAGCCGTAAGTTGTGCTGGCTGGAGCGAATTTGAAAGCGTCCCGATCCTCTTCGCACCGGGGACTCCCCGGCGACAGCCCGTGGCGGATCCTGCGGCAGACGCTGGTGTGCATCGCAATCGCAGTTCTCGGCGCCTGCAGCAGCGGCGCGGGCAATTTCCAGACCGCCGGTGGCCAGAGTGCTGATCCGGCAACGGTCGACTTCCCGATTTTCTATGTGAAGCGCTACAGCGTTCCGACACAGGCCCAGGCGAGCGCTCTGGATCTGCGCATGCTGCGCTTCGCCATTCCCTCGGCCGATCTGTTCATGCGCAGCAACGCCTCTCCAAGCGGCACGGAAACCAATATCACCCAGCGCATCACGGGTACGGGTACGCCGACCGCAGCCAATTACGACATCAAGGACGTGAGTGCCTCGGCGGACGGCACCACCATTCTGTTTGCGATGCGCGGCCCCCTGACCACGAACATGCAGCAGAACAAGGCGCCCTCATGGCGCATCTGGCAGTACGTGATCGCCACCGACACGCTCAGCCTGGTCGTCAATGCAGCCACGGATCCGGATCCGGCGACGGTCAATGATGTGGCACCGCAGTTCCTGCCCGATGGGCGCATCGTCTTCACCTCCACCCGTCAGCGCCAGTCCCAGGCCATCTTGCTGGACGAGGGCAACCCGCAGTTCATTGCCGAGGATGAGGCCCGTACCGAACCCGCCTTCGTGCTGCATGTCATGAATGGCGATGGCACCAACATCCATCAGATCTCCTTCAACCAGAGTCACGACCGCGATCCCACCGTGCTCGCCAGTGGCCGGGTCATGTGGAGCCGCTGGGATGACGCCCCGGGCAAGGATGGCATGCACCTGTACAGCTCCAATCCGGACGGCACGGATCTGCAGCTGCTTTACGGCGCGAACAGTCATGCCACCGGCACCACGGCGGATGGGCTGAACAACAACACCATCGAATTCGTCAAGACTCACGAAATGCAGGACGGTCGCATCCTGGCGCTGGTGCGCCCCTACGCGTACGCCGACGTCAATGACACCGGCGGGGATCTGATCATCATCGACACCAGCAATTACGTGGAGAACACCCAGCCGGCGGTGGCAGGTTCAAGCCTGACCGGACCGGCGCAGATCCTGGCGACCACCAATCCGGTGCTCACCGTACCTGGCCCCTCCCCAGGCGGTCGCTTCTACTCGGGATTCCCGCTGTGGGACGGCACGGGACGCATCCTGGTCAGCTGGTCGCAGTGTCGCGTGCTGAACAATTCGGTGACGCCACCGGCAGCGGCGGCCTGCACCGCCGCAGCGCTTGCGGATCCCACCGTGATGTCGGCCCCACCCCTGTACAGCGTCTGGATGTTTGATCCCACGGCGAACACCCTGCAGCCGATCATGCAGCCAGCCGCCGGCATCATGATCACGGACCTGGTGGCCGCGCAGCCGCGGACTCTGCCGACGGAAATCGTCGACCAGCAACCGGGTGTGACTCTGGACCAGGACATGGCCGCTGCCGGTGTGGGTGAAATCGACATCCGCGACGTGTATGACTTTGACGGCGTCGATACCGCCCAGCCCAGCACCCAGGCCGTGGCAAACCCGGGCCTGACACCGCCGAACCTGCGCCCGGCGCGCTTCATCCGCCTGGAAAAGCCGGTCTCCATTCCGGATCAGCAGACCCTGAACCTCGCCGACGCCGCCTTCGGGGTCACCGATTACATGCGCGAGATCCTGGGATATGCGCCAGTGCAGCCGGATGGCTCCGTGGTCGTCCAGGTGCCCGCATACGTCGCCTTCCAGATCAGCATTCTGGATGCCACCGGCAAGCGCATCACCCCGGTGCACGATGCCTGGCTGCAGGTGATACCGGGTGAGACCATCCACTGCAACGGCTGTCATACGCCGGCCTCGCAGCAGCAGCCGCTGCCGGGCCAGACGGCTGTCTCACATGGTCGCGCCGGAGTCTTCAATTCCGCGTATGCCGGCGGCAACGCCACCATTCCGTTCACCAATTCGACGGCCAGCTACATGACCAACACGGGCACCACTGAGCCCCTGGTACCCACCACCGCCGGGCAGACCATGGCGGAAACCCTCAGCACCGCCAGCTGCGCCGGGGATACACCCCACTGCCTGCAGGACATGCCCAGTGTGAACCTGGTCTATACCGATCTGTGGACCAACACCGCGGCGGGCCTCACGCCCGGCACACCAATCAGCCTGTCCTATGATTCCACGCTGACCACCAATCCGACCTGGCTGACCCCCACTGCGGCGAACTGCCTGATCGCCTGGTCATCCACCTGCCGCATCATTCCCAACTACAACGAGCAGATCCAACCCTTGTGGACGGTGTCGCGCACCTACGTCGGCGGTGTGGCCGCAGGGCTGACCGGACCCTGCACGCTCTGCCACGGACCCACGGCCGCGGGCGGCGGTACCCAGGTGCCGGCGGGCGTCACCCAACTGGATCTCACCAGCACCGCGTCCAATGAAGAGCCGTTGCAACCGGTCTCGTATCGCAGACTGCTGTTTTCCCATGACGAACAGGACATTATGATGGGGGTGCTGACAGACGTGCTGGTCAACGGACCCATTGATCCAACCACGGGTCTGCCGTCCCAGGTGCCGGTCACCATTGGGCCGCCGATGCTTGCCGGCAATGCACGTGGGTCGACACTGTTCTACAACGAGTTCGCGACCGGGGGCACGCACGCGGGATATCTGAGCCCGGCGGAGCTGCGCGTGATCACCGAGTGGCTGGACATAGGGGCACAGTATTTCAACAATCCTTTCGATCCGGCCACGCCCCTCAATTGACGGTCATTGGCTTGGGTCACGCAATGGCTGACTTGGGCGCCGGCGTTGCCAGGGTCCAGGCTGCGGGCGCGGCGGCGCGGCGCCGGCGATTGCTATGGGCCGTGGCGGGGGTGCTGATCGTGCTGGGCCTGGTGGGCGATCCGCGGCCCGTGCAGGCCGCGACCGCCTATCTGCAGGTGTTTGTCCGCGCCCCCTACCTGGAGATGCACACCGGCCCGGGACGGGGCTATCCGGTATTCAATGTGGTCGATCGCGACGCCAGCGTCGATGTGCTCAAGCGCTACACGGACTGGTTCAAAGTTCGCACCAGCAGCGGCGTTACGGGCTGGGTATCGGCGCACGACATGGAACAGACCGTACTGGCAGATGGCACCCATTTTCACTACGACGTGGGGGATCTGAATGCCTTCACCTCGCACCGCTTTGAGGCGGGAGCCTTTCTGTATGGAGATTACGGTGGCGCCTCGGCCATTTCGGCTTATGCGGCTGTCTTCGCCAATCCCAACCTGGCGGCAGAAGTGTCGATCGGCGAGTTCCTGGGCAAGGCCTCCAATGGCACCACCATCGATCTGGGGCTGGTCCACATCTTCTACCCGCAGGCCCGGCTGGCCCCGTTTGTGATGCTCGGCACCGGCATGGTCCATATCGAACCCAAAGCCACGCTGGTCCAGCCCGATGACCGCGTTGAGCAATCTGCCTATGTGGGCGGGGGCCTGCGTTACTACCTGACGCGCCGTTTCTTCCTGCGTGGCGAATTCAAAGAACACATCATTTTCACCAATCGCAACCAAAATCAGCAGGTGGACGAATGGAAATTCGGCTTCGCATTCTTCTTCTGACACTGCTGCTGGGGCTCTCGGGCAGCCTGTCAGGGTGCGCGACGCTGCGTCATCTGTTTGGCCCCGGCGCCCCTGCTGCGACCCCAACCTCAGCGGCGCCCGCCGATGAGGGCGCCAGCACGGACCGGAGTGCCGATGAAGACAGCACCCCCCCTCGCGTGATCGAGCCTGAGGTGGAACGGCGTAACGTCAAGGTGCCGCGGATCAAGTCGCAGGACATCGAACTGGGCGGGTATATGGGCACCTTGAACATCGAGGATTTTGGCGCCCACCGGGTATTCGGCGTGCAGGCGGCCTACCACGTCACCGAGGACTTCTTCTTCCAGGTAGAAGCTGGACGCTCCAAAGCGGGGCGCACCAGCTTCGAGACCCTGAGCGATATCTCACTGCTTACCGACAATGAGAGATGGTTCAAGTACTACGACATGTCCGTAGGCTACAACTTCCTGCCTGGCGAGGTTTTCCTCGGTCGCAACCACGCCATGACGAGCTCTTTTTACATTCTGGCGGGAGTGGGCGCGACGGACTTTGGCGGTGACTCCAAGTTCACCGGCAATTTCGGCGCCGGTTACAAGGTCCTGCCGACGGACTGGCTCGCAGTCCACGTTGCCGTCGAGGACCGGGTGTTTAACTCGGACCTGCTGGGTGTGAACAAGCTCGACAGCAATCTTGAGGCCCACCTGGGCCTGACCGTCTTCTTTTAGGAGCGCTGCAACATGCTCAAGCGATGGACAAAACTGGGTCTGCTGGCCCTGACAACGGTGATTCTTGCCACCACGGCCAACGCCGGCGGTGGCCAGGCCGCCCCGGGATTCACCCTGCCGGCCCGCGGCGGCTCGACCCTGAGCCTGTCCCAGTTCAAAGGCCAGGTGGTCATGATCAACTTCTGGGCCAGCTGGTGCGTGCCGTGCCGGAAGGAAATGCCCCTGCTCGAGAGCATCTATAAAAAGTACAAGCCTCTGGGCTTCACGCTCATCGGCGTGAATGTGGAACCGGATCAGAAGGACGCCGAAGGCTTCCTGAAGCAGACACCGGTGAGTTTCCCGATCCTGTTCGACGCCAAGAGCCAGGTGAGCGGACTCTATAACGTGCAGGGCATGCCCACCACGGTGTTCATCGATCGCAAGGGCAATGTGCGGCTGGTGCATCAAAGCTACAACCCGGGCGATGAGAACCTGTATCTGGATCAGATTCGCAGCCTCATCAGGGAGTGATCATGGGCATCTCACGCCGTATCCTGGGCCTGGCCGCAGCCGTGGTGCTGGTCTCACAGCTGTGTGCCTGCGCACCCCTCCAACCCTGGGTCAAACCCTACGAGCGTGAGCGCCTGGCCGATCCCATCATGGCCTTCGATCCCAACCCGGTCTCCTCGGCCTACATGGAACACGTGTTCGAGGTACGCAGCGCGGCCCGCGGTGGCAATGGCGCCGCGGGGGGCGGCTGCGGATGCAATTGAACGCGCGACCTGCACGGCCCGGACGGCAGCTAACCCCAATCCGGGCTGGGGCCCCCGCTGTCCTGTTGGCACTGGGTACTCTGTACTGCATGGCAGGCCGGCCGGATGTGCTGCCCGAGGACCGCGTGGACGCCCTCGCGACCCATTACTCCGGCGGCGGCCAGGACATCAACGGGATTTCGTTCCTGGTGCGCAAGAAGGTGGGCGACCACGTCTCCTTGTCGTACAGCCACCTCGAGGACATTGTCTCCGGTGCATCAATCGACGTGCGCACCTCCGGCGCCAGCCCCTACCGTGAAACGCGCACGCAGGACGGACTGTCGGCCGAGATTCTGTACGGCAAGACCACCTACAGCCTCGGGGTCACGCATAGCTACGAACCCGACTACCGTTCGAACACCGCCAATTTCGGCATCAGCCAGAGCATGTTCGGCGATCTGACCACGGTCAGCATGACCTACCGGCGCACCTGGAATGATGTCTTCAAGATGCTGTGCGTCCTGCACGATGCCAGCCTTGACTACCCCTGTGTCGAGAAAATCCATGACCCCGCCTTCGGCGAAAAAGACATGGACGAGCGCTCCTACGGTGTCGGTCTCACGCAGATCCTGACCCGCAATTCAATTATTTCGGCGAACTTTGAGGTGATCACCGACCAGGGCTGGCTGAGCAACCCGTACCGCGAGATCATGTATGCGGAGCCCGGCACGGGCTCCGGCTATGGACTTGCACCGGAAGTGGATCCCAGCACCCGCACCAGCAACGCGTTGGGGTTGGACTATAAGTACTACCTGCCCTGGCAGGCCGCGCTGGATCTGCAGTACCGCTATTTCGAGGACACCTGGGGTATCCGCGCGCACACGGCGCAGATTGGCTATACCCAGCCCTGGCGCAACTGGACTTTCGACGGCAGCGTGCGCTTCTACACCCAGACCCATGCCGATTTCTACAGCGACCTGTTCGCCTCGGCGACCCAGCAGAACTTCATGTCGCGCAATCGGGAGCTCTCCGCCTTCAATGAATACACCATCGGCGCGGGTGCGGCCTACCAGTTCCACATCCCGTATGCACCCTGGATCAGCAAGAGCACGGCGAATTTCCGCATCGATCATTTCTTCTTCGACTACAAGGACTTTCGCGACGCGCTACTGGTCGATCCGACGGGCGGCGTCCCCGCGGGCGCTGAGCCGCTGTATTCCGTGCAACTGAATGTGCTGCAGCTATTCCTGTCCATCTGGTACTGAGAGGTCTCAGTGCGCGGCAGGGGCTGCGGGCTTCGCCGTTTCCGGATTCTCCAGGCCCTTCGAATACCAGACCTTGCGATCCGGCGTGATGGCGACGACATCGATGTCTGAGAGCGAGTTGATGAAATCAATGCCGTCTTTCACGCCCATCACAAACACGCTCTTGGTGAGCGCATCGGTGCGCGTGGCGTAGGGGCCGATGATGGTGACGCTGCGCACCTTGTGCGGGGACTTGCCGGTTCGAGGATCCAGAATGTGGTGGTAGCGCACACCACCCTCGTCAAAGAAGCGTTCGTAGTCGCCGGAAGTGGAGAATGCCGTGTCGGTGAGCGGTATCTGCAAGATGGTCCGGTTGCGGTCATCCGGGTCGCGAATCCCAATGATCCACGGCTTGCCGAAGCGGTCGCCAATGATCCGCGAGTCCCCGCCGGCATTGACCATGGCCCGGGTAACGCCAAGCTTCTGCAGGACTGCGATGCCCCGGTCCACCGCATAGCCCTTGCCGATGCCGCCAAAATCGATGCGGACCCCCGCATGGTCAAAAAAGACCGTCTGCGCCGCGGCATTCAGGTGGATATGCCGGTAGTTGCTTTCCGGCAGTGCAGCGGCGATCTGAGCCTCCGTGGGCCGCACACGCTTGGGGTAGTTGTACATGTACCCGACACTGGCGTAGGTGATGTCGAAGGTGCCCCCGGTGAGCTTCGAATACTCGATCGAGGTCGCAATCAGGTCGAACAGTTCCTTGGAAATGCGCATCGGCCCCTTGGACGCATCCGCATTGACGCGCGACACCTCGCTTTCGGGTTTGAAGGTGCTGAACTCGTTGTCGATGCGACGCATCTCATCGAATACGGCGGATATCGCCGCCTCGCCCCGGGGCCGATCCTCGGTCCACAACTCCACATCGCAGCGCGTTCCCATGATGGGCGCATCGCGATATAACCACTCGGCCTGGGCGGGCCTCCACGCCAGTACGAGGAGTGTGGCAATCAGCGGACCGGAAAGGCGGACGAGATCGCGCGTGAGTTTGGACTGCTGTGGTGCTTGTAGGTTCACTGCGGTGACTTCCGGATTGGCAGCTTCGGCCAGGCAAAACGTATATCCAACTGTATGCCAGGCTGGAGTAAGCTTGGCACAATTCAACTCAAGGATCCTGAGCATGCGAAACCGCATCGGCGTCTGTGGTTATCTGACTGGAATTCTGGCCGCAATGCTCCTGTTGTTCACCAGCGTCGCAGCGCAGGCCCAGGGACGCGAGGAAGCCCGCCTGCTGACCGCCACTCAGGTGCTCAACGAGGCCCTGGGTTCGCCGGATCAGTTCGTTCCCACGCGCCTGCTGGAGCGCGCCTATGGAATCGCCGTCGTGCCGGATGTCACCAAGATCGCATTTTTCTTCGGCGGTCGGCGGGGCAACGGGGTGCTGGTGGCGCGCGACCCCAGTGGCCACTTCAGCGATCCAATCTTCGTCAATCTCACCGGCGGCAGTTTTGGCTTCCAGTGGGGCGTGCAGTCCACGGATGTCATCCTGGTATTCACCACGAAGCGCAGCATTGATCGCATCGCCAGCGGCCAGCTGACGTTGGGGGCGGATGCCTCGGTGGCGGCAGGTCCGGTCGGGCGTGCCGCCTCGGCGGGCACCGATCCCACGCTTTCGGCAGAGGTCTATTCCTACTCGCGCAACCGCGGCCTGTTCGTCGGTGTTGCGCTCGACGGCAGCGCGCTGACCATCGACAACAATGCCGATGCACGCTTCTACGACAAGGGCGTGGTCAGCGCGTACGACATCATCGGCGGCACTGTGCGGACCAATGACGACATCGCGAAGCGCTTCCTCGATACGGTGGCGCGCAGCAGCGGCGGCGCGGCGGCCCCACCCGCGCCCGCCCCCGTGAGCGCCGCGCCGCCGGCGGTGGCAACACCCGCGGCCCCCCCTGGGGCCGCGCAGACTTTTCCGATGCCCGATCCGAAACCGGGCCAGGAGCCGCAAGCGCATTGAGTTCCGAGTTCGTGCCGCAGGTCGGTGCGCGGATCCGACTTTCGCTGCGCGAACTGCGCGGGCAGCTGCGCTACCGGCTGGGGCTGGTGCTGGAGCGGCTGATCGGCAGGCGAGCCACCGCCACCCGGCTTGATCCGACGCAGATCCGCTCGGTACTCATCGGCCGCATCAACGGGCGGCTGGGCAACACGCTGTTCCTGACCCCCATGATCGAGCGCCTCCATGCGTTGCTGCCCGAGGCCCGCATCGACCTGGCCCTGTCCTATCCGCATGCGGTCACACTGCTGGCTGGCATGCCGGGGGTGCGGCAGATCATCCAGTTTCCCCACAAGGGCCGTGCTGTCATCCCACAGTACCTGCGGGCGCTGCGCCAGCTGCGCGCCACACACTATGACCTCGTGATTGATCCCACCCCGTTTTCCACCAGCGGGCGCCTGATCCTCTCCCTGGCGCGCGCCCGCTTCCGGCTTGGCTTTGCCCTGCCCTCACAATGGGCGGCACTGACCCACTCTGTGCCGCTGCCGGAACAGACCCTGCATCAGGGCCAACAGCCGGCCTATCTGGTCGCAACGGCCCTGGGTGCCTGCTGGGACCCGAGCGCCATCCGCCTTTGGTTACCGTTGCAGCCGCAGGAGATCGCCGCAGCGCGTGTGGCCGTGGACAGTGCGATCGCCCGCAGCCGCGCGGTGGAATCGGCCGCAACTCCGGCGCGCGACCAGCCGCGAGTGGGCTATTTTGCGCACGCGACGGGACTGAAGACGCTATCGCCAGCCTGGTGGACCAGGTTCTGGGCCGCCATGCTGGACTTGCATCCGGAACTTCTCCCGGTGGAGTTTCTGCCCACGGCCACCGCCGAGCCCACGGTGCCCGGCGGTGTAGCGCTGCATCTGGCCTCGCAACGCCAGCTCACCGCAGCCATCGCGACCCTGCAGATGTTCGTCTCGGCGGATGCCGGCCCCATGCATCTGGCCAGCAGCACCGACACCCCCACCATGGGATTGTTCCAGGTCACCGACCCTCACCTGTATGGACCCCTCAAAGCGGTCGATCGCAGCATCGCGGTGGCCCAGCGCACGCCGGAAGCAGTGGCCACGCAGGTCAGCGCGGCCTGGTCGGGGCGCAGCCGCGCATAACAGCCGGGCCGATCAGTATCACCTCATATATCCTGGCTGAGCCCAACAAGGTTCCGGAATTGAACGCTACATCAGAAGTCGTCACGCCCGCTGAGATCGTGCACAAGACCGCGATGTCGGTGCTGCTGGCCATCAGCTTCAGCCATCTGCTCAATGACATGATGCAGTCGCTGATCCCGGCGATGTATCCGATGCTCAAGAGCTCCTACCGGCTGTCCTTCGTGCAAATCGGCCTGCTCACCTTCACGTACCAGATTACCGCCTCGCTACTGCAACCCATCATCGGCGCATTCACCGATCGGCGCCCCAAGCCTTACTCGCTGGCAGTCGGCATGGGCTTCACGCTGTGTGGCCTGCTGCTGCTCGCCATGGGCCGCAACTTCCACCTGCTGCTGCTCGCCGCCGCGCTGGTCGGCACCGGCTCCAGCGTCTTTCACCCGGAGTCCTCGCGTGTCGCACGCATGGCCTCCGGTGGTGCCCACGGGCTGGCACAGTCCATCTTCCAGGTCGGTGGCAATCTGGGCTCCGCGATCGGTCCCCTGCTGGCAGCCTTCATCGTGCTGCCCCTGGGACAGTCGAGCGTCGCCTGGTTCGGGCTGTGTGCGCTCCTGGGGATCGTGGTGCTGACGCGCGTCGGACACTGGGCGCGGGAGCACGGGCAAGCACGTCTGAAGCCACGTGCGCGCAAGGCCGGAACCCCTGCGGTGGCCATCAGCAGTGGTCGGGTGCGCGGCGCCATCGCCGTGCTGCTGGCCCTGATCTTCAGCAAGTATTTTTATCTGGCGAGCCTCACCAGTTACTACACCTTCTATCTCATCCAGCATTTCCACGTCGACGTGCGCAATGCCCAGATCATGCTGTTCACCTTCCTGGGGTCCGTCGCACTGGGCACAATTCTCGGCGGACCGCTGGGCGATCGCTTTGGGCGCAAGATCGTGATCTGGGTGTCGATCCTGGGTGTCCTGCCCTTTACCCTGGTTCTGCCCCACGCGAATCTGTTCTGGACGGTGGTGCTCACCGTGCCGATCGGCTTCATCCTGGCGTCCGCGTTTCCGGCGATCGTGGTTTATGCCCAGGAACTCATGCCGGGCAAGACCGGCACGGTCGCGGGACTGTTCTTAGGCTTCGCCTTCGGCATGGGGGGCATCGGGGCGGCGGTGCTGGGCGCCCTGGCGGATGCCACCAGTATCGAGTTTGTCTACCGCATCTGCGCCTGGCTGCCCGTGGTGGGCATCCTGGCCGTGCTGCTACCCGCTGTTGAGTAGGAAACTCATGGCGGGTGGGACTGTCCGAACCTGAATCTGCCCCGTAATTAACGGATTTTAATAATCCGGCCAGCGTGGTTGAATTCGTGCGCCTTCACAATGGCGCGGGCGTAACCTCTGGCGGCTTTGCCTGGGGACCCTCTTCGCGCCACCGCAGCAGCCAAACCGCATGATTGACCCGACCGCATCTCACGGCCTTCGCAACTGCGCGCGACCCGCGGCTATGCGCCTGGCTGTGGGAGTGCTGCTGCTCAGCGGCACGCTGCTGCTGGCGGGCTGCAACCTGGGACCGCATTACGCACGGCCGGATATCCCCGCCCCCGCGGCCTGGACCCCGGTGACCCCCGAGTCCACGCCATCGGAGCCTGCGCCGCCCGAAAACACTTCGTGGCCGGATGCGCGGTGGTGGCAGGCCTTCGGTTCCCCCGAGCTCGACCGCCTCATCGACCAGGCGGAGCGCGCCAATGATGACCTGAAGGCCGCCGTGGCCCGGGTGCAGCAGTCGGATGCCCAGGTACGCATCAGTGGCGCCGCCCTGCTGCCCTCGCTGGGCGCCGGCTTCACGCCGAGCCGCAGTCGCCAGATCCTCCCCGGTGCGGGGCAAGGCACGACCCTGTCGGGCAATACCTTCACCGCCGAACTCAGCGCCGCCTACGAGCTCGACTTCTGGGGCCGCAATGCGGCGCTGCGCGCGGCAGCGGTGGCGCAGGCGAGTGGCAGCCGCTATGACCGCGAGACCGTGCAGCTGTCGGTGATCGCCTCGGTGGCGACCACGTACCTCACAGTGCTGTCGCTGCGCGACCGGGTGACCGTCGCGACCAACAACCTGGCCAATGCGCGTGAAACCCTGCGCGGCCTGCAATTCGAACAGCAAGTCGGCACCGCCACGGCGCTCGATGTCGCGCAGCAACAGTCCTTGGTGGACAACGAGGACGCCACCGTTCCGGCGCTGCGCGCGCAGCTGTCGCATAATCTGGCGGCGCTGGCCATCCTGCTGGCTACCCGCGTCGATCAGTTGCAGCTGGCGCAATCCACTCTCGAGCAGGTCGCAGCACCGCCGGTGAGCACCGGGCTGCCCGCGGGCCTGCTGATGCGACGCCCCGATGTGGCCTCAGCCGAGGCCCAGCTGATTGCCGCCAACGCCAATGTGCGGGCCGCACGGGCGGCGTTCTTCCCCACCATCCAACTCACCGCCGGCGGTGGCGTGGAAAGCACGGCGCTGTCCACCCTGTTGGAACCGGGCAGCCGCATCTTCGATCTGAGTGCCGGCCTTACCCAGCCCATATTTGAAGGCGGCCAGATCGCAGGCTTATATTCCCAGAGCAAGGGGCGATACCAGGAACTGCTGGCTGACTATCACAAGGCTGTGATTTCGGCGTTCGACAACACGCAGGATGCGCTGACCCAGGTGCATGAGACCCGGGAGCAGCTGCTGCGCCAGGAACGCGCCACGTTGTCGGCGCGCCGCGCCTATGATTTCTCACAGCAGCAGTTCCACGCCGGAACCATCAACGTACTCACCGTCCTGACCACCGAGACCACCTTGCTGACCGCTCAGGACACGCAGGCACAGGTCCGGCTCGCACATCTTTCGGCACTGGTCGGCCTCTATCAGGCATTGGGCGGCGGGTGGGACACTCATCAGGAGCAAGCACCGTGAGCAGTGCAGCATGAATAGTTCTTTGCAATGGCTGGGACGGCCCCGGGTGGGACTGGCCGCCGTGGTCATCCTGATCATCGTGGCGCTGGTGTGGTCGCGCTCGCACCACGGCGCCCAGGCAGCGGACAGTAAAAACGCGACCGTTGCAGCGGTTCCGGTGGATGCCTCAACCGTCGCGCCCAGCGACGTGCCGGGATACCTGGAAGGCCTGGGCACCGTGCAGGCTTTCTACACCGTCAAAGTTACGGCCCGTGTGGACGGTCAGCTGGACACCGTCGCGTTTACCGAGGGGCAGACCCTGAAGAAGGGACAGTTACTGGCGCAGATCGATCCGCGACCCTTCCAGGCGGCGCTCGACCAGGCGCTCGCGCAGCGCGCCAAGGATGAGGCCCAGCTGACCAATGCCAAGCTGGATATGGATCGTTACATGCAGCTGGCGCCCCAGGATCTGGCCAGCAAACAGACCGTGGATACGCAGCGCGCGACGATCTCCCAGGGCACGGCCACGCTCAAGGGCGACGATGCGACCATCGAGAATGCCCGCACGCAGCTCAGCTACACGACCATCGTGGCGCCCATCAGCGGCCGCACGGGCATTCGCCTGGTGGATCCGGGCAACATCGTGCATGCAACGGATACCACCGGCATCGTCGTCATGACGCAGATCCAGCCCATCTCGGTGGTGTTCACGCTGCCTGAAGACGAGGTGCCGCAGATGACACAGGCGCTGGCGCGTGGCCCGGTCAGTGTCGTGGCCCAGGCACGCGACAATGGCATCGTGCTGGACACCGGCACCGTGGCGCTGCTCGATAACCAGATCGATCAGACCACCGGCACGATCCGTGTGAAGGCCACTTTCCCGAACACTCGCCAGCAGCTGTGGCCCGGTGAGTTTGTCAACGCGCGAGTGCTGGTGAACATGCACCACCAGGCTCTGACCATTCCGGCGGCGGCGTTACAGCGCGGACCCGACGGCATGTTTGCCTACGTCATCGATGCTGACTCGAAGGTGTCGGTCCGCCCGCTCAAAGTGACGCTGCTGGATGAGAACACGGTGATCATCGACAGCGGTCTGAAGGCCGGCGAGCGGGTCGTGACCAGCAACATGTATCGCCTGGAACCGGACACGCTGGTGCGCATCAACAGTGTCGCGCAGAGTCAGGCACGCCCATGAGCATTTCAGCGCCGTTCATCCAGCGGCCTATCGCCACCTCGCTGCTGATGGCTGGGGTGCTGCTGGTGGGCATCATCGCCTTCCCGCTGCTGCCCGTGGCACCTTTGCCGCAGGTGGATTTCCCGACCATCCAGGTCACCGGGCAGCTGCCCGGCGCGAGCCCGGAAACCATGGCGTCCTCGGTCGCCACGCCGCTGGAGACGCAGTTCGGCGCGATTCCCGGTGTTTCCCAGATGACATCCACCAGCGTCCTGGGCACCAGTACGATCGTGGTGCAGTTCGACCTGGACCGCAATATCGACGCTGCAGCCCAGGACATCCAGTCCGCCATCACGGCCGCCGCGGGCCAGCTGCCCAAGGATCTGCCAACGCCCCCCAGCTACAAGAAGGTCAACCCCTCGGACTCACCGATTCTCATGTACTCGGTCAGCTCCCCGGTGCTGCCGGTTACCACCGTGGATGATTACGCCGAGAACGTCCTGGCGCAGCAGATGTCGCGCATACCTGGCGTCGCGCAGGTGGTCATCGGCGGCCAGCAGAAGCCGGCCATACGAATTCAGGTGGATCCGGCCAAGATCGCCTCGATGGGTATCCAGCTCGAAGACATCGCTGGGGTCATCGCCAATGCCACGGTCGACGCGCCCAAAGGATCCTTCAACGGCCCGCTGCACAACTTTGCCATCTATGACAATGACCAGCTCATGGAGGCGAAACCCTGGAACGACATCATCATCGCCTATGTGAACGGCGCGCCGGTGCGCATCCGCGACATCGGAGTTGCGGTCGATGGGCCGGAAAACGATCAGATGGTGGCGTTTCAGAACGGGCACCTCGGCATCCTGCTGCAGGTCTTCAAGCAACCCGGCGCGAATGTCATCGACACGGTGAAGCGCATCAAGGCCATGATGCCGCATGCACGGGCCGCGGTGCCGGCATCGGTGAAGGTCGATCTGGTCATGGACCGCACCATCACCATCAACTCCTCGGTGCACGAGGTTGAATTCACGCTGCTGCTGACGTTCTGCCTGGTCGTGCTGGTGATTTTCTTCTTCCTGCGCAATGCCTGGGCCACCATCATTCCGGGCGTCACCGTACCGCTGGCCCTGTTCGGCACCTGTGCCGGCATGTACCTGCTCGGCTTCAGCCTCGACAATCTGTCGCTCATGGCGCTGACCATCGCGGTCGGATTCGTGGTCGACGATGCCATCGTGATGCTGGAGAACATCTACCGACACATCGAGGCGGGGCTGTCACCCAAGGAAGCCGCATTGAAGGGTGCCGGGGAAATCGGCTTCACCATCCTCAGCATCAGCATCTCGCTGGTCGCGGTGTTCATCCCGCTGCTGCTGATGAGCGGCATCATCGGCCGCCTGTTCCGCGAATTCGCCATTGTGGTGACGCTCACCATCGCCGTGTCGGCCTTCGTCTCCCTGACGCTCTCGCCGATGATGTGCTCGCTGTTCCTGCGCGATGAACGGCATGTGCGTCATGGTCGCGTCTACAACTTCGTCGAAAAGTTCTTCAACGCCGTGGTGGCCGGGTACACCCGGGGCCTGGACTGGGTACTGGCCCATCAGGGCATCACCCTGGTGGTCTTCCTGATCACGTTGTGCAGCACCGGGCTGTTGTACGTCATCGTACCGAAGGGCTTTTTCCCGCAGCAGGACACGGGTCTGATCTCGGGCCTGTCGGACGCCCCGCAGGACATTTCCTTCAACCAGATGGAAGCCCTCGTGAAACGCCTCATGGCGATCATGGCCAAGGATCCGGCCGTCGCTTCCTACGTCGCCGCGGTCGGCGGTTCGCGCCCGATCAACAATGGCTTCCTGATGATGAGCCTGAAGCCCCGGGACGAGCGCAAGGCCAGCGCCGATGAGGTGATCCGCCGCTTGCGCAAGAAATTCAGCTCCGTTGTCGGCGGCACCGCCTATCTGCAGGCGGTCCAGGACATCAGCATGGGCGGCCGCACGACCCGTACCCAGTACCAGTACACGTTGCAGGACTCGGACCTCAATGAACTGAATACCTGGGCGCCGAAACTGATGGCCGCACTGCAGAAGCTGCCGCAACTGCAGGATGTCGCATCGGACCAGCAGACCGACAGCCCGATGGTTACCCTGGCGATCGACCGGGACCAGGCGGCGCGCTTCGGCATTCAGCCCGAACTCATCGACGCCACGCTCTACGATGCCTTCGGTCAGCGCCAGGTGGCCCAGTACTTCACGCAGCTCAACGCCTACCATGTGATCCTGGAGGTGCCCCCGGCACTGCAGGGAGACCCGCACTCACTCGACAAGCTGTACGTCAAGTCGCCCCTGACCGGACAGATGGTGCCTCTGTCCAGTCTGGCGCACTACGACACCTCGCACGTGACCTCGCTGTCGATCAACCACCAGGGGCAGTTTCCAGCGGTCACCCTGTCGTTCAACCTGGGGCCGGGCATGGCGCTGGGCCAGGCGGTCGATGCCATTGAGCGCACCTCGGAGGCCATCCACCTGCCGGAGGGCATATCTGGGTCCTTCCAGGGCACTGCGCAGGCCTTCCAGGATTCATTGCGCACCGAACCGCTGCTGGTCCTCGCGGCGCTGGTGGTGGTGTACATCATCCTGGGGATGCTCTATGAGAGTTATATCCATCCGCTGACCATCCTGTCGACGCTGCCATCGGCCGGCGTCGGGGCATTGCTGATGCTGATCGTGTTTCATTTTGATCTGTCCGTCATCGCCCTCATCGGCATCATCCTGCTGATCGGCATCGTCAAGAAGAACGGCATCATGATGGTTGACTTCGCGCTGCAGGCGGAGCGCGAGCGGCATTTGTCGCCCGAAGCGTCCATCCGCGAAGCCTGCCTGATGCGCTTCCGGCCCATCATGATGACCACCATGTCGGCGATCCTCGGCGCCATGCCGCTGATGCTGGGACGCGGCACGGGCTCGGAGATGCGCGTGCCGCTGGGCTACACCATGGTCGGCGGACTGGTGCTGAGCCAGGCGCTGACCCTCTTCACGACCCCGGTCATCTACCTGTACCTGGATCGCCTGCGGTTGCGCTTCAGCCGCAGCCAACGCCGCGAAACCCAGCCCGAAACCCTGGAACCCGTGACCTGACCGGGAGGTCCATCCATGAAGATGCTGCTAGTGGAGGACAATGAGCGCGTTACGCGCTTCGTCACCAAGGGCCTGCAGGAGGCTGGGCACACGGCCGATCACGCCGACAATGGTCGCGACGGGTTGTTCCTGGCCGCCAGTGAACGCTATGACGTGATCATCATGGACCGGATGCTGCCCGGGAACATCGATGGTCTGTCGCTGATCAGCGCCCTGCGGCAGTCGGGTAACCAGACCCCCATCCTGATCCTGAGCGCGCTGGCCGATGTGGATGAACGCATCAAGGGGTTGCGCGCGGGTGGCGATGACTACCTGACCAAGCCATTCGCCTTTGGCGAGCTGCTGGCGCGGCTTGACGCCCTGGGGCGCCGCACCCGCCAGGACGGCACCGTCACCACGCTGGAGGTAGCGGACCTGCGCATGGACCTGTTGTCCCGCAAGGTGATGCGTGGTGCGCGGCAGATCCTGCTGCAACCGCGGGAGTTCAAGCTGCTGGAATACCTGATGCGCCATGCCGGGCAGGTGGTCACCCGGACCATGCTGCTGGAGAATGTCTGGGACTATCATTTCGATCCCCAGACCAATGTCGTGGATGTGCACATCAGCAAGCTGCGCCAGAAAATCGAGCCGGAGCCGGAACATTCGCTGCTGCGGACGGTACGCAACGCGGGCTATATGCTGAGCGCCGAGTAGCCCATGGCGCTCGTCATACGCTCCTCGGCAGCAAAGCTTGCTGCCAGCTATGTGCTGCTGGGCATTCTCGCCCTGGTGCTGTTCGCACTGCCGCTCAGCTATGCCTGGCGCGCCGCGGTCAATGACACCCGCGTGCAGATTCTCACCGAGGATTCGCAGCGGCTTGCGGACATCTTCAAATCCAAGGGGCCGGCCGGCCTGGCCGATACGATCAACGAACGCGTCGGACTGCAAATCGCCGGCGAGCGCATCCTGCTGCTGGCCGACGCCAATGAGAAACCTCTGGCCGGCAACGTGCCCGACTGGCCGGCCGGCGTGCCCAAAGAACCCGGCAGCTACACCACCCCGATTACGCTCGACGGGCATCCCACCATGGTCACGCTGGTGCGGACCGAACTGCCGGGAGGCTATAACCTGCTGGTGGGTCGGGATGTGGCACGTCTAGCCCCGGTGACGACACGATTCTGGTATGGCCTGGCAGCCGCCATCGCGGTCCTGCTGGTGACGGGCGTGGTCGGCGGCATCCTGATCCGCCGCGCCCTGCTGTTTCGCATCCACAGTATCCGCCAGACGGTCTCGGCGATCATGCAAGGCGAACTCAGTCACCGCCTGCCCACCGGCAGCAGCAGCGATGAACTCAATACCCTCAGCCTGACCATCAACCGCATGCTCGAACAGATCGAGCAGCTGGTCCACGGCGTCGCCAATGTGTCCAACGCCATTGCCCATGACCTGCGTACGCCACTGACCGAGCTGCGCTCGCGGCTCGAGGAGCTGTCCTTGACGCGTCCGCCGCCTGGCGAAGCATTCGCGGAGGTGGAAGCCGCGGTGGCCGATGTGGATCGAGTCATCTGCATCTTCAATGCACTGCTGCGGCTGGCCGAAATCGATACCGGCATGCGTCGCTCCGGATTCGTGAACGTGGATCTGGTGGACCTGTGCGCGCGCGCCGTCGAGTTCTATGTGCCGGCCGCGGAAATCCGTGACATCACACTGACCTACAAGAATGAATCCGGATTGCTGCAGACTTCCGGCGACCAGCTGCTGATGGCGCAGGCCGTCAACAACCTCATCGACAATGCGCTCAAGTACACCCCACCGGGTGGCACGGTAAGCGTGAGCACCATGCGCCCGAGTGGCGAGGCCGCCGGCATCGTGGTGGCCGACACCGGCCCCGGCATGACCGATGTGCAGCGCGCCCGTGCCACGGAACGCTTCTTCCGCGGCGATGCCAGCCGCGGTACACCCGGCGTCGGACTGGGTTTGAGCCTCGTGGAGGCCGTCGCCAAACTGCACGGGGGCACGCTGGAATTCGCCGATCAGCACCCCGGTCTGCGCGCGACGATCAACTTTCCGGGCACCACCTGATACCGATCAATGGCTGATGTCCATGCCATTGGGACTGCAGGACAACCGCTTTGCCATGAGCACTCTGCTGCCCATCGTCTGGTTCAAATGGCGCAAATGGTGGTGAAGCACTGCGTAGGCCGGTAGACTTCGCAAGTTGACCGGCGCGGTCCCGCATCGGCTGGGCCGCTCGAACATTGGCTGAAGGGGGATACGACAATGACACGAAGGATTGGCGCTGGCCTGCTGGCCGCGCTCAGTGTGGGTTTCATGGTTACGGCATCCGCGGCCACGCCGGCGCCGGATCCGTGCAATCGGGCCTGCCTCAAAGATCTGGCTAACTCGTACCTGGCAGCCCTGGTGGCACACGATCCTTCGAAGGTACCCCTGGCGGCGGACGTGAAGTTCGTGGAGAACATCACCCCGATGAAGCCGGGCGAGGGGCTATGGAAGACGGCCAGTGAAGTGCCGACGACTTTCGCCGTCTATGTGCCTGATCCCGTGGCCGAGCAGGTCGGGTTCCTGGGGATGATGAAGGCCGACGGCAAGCCGATTGAACTGGCGCTGCGCCTGAAGGTGCGCCACGGCGAGATCGTCGAAGCCGAGCACCTCATTGCCGCAAGCTTTCGTCCCGCCAGTCTCGCCAATCTGCAGAAGCCACGACCGGGTCTGCTGGCCGTGGTGCCCAGGGACGAGCGCAGCTCGCACGCCCAGCTGCTCAAGATCGGCGCGACGTACTACGACGCACTGGTCAAGGGCAATGGCTCGCTGTCCCCCTTCGCCGATGACTGCGAACGGCATGAAAACGGCATGATCACCACTGGGTCCGCGCTCATGGGCGCACCCGCCGGCTCACCCAAACTGGGCTGTGCCGCCCAGCTCGATACCAAAGTGATGAGCTACATCAAGCGCATCGAGCCGCGCCGGGTGTGGATCGCGGACACCCAGACCGGGCTGGTCTTTGGCCTGTCCCAATTCCGGCATCCCATGAAGGAAGATCATGTGGATATCGTGGGCTATCCGGGCATCACCCGCATACCGATGAAGTTCAAGCCCTTCGATCTGCCGGCGGCCCATGTCTTCAAGATCAGCGGCGGCAAGATCCATGAAATCGAGGCCATGGGCTTCACCGCACCCTATGACTCGAAGACGGGTTGGGAAAAGTAAGCCATCGGTCCAACTGCGCCATGACGCTCACCCATGCGGGCGCAAGCGGGTCGATCAACGCGTAATGCCCTGCGCCGGCGAGGGGAATCCACCGGACCTGCGGATGCGCGGCGACATATGACTCACTGACCCGCAGCGGGACGATGGCGTCGTCGGCCCCGTGGACGATGGTGGTCGCCGTGACCGGTCCGGGCATCTGGCCCGGATCGAGGTCGGGACGGCTTGCAGGTTCAGCGCCCAGGAACCGCGACACCGCCCCGTTCCCCAGTCCGAGTGCAGCGGCCAGCCGAAGATCAGCGACCGGTGCGAGCGCCAGGGTCCCGATCAGGACCGGACAGATCCGGGCAGCTGTCGCCCATAGGGCGAGGTGACCACCGGCGGAGTGTCCCAGCAGCACAACCTGTCCGTTGTGAGCGTCCACATGCTGCGCCGCCTGCGTCAACACCAGGGTCAGATCCAGCATAGTGGGCGCCGGATCCCGCGCGACGCGGGCGTACTCCGGCAGGGCCACCGTCCAGCCCGCCGCGGCAATGGCATCGGCCATGGGTCTGGCATGCGCCCGGTCGATGTCGGGACGCCAGAAGCCGCCATGGATGATGATGATCAGGGGACGCTGGCGGGCAGCATCCAGGCCACCGCGAATCTCCATGAGCTGTTGGGGACCCGGGCCGTAGGCCATGAGGCAGTAGGCTGCCCGGGCGCTGCGTTCCAGAATGGCTTCGTCTTCCGACAACTGGGTTTCCCTTGCAGGCAAGGCTGCACAGTGTGCACGATGACCCTATGCAGCACTCGCGCATTGTAAGGGGCTCACGGGTTCGCACGGCAGCCGTCCTGATGCTGACATGCTGCGCCTGCGCCCTGGCGCGGCATGCCCCGCGTGCCGCGCCGACGGATGCTGTTCCCGGCCAGTTCGACTACTACCTGCTGACACTCTCCTGGTCACCCAGTTACTGCCTGGTGCATCCCGGTGATCGGTACCAATGCCAGGGCCGCGGATTTGGCTTCGTGCTGCATGGCCTGTGGCCACAATTCGACGCCGGCGGCTATCCACAGGAGTGCGCCGCCAGCCCCACTCTGGATCGCGCTGCCGAGGCCGTGGGCCGCACCCTGTATTCCAGCCCGCAGCTCATGCAGCATGAGTGGCAGCGGCACGGCACCTGCAGCGGTCTGAGTCCCGTGGAGTACTTCCGCACGGCGGATCGGGCACTGGCGCGGGTGCGCATCCCACCGCGATTCGAGGCACCCCCGGCTGACCAGCAATTGCCCCCCGATCAGATCCTGGCGGCGTTCCGCACCGCCAATCCCACCTTGCCGCCCCATGCCCTGACAGTGGCATGCAACCGCGACGCACTCTCCGAGGTGCGCATCTGCCTCACCCGGGAACTGCAGCCGCGCAGCTGCGGCCGCGGCGTGCGCGACAGTTGTCCATCGGTCCCGATCTCGATCCGCAGCGCCCGCTGACCTGCGTTCAGACGAGGCAGGCGAGGATGCGATTGAAGGTGGCGCTGGGACGCATGGCGGTCGCACACTTTGCCGGATCGGGGTGATAGTAGCCGCCGATGTCGACCGGCCTGCCCTGGGCGGCATGCAGTTCGCCGACAATTCTGGCTTCCTCACGAGTCAGTTCGGCCGCGATCGGGGCAAACTTCGCGCGCAGATCCGCAGCATCAGTTTGCGCAGCAAGGGCCTGTGCCCAGTACAGCGCCAGATAGAAGTGACTGCCGCGATTGTCCAGTTCACCGGCCTTGCGTTGCGGAGATTTGTCGTTATCGAGGAACTTGCCATTGGCCGCATCGAGCGCCTTGGCCAGACACAGCACCGCGCGATTGCCGGTCTTGCCGGCCAGGTCCTCCAGGGACACCTGGATCGCCAGGAACTCACCCAGCGAGTCCCAGCGCAGGTGGCCCTCTTCCAGGAACTGCTGGACATGCTTGGGCGCGGATCCACCGGCGCCCGTCTCGTACATGCCACCGCCCGCCAGCAGCGGCACGATGGACAGCATCTTGGCGCTGGTGCCAAGTTCCAGGATGGGGAACAGATCGGTCAGATAGTCGCGCAGAACATTGCCCGTCACCGAGATGGTGTTCTGCCCGGCGCGCACCCGCGTCATGGTCGCCATCACGGCGGCCACGGGATCGAGAATCCGGATATCCAGCCCCTTGGTGTCGTGATCCGCAAGGTAGGTCTTCACCTTCTGCATGAGGTGGCGGTCATAGGCGCGCTGCTCATCCAGCCAGAAAATGGCGGCCTGACCGGTCGCCCGGGCGCGATTCACTCCGAGCTTCACCCAGTCGCGGATGGGTAGGTCCTTGGTCTGGCACATGCGCCAGATATCGCCCTTTGCCACCTGGTGCTGTGTCAGCACCTGGCCCTGCGCATCCAGAACACGCACCACGCCATCGGCGGCAATCCTGAAGGTCTTATCGTGCGACCCGTACTCCTCGGCAGCCTGCGCCATCAGGCCGACATTGCTGACATTACCCATCGTGGCCACATCGTAGGCGCCGTGCTGGCGGCAATCCTCGATCACCGCCTGGTACACGCCGGCATAGCAGCGATCCGGAATCATCGCCTTCATGTCATGTGCCTTGCCGTCCGGACCCCACATGCGCCCGGAGGTGCGGATCGCGGCGGGCATGCTGGCATCAATGATGATGTCGCTGGGCACATGCAGGTTGGTGATGCCCTTGGCGGAATCCACCATCGCGAGCGGCGGCCGCGATTCATAGGTGGCCCGCAGATCCATCTCGATCTGCGCCTTCTGCTGCGGGGGCAATCCTTGAATCTTGGCATAGACGTCGCCGATCCCGTTGTCAGGATCCACACCCAGCTGGCTGAACAGCGCCGCGTGTTTGGCGAAGGCGTCCTTGTAATACACGGTGACGGCGTGTCCAAACATGATGGGGTCGGAGATTTTCATCATGGTCGCTTTCAGGTGCAGCGACAGCAGCAGGCCCTTGGCCTTCGCGTCCTGGATCTGCGTCTCATAGAACTCGCGCAGCCGGGCCACCTGCATGAAGGTCGAACTGATCAGCTCGGCCGCCTGCACTTTGATTGCGTCCTTCAGCACCGTGACCTTGCCATTGGCCGCGGTCAATTCGATGCGCAGGGTGCCGGGCTGGCCGATCAGCGCGGCCTGCTCGTTGCCATAGAAATCAGCGCTGCTCATGCTCGCCACATGCGTGGGGGAATCGGGCTGCCATGCGCCCATGGAATGCGGATGGGTCCTGGCGTAATGCTTGACTGCATGGGCGACGCGCCGGTCCGAGTTGCCCTCGCGCAGCACCGGGTTGACCGCACTGCCGAGGACCTTGGCAAAACGCGATTTGAGCTGCTGCTGCAAATCGTCCCTGGGATCCTCCGGATACGGCGGAATGGGGACACCCTGGGCGTTCAGTTCCGTGATGACACCTTTCAACTGCGGCAGCGAGGCCGAGATGTTCGGTAGCTTGATGATGTTGGCCTCGGGCGTCTTGGCCAGCTCACCGAGTTCCGACAGATCATCGGACTGGCGCTGCTGTGCGGACAGAACCTCCGGAAAGTTCGCAATGACCCGTCCGGCGAGGGAGATGTCCCGGGTCTCGACGCTGATCCCGGCGCTGCGGGTGAAGGCCTGCACGATCGGCAAGAGGGAATAAGTCGCCAGTGCGGGCGCCTCATCGGTCAGCGTATAGATGATCTTGGCGGTGGTCATTTCGATTCCGGGATTGGGGTCTTAAGGGGATTGTAGCCGAGAGGCTCGGGACCTTAGCACCCACCTGCCACCGCGCACTAGGTAATTGCCCCAGTGGTGCTATGATTTGCGGCAATACATGGGGCGCCTCGGGCAGTCACAGGATCGGGGGAAAATTCAACTATGAGCACGTTCACCAGCCGCCTGGCGCGATTGGCCTTGGCGGGTTTGCTGCTGGCGGGCGCCAGCGCCCAGGCCCACCACTCCTTTGCGATGTTCGATCACGATCACCAGGTCAAGCTTTCCGGGACAGTGACCCATTTCCAGTGGACCAACCCGCATGTCTATATCGACCTGGATGTGACCAACGATCAGGGTCAGTTCAAGCACTACACCATCGAATGCGCGAATCCCGGGATCCTGGATCGCATCGGATGGAAGTTCAATATGATCAAGGTGGGGGACAAGATCACGACCATTATCGCCCCACTGCGCACCGGCGAGGCTGGCGGGCTGCTCAAGGAGGTCACGCTTGCCGACGGTCGCAAGTTCACCAACGGCGCTCCCGCCGGCAAAGCGAACATCCAGTAGCTGCAGCGTGTTGTCCAGGGGGTTTTCATGATCAGGATCATTCGTATCGCGGCACCCATACTGGCGGCAATCGTCGCTGCACTGTGCACCGGGCTCGTGCAGGCCGATTCGTCCGTCGCTACGCCTGCACCGCAGGTCAGCCATCCGGCACTGACCGGTGCCTGGGATCGGTACAGCACCGCGAAGCTGGATCCCCGCGTCACCGCGCAATTGCCGGTGCCACCGCCGCCCCTGAAGCCGGTGTACCGGGCCGAATGGCTGGCGCAGCAACAGGCGGCCAAGGACGCCGACGCGCGCGGCGAGCCCCTGTACGGCGGTTACGCCAAGTGCCTGCCCGATGGCATGCCGGCGATGATGATGGCCATGTTCCCCATGGAGGTGCTGCAGACGCCCGGCCAGATCACCATCATCGAGGAAGCCTATAACCAGGTCCGGCGCATCTACCTGAACCAGAAGCAGCTCGCCATCGATGATGCCGAACCGGGCTTCTGGGGCCATTCGGTGGGCCACTGGGACGGTGACACGCTGGTGGTCGATACCGTCGGCATCAAGGAAGAGGTGCGCTTCCGTGGCACGCCGCACAGTCCCAACATGCGCATCGACGAGCGCATGCGCATGCTGTCCAAGGATATGTTCGAGGACCAGGTGACCGTCACCGATCCGGAGTACCTGACCGCGCCCTGGAAGTTCACCTGGAAGTACGTACGCAAGCCCGGCTACAAGATCCTGGAATACGTGTGCGAAGCCAACCGCGAGTACCAGGATCCCAAGACCGGCGGCATTCGCATGCGGATTGGTGTTCCAGGCACGGGCAGCTCGGCCCCGGCGCCCGCTGCGCCCAAACCCTGAGCTGGAGGTCGGTGCGACCGCGCTGCGGACTGCTGCAGTGGCGCTGGGTGAGACGCCTGCCGGCACTTGCCGCGGCGCTGCTGCTGGGCTGCGGCGGCGCAACTACGCAGGCACCGGCGCCGAGCTCCATCACGGTCGGCACGGCGCTGGCGGCCGATCAATCCGTGACCCGCACTCTGAATGCCATGCCACGGACCCTCGACCCCTCGCTGCTCACGGACGAACCCGGGCAGACTGTGATGGACGATCTGTTCGAAGGCCTGACCACCATCGGACCCGACGACAACATCGTGCCCGGAGTCGCCAGGTCCTGGGACATGAGCGCCGACGGCAAGACCTGGTTATTCCATCTGCGCCCGGAGGCCCGCTGGTCCAATGGTGATCCGGTCACGGCCGCAGATTTCGTCTACGCCTGGCGCCGGGAGGTGGACCCGAAAACCGGCTCGGAGTACGCCCAGGCGCTTGCGCCCATCGTCAATGCTGAAGCCATCGCCACCGGGCACGCGCCGGTGGACAGTCTCGGCGTCACGGCCCTTGATGCTCACACCCTGCGCGTCGCGCTGGTATCACCGACACCGTACCTGCTGGCGGTGCTGGCTGACAATTACCTGCTGCCGCTGCATCGCGCGACCATCGAACGCTACGGTGACAGTTGGACCCGGCCCGCGCACATGGTGTCCAATGGCCCCTACGTCCTGAGCGAACTCATCGTCGGGGATCGCATCACGCTGACCAGGAATCCACTGTATTGGGGGGCCGCGAACGTGCGGGTGACCCGCGTCACTTACTATCCCCTTGACCCCGACGAGCAGGTGAGCCGTTTCATGGCCGGCGACGTGGAGATGACCAGTTACTTCCCCGGGCCGCAATTCCGCTGGCTCAAATCCCAGCTGGGCAACCAGGTGGTGACCGGCCCCTACCTGGGCATCCAGATGTTGGGCTTCAACATGATCGATCCTCCCTTTGCCCACAATCGCAATCTGCGGCTGGCGCTGAACATGGCCGTGGATCGCAACATCCTTGCCGACAAGATTTACCAGGGACTGAACCGGCCCGCCTACTCCATCGTGCCGCCTTTGCCTGGCTACACGCCGCAAACACCCGCCTGGGCCTCATGGAGTGATGACCAGCGCCATGCCGAGGCGCGACGACTGTATGCAGCCGCCGGGTATTCCGCGGCGCACCCTCTGCACGTGCAACTGGACTACCCGACCGACGACGAACACCGGGACCTCATGGCCGCGCTCGCGGCCATGTGGCGTACCAACCTCGGCGCGGATGTCGAACCCTACAATGAGGAGTTCCGGGTGTTGACGCAAAATCTGCAATTGCACAAGTCCTCGCTGTTCTGGAATTCGTGGATCGGCGATTTCCCGGATCCGTTCACCTTTGTGCAACTGGCGCAAAAGGATGATGGGCAGAATTACGGCCGGTTTGATGATCCCCGGTACGAGGCCCTGCTGGTCGCAGCCGGTAACGAAGCGGACAATGCCCAGCGCTACCGGTACTTTGAACAAGCCGAGGATTTGCTCAACCAGGAGGCGCCCTTCCTGCCGCTGGTCTATTACACGACCCGGCATCTGATCAAACCCTACCTCAAAGGCTGGCATTCCAATCTGCAGGACCGACTGCCTACACGCTACCTGTATGTGCTGGAGCACCAGGGCCGCTAGCGATGCTGCGCTTTCTCCTGAATCGCCTGCTCACCGCCATTCCGACGTTGCTGATCATTGCAACCCTCGCGTTTGCATTGCTGCACGCGACCCCCGGCGGACCGTTCGACTCGGCCAAACGCATACCGCCGGCCATTCAGGCGAGCATCGAGGCCAAATACCATTTGAATGAACCCTTGTGGCGCCAATATGTGCGTTACTTAAGCGATCTTGCTCATGGCGATCTCGGGCCGTCGTTTCAGTACCGCGACACCTCGGTCAATGCGTTGATCCGACAGGGCCTGCCGGTCGATGCCACCATCGGTGTCTGTGCCCTGCTGGTGGCGCTGCTCTTCGGGGGTGCCGGGGGCATCCTCGCAGCGCTGCGGCGCAATACCGCCGGGGACTATGTGCCGATGTTCTTCGCCGCTCTCGGGATCTCCCTGCCCACATTCGTGATCGGTCCGCTGTTGATCCTGGTGTTTGCGGTACGGCTGCACTGGCTGCCCAGCGGAGATTGGGTCGCCGGATCAATCAGCCACCTCATCCTGCCGGTTATCGCGCTGGCGCTGCCGTATACCGCCTACATCGCACGCATGGTTCGCGGCGCCACCATCGAAGTCATGACCAGCCCGTTCATCCGTACCGCGCGTGCCAAGGGTCTGCCACGGCGCACGGTGATACTGCGACACGCATTGCGGCCGATACTGACTCCGCTGGTTTCCTTTCTCGGCCCCGCTTTCGCCGGCGTCCTTACCGGCTCCATCATCATCGAATCGGTGTTCGGTCTGCCGGGTATAGGCCGGTACTTTGTCACCGGCGCCATCAACCGTGATTACACCCTGGTTGTGGGCATCACCGTGCTGTACGGCGCACTGATCATCGTCTTCAACCTGCTGGCGGACCTGTGTTATGCCTGGCTCGACCCGCGCGTCAGGCTGCAGTCGTGAACGCCATTTTCGAAGCAACACCCGCGGGCCACAGCCAGTGGCAGCAATCCTGGCAACGGTTGCTGCGCCACCGCAGCGCGCTGGTCGCACTCGCGGTACTGGGTGGTATCGTGGTGCTAGCCCTGGTGGTACCGCTGCTCTCACCCTTCAACTACGCCACGCCCGACTGGAATGCGATCTACCAGCCCCCCGGCATCACCCACTGGATGGGCACGGACAGTCTGGGCCGGGATCTGCTGGTCCGGGTAATGTGGGGCTGCCGCGTCTCACTGCTGGTGGGCGTTGCCGCAAGTGTGGTGAGCGTGGTGATCGGCGTCGTCTGGGGCGCGACCGCCGGCTATACCGGTGGCGCCATCGATTCCCTGATGATGCGGTTCGTCGACATTCTGTATGCCGTGCCCTTCATTCCCCTGGTCATCGTGCTGACGGTGCTCTTCGGGCGCGACTTTTTCCTGGTGTTCGTCGCCATCGGCGCTGTCTCCTGGCTGGACATCGCGCGTATCGTGCGCGGCCAGACGTTGTCGCTCAAGAGCCGCGAATTTGTCGAGGCCGCCCGAGCACTCGGGGTCTCGACACCAACCATGATATTCAGGCACCTGGTGCCCAATCTGCTCGGACTGATCATCATCTACGCAACCCTCACCATTCCGACGGTGATCCTGTTTGAAGCATTCCTGAGCTTTCTTGGATTGGGAGTGCACGCCCCGCTCGCTTCCCTCGGATCCCTCGTGTCCGAAGGCTCCAGCCACATGCGCTCTGAGCCGTACCTGCTGACGGTGCCGGCCGTCTTCCTGACGGTCATCATCTGTTGCTTTTCCTATCTGGGTGATGGGCTGCGCGATGCGCTGGACCCCCGGGAGCAGCGCTAGATGAGCGATGCACTGCTGAGCATTCGTGGCCTTGGCGTCAGCTACGGCAGTGCCCAGGGCAACCTGCACGCGGTCAATGACGTGAGCCTTGATCTGGCGCCGGGTGAGTTTGTTGGCATTGTCGGGGAATCCGGCTCCGGCAAGACCCAGCTGCTGCTGGCAACACTGGGATTGAGCGCGCCCGGCGCGCGGCTCAGCGGCAGCGTTCGCTTTCGCGGCCAGGAACTGATCGGCGCCGGGGAAAGGGCGTTGTCGCAGATTCGTGGTGCGCGCATCGCCATGGTTTTCCAGGATCCGATGACGGCGCTGAACCCCTACCTGACCATCGGCAGGCAGCTGACCGAGGGGCTGCAGCGTCACAAAGGGGTAGGCGGCGCCGAGGCACGCCGTCGGGCCATCGATCTGCTGGACGCGGTGCACATTCCAGAGCCAGCCAGACGCCTCCAGCAGCACCCGCATGAACTCTCCGGCGGCATGCGCCAGCGGGTGGTGATTGCCATGGCACTCATCTGCGAGCCGGACATCCTGCTGGCCGATGAGCCGACGACCGCACTGGATGTCACGGTGCAGGCGCAGATCCTGACGCTGCTGCGTGAACTGCGCACCCGCACGCGCGCCGCGATGATCCTGGTCACGCATGATCTGGGCGTGGTCGCAGAAGTCGCTGACCGGGTGATCGTCATGTACGCCGGCCGCATCGTCGAACAGGCAGATGTCGACACCTTGTTTGCCCATGCGCGCCATCCGTACACCGAGGGGCTGCGACGCTCGATTGCGGACCTGGAAGGGCCGCTGCCGCAGCGTCTGCCGAGCATTGGTGGCAACCCGCCGAACCTGGCAAACCTGCCCCGTGGCTGCGTCTTTGCGCCGCGCTGCCAATATGTCTTTGAGCCGTGCCTGCAGACCCAGCCGCCGCTCGCACCGGTGGGCACGGATCATCGCTGCGCCTGCTATTACACCGGCCCGCTCGGACGGGCGGGCACATGAGCGAGCCGATTCTGCAGGTCCGGGATCTGAGCGTGCGCTTCCCTATGCCCGGCGGCCGCTGGCTGCAGGCGATCAATGCCGTGAGCTTCTCACTGGAGCATGGCGAGACCCTGGGGGTGGTTGGGGAATCCGGCAGCGGCAAGTCCACCATCGCGCGGGCGCTGTTGTGCCTGGTGCCCGCCAGCGGCGGCGCAGTACAGTTTCGCGGCACGGATCTGCTGGGGCTGGATCGGCAACAGCTGCGTGGCATGCGCCGCCATCTGCAGATCATTTTCCAGGATCCGCTCGCCTCGCTGGATCCGCGTATGAGCGTCGGGGAAATCATCGCCGAGCCCTTGCGCGAACAGCGCCCGGATCTCAACGCCGCCGCGCGCCGTGAGAAAACCTTGGGGATCATGGAGCGCGTGGGCTTGCTGCCGGCAAACCTGAACCGCTATCCGCACGAGTTCTCCGGCGGCCAGGCGCAGCGCATTGGCATCGCCCGCGCATTGGTGCTCGAGCCCGAAGTGCTGGTCTGCGACGAGCCGATCTCGGCGCTCGACATGTCCATCAAATCGCAGATCGCCAATCTGCTCAAGGATCTGCAGCAGCAGACCGATCTGTCGGTGCTGTTCATTGC
This sequence comes from Steroidobacteraceae bacterium, assembly GCA_036489445.1. Lineage (GTDB taxonomy): Bacteria > Pseudomonadota > Gammaproteobacteria > Steroidobacterales > Steroidobacteraceae > DAIDKA01. The sequence continues at coordinate 2,260 of DASXFV010000033.1, read as the reverse complement.
CCACGACCTGGCAGCGGTGCGGTTCTCCTGCGACCGGGTGCTGGTGCTGTATCTGGGCAGAGTGATGGAGCTAGCCGCCCGCGATGCCCTGTTCGCGGCGCCCCGTCACCCCTACACCCGCGCGCTGCTCCAATCCGTGCCGATCGCCGATCCGGTTCGTGCCCGGGCGCGCCTGGCCGCGCCACTGAGTGGAGAAATCCCCTCGCCGCTCTCACCGCCCTCCGGCTGCGTATTCCGGACCCGCTGTCCGCACGCCATAACCCGCTGCGCCCAGCAGGTCCCCGAGCTGCGGACCGTCGGGGACAGTCTGGTGGCCTGCCATCGGGCCGAGGAAATCTGAAGCCGCGGGCATTTCTCGGCATGGGCCTCCGGCTGGTGTACAATGGTGGGCTACCTATGCCCGCGCCCGAATACCTCGGCTGCGTTGCCCCACCGACAATCAGCGCGGTTCGCTGGCACCTGTATTCACGCCCATGAAACTGTAATGGAAATCTGACATGCCCCGAACGACCGCCCTTGCCGACATCCGCAATATCGGCATCATCGCCCACGTGGACGCCGGCAAGACCACGACGACCGAGCGCATCCTTTACTACACGGGGCGCAAGCACACGATCATCGACATCCACGACACCAAGGACATGAAGACGTCCACGACGACTGACTACCTGGAGCAGGAGCAGAAGCGCGGTATCACCATTCAGAGCGCGGCAGTTTCCACTTTCTGGCGCGACAAGAAGATCAATCTCATCGACACCCCGGGACATGTCGACTTCACGATCGAGGTGAACCGTTCCCTGCGTGTGCTCGACGGCGCCGTCGTCGTGTTTGACGGTGTGGCCGGCGTGGAACCGCAGTCGGAGACGAACTGGCGTCTCGCGGACAACTACGATGTGCCGCGCCTGTGCTATGTGAACAAGATGGACCGCAGCGGTGCAAATTTCGAGCGCTGCATCGACATGATCAAGAAGCGTCTCGGCGCCCGCCCCCTGGCCGTGCAGCTGCCGATCGGCTCCGAGGATGACTTCAAGGGCATGATCGACCTGGTCGAGATGAAGGCCCTGGTGTGGGATTCTGACGATAAGGATGCCGAGTGGCGGGTCCTGGACATCACCCCGGATCTGGCCAGCAAGGTGGGACTCAGCAACCCCGGGGATCTCAAATTGCTGGCAAAGATCGATCAGTATCGCACCGAGCTGGTCGACACCTGCCTGGAAATGGACGACGAGGCCATGGAGGCGTTCATCAGCGACGCCAAGGTCCCCTCGGCCGACACGCTGCGCGCCTGCCTGCGCAAGGGCACCCTGGGCTCCGCCTTCAACCCGGTGCTGTGCGGTTCTTCGTACAAGAACAAGGGCGTGCAGCAGGTGCTGGACGCTGTTGTGGACTATCTGCCGGCCCCGACCGATGTGGCCGCCATCAACACCGTGGATGCCGACGGTGAACCCATCGGCGAGCGCAAGTGCTCGGATGACGAGCCCTTCTCAGCGCTGGCCTTCAAGGTCATCAACGATGTCTACGGCGCGCTGACCTTCGTGCGCGTGTACTCCGGAGTGCTCACCAAGGGTGCCTCGGTGCAGAACACCACCCGCGGCAAGCGCGAAAAGATCGGCCGCATGGTCGAAATGTTCGCCAAGGAAGCCAATCCCATCGAGGAGGCCCGCGCCGGTGACATCATCGCGCTGGTGTCCCTGACCGATACCGAAACCGGCGACACCCTGAGTGACTCCGCCAATCCGGTGATCCTGGAGCGCATGCGCTTCCCGGAACCTGTGATCAGCGTGTCGGTGCAGGCCAAGAACAAGGCCGATCAGGAGAAGTTCGGCGCAGCCCTTGGCAAGATGGTGCGTGCCGATCCTTCCCTGCACATGGAGACGGACCGCGACACGCTCCAGACGCTGCTGCGCGGCATGGGCGAGCTGCACCTGGAAGTGACGCTCGATCGCATGCGTACCGAGTTCAACGTGGAAGGCGTCATGGGCGAACCCCAGGTGGCCTACCGCGAAACCATCACCAAGCGGGTCGACGAACAGTATGTCCACAAGAAGCAGACCGGCGGTTCGGGCCAGTTCGCCGAAGTGTGGATCACCTTCGAGCCTCAGGAGCGTTCCAAGGGCTTTGAGTTCGTCGACGAGACCACCGGAGGCTCGGTGCCCCGTGAATACGTGCCTGCGGTGGAGAAGGGACTGCGCCTGCAGATGCAACAGGGCGTGCTCGCCAAGTTCCCCACCGTGGACTTCAAGGCCACCCTGACGGACGG
>DASXFV010000044.1:0-21557 GCA_036489445.1 Steroidobacteraceae bacterium | reverse complement strand
GGCATCAAGGGCGGCCAGCACGTGCACTATCCGCAGGACACCCCGCACGCCAATATCCTGGTCACGATGCTGCATAAGGCGGGTGCGCCCGTGGAGCGGATTTCCAACAGCACTGGGGTTCTTGGCGAGGTCTGACCATGCGATACCTGGCAGGAGCACTGGTGATCGGAGTGCTGGCGGCCACTGGCGCGTGGGCCGCCACTCCTGAGGCTGCGACTGCAGCGTCCGCGGTGGAGACGCGCGGGCCCGATGGCAGCACGCCCCTGCAGTGGGCCGTGTACCACGAGGACGTGGCGCAGGTGAAGCGCCTGTTGAAGGCCGGGGCCAAGGTCGGCGAAGCCAATGACTACGGTGCGACGCCCATGCAGATGGCGGCGGCTATCGGCAACACCGACATCCTCAAGCTGTTGCTGGAGGCTGGCGCGAACGTCGATTCTCCCAACTCTGAAGGGCAAACTGCGCTGATGGCAGTGGCCCGTACCGGCAATGTCGCGGCGGCGAAGCTGCTCCTGAAGCATGGCGCGACGGTGGATGCACGCGAGACCTGGGGCCAGCAAAGCGCGCTCATGTGGGCCAGCGCGCGTCGGCACCCGGAAATGATGCAACTGCTCATTGCCCATGGGGCGGACATCAATGCCCGTTCCGCATGGCGCAACTGGGAGCGGCATGTCACCGCCGAGAGCCGCGCCAAACGCACCGATACGGGTGGCTTCACACCGCTGATGTACGCGGCCCGGGAGAACTGTCTGGAATGCGTCGATGTGCTGATCAAGCACCACGTTGACGTTGACCTGCCGGATCCGGATGGCTACGCCCCGGTGACGATCGCGATCATGAACAACAACTGGGATATCGCCAAGCGCCTCATCGACGCGGGCTGCGATGTCAATCAGTGGGATATCTATGGACAGGGCCCGCTGTACGCCACCATCACCGCCGGTGTGGATTCCGTCGGCAACCGCAGCAGCTCCTCACTGGATCCGCCGAACAAGACCAGCGGTCGGGACATTGTCCGCATGTTGCTGGACCGTGGGGCCAATCCCAACATGCAGCTGTTCTACCGCCCCGCCGGCCGTGGCATTGGCGGAGCGGCCCGGGGCGCGACGCCGCTGATGGCTGCCGCGGGCGCAGACGATGTCGAACTGGTCAAGGAGTTGCTGGCGCATGGCGCCGACCCCAAGCTCTACCAAGCCGACAACCAGACGCCCATGATGGCGGCGCTCGGCGGCCGCGCATCCTTCGGCGGCGGTGGCGCGACCAACCCTCAGAAGGCCGTTGAAGTGCTGCGTCTGCTGCACGATGCGGGCACGGATATCAACGTCATGGCCATCCAGCATCACCTGCTGCGCACCCGCGGCGGCACGGCGCTGCACTACGCGGTGCGCGCAGGCTCCAAGCAGGCCATTCAGCTGCTGGTCTCCTGGGGCATCGACGTGAATGCCAAGGACCCCGACGGTCTGACCGCACTGGACTACGCCATGGCGCGCGGCTATGTGCCGTTTCTGCAGCAGCGGCAACCGGCACGCATGGACCTGGCCAAGCTGCTGCGCGACTCCGGCGCGAAGGTCGAGCTGGCCAAGATTCCCAACTGGCCGGCCGTGGGCCCACCTATTGGCTATGAGGCGACCATCTGGCCGCTGCAGCCCAGCGACGGTCTGCGCGCCGCCAGCACCCAGTATCCGCCCATGTACCCGCCGGGTACGCAGCAGCCCGCCTCACCGCAAGTCGCGAAACTACAATAAGGCATCAGGACTCGCAGATGAATTCGCTGTCACGCCGCCGCTTTCTGCACGGCGGTCTCAACGTGTTGGGCGTCGCCTCCGTGGCCACAGTCGTGGCGCCGCTGGATGCGTTCGCCGCAAGTCCCACCATCACCACCCAGCAGCTGACGCCGAAGGAAATGGGAGGTCTGATGCTGTTGCAGGGCGCCGGCTGCAATGTCGTTGCGCTGCCGGGACCGGACGGCGCGCTGCTCATCGACGGCGGCCTGGCGGCAAACTCGAAGGCCTTGCTGCGGGCGGTGAGCGCCGCCACCGGTACCCGCCGCGTGAATACATTGATCAACACTCACTGGCACCCGGAACAGACCGGTTCCAACGAGGCAGTGGGCCGGGACGGCGCGCTGATCATCTCGCATGAGGTGACCCGGCTGTACGAGGGACGCAAGGCGAGTTCAACCTGCTATGCAGGCACGTACGGCCCCTTGCCCGTGAAGGCGCGGTCCACCAAGACCACACGTGACACGGGTTCGCTGGAGTTCGCAGGCCAGCATGTCGATTACGGCTATCTGCCGGCCGCGCACACGGACGGCGACCTGTATGTCCATTTTCCGGAACTGAATGTGCTGGTGGCGGGCGGCCCCGTCGCGGGCAATCGCTGGCCCCTGCTGGATACCCACAATGGCGGCTGGCTGGGCGGGCTGGTGCGGGCATACGAGAAACTGGCGACGGTGGTCAAGGCCGACACCCGCATCGTCACGGCTGATGGCAAGCTGTTGACGGGCGCGGACATCACGCGCTACCGGGACATCTACGACAAGCTCTTCAAACAGATGTTCGTGTACTTCAACCACGGCTACGGTCCGTCGGACGCCGCGGCAGCACGCCCGCTGAAAGATCACGAGGACGAGTTCGGCGATGCGTCGGCGTTCCTGGCCGGGGCCTATCGCAGCATATTGCAGGCGTACGTACCGGACTGAGCTCACAGCCCCGGGTTGCCGCTGGGGGGTGGGGCGGCATCACTCGTTGCGCGCGGTCCCAATAGCCTCTTCAGCAGCCGTGATGCCCGCCACCACCTGATTCTCGGTGTCAGCGGGACGCTCATGGCGTTGCAGCGCTGCGCCCAGATCATTGGTGCCGGCCAGCAGCACGATCACACGGGGGCGGACACCATCGAGCTCGCCCTGCTCCAGGCTCCAGAGCACATGCCCCAACGTCGGCGAGCAGTACGGCATAGGCCTGGCGAGGGAACATCAAATCCATTTTAAGGGCTGGGCTTCTTCACCTCAACTTTAAACCTGTCATTCCGAACGGCGTCGAGAATTCGAGCCGCGTTCTGATCGCTCGGAACGCCTTTTGTGTAGCTTTCCAGATTCGCCATATTGCCCGGTGGATGAGCATCTGTGACAGCCGTGCCAATTGTGCTATATTTGTGCTATAGATACTGGAAAGGAGCGCAACAATGGCAGCAACGACGACCATCCGACTACCACCAAAATTGCGCGCCCGGCTCGGTAGTCTGGCCAAGCAAACGGGGCGTTCCGCGCATAGCTTGATCGTAGAAGCTGTCGAACGGCACACCAACTACGAAGAGCAGATGCGCAGTCTTGTCAAAGAGGCGCTCGCCGCGGACTCGGAGATCGACAAAACCGGCGAGGTCTATCGCGCAGACGATGTTCATGCGTGGATGCAGCGCCTGGCGACTGACGAGTCAGCGCCACGACCGAAACCATGGCGCAGGTAGTCTATTCGGCGCGTTCATTGGTACATATTGAGCGCGCCTTTCAGTTCTTACGCGACAAGAACCCTGCCGCAGCGCGGGATGCAGTAACAGCGATCCAATCGGCAGTTGACAACCTTGCGGCGCATCCGTTGACTGGCCGGCGTATCGAAGGCGAGGTGCGCGAGCTGGTAATTTCATATGGACAAACTGGTTACGTCGCACTATATCGGTTTGTGGTACCGCAGAATGAAGTGCGCATTCTCGCCATTCGTCACCAGCGAGAGTTGGGCTTTCAGCCTTAGTCGGCGGTTTTTCTGATCCTGAAGCAGCCGACCATCATGTTCGTAATTAGCATTGGATCATTGCCTCTGGCGAAAAAGATGTCAGTTGCCTTGTTCGTCACGATCTGGCTGCTTCGTCTCAAGCGCGCGCAAGGTTTTCAAGACCGCAGGGCCGTGACCTTCGCGATCGGCTCGCTCCCGAGCATCTTAATCACGAAGGTCTCAGGCATCCAATGGGCCTTACGAGCCACGGATTCGAAGGTGATCGAGTCGGTCGCTTTCTCTTCTCGGCGCCGGAGGCTCGGGTCGACCCCATCGGCGGGGAGTTTGCGCGCTTCGTCGGGTTTTTCGCGTGCGCGCTTGAGGGTGACATCGGGATACACTCCCAAACCCATGCCACGCTCCTTCGCAGAGCGGGTTTGGCGTTCTGGATGGCAAGGTCGCTGAGCATGGGGGTAGCAGGGACTCAAAAGTTCCTGGGTTACCCGCAAAGTAACCCCCACAACGGGCATGCTTGCAGTGGACAAGGCGTGGACGCCGGTGGACGGCTTTCCCACTATTTTGTTTTAAATAAGGGACTTACGATGCAGCGATGGACACGGATGGACGTCGATGGACGATGGATGGTGCCCAGGAAGGGACTCGAACCCCCACGGTGTTACCCGCTAGTACCTGAAACTAGTGCGTCTACCAATTCCGCCACCTGGGCAGGGAGCCGGACACCCTTCGGGCTAACGAGCCCGGGGGAGCGGCGCAATTTACGCACGGTGTGGGGAGCTGTCAATTGAGTAGTCGTAGGGGACAGTTCGGCAAGCGCAAATCACATGGCGGGCCGAAGGCCATTGCCAGCGCCAGTCATGGCGCAAAACGCGGCAGGAGCCCCGGTGCCGAGGTCCCTGGCGAGCCTGTGACACGCCGCAGCGGCGCCGGCACATCGGGCCACGCCGCCACGAAACTGCGTGCCGGCGACAGTGCCGAGGGCACGGTCAGCGCCCATCGCGCAGGGTATGGCTTCGTGCGCGTGGACGGTCTGAAGGATAGTGTGTTCCTGCCGCCGGGCCAGATGCGCGGTGTCATGCATGGGGATCGGCTACAAGTGCGGTTGGCGCGCGACTCGACCAATCGCTGGCTGGGCGAGGTGGAGGAGATCCTTGATCGCGGCGTCAAGGCCTTCCTGGGAACCCTGGAAATCCAGGGACGGCAGGCTTCGATCGTCGCCGCGGACCGCCGCCTGCAGCTGCGCTGCATGGTCTCGCTCAAAGAATTGGACGGCGCGCGCGACGGGGACTGGGTGATCGCCCGCATCACACGCCATGCCTCGGCCACCGCCATGCCGACGGCGCGGGTCGAGCGGCGCCTGGATCCGGAGCGCCCGGTGGAGATGGCCATCGAATCGGCCATCGCGCGCTTTGATCTGCCCGGCGATTTTCCCCCCGCAGCGACTCATGAGGCCGAGGCCTACGGTGAGCAGGTGGACACCAACGAGAGCGCGCGGCGCATCGATCTGCGCGACTTGCCACTGGTGACCATCGATGGCGAGACGGCACGCGACTTCGATGACGCTGTCTATGCCGAGCCACATGCGGAGGGTTTCCGCCTGATCGTGGCCATTGCCGATGTGAGCTTCTACGTACGGCCGGGTAGCGCATTGGATACGGAGGCTCTGCGTCGGGGCACCTCGGTGTATTTCCCAAGCCGCGTCATACCCATGCTCCTCCCCGGCCTGTCGGATCATCTGTGTTCGCTGGCCCCGCATGTGGACCGCCTGTGCTTTGCCGCAGACATGATCGTGACGCGCCATGGCGCGTTGAAGGCAGCACGTTTCTATCCGGCTGTGATGCGCTCGGCTGCGCGACTGACCTACGACCAGGCGCAGGCCGCGCTGCTGGATGCCAAGCCCGAAGCGCGCCAGCAGCTAGGCCCGCTGGTGGACCGGCTGATGCCGTTGGTGGATGTCTACCGCGTGCTCATCAAGGCGCGCCGCGCGCGTGGCGCGTTGGACTTCGATGCACCCGAGGCTGGCTTCGACATCGATGCGAGTCAGCGCATCCATGCGGTCACGCTGCATGCAAGGGTGGAGGCCCACAAGCTGATCGAGGAGTGCATGATCCTGGCCAACGTGGCTGTGGCGCGTGAGCTGGGGCATACGAAGACGCCGACCCTTTACCGCGTTCACGGCAAGCCGGATGAGGAGAAGCTGGACAAGCTGCTCGCCACGCTCACGGTACTGGGTATCGAGGCGCAGATCCCGGAAACGGTTGCGCCGCGCGACATTCAGGCGATCACGCGTCGTCTGAAGGGCTCCCCCGAGTTGCCTTTCGTGGAGTCGCTGGTGATCCGCTCCATGCCGCAGGCGGTATACCAGCCCACCAACATCGGGCACTTCGGGCTGGCGCTGGGCGAGTACGGGCACTTTACCTCACCCATCCGGCGCTATCCGGATCTGGTGGTCCATCGCACGCTGAAGGCGCTGGTGTCGGCGCAGGATGGCAGCGGAGTGGAGTACGAGGAGGACGCGCTGTCGCGACAGGGCGAGGAGCTGTCGCGTCTGGAGAAGCGCGCGGATGAATCGGATCGCTATGTGTCCGCATTCCTGAAATGCGTGTGGCTGCGGGAACGCATCGGTCAGACCTTCCGCGGCCTGATCACCACGGTGGTGGAGTTCGGCTGCTTTGTGCAACTCATGGATGTGGCGATCGACGGTCTGCTGCACCTGGACAACCTGCGCGATGATGAGTACCTGATGGAGGATCACGGCCACGCCTGGCGCGCGGTGCGCAGTGGCCGAAGCCTGCGCATTGGCACTGAAGTGCGGGTCATCGTCACCGCCGTGAATCCCATTGAAGGTCTCATCGATCTGGACCTGGTGCCCGAACCCGGCGTGCCGGGCAGACTGGACGCCAAGGATGTGCGCACCCCGGATGCCAAAAGCTCCGGTGAGCGTCGGAAGGGACGATGAGCACGGGACAGCTGGTCTACGGACTGCATGCCGTCCAATCGTTGTTGAAGCGCCATCCAGATCGGGTGCTGGAGCTGCGGTTGGCCGAGCGGCGCGATGATCCGCGCATCCGCACCCTCGAGGCTCTGGCACGGGAGCAGGGCACGAAGGTGTTGCGGGTGGACGCACAGGCGCTGCAGCAGGCGCTGGGGGACGTTGCCCACCAGGGTGTGGCCGCCGAGGTGCTGCCGCTGCCCGCATGGTCAGAAGACGACCTGGTGGGCGCCCTGGCCGAGGCGGACAGCCCATTGGTGCTCGCCTTGGACGGGGTCCAGGATCCCCACAACCTCGGAGCCTGTCTGCGCACCGCGGACGCCTGCGGGGCGCTGGCCGTAGTCGTGCCCAAGGATCGCGCGACCAATCTGACGCCGGTGGTGCGCAAAGTGGCCGCCGGGGCCGCAGAGTCCGTACCGCTGGTTACCGTGACCAATCTGGTGCGGACTCTGAAACTGCTGAAGGCAGCCGGACTGTGGGTGACGGGCGCGGCCGCCGATGCGCCACAGACTGCCGCCGAGGTGGATTTCACCGGTGGCACGGTGCTGGTCATGGGTGGCGAGGGTGCCGGACTGCGCCAGTTGACCCGCCAGACCTGCGATCACATGGTGCGGCTGCCGCAATTGGGGTCGGTGGAGAGCCTGAACGTGTCCGTGGCGGCTGGCATGTTGCTGTACGAAGTGGTGCGGCAGCGCAGCAAAAAATAGGGCCGCTCATTGCGGCCAACGCCTCGTTTCAGTATGCTGCGCGACCCCAAATGATTGGGGTAAGGCCGGTTTCGCCACTTCACAGTGCGGTTCCGGTTCTCCTTGCCACACCGGCAAATGCCTTGACCGGGTGGCTGTAAGTCCAAGAGGAGGACTAATGAGGCATTACGAAATTGTATTCCTGGTTCATCCGGACCAGAGCGAGCAGGTTCCGGCGATGGTCGAACGCTATCGGTCGATGATCGCCAATGGCAATGGCCAAGTGCACCGCTTTGAGGATTGGGGTCGGCGCCAGCTGGCGTTTCCGATCGCCAAGGTCCACAAGGCGCACTATGTGCTGCTCAACATCGAATGTGACCAAAAGACGCTGAACGAGCTCACGGGCGCGTTCCGCTTCAGCGACGCCGTGCTGCGTCACCTGGTCGTGCAGATGGATGAGGCAGTGACCGAGCCCTCGCCGATGGCGCGGGGTGAAGATGAAGAAGGTGGCGGTCGCCGTGAACGCGGTCGCGATGATGCCGGTTCGGATGATGACGACGCGCCGGCCGCAGGGGAGAGTGCATCATGATCGGCAGCGGTGGTAGTGGCGGCGGCAGCGGTGGTGGCTACGGCGGTGGCGGCGGTGGCGGCGGTGGTGGCTACGGCGGTGGCGGCGGCAGTGGCGGTGGCGGTGGCGGTGGCAGCGGTGGTGGCTACGGCGGTGGCAGCGGCGGCGGTGGGGGCGGCAGCCGCTTCTCGCGTCGCAAGAAGTTCTGTCGTTTCACGGCCGATGGCGTCAAGTCCATCGACTACAAGGATCTGGCCACGCTCAAGGGCTATGTCAGTGAGACGGGTAAGATTGTCCCCAGCCGCATCACGGGCACGAAGTCGTTCTATCAGCGCCAACTCGCCACGGCGATCAAGCGCGCGCGCTTCCTGTCCCTGCTGCCCTACACTGACCAGCACTGAGAATCGCTATGGATGTCATTCTTCTTGAGAAGGTTGCCAACCTTGGCACGATCGGCGACCGGGTAAAGGTCAAGTCCGGCTATGGCCGCAACTTCCTGCTGCCCAAGGGCAAAGCCACGCTGGCTACGCCTGCCAATGTTGCCCGTTTCGAAGCGCGCCGCGCCGAGCTCGAAAAGCACGCCGCCGAGCAGCTCGCCGGTGCCCAGGCGCGGGTCGAGAAGCTCAAGGACTTCAAGCTCACGATACCCGCCAAGGCCGGCTCCGAGGGCAAGCTCTTCGGCTCCATCGGCACCAGCGATGTCGCGGAAGCTGCCACCAAGGCCGGTCACCCGCTGGCACGCAGCGAAGTGCGCCTGCCGACCGGTCCGCTGCGCATGATCGGCGAATACGCTGTCGAGCTGCACCTGCATGCCGACGTGGATTTCGCCCTGCAAGTGGTCATCGTTCCCGAGGAGTAATCGCACTGGGAGTCGCCCACTAAAGTGGCAGCACCGGCCAAATCGCGCCGCGACGTAGGCCGTGTGAGCGCCGACGTCCGCACGCCCCCGCACTCGCTCGAGGCGGAACAGGCGGTGCTGGGTAGTCTGCTGCTCGACGCTTCCGCCTGGTTCAATGTTTCTGACGTGGTCCGGGCGGAGGACTTCTACCGTCCGGATCACCGCACCATCTTCGATGCCATCCGGGTTCTGGCGACCAACCAGAAGCCGACGGATGCGGTCACCGTTGCCGAACATCTTGAACGCCACGGCCAGCTCAGCGATGTTGGCGGTCTGGCCTATCTGGGCACACTTGCCCGGGATACCCCCACTGCCGCCAATGTCCGCGCCTATGCCGAGATCGTGCATGAGCGCTCGCTGCTGCGGCAGCTGATCCAGACCGGTACGGAAATCGCCGCCTCGGGCTACAACACCGAGGGCGAGACGGCCCGCGAGCTCGTGGATCGGGCCGAGCAGGGGGTATTTGCCATTGCCGAAGCCGGCGCGCGCGCCGGCGGCGGAGCGCGCCTGGTGGCGGAGATGCTGCCCGCGGTCATCGACCAGATCGATGAATGGCACAGCAATCCGGACAAAATGCGCGGCCTGGCGACAGGCTTCGCGGACTTCGACAAGATGACCGGTGGCCTGCGTCCCGGGGACCTGGTCATCATCGCCGGACGACCCTCCATGGGAAAGTCGACGCTGGCCGTTAACATGGCGGAGTACGCGGCGGTCAATCCCAGCATCCGCGCCCCCGTGGCCATTTTCAGCATGGAAATGCCCTCGGAGCAGATCATCACCCGCATGCTGGCGTCGATCGGTGGCGTTCCGCTGGGCAGCCTGCGCTCCGGACGCATCGCGGACGAGGATTGGGCGCGCATTACCAGCGCGACCAGCCAGCTCTCGGAAGCGAAGATCTTCATCGATGAAACCCCGGCGCTCACCCCCACGGATTTACGCGCACGGGCGCGTCGCCTGAAGCGCGAACACGGACTGGGTCTGGTGGTGGTCGATTATCTGCAGCTGATGCAGGTGCCGGGCAACAAGGAAAATCGCGCCACGGAAATCGCCGAGATTTCCCGCGGCCTGAAGGTGCTGGCCAAGGAACTGGCGGTGCCGGTGATTGCGCTGTCGCAGCTGAATCGCAGCGTGGAGCAGCGCGAACACAAGAAGCCGGTGATGTCGGATTTACGCGAATGCGTAACCGGCGATACGCTGGTTTGCCTTACCGATGGCCGCCGGGTCCCGATTCGCGAGCTGGTGGGTCAAGAACCTGAAGTCTGGTCGCTGGACGAACAGCATCGGCTTATCGCAGCCCGTTCCGACAAGGTCTGGTGTGTCGGCACGCGGCCAGTTTTCCGCGTCGAGCTCGCAAGTGGTCGGACCATTCGCGCGACGGCCGAGCATCGGCTGCTTGCTGGCAGCGGATGGTCAACGGTAGGCGGGCTTCATCCTGGCGACCGTCTGGCGCTTGCGCGTCGAACGCCAGAGCCGCAGACAGCAAAGCGCTGGCCTGAGCACTGGCTTGTCCTCCTGGGTCATCTGGTGGGCGATGGCAGCTATCCGAAGCATCAACCGCTGCGTTACACATCAGGCTCTGAAGAAAACCTCGAGGCGGTTCACAACGCCGCTGTGGCATTTGGCTCGACGGTTACCCGGCATGCGGGTCGCGGCGCCTGGCATCAGTTGGTCATCGCGGGCAACGGCAATCGCTGGCATCCGGCGGGTGTGGGCCTTTGGCTGAAGGACCTGGGCATTTTTGGGCAGCGATCGCACGAGAAGCGTCTGCCGGCGGAAGTCTTCGAACTTGCCGATCAACAGATTGCGCTGCTGCTGCAGCACCTGTGGGCGACGGACGGTTCAATTACCTTGCGCAAGTCGGGTCAGCGCGGTGCGGCGCGCGTGTATTTCGCGTCGTGCAGCCACGGACTGGTTCAGGATGTTGCTGCATTGTTACTGCGATTGGGGGTTGTTGCGAGGATTCGCCGCGTGGAGAACGCAGGCGGTCGACCGTGGTTTACGCTGGATGTAAGTGGCCGGGAAGCGCAGCTGCGCTTCGTCAATGCGGTGGGTGGGTTCGGCCCCCGGGCTGGCGCAGCGCAGGCGCTGCGCACGCTACTGACTGACCGTGAAGAAAACACCAATGTAGATACGCTCCCATTGGAGGCCTTTGCACACGTTCGCCAGCAGATGCGGGGCACGTCCTATGGCGGTTCGAGCCATTTTAAATTTGCTCCCAGCCGCCGCACGCTGGCTGACTATTCCGCCTTGCTGCAGGCGCCCGAGCTGGCCCGCTGGGCGGACTCGGATATTTTTTGGGACCGCGTGGTGGCGGTGGTCCCGGATGGTGAAGAAGAAGTCTTCGATCTGACGGTTCCAGGTCCCGCGAATTGGCTGGCAGATGGAATTGTCAGTCACAACAGCGGTGCTATTGAACAGGACGCAGACATGATTCTGCTGATCTACCGCGATGAGGTGTACGACAAGAACACCACCAAGAAGGGCATCGCGGAGATCGAGCTGGTCAAGCATCGCAACGGTGAGATCGGCGGTTTCATGCTCACCTTCCAGGGACAGTTCACGCGCTTCGCCAATTACGCACCGGATTCCTATGCGCAGGGCATCCTGCGGTGACACCGCTGATTCGGGCGGTGATCGACACTGCTGCCCTGCGCGCCAATCTGGCAGCGGTCCGCGCTCGGGCACCCGGCTCCAAGGTGATGGCGGTGGTAAAGGCTAACGCCTACGGCCATGGTCTAGTCATGACAGCGGTGGGTCTGCCCGGGGCGGACGCATTCGCCGTGGCGCGATTGGAAGAGGGCATGCTGCTGCGCGAGGCGGGCATTACCCAGCCCATCATTCTGCTCGAGGGTGTGTTCAGTGCCGAGCAGTTGCTGGAAGCTGCCGTGCACCGCTTCGAGGTGGTGGTCCACGATCCGCTGCAGGTGACATTGCTGGAAGCCTTCCGCGGTTCATTCCGCTTCAACGCCTGGTTGAAAGTGGACACGGGCATCAACCGATTGGGTTTCAGGCCCGAGGATTTTCCGGCGGCCCTGGCGCGGTTGCGCGCGCTGCCAACGCCGCTGCGCGAGGTGCGGGTGCTGACGCACCTCGCCCGCGCCGATGAGCGCGACGCACCCACCACCCCGCAGCAGGTCCAGCGCTTTCGCGCCCTGACCGGCGCGCTCGGTCTTGCGACGAGCATCGGCAATTCTGCCGGCATCTTCGGCTGGCCCGACGCCGCCGGCGATTGGGTGCGGCCGGGATTGGCGCTGTACGGTGTTTCACCGTTCCTTGATGTTGCCGGTCAGGCCCTGGGCCTCAAACCGGTCATGACCCTGGAGTCGGCCATTATCGGGCTGCGGTGGGTGCCGCGCGGTGAGTCGGTGGGATATTCGGCCGCCTGGACCGCGCAACGCGCTTCGCGCATCGCCATTGTCGCAGGCGGCTACGGCGATGGCATGTTGCGCAGCCTCAGGGAGGGTTCGCCGGTGCTGATCGACGGCCGCCGCGCGCCGCTCGTGGGTCGCGTCTCGATGGACATGATCGCGGTGGACGTGACCGATCTGCCGGAGGTGCACGTCGGTACACGCTGCCTGTTGTGGGGACCCGGGTTGCCGGTGGAAGAGGTGGCGGCCCACGCCGGCACTCTCTCCTATGAGATGCTCTGCGGCGTACGGCAACGCGTGCCGCACGAGGCAGTTTGAGCCAGGCCACGGCAATCACCTTCAGGATGATCCGCGTGCAGCGCGCCCCGCACGAGCCCGCAGTTCAAGCGTTGGCAGCTGACTGACCTCGTACAACGTCCGGCCTGGGACTTCCGTACCGCCGACTCGGTGCGTGAGGCAAGCGAACTCGTCGCGGCATGGGGTCGAGTCCTCGATGTCACCGCGACGGATCTCGCGGCCTTTCAGGCCAGGGGCGGCAAATTGATCATCTTCCACGGCTGGAGTGATTCGAACGCACCGCCGGGCGTCACGCTGCTCGAGCGGGTGCAGATCGATGGCTTCTGAGTCCAACTACCAAGCGCTTACCCAGGGCGGCGGCAGCTCGCTCCAATTGCTTGAGCGTGGGATTGCTGCCCGGCTGTTCCAGCCTTTGGGCCGCAGGCCATGAGGTGTCCAATGCCCGGGCAATATCGGCCACGGACTTGCCTTGCGCCTCCCGCTCCTGGCGCATTAGGAGGGCTGCTTGTACGGCCGCAACGGGTTCAACCCATTCCCCGCCTTTGATCTTCGTCGCGGTGGGAATAGCCTCACCGTCCTCCATGCGCTGTTCCAGGCACAGCGTCAGAACCTCAGCAGCGTTAAACAGCGCGGCGTCCCGGTCATCCCCTTGGGTAATCGCCTCTGGGATGTCGGGAAAAGTTACGGTGAATCCGCCTTCCGGCTGCGGATCCAGCATTGCTGCATATCGGATGTTGGTAATCATTTCAACCTCACCCCAGCTTGTTTCTCGATGCTCTTGAGCGTGCCGATCTTGATGTCTTTGGAGCCGTGAACCGCGACGGTCACCTTGCGCTGCCCATTGGACAGGTGTGATGGCTACCACTGGTACGGATTATCTTGAATCCGGTGCATATATATCACAACAGATATATCGCAAATGGTATTTGAAATGGGGTGCGGGCACGCCTCTCGTAGCCGAAGAAGAAGCGTTGCCACCGCCACCGATGGGATCTATCTGCTGCGAGTGGCTGGAAATATGAGGCGCTCCCGTTAGGTGCTGATGGTCGTCAATGGCGTTGGTCCCGGGGACCGTCTTCCGGTCTACCACGGTGGGCGCTGGACCGCTTCGAGTGCGCCCCGGAGTAGTGGCCACGGCCGATTCGGACGACCGCGCCCCCAGTGTGAGGATGATGGGCTGGCGGTGCCCCGGGGGTGAACCTGACGCGCTTTCACGGGGTATTCGCCCCCCCACCATGGGCTGCGCGGATGCATCGTGCCGGGGCGGAAGAAGCAGACCACCGGTCATAGTGCAGTGCAGCGCCCTGGTTCGGCCGCGATGAGCTGGGCACAGCGCCTCAAGCGCGTCTTCGCCATCGACATCGAGTGCTGTGAGGGCTGTGGTGGCAAGGTGAAGATCATCGCCTGCATCCAGGACCCCGAGGTCATCGAAAAGATCCTGCGGCATCTGCAGACGCAGCCGGCACCACGCCTGGAGCCCATTGCGTTGCCAAAGCCATCTTTCCACCCGCTAGCTGGAGATGAATTCAGCTGCGACCCATTCCATCTGATTCCACCATCCCGGATGCGTCCGGCGAAAGAGGTGCTTTATCCTTCCTATGCCCCTCCGACAATATGACGGGTTCGATTCCCGCTGACGCGACCGCTTTCCACCCCCCATCATTCGTAACGGCTGCGGTGGCGGCGCAATGAATCCCGGTGGCTGCCAGAATTGCATCCGCAGTGCGCAGGCCGGTGCGCGCACGTAGCCCGGCCGCATCGATCAGGATCTCCCGGCTCACCGGTTCCAATTCCAGGTTCGGGAAATAGCTCAGCAACAATTCGTACTCATCAGCGACGTCCTGGCGCCCGAGCTGCAACGGCCGCACGGTCAGCTCCAGTAAAGTGAGATCAGAAACGATGCCTTTGAAGCGCCCCTCTTCCACGCATTCGATAACCCGGCTGGCCGCTGGGCCGAAGCGCGGGTGTCGTTCGAGGTGGTGGATCCACACGCCCTCCGCCCACAACCGCCTCTGTGTGCCCAGGCTCGTAGCGCTGCAATCCCTGGATTTGAAGGACTTCCGGGAGTGGCTTGTCATCGCTCAGCCGCTTGAACATCCGCGGCGTCGTGCAGCGAGCACGGCCATCCACGTTGCGGGCGCCACGGCCGGCCAGGTGATCGGGGATCCTCAAGGTACGGGTGTCCATCGAGATCCGGGTCATGTCGGTCAGATTGCGGACCGTGGCGTGCGCGTGCTGGGCCGAGAACGCAATGATTTCGCCCGGAGCAATCAACACCGGGATGCCTTGGCTCCAATCCAGCGCTTCCATGAGGTGCGGTATCGTTTCGCCGGCTTTCACGGTTTCGGGTGCTTCGCTGGTGCGGCGCATCACATCGACAATGTCGAACCCGGCGCTGCTGTTGGCGAGCGGCTGGGCGAACAGGTGCGGAAACATCAGCATCGTCCGGCCCACATCGAGCGGATAAACGGGAGCCCACCAGTTGATCTGCGCATACAGGTTGGTGCCCCACGTGTCCCGGTGGAACCCCAGGGTGGCCGTGCTGCGCGCCCATGGGCGCTCGCGGCCGGGCAGATGCGGCGGCTGGAAACGAAGAATCAGGCGGTCGCGGGCCGTGAGATCCGGATCGAGCCCGGCTGCTGCGAACACCGCGCGCCAGAGCCGTTGAGCTTCGTCCGTGCGCGCGAACTCGCGCCGCAGCTGCGCGTACACTTGCGCGAGCGCCTGCGGCTCGAAGTGGCGATGGCTTTGGACCGGCGGATGCGGAGCCAGCCGGCGTTCCAGGAAATCCTGCGTGAAGGCGACGAGTTCCCGCATCGGCCCGAGGTTGCAAAATCTGGCAATCGCCCCTTCATACAACCTGGCGTGCAGCCTCTCGCTGTCAGTCGCGTCACTGAAATCCTGGTACATGCGCAGCCTCCGTGGCTTTGCTTACTTTGCACCGTTCTTCTGCGCCTTCGCAATCAGTGCTTCCACCGCCTGCCGGGTCAGCGGGTGATAGAGGGGCTTGGCGTGGCGGCCTAGCCAGCCGTGCTCCAGGCTGGACAACAGAGGGTGGTTGCGACCCCGAAAATGGTCATTTATAATTTCAAAATGGACATTTCGGTCACCTATTTCAAGGCGCGCTGCCTGGATCTCATTCGCAAGGTCGAGAAAGGCGGTGAGACCATCACGATTCGCCGGAGGGGACGGGTCGTCGCACGGCTGGAACCGCCCCACGGCGGCCCAACCGAGGGTAAACCGTGGGAGCGGCTGCGTGCGCTGGGCGGCAGCGCGGGTAGCGCCGCGAAGGAGCCCATGTGGAAGGATGAGGATTTCGAGGCGCTGCGTTGAAGGTCCTTCTCGACACTCACATCTGGATATGGTGGCTGCTGCCCAACTCCCCACTACCCGACCGGGAGCGCCAAGGACTGGATCGCGTGGCAGCCGGCAGCGGCATGTATCTGCCGGCCATATGTCAATGGGAATCGCAGATGCTCCATGCCAAAGGTCGCATCGAGCTCCCGCTTCCCTTTCCCCTATGGCTCAGGCGTGCCACGGCGCCGGACATGCTGACCGTCCTGCCCTTGGACGCCGAGGCGGTGATTGCGATTGGCGAGGTCCCCGATTCATTTCACGGTGACCCCGCCGATCGCATGATCGTCGCAACGGCGCGCGCGCACGATTTACCCCTGGCGACTCACGATACGGCGATCAAAAAGTCGCGCCTCGTCAAGATCTGGAAGCCCTGACCGTGCCGAGGCGGCCGGCTTTGCTTACTTTGCACCGTTCTTCTTCGCCCTGGCGATCAGTGCTTCCACCGCCTGCCGGGTCAGCGGATGATAGAGAGGCTTGGCTTTGGCGTATACCTGCTCGGCGTAGGCGAGGCCATCCGGCGTCTTCACCAGTGCGGCGTACAGCGGCAGCGTGAGATGGAGCCGGCCGATGCGGGTCATGTGCTCGGCGGCGGCGGGCCACACAGCCTCGTCGCCGGCGGCGATCGCGTGGCTGTACCAGCGCATGCCGATCTCGGCATTCGGCGTGCCGGTGAGATGCCAGGCGCCGTCGAGCTGCTGCATACTGGCCAGCGGCGGCGCGTCGGGCAGGCGGTCCAGAAAGTACATCCACTCATGCGCGTTCCAGTCCTTCACATCGAGCTTGGCGGCGGTCAATGTGCCGGCCAGGAAGGCGGCGCACTGCTGGTCGATGGCGTCGAAGCGTGGCGAGTCGCCCAGCGACGCGGCCTTCGGGATGCCGGTGCCATAGACCCAGTCCTGCACTTCGTCCCGGGTCATCCTGCCGGGATACCGGTCGATCAGGTTGGGATCGAGGAAGCCGAGCATCTGCTCGGTGGTGATGCTGTGCCAGGCGAAGTGATCGAAGTAGCTCCTGAGATAGGCGTCGAAGCGCACACGGCCGAAGCGCTGCTCCAGCGTGCGCAGGAACCATGAGCCCTTGTCGTAGTCCACGGCGGACAGCGAATCTTCGGCGCCGATGGCGCGCGGTTCGGGAGCGAGGCGCTGAGAGTTGGCCGGCATGCCGCCAATATCCTTCTGCAGCGCACGGGCCGACAGCAGCGCTTCCTCGTCGGCCTGGCTCTTACCATAGACCGCCTCGGTGATGCGGCCCTGCACGTAAGTGGTGATTCCTTCGTTGAGCCAGATGTCGCGCCACGAGGCGGCGGTGACCAGGTTGCCCGACCACGAGTGTGCCAGTTCGTGCGAAATCACGCTGACCAGGCTCTTGTCGCCGACGATGATGGTTGGCGTGACAAAGGTCATGTCGGGGTTTTCCATACCCCCGAACGGAAACGACGGCGGCAACACGAGCAGGTCGTAGCGGCCCCAGCGATACGGGCCGTACAGCTTCTCGGCCGTCTCGATCAGTTGCTCGGTGTCGGCGAATTCGTGCGCGGCCTTGCCGACCACGCCGGGTTCCGCATACACGGCCGAGCGCGGGCCGGTTTCCTGCGCCTCGATGTCACCGGCGGCGATGGCCAGCAGGTAGGAGGGAACCGGGCGTGGCTGGTCGAAGCGGAAGTCCCCATTCAGTGGATGATGTGCATCGTTGAGCGCGCTCATCACCACACGCACGTCCTGCGGCGCGCTGACGTGGGCATCGTAGGTGAAGCGGATCGCCGGCGAATCCTGCAATGGCACCCACGAGCGAGCGTGGATCGACTCGGACTGCGAGAACATGAAGGGCAGTTTCTTGTCCGCCGTCTGCGCGGGCGTCAGCCATTGCAGGCCGGAAGCGTCCGGTGCGGTGGCGTATACGATGCGCACTTCATGCGGGTGCTGCAGGGTCCGGATGGTCAGCTTGCTGCCCAGCTGCTTGTCGAGCGGTGCCAGCGCGTAGGGCAGCGCGCGGGTCTTGCCGTCGGCGGCCACCGCTGCCACGCTGGCGATGCGCAGCTCGCGCGTGTCCAGCACCAGCGACTGCGCCTGGGGGTTCTTCCAGTCCAGCGTCAGGGTGGCCTGGCCGTCGAGTTGCTCGTGCGGGAAGTCCAATTTCAGGTCGAGGTCGAGATGGGTCACCACGACCTGATCGGGTTGCGCATAGGAGTCCGGATCGCCGGCATGGGCCGCCAGCGGCAACACGAGTGCGCCGAGCCATAACGTTTTCATGTCGCCCCCTGGGTCCTGTCTCAGGACGCGGTTGAAACTCCTATTTTCGCGCGCCGGATATCAGGCGCTTTGCCGTTTGTCTCAACGCCGCGGATGGGCATACAGCTTGTCGGCGAGATTGGTGACCGCCAGTGCGGCCTCCCACTTGTCCTTGGCGCCCTTCCAGCTCAGCCGCAGATTCAGGATCTGGTAGCCCGGCAGGAAGTCACCGAGTCCGGGAGTGGGCTGGGTGTAATACCCACCCTCATAGCTCCAATCCAGGCGCGGCGTCACGCTGCCGATCGAGCCGAGTGGCTCTTCATACTGGATACCGGCGCTGTACTTATGGGGAATGATTCCGGCAGGCAGCGTCGTCGCCGGGTTCAACCCCGTGTTCGGATTGAACTCGGTGTACTTGAACTGGATATAGCTTGCGCTGCCGTCGATCGACAGCCCGCCGATGGGGTGGAACTGCGCTTCCAGTTCGGCGCCCTTGACGTCCGCATCGCCGATATTGGCGGTCACGGTGCATGGCAGCGCCGCAATACCGTAGGTGAATTGCGGGCAGGAGGGCCCCAGGCCGCCCTGGATGTCCTTGTACTTGTTATAGAAGAGCGCCGCATCCAGCCGCAGGTGGTGATCGAGCCCTTGGATTTTTTGGCCCGCCTGGCCGCCCTGGTGCCCAGCCCCGGGGTGAACTTGACGCGCTTTCACGGGGTATTCGCCCCCCCCACCATGGGCTGCGCGGATGCATCGTGCCGGGGCGGAAGAAGCAGACCACCGGTCATAGTGCCCTGCAGCGCCCTGGTTCGGCCGCGATGAGCTGGGCACAGCGCCTCAAGCGCGTCTTCGCCATCGACATCGAGTGCTGTGAGGGCTGTGGTGGCTGTGAGGGCTGTGGTGGCAAGGTGAAGATCATCGCCTGCATCCAGGACCCCGAAGTCATCGAAAAGATCCTGCGGCATCTGCAGACGCAGCCGGCACCGCAGGGCCACGCTTTGCCGCGCGGCCCACCGCAAGCAACCGCAGGGCTGTTCGACTGAAGCCTTGAGAAGAGTGAGGTGGCGCGGGGACGGCGGGTGCAGGTTTGCGCTGGCCGGTGAAGGAACGCTCAGGACAGGGCAGGGGGTGCATGTCAGAGCACGCCGGCACCACGCCTGGAGGCCATTGCCTTGCCAAAGCCATCTTTCCACCTGCCCGCTGGAGATGAATTCAGCTGCGACCCATTCCACCTGATTCGACCATCCCGGATGCCTCCGGCGAAAGAGTGCCTTTATCGTTCCTATGCCCTAGCGCCGCAGCACCGAGGTGAGGAGCGCCAGGGCGAGCAATACGGCGAGCACCTGCCAGAAGCGCAACGGGTAGCGCTCGTAAAGAGTCAGGGACCGACGCGCCAGCATTGCTGTGCGCGCCGGGCCAGCCTCCATCTCAGCTGCAAATTCTCCCATGTCGCGAAATCGCTCCGCGGGGTCACGGGCGATCGCGCGCCCGAGGGTTGCCTGCAGCCACGCTGGCAAATCCGGCCGCAACACGGTGAGGTCAAGCGGGCGATCGCGATTCGGTGAACTCGTCGCATCAGAGTTCCCATAGGGAAATTCCCCGGTATAGGTCCGAAACATCGTGACCCCCAGGGCGTAAATGTCAGTCGCCTCGTTACCCGGTTCGCCTGTGAACATCTCGGGTGCCACATAGGCCTGCGTGCCTGGAATCCGCTCAGGCGATGAGTCTTCGAGTCCGCGAATGCGAACCACGCCGAGATCGATGAGCTTGAGTGCTCCATCTTGCTCGAGGATCACATTGTCCGGCTTGATATCCCGATGGATGATGCCATCACGATGAAGGGTCGCAACCGCCCCGGCCAGCCTGATGGCAATGTCGCGACCCTGCTCGAGACCTACGGCCGGCGGCCGGGCCAGCCGGGTCTCGAGGAGCTCGCCTACATAGAGCGGCATGAGCGTATACAGACACGATTGCCGCCCGTGCGGCTGTTCGATGATTCGGCCGAGGCCCGGACTGTGCACGCGTGTGCCTACCCAGGCTTCGCGCTCGAAGGCCGCACGCTGCTCGGCAGCTTCGCTGGCCTGCGGCTTTGGGAACTTCAGTACGACGTTGCCCCCTTCAACTTCGTCAGTCGCGGCGAACAAGCGGGCATATCGCCCATCCGAAAGCAAACTCTTGAGCACGAACCCATCGATCGTCTCGCCGCCCCGTGGCACGGGGATGATCGGCAGCTGCGTAGCGGTCGCCAGGGTAGACAGTTCCGCGGTGGGAAGTTCCAGGACATCGAGGACTAGCGCGGTGCAGTTATCCCGGGTTCCGGAGTCAATTGCGATCCTGACCAAGGCGCGCGCCGTATCAGCGGGGGCCGAGCGCTCACTCAAGATATCGGCAATGGTCTCATCGGTCGCCCATCCGTACAGGCCGTCAGTGCACAGGAGAAACCGGTCGTGACGAGCCATCGGTAGGACGGTGTATTCCAGGCGCAGTGCTGATTCCACGCCCAGTGCGCGGTACAGGGTGGCGGAGCGATCAGCCCCACCTTCGCGTACATGATCGGTCGTGAGTTGTGTGAGGCGATCGCCCCTCAGTCGATAGACGCGCGAGTCACCGATATGCACCACGTGCGCCAGGCGACCCCGCAGCACCAGCGCGGTAAAAGTACAACCCATTCCCGCCAGGTTCGGATCCCGCGTACCCTGGGCGTGCATCCACGCATTGAGTGCATCCAGGACGCGCGCCGCTGCGCGTTGCACCTCGGTGCTTTCCGGAAGGTCGCACATCCCGTCCAGAAAGCCGCGCACCGCGGTTTCAGCCGCGACGCGACCGCCTTTGGCGCTACCGATGCCGTCGGCGAGCGCCGCGACAACGTCGCGCCGGGGTTCGGGCAGGTCTGCACCGAATACTGCGCCCGCAAAATCCTGATTGTTGGGTCGGGGACCCGCCGCCGAATAGAAGCCGACGCTCGTCCTGATGGCCGGATTGCGTGCCGCTGTCAACTCCGAGGCCTGCAGCGATCGTGGATGAAGTAGCCGCCGGTACTCGAGGCAATGACTACGGTGAGATTTCCTGTGCTGCGATCCAGAGAGTAGTTGCCACCATCCGTCGGATCGTGCCAGGAAATCGTGCTCCTGCTGATCTGTGCCGCGTTCGAATCCACGGTGTGGGTCTGAAAGTTGACCCTGATCTGCCAGCCGGCACCACTCGCCAAATTGGTGCAATCGAAGACCGACTCTGCGCTCTGCGCACCAAAGGAGGGCGGCGTGAAGGGCACGATGCTCACCCACACAGTGCCGACCCAGAGGTAACCACTCCGCGATCCCCGTTTGACCGCGCGAGCGCAGGGGGTGCTAGGTTCTCTGGGATCTAATCATCCATTGGGGCTCGATTAACCCCGTACTGGCGTTTCTTCAGGGATTCAGGGCAGCCGAGGCGGCGGGTTGC
>DASXFV010000029.1:0-30863 GCA_036489445.1 Steroidobacteraceae bacterium | reverse complement strand
GTTTCTGCGAACTATACACTGCTCACCTCTCAGCACCACCGGGAGCGGGGGCGATCGGGCGGGGTGGAGTCGACGCGCTCATTTCCGGGCTCCCGGCATTCGGGTAGACTTGCAGGTCGCGAAAGTACGTCCTATCGGGGGATCACAGATGAGCGTGAACAACTACATCAAGCGGCATCATCACCTGACGCTCAGTGTCGGCAATGCTCAGGAAGACTATGACTTTCACACGAAAGTGCTGGGTCTGAAGAGCATCAAAAAGACCGCCCTGTACGATGGCGAGGAGCCGATCCTGCATCTGTACTACAGCAACGACACCGGGGATGTGAGCCGGCTGATCACCTGCTTTCCGATGAAGTATTCCGGGCGCAAGGCGCGCAAGGGCACGGGTCAGATTTGCACCGTCGCACTGTCGATTCCGGAAGGCTCAGCGGGATTCTGGCAGGGCTATCTCACCAGCCGTGGGTTCAAGGCGCGCACCACGGAGCGTTTCGGCGAAAAGCTGGTCGCATTCGAGCACCCCTGCGGGATCGAATATGAACTCATCGAGGCCAAGCACGACTCGCGTAAGCCCTACAGCAATGGTGCAGTGCCACAAGAGCACGGACTGCGTGGTACCTACGGCGTGGTCGTGTCCGTGCGCGATGCGGATAACTCCGAGGAGTTCATGCAGGGCGGCTGGAACGGACGGCGCCTGGGCACCGATGGCCAATACCTGCGCTACGAGGTGGGCAATGGCGGCAGTGGCGCCATCGTCGAATTTCGCGTCGAACCGGACGTGCCGGCCGGCAGCTGGACCTACGGCGAAGGCGTGCCGCATCACGTGGCATTCGAGGTCGCCGATCATGCGGCGCAAGCCAAGGTCAAATTCCATCTCGAGGGCCTCGGCTTCACCGATGTCTCGGAGATGAAGGACCGCGGCTATTTCGATTCGGTCTATGTGCGCACGCCAGGCGGCGCGTTATTCGAAGCAACGGTGTCCAAACCCGAGGGCTTCCTGGTCGATGAGCCCTATGAGAAGTTGGGTACGGCCATGCAGATTCCGCCGTTCTTCGCCAATCGTCGCGAGGAGCTGCTGCAGAAGATCGAGCCGCTCGTGTATTGAAGTGACGGCCTACGGGCTGCAGTGACGCCGATATTCTGTTCGCTCGCGGAAGCCATTGCCGCGCATGTCCACGACGGGGACTGCGTGGCCATGGAAGGCTTTACGCATCTGATTCCCTTTGCAGCGGCCCACGAGGTGCTGCGCCAGGGACGCAGACATCTCACCCTGGTGCGCATGACCCCGGATCTGATCTACGATCAACTGATCGGCATGGGTGTGGCGGATCGTCTCGTGTTCTCCTGGGGCGGCAATCCCGGTGTGGGGTCTTTGCACCGGCTGCGCGATGCCGTGGAGAATGGCTGGCCGCAGCCGCTGCTGCTCGAGGAACATTCCCATGCCGCGATGGCGAACGCCTATGAGGCCGGAGCGGCCAACCTGCCTTTTGCGGCATTTCGTGGCTACATCGGGGTTGATCTGCCGAAGGTGAACCCGAGGATCCGCCGCGTCGAATGTCCCTTCACCGGGGAACTGCTGGCGGCGGTACCCGCCATCCGTCCGGATGTGACGATCATTCATGCGCAGCGCGCCGATCGCGCGGGCAACGTGCTGCTCGACGGTATTGTCGGCGTGCAGAAACAGGCAGTGCTGGCCGCCAGGCGCGCGGTGGTGACCGTGGAGGAGATCGTGGATGAACTGCGGGCGCCAGGCCTGAACGCCGTCGTATTGCCATCCTGGACGGTGACGGCCATTGTCGCGGTTCCCGGGGGCGCCTACCCGTCATACACGCAGGGGTACTATCGACGCGCCAACTCGTTCTATACCCGCTGGGATGAGATCTCCCGCGACCGCGATCGCTTCCAGGCCTGGATCCATGAGCACGTGCTGCAGCAAGGCCCCGAGGCATTCCGGGCGTACAGCCCGCGGGGCCGGTAAGGAGCGTATGGACACTGGCACTGGCGCCCCCTTCAGTCCCAACGAAATGATGACCATCGTGGCCGCCCGGGCCCTGCGCAATCAGGATGTCTGTTTCGTGGGTATTGGCGCACCCTCGGCTGCCTGCAATCTGGCCCGGCTGACGCATGCACCCGATATCACGCTGATCTATGAATCCGGAACCATCGGCGCCCGACCGACGGTACTCCCGCTCTCCATTGGTGATGGCGAACTGTGTGAGACCGCGCTGACCACCGTCTCGGTGCCGGAGATGTTCCGCTACTGGCTGCAGGGCGGGCGAATCACCGTCGGATTCCTCTCCGGGGCGCAGATGGACCGCCATGCCAACCTGAACACGACGGTGGTCGGCACTTATGAAAAGCCCAAGGTGCGCTTGCCGGGCGGGGGTGGAGCACCGGAGATTGCCTCCAGCTGCCAGGAAATATTCATCACGATACCCATGTCGCGGCGGACCTTTGTCGAACAGTTGCCGTTCGTGACTTCGCTGGGTCATGGAACCGGCCCCGGATCCCGTGCGGCTGTGGGCCTGACGACCCGCGGGCCGACCCGGGTCATGACCGACCTATGCGTGCTGGAACCGGATCCTGAAACTTGCGAGCTGGTGGTGACCTCGTTGCACCCGGGGGTGACCCAGGAGGCCGTGCGTGCGGCCTGTGGCTGGACCCTGCGCTTCTCGGACCGGCTCGCCACCACGGTGCAGCCCTCGGAGCTGGAACTGCAGGTGCTGCGCGATTTGCAGGCGCGTTCCGCGGCCGCGCATCAGGACGACAACTGATGGCCGGTAGTCAGTTGGTTCAGGCCTACATCTGTGATGGGGTGAGGACACCCTTCGGGCGCTATGGCGGAGTGCTGTCAGCCGTGCGCACGGACGACCTCGCGGCGTGGCCCCTGCGCGCGCTCCAGCAACGGCATCCAGGCGTCGACTGGACGCGCCTCGACGATGTTTACCTGGGCTGCGCCAATCAGGCGGGGGAAGACAACCGCAATGTCGCCCGCATGGCGGTGCTGCTGGCCGGGCTCGCCGAGGACGTGCCCGCTGCCACCATCAATCGGCTGTGCGGCTCCAGCCTGGACGCCACGATTACGGCCGCCCGCAGCATTCAAACGGGCGCCTGCGAGCTGGTGATTGCCGGGGGCGTCGAGAGCATGTCCCGTGCCCCTTACGTAATGCCCAAGGCCGAGGCCGCCTTCGCGCGCGGCACCAGGCTGGAAGACACGACCCTGGGGTGGCGCTTCATCAACCCGCTGCTGCAGTCGCGCTTTGGTTGCGATTCCATGGCGCAGACCGCTGAGAACCTGGTGGCCCAGTGGCAGCTGTCGCGGGCCGATCAGGATGCCTTTGCACTGCGCAGTCAGCAGCGCTATGCGCGCGCCCTGGCGCGTGAATTCTTCAAGCGGGAGATCGCGCCGGTTTCGCTAGCGCTGCCCAAGCAAGCCCCCCTGAGCGTTGATTGCGACGAGCAGCCGCGACCGGATACGACCCTGGCAGGGCTCGCCCGGCTCAAGGGCGTGGTGCGCCCGGAGGGCTCGGTCACCGCGGGGAATTCTTCAGGAATCAATGATGGCGCGGCCGCCCTGCTGCTGGCCAGTGAAGCCGCCGCGAAACGCTACGGTTTGACGCCCCGTGCCCGGGTGATCGCAGGGGCCGTGGCCGGGGTGGCGCCGCGGGTCATGGGCAGGGGTCCGGTGCCGGCGACGCAGAAGTTGCTGGCCCAAACGGGCATGACGCTGTCGCAGATCGATGTGATCGAGCTCAATGAGGCCTTCGCCGCCCAGGCGCTTGCCGTGCTGCGCGAGTTGGGCCTGCCCGATGACACTGAGCAGGTCAATCCCAACGGCGGTGCCATCGCCGTTGGGCATCCGCTGGGAGCCAGTGGTGCGCGGTTGGTGATGACCGCACTCAATCAACTGGAAAGCAGCGGTGGACGGCTGGCGTTGTGCACCATGTGTATTGGGGTGGGGCAGGGGATTGCGCTGCTCCTGGAGCGCCTCTGAGCCGGCCCGCGGCGCACGCTACTGGCCGATGACCGCCGAGGCAGCAGTGGTGACGAAGCCAAGCGCGCGGCCGCCCAGTCCGACTCCGAGCCACAACAGCAGCGAAATCACTGCGGTCAGCCATCGCCGGCCCACTGGCCCCTGCGGCGCATCGACCACCCTGCGGTGGATGGTCAAGGTGAACACAATCGCCAGCAGCAGGAAGATCATCTTCAGCTGAAAGGCCCAGTTGCCGTACATCTTCACCGCTTCGGTGGAAAAGAGCAGGAAGCCGGACACCAGCATCACCCCGATACTGCCGAGCATCCAGGGCCGCAGTTCGCGTGCGAGCTCAGGTGTGGAGGCGCTGCCGAAGCGAACCCCGAACAGGCTCAGGTTGACCAGGACCACGGTGGCACCGAGCAGGCCCAGGGCCAGCAGGTGGAACACCTCGACGAACGGAAAGAGCCACGCGGAGTCGCGAATGCCATGGCCAAAAAACGACCCATTGCACCAGCGGCAGAAGGCGAGGGTCCAGGCCGCGAGCACGCTCATGCCAACCTCATGGCGGCGGCAGCACGTAGGCAATGCCGCGCCCACAGGCGACCACGGCGATCCACAGGATGAGGGAGAGGAGACCGGTGATTTTGGCGCCGGTGGGTGTCGTGCTCAGTGCATCCCACTGTGCCAGGCGGCGTCCGAGGGTGAGGTTGAAGGCCACGACGTTGAGTGCTGCGGCCAGCAGCATCAGCATTTTCAGCTTGAAGAAGATGGTTCCGTAGAACAGCACCGGGTCACCGGCAAAGAGCGACAGTCCGGTCACGATCATGATGGCGAAAGAGCCGAACAGCCACGGATTGAATTGCTGGAAGATCGTGGACACACGCGTTCGCTGCAACACCAGATCCAGCAGCCGCAAGTCCAGCATCATCACGAAGCCCAGAAACACCGTCAGCGTCAGGACGTGAATCGTCTCGATGATGGGTTCGGCCCAGACGGATTCGCGGATGACCGTACCGAAGGAAGTGTCGTGCAGCCATACCAGGGCGCTCTCGAGCATCATCGATGCGGCCACCGCCGTGCATTGCGTGCTGCTATTTGGACTGGCACGGTGTGGGGTTCCATTTGGCCGCATCAGTCTTCTTGAACTGCGAGCTGGTGATGAAGGATTGCGCCAGATATTCCGGATCCGTCACGATGCTGGTCACCACCAGCCAGACATCTCCGTTCGGTTCCCGGAAACTGTCAAAGTACTCCTCCACGGTCGAGTCGGCCCCGTAGGGCACACCGTTCTTGCGCAGATAGCCCGGTCGCATCTGCGTCGTCATGACCTTGAGGTAGCCGTCCTGAGTCGGCGCCGGGGCTCTACCGGCCACACCGGCGGTGGTGGGCAGGCCCGCGGTCACGCCGCCAAATCCACCGCGTCCCCGCATCCCGTCCCAAAGCGCCTCGGAGTAGCCCTGCCAACTGGGCGTTGCATCGCGCGGCGCCGCACCCGCGAAATGAAACAGCCGCGTCTGCTCACCGGCATCCGTATCGACCTGGAGGGTATTGCCATCCTGCCACGTGATGTGCAAGCGCGTCGGCAGGCGCATGATCGCCGCAGCCCCGTACGATCGGCACGCTTCACCGCTGGCCTGGTCCTGCGCCGGGTCCCATTTCTGCATCAGGGCGCGCCCGGCCGCGTTGAGCGATATGCCGGTGAAGTCGCCCTTGTCGGGCGTCATCATCCGATAGCGCCAGTCCTCAGTGACCACGGCGACCCAGTAGCCGGTCAGGTCGACCGGCGCGCGGCTGCGTGCATCCTGCGCTGGGCGTGCCACCTGGGCAGAGGCGGCACCTGCGAGCAGCAGGCCCGGCAGCAGGCACAGTAATCCCAACCTGATCACATGATTACTCCTTCCCAGGTCCAGCCGTCTGAGGTGCGTACGATCTTATGCAGACGGATTCGATGTTCGCTCGGATCACGTCCCGGATTACCCGTGACTATGACGTGATCTCCGGATTTCAAGGTATCGCGCGTCACGTGCGATTGAGTCAGCTGCGCCCCACCGCCCCACTCGACGGACCAGATCTGCTGCTGACCACTTTTGTCCTTGGCAGAGACCTTGACGAAGGAGTGCGGATTGCGAAACA
The DNA here is from genome assembly GCA_036489445.1 of Steroidobacteraceae bacterium. Taxonomy (GTDB): domain Bacteria; phylum Pseudomonadota; class Gammaproteobacteria; order Steroidobacterales; family Steroidobacteraceae; genus DAIDKA01. The sequence continues at coordinate 24,754 of DASXFV010000029.1, read as the reverse complement.
TGAATTGCGTCAGCGTCCCGTCGATGGTGATCTCCTGGTCGACGAAGTAGGTCGCAGCAAACGAATGGTGAGCGTACACCGGCGCGCCTGACACGATTACAGCCAGCGCCAGCAGGGCCAGGCACGTCCTATTCATGATGGTCTCCAGCCCGTAGACTCTTGTAGACAGCGGTGACGAATTTGTCCGTGGTCCAAAACCCGGTGGTCGAACCGTATCGCGGGTCGTAGTCGCGAGTCGGCCGGGCAGCTTTCACCTGCTCGAGGGTCTTGCCCTTCTTGATCAAATCCTGGATGCGGTCGCGGATGATCGTGACCATCTCCTGGTAAAACACCACATCGGCCACGTCGCACAGACGGCCATGGCCGGGGATGATCAGTGTGCCCCCCTCCTGCTCGTCGGCCGGAATCGCCAACGCCACGATGCGATTCAAACCTGCGATCACACCTTGGATGTTGCCGCCGCGGTCCAGATCGATGACCGGATAGCCGTTGGTGACGAAGATGTCCCCGGTGCTGATCACGTCGGAGCGACGGAAAAAAACCATGGTGTCGCCATCGGTATGCGCGGCGGGTATGTGGATCAGTTCCACGCCCTCATTGTCGAAAAAAATCTTGCGCTCAGGCGTGGTGTAGGTATCGGTCGGCAACGCGCCTTGTGGTGTGGGTGGCGAGCCCGCTACGGGGGTGCTCATACGATCCAGGACGGTCTGGAACGCCATGACGGTGGCCTGATTGGAGGCGCTCGAGCCGATGTCCCCGACGACGTTGCCTCCGGCGATGGTTTCGCCCGCCTTGGCGATCGCCTCATTGCCGCCGACATGATCCGCATGCACATGGGTGTCGATGATGTAGCGAATGGGCTGGTCCGAAAGGCTGCGGACCGCGGCGAGGACCTGGTCGCTCATGGGGGCGAGCCCGGTATCCACCAGCAGCACGCCATCGCTGCCCGTCTGTACCGTGATGTTGCCGCCGGCGCCGACCAGCATGTAAATATTGCCCTGGACGGGCAGGATATGGACTTCGGCGGGCGGCGCTGGAGTCGCCGGGGCGGGAGGCGCACCCCAGGCGAGGATCGGGCCTGCCGCCATCCAGGCAAGCGCACAGCAGGCGGCAACGATTCCGCGGATCCGCGACTGCCGGATCATGGCGTCGCCGCCTTTTTCTGCGGCCGCGGCAGCACGGGCATGGTCTTCATTTTCAGCATGTACTCCGGGTACATCGTCTCAGCGCCGCCCCGGGTCGCCAGCGGCGGGATGCCATAGTTCGCCGGAAATTCATTCAGGAAGGTGTTGGTGCCGGGCAGATGATTCGGCACGATGCCAGGCGCCCGATCGACCTCATCCACGGGCTCGCAGGGCCAGGGCGCCATCTGCTGCTGCGGGGCATAGACGAAATCGGTGGTGCGGATGAAGGGTTCAGTCAGATAGACGGGGTCGTAGACGATCACCGCCACGGTCAGATAGTTGCCGTGTCGCATGACATGCACGCGCGCCGTAGCCAGATCGCTGCGCGGGATCCCATTGCGCCGGATCCAGTTCTCCTTCAGGTGGGTGGTGGTGATGACGAGGGTGTCCCCATCCCACTGACCGGTCGAAAAACCCTGCCAGGTATGGCGCGCGTAGTTCGGAGGATGCGGTCTGCCATCCATCCAGATGGTCTGCTCGGCGCCGTACGCCGAAAGGTGCGTGTGATAGGCAATGACCTTCTGTGTCGCCCGGTCAACCTCCTTCCAGATACTCAGATTCGAGGGACCCCGCCAGCCATAGTCCGAGCCGTGTTCGCGACACTGGTTTTCCGGCAGCTCGACCAGGGCGGCATCCCAGCTGTCACCGCGCAGCCGTGCCGCATCATTGATGGGCAGGCCGAGATAGTCGCCGATTTCAGGGCCCGGAATGCGCTCGAACCGGTCTTCATCAAAGCGCGGGGCCCACTCTCCCGAGGGGTCCATCTGCGCCGGTGCGGCTGCGCTGAGCGTCAGGCCCAGCAGCAGCGCGATCGCCACTGCGGCACCCTTCCGCCTCCCGTCAATGCTGCGCATGCGTTCCCCCCTTTTATCGTTGCGGTGCACGATGCGATTGCCGCTCCCGCGCACCTTATTACCACAGATTAACCCGCGGGCGACGCCCGCGTGTAGTGGGACGATGTCGCGGGGGTGGCCGGTGTATCGAGGCTGGCGAGAGGCTGTTGTGATTTCAACGCGACGAAAATCCCCCTGATTGCACTACACTGGTGGGTGAATCGGCAATCGCACGAACTGCCTGCGCGAGATGGTTTCCGTTCCGATACAGCGGTTTTAACGAAAAGGGGAGTGGGTAATGGATCGGCGCAGCTTCATCGAGATGTCCTCACTGGCGGCAGGCATTCTTGCCTCCCGGCCCTCTGGCGTATTGGCCGATGAGGCCGTGGCTTTGCCGGCGACTGTCGCGACCACCGCCGGCAAGATCCGGGGTACCCACGCGAGCGGTGTCTATACCTTCCGGGGCATCCCTTACGGTGCCACCACAGCCGGCGCGGGTCGCTTTCAGCCGCCCGCAAAGCCGACACCCTGGTCGATGGTGCGCGAAGCGACCGCGCTGGGCCCGCGCTCGCCGCAGCTGTTGTCAGCGTTTCATGGCGTCGTGCCGCCCGAAGTCGAGGCCATGGACCGCGACGAAATGATGGGCGAGGACTGCCTGGTGCTGAATGTCTGGACCCCGACGCTGGATCGCGGACGGAAGCTCCCGGTCATGGTCTGGCTCCACGGCGGGGGCTTTACCAGCGGTTCCGGCGGTTTCACCATGTACGACGGCATCCAGTTGGCCCGGAAGCACGACGTCGCGGTCGTGACGGTGAATCACCGGCTGTCGGCGTTTGGCTATCTGTATCTGGCCGGATTTGGCGCCGCGCGCTACGCCGCCAGCAGCAATGCGGGCAATCTCGACATCGTCGCAGCGCTCGAATGGGTGCGGGACAATATTGCCACTTTCGGCGGGGATCCCGACAACGTCACCCTGTTTGGCCAATCGGGGGGCGGGGGCAAAGTCAGCTCGCTCATGGCCATGCCCGCGGCGCACGGTCTCTTCCAGCGGGCAATCGTGCAAAGCGGTGCGGACGTCAAGGGGATTTCACGCGATGCCGCCAGCAAGAATGCCGAGCGTTATCTCGCGCGCCTGAACCTCAAGCCCAATCAACTGGAGCAGTTGCAGGACCTGCCGCTGCAGCAGCTGCTCGCGGCAACCGACACGAAAGGCGGCCCGCCCATCAACTTCGGGCCGGTGGTCGACGGCCACTCGTTGCCGGCAGACCCTTTCGATCCGATGGCGCCGGCGCTGTCCGCCAACGTGCCCTTGCTGATCGGGACAGTCGAGACTGAAGTGACGTTCTTCCCCGGCCAACCGCTGGACCCAATCGATGACACCGCGCTGCATGCGCGCGTCAAACAATTCCTGCGAACCACCAGCGACGCCGATGTCGACCGGATCATAGCGGCCTATCGCGCCGGACGACCCGGTACGGCCAACACGGATCTGTATCTCATCATGGCATCCGATGGCTTTCGTGCCAATGTCCTCCTGGAAGCGGAGCGCAAGGCGGCGCAGGCTCAGGCGCCGGTGTACCAGTATTACTTTACCTGGCGGTCACCGGTTCGCGAGGGCAAGCTGCGCACCTTCCATACATTGGAAATTCCCTTCGTCTTCGACAATGTCGATGCCGCGAAGTCCATGACCGGCTCGGGCAAGGATCGCTACGCGCTGGCGACACGCATGAGCGACGCCTGGGTTGCCTTTGCGCGCACCGGCAACCCCAATCACCCGGGACTGCCGCATTGGACGGCGTACGACAATACGCGGCGCGCGACGATGATATTCAACGATCAGTGCAAGCTGGTCGATGATCCCCACGGTACCGAACAGCGGCTGCTGTGGTCGCTGCAGGGGCGAGCGTGATCAGGCGGCACCACAATCTGGCCGGATGGGCGGCGGCCGTCGTTTTGAGTGTGACCGGTGCATGGGCCGGGGCGCGGCCGGCAGCTGCTGCAGCCGACGCGCAGGCGGCGCCAGCGGACTGCAACCGCCACTGTCTGCTGGCCACGCTGACCACCTATACCGAGGCGCTGGTCGATAACGACACCTCGCGCCTGAAGGTGTCGCCGCAGCTGCGCGTCACCAGCAACGGTGTGGTGACGACGCTGGGCCACGGGCAGGTGTGGGGCGCTGTAAAGCGCATTCCCTATCGCCACGCGTTCGTGGACCCGATCAGCGGGTCGGCAGTGTTCTACGGCACGCTCACCAACACCCCCACCCGGGATGCCGAGAAGTGGTGGTTCTATGTCGTGCGCTTGAAAGTCCTGCGGCAGCAGGTCACCGAAATCGAAGAGATCTCCTATGATGGCACGCTGGGCGGAACCCCGGCGTCTTCCCTGGAACTGCCGCACAGCATCTACGACACCTACCTGCCGCCGGCGGAACGCTCTTCCCGCGCGCAGCTGTTCGCGATTGCTGACCAGTACTTCGATGCGGTGACGGGCAGCCGCAACTATCACGACGTGCCCTGGCACCCGGAGTGCCAGCGCATCGAGCTTGGGACCTTTACCGTGAACTCCAGGCTCGGCCCGGGTAGCTGTGGCGGGGAATTCAAGGATCCGAAGGTGCGCTGGACGGTGCGTAACCGCCGCTTCTACATCGCCGATGAGGAGCGCGGCGTGGTGCTTGCCATTGCCAATTTCATGACCCCACCGGAACTGCCGAACAACAACGGTTCGGTGGTATTCGAGGCGTTTAAGATCCAGGACGGCCTCATTCGGCATATCGAGGCGTTCTTCAGGGGCAACGGGCAACTGCACTCAGGTTGGGGCGAAGGGCCAGGGTCTTAAGGGCCAGGGTCTTAAGGACCAGCGCAACGCCGCGGCCGGCGCCCCCTTCAGACCTGCAGCCGATCATTCGGGCGTGCGACCAGCGCGTACAGCGCCGGCATCAGAAAGATGCTGATCACCAACCGCGACAGCATGCCCGAGACGATCACCAGCGCGAACGGTCGTTGCGAATCGGTGCCCACTCCGGTCGCCAACGCAGCAGGCAACAATCCCAGCGCGGCCACCAGCGCGGTCATCATGATCGGGCGCAACCGCAGGGTTGCGCCCTCGCGGATCGCCTCGGCAGTCGCCGTCCCGCCCCGGCGCAACTCGTTGACATAGGAGATGTAGACAACACCGGTCAACACCGAGACACCGAACAGGACGATGAAGCCGATGCCGGAGGAGACCGAAAACGGCGTATCGGTGATCCACAACGCGAGGATGCCCCCGACCGGCGCCGACAACAGCACGCCCAATACAGTGATGAAGGGAAACTTGAAATTACCGTACAGCACGAACAGCAGCATGAAGATCAGCAACAACGTCAGCGGCAGAATCACATTCATCTGCGCCCGCGAGGCGGTGTATTCCTTGTACTCACCGCCCCAATCCAGGCGATAGCCCTGTGGCAGGCCGACCTTGTCGTGGACCTGCTGGATGGCATCCTGCACCGCGCCTGCCAGATCGCGTCCGGTCACCGAGAACTGCACGCCGATGTAGCGGGAATTGTCTTCGCGGTAGATGAATGACGCCCCGTTGGTTTCCTCGATATCGGCCAATTGCTTGAGCGGGATTTGTTGACCCCCTGGTGTCGCTACCGGGATGTTGCCGATTTCCTGCGGATTGTCCCGGAACTGACGATCGAGCCGAACGATGAGATCGAATTGCTTCTCTCCCTGCACCACCTCTGTCGCCACATCACCCCCGATCGCGGTTTCGATCAGGCCGTTGATGTCGGAGACGTTCAGCCCGTAGCGTGCGATCTTCTCCCGATCGATCTTGAGAGTCAGGCTCGGCTGCCCGAGTTCATGCACCAGCGTCACATCACTGATGCCGCGCACATGCGCCAGGACTTCCTTGATGGCCTTGCCTTTCGCCTGGAGCGTTTCCAGGTCGGCGCCAAATATCTTGACGGCCAAGGCGCTCTTCAGACCCGTTTCGGCTTCATCCACCGCGTCTTCCGCAGGCTGCGTGTAGTTGAAATCGATCCCGGGAAATGACTGCAGCTTGCGGTTGATGGCGTCGATCAGGGCCGGTTTGTCGCGGTAGTCGCCGTGCCACTGCGAATAGGGTTTCAGGCCGACAAAGAATTCCACATTGAAGAATCCGGTGGAGTCGGTGCCGTCATCCGGCCTGCCCAGTTCCGAGGTGACCGTGGTCACCATCGGAAACGAGCTCAGCACACCGCGGATCTTCGGCGTGACATTCGCCGCCTCATCGAAGGAGATCGTGTAGGGCATCGTCGCGCGTACCCACAACGCGCCTTCGTCCAGATGCGGCATGAATTCCGCGCCAATCCGCGGCACCAGCAGCAACGACAGCGCGAGCAGCACGGTGGGCACCACGATCGTCGGCCAGGGTCGCTCAAGACAGAAATGCAGACCGCGGATGTAAGCGGTCCTGGTCTTCTCGAAGAGAGCATTGCGCCGCTCCCGCACACCCTTGCGCATGAGCAGGGCGCACAACACCGGCAACAGGGTCAGGGTAACCAGCAGCGAACCGACCAGCGCGAAAATCATGGTATCGGCCATGGGCTTGAACAGGGTGCCGGAAGGTCCGGTCAACACATAGATCGGCAGGAAGCTCGCCACGATGACGGCGACCGCATAGACCAACGGGCGATCCACCTCCGCCGCCGCATCGATGATGATTGCCCGGACGTTGAGCTGCGTGCCCTGACGCAAGGCAAGCTGACGGAATATGTTCTCCACCATGAAAATGGCGCCATCGACGAGGATGCCGAAATCCACCGCACCAATCGAGAGCAGATTGGCAGAGGCCTTCTGCAGATCCAGGCAGACGAAGGCGAACAGCAGCGCCAGTGGAATGGTGACGGCGACGATCAAACCGGCGCGAATGTCATACAGAAAAAACACCAGCACGGCGACGACCAGGACCATGCCCAGCAACAGGTTGCGCTCGACCACCTGCGTCGTTTGGGCAATCAGGTCAGCCAGGTCGTAAAATGGGTGGATCTTGATGTCCCGGGGCAATACCTCGCGGTTGAGCTCCTCGGTTTTGGCCTCGACGCGCTTCAGAACATCCTGGGTTTTCTCGCCGGTGAGCATGAGAATCACGCCCTCGACCGCATCGTCGCGCCTCATGTAGCCGAACTCGCCCAGACGGGGCGCGATGTCGATGGCCACGCGCCCGACATCCTTGACCAGCACCGGGGTCCCGTTATGCACCGCCAGCACCACATCCTCGATGTCCTGTGTCGTGGTCAGTCGGCCCAGCCCGCGGATGTAGAAGAATTGCCCGCCCTGGGAATAGAACCCACCGCCGGCGTTGCTGTTGTTGGCCGCCAGCGCCGCCTCCACCTGTGAGACCGACAGGCCGACTGCGGCAATCCTGCCTGGATCGAGCAGCACCTGGTATTGCATATCGCCGCCGCCGAATGCCGAGTCGTCGGCCACCCCGGTGACCGATCGGTACTGAGGCGCGATGACCCAATCCTCGTAGGTCTTGAGCTCCATCGGCGAGCGATCGGGGCTTTCCAATACGTAGCGATAGATCAAACCCGATGGCGAGGACAGCGGCGATACCGAAGGCGTCACGCCGGTTGGCAGGGTAATGGCGCCCAGGCGATTGAAAACCAGTTGGCGCGCAAAGTAGTTGTCGACGCGATCCTGGTACGTCAGCGTGACATCCGACAATCCGTACAGCGAAATTGATCGCTTCGTCGCCAGGTCCGGAATTCCGTTAAGACCCAGCTCGACCGGCACGGTCACCAGACGCTCGATTTCCTCGGCGGAATGTCCTGGCCATTGCGTGATGATCTCCACGATCGGTGGAGACAGATCCGGATAGGCATCCATGGGCAGCCGCCTGAGCGCCCACCAGCCCGCGCCAATCAGGCCTGCCGCCAGGAGAATGATCAGCAGGCGCTGCTCGAGCGCAAAGCCGACAATGCGATTGATCGCTGAGCCGGATCGCGGTTCCGGCGCGTTCGACGGCAGTTGGGCGCTCATTGGCTCTGGATGAATCTGACGAAGATGCCGCCATCGACAACGATCTTTTCGCCGGCCCTGATGCCAGAGGGAATGTCCAACCGGTCGCCGTCACGGTAACCCAGCGTCACATGGCGCCGCGCGAAGCTGCCGTCGGATTGCTCGACGTACACAAAGGGCAGATTCTCATCATCGCGCAATATCGCCGACACCGGAATCAGCAAGCCGCTTTGCTGCTCCTGCGAGCGGATCAGCACGCGGACATACATCTGTTTCTTCAGGATGCCGGACGTGTTCGGCACCGTTACGCGCGCGATCACCGAGCGGGTGTCGGGATCGACCAGCGCGGACACATTGGTGACCAATCCCGGCAAAGGTGTGGCAGCGTTGTCCGATACCACTTCAGCGGCATCGCCGACGTGCACTGAGGCCACGTCCGACCCGAAGATCTGCGCCTGCACCCACACGCGCGAAAGATCGGCAACGGTAAAACACGGGGTGGTGCCGGCTTGTACCAGTTGCCCGGGCGTCACCAGTTTCTCCACTACGATTCCCGCGATTGGTGAACGGATCGTACCTTCCAGACCCTCAACGGGCCGGTTCTCCTGGATATTCCTGATGGTCTGTGGATCGACATTCAAAGCGATGAGCGCCTGCAGCGCGGCGGTGAGATCGGACTGCGCGTTCTCAGCATCCGTTTGTGCCTGTTCTGCCTCGCGCTGGGCGACACCCTGATGTTGCAGCAGATCCTTGTCCAGATCGGCCAGGTGACGGGTGGTCGCGGCGGTGGCGATCGCTTTGCGGTAATCGGCGACGGCTGCGGCAAAATCGGGGGAGCTCACCGTCGCCAATGGCTGGCCTTGCCTGACCCGTTCGCCAAGCGAAACCAGCAGCCGCGATACTGGACCGGAGAAGGGCGCCAGGACGCTGGTCGCCTGATCGTTGTCGAAATCCACCGCCCCGGTGGTGTCGAGAGCCTTGCGGAAAGTGGTGGACGCCACCGTTTCCACCTGCACATGCTGCCGTTGCGCAGTGGTCAAGGTGACGTTGCTGGCGGTGGAGGTGGCGTCCTGCGAATTGCCTGCCGTCTCGCGTGAACAGCCCGTGGCTGACACGATTGCAGCCAGCACCACGGCCACTGCGAAGACTTGCGTACGACGTGATTCAGTTCCCATGAATAGTCTCTGTCAGATCCGATCGTTGCCACCAGCCGCCGCCCAGTGCCTGGAACAGCGCCGCTGTGTCGGCATAACGGCTGGCCTGAGCCTGGATCACATTGATGCGTGCCTGCTGATACGTCTGTTCTGCGTTCAGGAGCGCGAGATCGCTCGCATAGCCATCGCGAACCTGTTGTTGTGCCAGATCGAGCGTGGATTTGGCAGCGTGCTCGGCTGCGGCGGACGCCTTGAGCCCTGCGGCATCCTGTTGCAGGGCCGTCAAGGTATCGGCGACGTTCTGCACCGCGGTCAGGACCGTACTACGATACTGTTCAGCCGCCTGCGTGTAGGCGGCCTTGGCCGCGCGTTCCAGGTGCAGCAGTTTGCCGCCCTCGAAGATGGGCGCCGCCAGATCAGCCGTCAGACCCCAGAAGCCGTTACCGGAGGTGAACACCTGGCTGATCGCCAAGGCTGTGCTGCCCGCATCGGCGGTCAGGGTGATATCGGGCAAGCGGTTCGCGATGGCAATGCCGATCTGCGCGCTGGCAGCATGCAGGTTCGCCTGCGCCTGGCGCACATCCGGTCGCTGTGCGACCAGCGTCGCGGGCATGCTGACTGGCAGATCGCCGGGCAACTGCAGACTCGACAGCTCGAATGTCTCTGCCGCTGTTTCGCTGGGGAAGCGACCGGTGAGCACCGCCAGCAGATGCTGCAGTTGTTCCGATTGCTTGATCAGCGGCGGCAAGGTGGCGGTGACTTGTGCGAGTTGCGATTCCTGGGCGGCCACATCCAGCCCGCTGGCGTAACCTTTGTGCAATTGATAGTTGAGAGTGTCCAGCATGTGGGAATTGATCGCGATGACCTGGCGGGTCGCCTCGATCTGCGCCTGCATCGCACTGGCCTGGATCGCCGTGACCACCACGTTGGAGGTCAACGTCGTATAGGTTGCGAGCATCTGGAAGCGTACCGTCTGTGCCTGCGCCTGCAGCGATTCGACTGTGCGGCGATTCAGACCGAACACGTCGGGCACATAGGAGATGCTCAGCTGTGGTGTAAAAAGGTTGTACAGCAGCGCGTTGTTGCTGGGCACCGGCGCCAGCGAAGCGGGTTGCTTCTGGCGAGTGCCGGAGAAGTCCGCACCGATGCTCGGATAATATGCGCCGCGTTGCGCGAGGACATTTTCGTGCGCTTCCGTCAATGCCGCCTGCGCGGCCTTCAGATCGTGATTGTTCCTGAGCGCCTGCTCGATGAGGTCATTGAGCCGTTTGGAGTGGAACAAGGTCCACCAGTCTGCCGAAAGGTCGCCGCCTGCGATGAAGCGTTGCGCAGCTCCGCCCGGCACATTGGCGGTGGCAGCGGGATTGGTCAACGGACCCGCGACGTAATTGCTGACACTCGGTGCGGCGGGAGGCTTGAAATCGGGACCGACCGCGCAACCGGCGATCGACAACACCCACACTGCTGGGATCAAACGCAAAAGAGATCGCAGCAAGGGGTGGGTCGGTTCAGGGATTTCCAGTGCGGAATCGATTCTCATCCCGTTGGCCGTGTTCTAGTTGCGTAAGGCCGAATCGGGCGACGCTTGCATCTGATCATATCGTGGATCAACCGCTGGAACAAAAGGGCTTGCTGTCTGGCAGCTGACATTCCCTCCCGCGCACCGGGTCAGTTGTTGCAAACCGTGACCTGCAGCGGCAATCAGGCCTGCAATTCTGCGAGCCACTCGTCAGTGAGGAATGGACCATTCCCCGCAGCGATTGGTTCTGTGGATTGCTGTTACGGCGCGGGCGTCTGTCCTGCGCCCCCGGCACCAGCACCGGCACCGGCACCGGCACCGGACTTGGACATTGCGGCTTCGAGCAGCGCTATGGTTTCCGCACGGCCCGCGGCTTCGCCGCCACCGCCCGCACGTGCACCAGCGGCCGCCGCCGGTGCCGGTCTGCGTCCGACCGGGGGTGAGCGGGCGAAGTCGAGCGCAGTCTTGCCCGTGTCATCGCGTAGGGTCGCGTCTGCGCCGCAGTCGAGCAGATGCTTGACGACCTTGTCCCACCCCTCCTCGGCTGCGGGGAACAGGGTTGTCTGACCCTCGTGGTCGCGGCCCTGAACATAGGCGACGAGTTTGGCAGTGTGGGTATGGCTGTTCGTAACGCGGGCGTTGACGTCGGCCCCGGCCTGCAGGAGCAGGTCGACAGTTTCGATCACGCGCTCCTGGGCGTCACGTTCCGGAGGCCCGAAGCCGGCGCGACCCGAGCCGCTCATGCCGACGGCCGCCATCAAGGGCGTAATCTGGAACACATTGGGCAGATCCACTTCCGCGCCGTGCGCCAGCAGCGCCTTGATGGCCACATCATCATGGCTCATCGCCGCAATCATCAACGGACCGGTGCCGCCGCGCATCATGTAATCCTCGAAGCGACCCCGGCCGTTGCCATTGGGCCGCATGCGCGTGAGCTGATGATTGGCATCGACGCCTATGCCGAGCAGCCTGTTGACGAGATCCATCGCGTGGGCAGTCTGGGCCGGGTGTGCCGCTGTCGGGGTTGGGTAGCCGGCGAAGCCAGTCGGCCCGCCGAAACCGCGCCCATGGTATGAGTTCATATCCACCGCGACATACAGGGGTGTACGCCCACTCATGTCCCAGGTACTGGGATTGGCGCCCTTGTCGAGCAGGAACATCGCGATATCAAAGCTGCGGTTGTCGATCGCATCGATCAGCGGAGTGATGCCATCCGGGGTGGGCTGATTGACGTCCGCGCCCGCCTTGACGATGGCCTCGGCGCAGTGGGTGCAGCCGGAGCGGATGGCGTAGAGCAGTGCGGTGAGTCCGCCGGTCTGGCGGAACTGGGCGCGCGGTTCCGAGGTCATCTGGCGCGGCCAGTCATCAGCCTTGGCACGCCGCGCGACCTCCGCATGGTGCGCCAGCAGCAGATCAACGATGTCCGGATGGTCCTGCGCCGCCGCCCACATCAGCGCGTTCTGGCCACGGAAGGTTTCCACCGCATTGACGTTCGCACCCTTGGCGATCAGCAACTGCGCAATCTTCAGCGAGCCGACGTTGGAGGCCAGCATCAGCGCGGTCTCACCATCCTGATTGGGCGAGTTGGCATCCGCGTGTGCGTTGAGCAGCTGCTGGACCAGATCCAGATCACCCAGTTTGACCGCCTCGGTGAGCGGCGATGAACCATAGTTGTTGGTGACGTTGGCCTTCGCGCCGCGCTTGAGCAGCGCGCGCACCATTTCATGATCGACGGTATACGTCGCATACAGAAGCGGCGTGGTGCCATCGGGCTCGGCCGCATTGACGTCGACGGCAGGGGAGGTGATCGCGGCCAGCACGGCCTCGCGCTGACCCGAGCGGATCAGGTCGACGAGGCTCTGGGGCCCCCCGGATGCGGCAGCTGAAAATCCCGCTGCCCCAAGCGACAGCAAGCCGATTGCAGCAGCCAGGCCCCTAGGCCCAATGGTCCACTTAAACAATGTTGCCCCCGAAATTGGTGTAGTGAGCCCAGAGGCCCTTGCAGTCATCGTAGAGGAACCGGTACGGGTCCTGGAACTTGCGGGTCAATTCGTTCATGACGCCCTCATCGAGCATGTCCTGCGCGCCGCGGCCCTGCGTGGTCAGCAGCGTCGTGCGGTCGTAGAGGTGCGCCATCATGTCGCGTTCGGCCTGCAGTTGGGTGCGCGACATCACCGGCCCGTAAGCCGGCACGATCTTGGTCTCGTCATTGGCCAGTTTGAGCAGATCATCCATCGCATCGACCCGACCACCGAGCCAGCCGCCCGCGTACCAGTCGAGTGCTGGATCACGCAGCGGGGAGGCGACATCACCCACGGCAAGCACGTTGGAGTCGCGGAAGAACACATAGATGTCGCCGCGCGTGTGCGCTTCCAGCAGATAGCCGTACTCGACGCGTTCCGCACCCGCCGTCATCTCGCCTTTCTGGCGAAAGGTCACGGTGGGCAGCGCCGCCGCCGGCAGGGCCTTCACCCAACGATCCTCCGCGGGTACGTAAAAGTCCGTCGCCAGCCACTCGCGGGTGATCACGTGGGCATGGATGGCGGCACCCGCCGTGCCGAACAGCAAGTTCCCGCCGGTCTGATCGGCGTGATAGTGCGTGTTGAACAGCGTGCTCACCTTGGCGCCGGCGAGGCCGGCGCGCACGCCATTGGCCAAGGCCGCGGAGCCGCTATCGATCAACAGCAGGCCATCGCTGGCGGAGAGCGCGACGACATTGCCCGGCGCGCCGGTAATGAGCCTCACGCGCTCGGTCAGGGGTTCGCTGGGCAGTGGCCCCGTCCGGGCGGTCGGCGGCTGGCTGTTCCCCCCGACCGACTGACGGGTGGGAACCTGCTGACAGCCCGCGAGGCCAGCCAGGAGCGGCACGGCGGCCAGCCCCGCGAGTCCGCCGAAGGATGTCTGCAGGAAGCTTCTGCGATCTGCCCTCACGGCCTGTTCCTGTGTGCGCGATTCTTTAGACATCGGTAAGGGCACCGGTGCTGTTGCCAAAGCTGGGTTGCTTGATCCCCAGCTTGTCCAGGATCGTCAGGTGCAGATTAGCAAGCGGTGTGTGAGGCGGCGCCACGACGTTCTTGCCGCCGACATGCGCACCGTTGGCGCCGCCGACCAGAATCTCCGGCAAGGGATAGTTGTCGTGCTGGTTGCTGTTGCTCATGTTCGAGCCATAAAGAAACAGCGAATGATCGAGAATGCTGCCGTCACCCTCTTTGATGTTGGCCAGTTTCTGCACAAAGTCCGCGAACCGCTCCATGTGATAACGCTCGATGACGGTCAGCCGGCGAATGCGCTCGCGGTCATTGGAATGGTGGCTGACCGGGTGGAAGGCGTCGGGCACTTGCACATTGTTGTAGGTGCGGTTGGTGCCTTCGGCGACCATCACGAATGAGGCGATGCGGGTCAGATCCGCCTGGTAGGCCAGCGCAATCAGGTCGAACATCAGCCGGACCTGTTTGTCGAAATCCTCCAGCTCACCGACCGGTGCATTGGGGATGTTGATGCCCTTGAAGTCCCGTTGACCCGCCATCGTCACCCGCCGTTCGATCTCGCGAACGGTGTCCAGATAGTCCGCCAGCTTCGCCCGATCGCCCGGGCCGAGGTCATTGTTCAGCGCCTTCGCACGATCGGCGACCATGTCCAGGATGCTGGCGTTCTTGCGTAACAGCGCGTCGCGTTCGGCCGCGGTGTCGCCTTCCCCCATGAGCTGGATGAACACCTTGCGCGGGTTGTATTCCATCGGCAGCGGTGAGTGGGGCCCGGCATAGGACGTCGTGGAGGCGTAGTAACAGCCCGCACCGCCGCATGCGGCGACCTGGATGGTGGTTTCCGAGGAGACCTCCAACGAGGGCAGCGAGGTTTTCTGCCCCAGCCGCTGAGCGATCACCTGATCGAGCGTGATGGCCATGCTGGCGCCCTTGGCGGTGGTGTCAGGACGCACGCAGGACAGCCAGGTCGCAGGATTGAGCGTGTGGACTGAACCCAGCGCCGCGGTGTTCTCGAGATTGTCGAACGTGGTGACGTAGCGCTTGAGCGGTTCCAGCGACGCAAGGGTTTTGCCGAGCTTGAAGTCTGCGCCCTTGCCGGTGGAAGACCAGACGTCCACGTCCTTGCCGAAGGGCGTGTTGTTCATGATCGCGCCATGCGGCAGATAGAAAAATCCCGCGCGGGTTTTCGGTGCAGCCGCGGTGTCGGCCAGCGCCGTGGCGGCCGGAACCATGGCGTCCAGGAACGGCAGCGCCAACGCCACGCCGCTGCCGCGCAGGAACGTGCGTCGGGACAGATGCTTCTTGGTCAGGAATATCGCCATCGCTCTCTCTCCTGGGACTGCTTCAGTGCGTCGCAGCTGCGGGTATGGATATGGATGCGACCTTGGTCGGGGTCGCTACCTTCTTCGCGGGCGTTTCGAATCCCTGCCGCCGGAAGGCGTCGCTATTGACGATGCCGGTGATGATCGCGGCGAACGTGTAGTTGCTGGCGGCAGCAGCGTGCACGATCTGCCGGACTTCGGGCATGTCGTAGTATTCGAGTTCGCGATTGAGCGCGTACATCATCAACCGCTTCGTCACCGTCGTCGGGAACTGGTCCGGACGTCGCGTCAGATAGTGACGCAGGTCGATCGGACCGTGCAGCACGATGCCGCTCGACAGCGCCGAGGTGGGATCGATCTTCTCCTTGGCAACGGCATCCTCGTCGCGCCAACGTCCCGTCACATCGAAGTTTTCCAGTGCCAGGCCGTACGGATCCATCACGCCATGACAGGCTTTGCACGTGGGGTTCGCGCGGTGGACCTCGAGCCGTTCACGCACCGTCGTGGGCTTTTGCCCGAGGTGCAGCGACAGATCGGTGTTGACACCCGGTGGCGGCTGGTTGGGTGGCGAGCCGATGATCCGGTCGAGCACATATTCACCGCGCAGCACGGGCGAGGTGCGGTCGCCGTACGAGGTGCGCAGCAGCACGGCTCCCTTGCCCATGAGGCCCCAGCGGTTCTCGTCCGTGAGGATCACCCGTCGGAATTGCGGGCCGTGTACGCCTGCGATGCCGTATTGCCGCGCGAGCGGCTCATCGACGAAGGTCCAGTCGGCGTTGAGCAGATCGGTAACGTTGCGATTCTCGAGCAGCACGCTGGCCAGGAACAGCCGGATCTCAGTCGTGAAGTCGTCCCGCATCGCGGAATTGAAGGACTTGTCGTCGGGTTCGATCTGGTCCAGCGTGCCCACGTTCAGCCAGGAGAACGCAAAGTTATTGACCAACGCCATGGCACGCGGATCCTTGAGCATCCGTTCCACCTGGGTTTTCATGACCGCAGGATCCGAGAGTCGCTTTTGCTCGGCCAGGTTGAGCAGTTGCTGATCGGGGCCCTCGCTCCAGAGGAAGAAGGAGAGGCGCGAGGCCAGCTCCAGATCGTCCAGTGGCAGTGATTGACCCGGCTTTGTCGGCGCGGCGATGGCGCGATACAGGAAGTCGGGGCTCGACAGGATGGCCGTGACCAGTTCGGTCACACCGGAATCAAAACTGGCGGATCCGGACCGGCCGCTCTCATAGAACTTCATCAGCACCTGCAAATCGGCGTCCGTCACGGGACGGCGGAATGCTTCGGTCGCCAGATGGCGCGCAATCTTTTCCGCGCAGGGGCGCTCCTCGCTTTCCTGCTTGGGCTCGCAAATGAAGATCTTGGCGCGACTGTTGCTCAGCGACAGGCCGTGCGGCTGGAACGGGCCCACGACTTGAATGCCGTCGCGGATGATGGGCATGCCCGACACCTTGCCACCGCCGGTCGGGTCATTGCTCTCCGCCCAGGAGCGTTCAATGAAGGTGACGGTGACGGTGTGTGAGCCCTCGGTGACCTGCACCGGGATGTTGGACAGTCTGGCGATCAGGGCCAATCGGCCCTTGGGCCCATCACGTTCGGCAAGGGTCATATCAGCCGGGCCGCCAATCTCCCGGCGAGCCACTTCCTTGTCGTCCACGAGGAAGACGACCGTGGCCGCGGTCTCCATGCCGCGCGGATACAGGCCGGCGTCGATGCTGTCGCCGTCCATGAAGTTGAAGTGATATTCCCCGTCGGCGGGGAAGACGTGCGTAAAGCTCACGCCGCCACGGGTGCCCAGCGGGTACCCGTCCTTATGATTGTACTGCGTCGGGGAACCGGGCCCGGCCTGGCCGCCGCCGCCGCCGCCGCCGCCGTAGTACACGCTTTCCATTTTCGGCACCGGCGCGCCCACCGCGCTCTGCGCGACCTTGCGTGCCGCGGACAGGTATTGCTCCATGAAGGTCGGTGAGACATCCAGAGCACCGGCGATATTGCTGAAGCCGTCGACTTCGATCTCGGTGGGCAGCACCTGCTTGGCATCGACGTCCACCCCGATCAGATCTTTCACTGATGCGGCGAACTCGGTGCGCGTGAGTCGCTCCAGCGGGACATGACCGACCCGCGGCACTTTTGCGGCGGCGTCGATGGAGGTCTCAAGATAGCCGACAAAGGCATCGACACTGGCCTGGTCGGGCTGGGGATTGCCGGCGGGGGGCATGAGCCGACCGCGCAACTTGGTGACGGCATGTTCCCAGACCTGCGGATCCTGGCCCGCCTCGCTCAGATCCATGGTGTCCATGGCCACGCCACCGGCCCAGTCCGTGGAATTGTGGCATTTGATGCAGTTATGATTGATCAGGTCGTTGAACTGCTTGAGGTCGGTGGGGTGCGCCGCCCCTTGCGCCGCCCCTTGACCCTGCGCGACGCCGGCCGCGAGGACCAGCCAAACCAGAGGCACGCAAGCACCGGCTCGCCTCAGCGTATCTGTCGACAATAGTCCGCCCTTGCGCATGCCGCCTCCTCTGTCCGTATCCTTAATTATTATATGCTGCAGCCGCTCGATGCGACGGAGTCAATACCGGGCGCGCGACTGGTTTTGACTTTTCAAGTCCCCGACCGGGGGTGCGCTTGCGAGGATCGCAGCGGCCGTCGATCATCAAAATTCCGTGTTCCTGGCTTGGCTGCCGCCGCAAGGCTGCGGCGCAGAAGGCTACCAAGCTATTGACTAATAATGGATTTAGTCCGTCCCGAGCCCATCCATCAGCGCTGGCGCGCCGGGTTTCCCCGCATCCGCCGATGCAGAGCAAACAGGCCTCATCGCGCTCGCGCGCACAGTGGGGCTTTGTAGCAATGGTGTATTTCCGCGGCAACACGCCCGCGGTCGTCGCGCCGGCGACCCTGGGTGCGGTCAGTGCGGAATGGTCGCCAATTGCAGGCTGCGGTAGGCGTATTCCAGGAACTGCGCCGGATCACCGTATTGCGCTTCGTAATCCTTGAGCGGGTGCTGGTCAACCACGTCGGAGGGACCAAACCCCTTGTTGAAATCGATGAAGAACTGCTTGAACAGCGCCCAATACATGTCCTTCTGCCGGACGATGTCGGCGCCGGTCAGCGTCGGACCGTTGGCCGGAATGATGATGGTGTCGGGCTTGGCGACTTCAGCAAGAATTTCATAGGACCGCACGAAGCCGTGCATGAAGGCTCCGTTCAGGTAATCCATGACCGGCCAGCGCTCTGCGGAGACCGGCCCGCCGGCAACGATCACATTGCGTTTTGGGAAATGGATGAACAGGTCGCCATTGGTATGCGCGGCCGGCAGGTAGCGGTAGTCGACCTGCTCGTCGGCGAGCATCAGCCTGCCCACGTTGTACGTGGTCTGCGTCGGGATTGCCTTGGGCGGCAAGGGGCCGTAGTAGCCCTCATACAGCGCGGAACGTTCCTTGCGGCCC
Source organism: Steroidobacteraceae bacterium (assembly GCA_036489445.1). Lineage (GTDB taxonomy): Bacteria > Pseudomonadota > Gammaproteobacteria > Steroidobacterales > Steroidobacteraceae > DAIDKA01. The sequence continues at coordinate 6,319 of DASXFV010000029.1, read as the reverse complement.
AGGGCCAGCCGGGAGACTTCGTGCGAAATCAGGGTGCCGCCGGCCTTGCCGATGGCCTCATTGGACCCGGTCTGCTCCGGGTGCCAGTGGGTGTTGATCAGCGTGTGGATGCGCTTCGACTTGAGGGTGTCCGCCACTGATTTCAGCAGTACCGGGGAATTCACCACCAGGCCGCCATCGATCAGCAAGGCGCCATCAGGCCCGGCCAGGCCGACCACGTTGCAGCCGCTGCCGGCGAACACCGCCAGGCCACTGACATCCTTGACGCTGAGCTCATGGGCGCTGACGCTTTTCTGGTCCGGGTCCTTGGCGAGCGCCAGCTGGGGCACGGCGCCCAGCAGCGAGGCAGCAGAAAGAGCCTGCGCTCCGTGGCGCAGGAACACACGACGGGAAATTGGCATCAGGGTCCTACTGGGTCTACGGGCCAGATCACGGCATCGTATACGACCGTAGCAATCGGCGGGCTCTGGGGCGGCCAATCCGGCGTCCGGGCGAGTTCCACATTGGCGCCCGAGCCGCGCAGCAGGTCGGCCAGATCCTTGCGCGGCCGACCCTGCATTTGCAGGAAAGGGACGTAGCCACGGGCCATTGCATAGTCGAGGGCGGTCAGCCCGTCCTCATCCTTGGCATTCACATCGATACCCAGCTTCACCAAGGCAGTCATCACATCCTTGTTACCGGTGCGCACGGCGTAATGCAGTGCTGACCCGCCGCGAGTGCGCTGCAGGAAATGGCGCGTGGCCATCAGATTCACATCCGCGCCACTGGCCGCCAGCAGATTGATCAGCTCGACGGTCGGGTTGGTGCCCGGGGCGGCATGGTCGCCTGGCGGCCCCGCCGGAGCGGCCGCCTGGGCATTGGCAGGCCCCGCGCCACTGCCTCCTCTAGCGCGCCCCCCGCCCCTGACGGCGGGAGGAATCTCCCCGCTCGCTCCGGCCACCGGCGGCGGTGGCACATCCGCGCGCGCGGGACCGCGGTTGCCGGTGCCGCCGCTGCGCGAGCCCACGGCAAGAATGATCGGCCCCTGCCCATCCGAAGTCGCGAGCCGCGGATTCGCCCCGTGAGCCAGCAGCAGCTTGACGACCTCGATGTTGCCGCTGGCACAGGCGACCAGGAACGGTGTGGTGCCGCGGCCGGTGCTGATACCGCCGAAGCCGCGTCCGGCAGGCCGGTAATAGGTCTGCTGATTGGGGTTCGCCCCGCGCTCGACCAACATCTTCACCACATCAAAGCCACTGGCCTTGTTCGGCTCATCCTGGTCGAGGGGGTTGCCGTTGCTGCGGCTGTTCATGTTGCTGATGGCGACATGCAGCGGCGCCTGGCCAAAGATGTCCCACTCATTGACATCCGCTCCGGCCTCGATCAGCCGCTTGGCGATGTCCCAATTGCTGTTCAGCATCGCGATCGCCATCGGCGACATGCCGGATGGGTCGGGCAGATCCACATCGACTTTATGCTTGAGCAGCACCTCGATGCAGGCGCCGCAGTTCTCGCGGGCCGCGTACAGGAGCGGCGTGAAGCCACCGCGGTCCAGCTGCTTGGCGCGGCTCTCGGCCGTGGCGACGCGTTGATAGTCGCGAATCGCCGAACGCGCATTGACGTTTGCGCCCTTGGATAGCAGCAGTTCGGCCATCTCCGGGTGGCGTCTTGCGACGGCCCACATGAGCGGCGTCTGCCCCCCAAAAGTCTCACGCGCGTCGACGTGGGCCCCGGCCTTCAGCAGCAGTTTCGCTGCCTCGAGGTTGCCGGCGCGAGCCACCAGATGCAGCGCGGTCTCGCCATCCGGATTCGGCGATTCGGGATCGGCGCCGGCCTTCAACAGCAGCCGGAGCAGGTCCGTGTTGGACGCATCCGCGGCCAGCTGCATCGGCGTGACGCCGTAATTATTGGCGGCCTTGACGTCCGCATGCGCTGCCAGGAGGCGCTTCGCCTCGGCGATGTCGCCGTTGAAGACCGCCCATTGCAGCGGCGTGCTGCCATCGGGTCGCGCGGTGACATCCGCAGCGAAAGCCGCCGATCCACACAGAATGCTGGCGACTGCACAGGCCGCGAGCTGCATGCTCCGGTAACGCATATCAGACGTCGGCCAGGGGCCCGGAGGAGTCCGAGAACTTCTCGAGGGTCACCCCAGCGCGCTGAACCATGGTCAGCAGGATACTGGCGTGTGGCGTGTCCTTCGGCATGGCCAGATGCTGGCCACCCTTGATGCCGCCACCCTTGCCCAACAGCAACTGCGGCAGCGGGTTGTTGTTGTGCAGATCACTGTTGGCCATGTTGCTGCCAAACAGGATGATCGAGTTGTCCAGCACGTTGCCGTCGCCTTCCTTGATGCTGGCCAGACGTTTCGCAAAGCGGTTCACACGCTCGGCGTGGTAGGCCTGAATGCGCACCAGGCGTGCGAACTTTTCAGGATCTTCACCGTGGTGCGAAAGCGGGTGGAAAGCCTCATCGACATTGACCACCGGGTAGGTGCGCATGCTGGCTTCCTTCACCATGCGCATGGTCGCAATCCGTGTCTGCCCGGTCTGCCATGCCAGCGCGATCATTTCGAACTGGATGTCCAGCAGTTCGCCGAAATCATCCGGCGCGCCCAGTGGGGCGTTGGGCAGATTGCCCAGCGAGTCGGCCTTCGCTGAAAGTTTCTGCACGCGCAGTTCGACTTCACGCACCGACTCCAGGTAATCGCTGACCAGCGCCCGATCGGGAGCATCGAGCTTGCGGCTCAGGCTCTTGCTGGATTCCTGAACGTAGTCGAGCAGGCTGCCCGTGGACTGCAGCAGGCCCTTGCGCTCGGCATTGGAATCGCCGGGGCCGAACATGGTCGTGAAAACATGGCGCGGGTTGCCTTCCAGCGGCAATCCTTGACCGGGACTGCGGTAGGACACCGCGCCGCCAGGTTCGCCGCACAGTTCTATCGAGGGGAGCGGGGTGTCCTTGCCAATCTGCCGCGCCGCCACCTGGTCGATGGAGATGCCTGCGTTCGGCCCCTCGCCACGGGTGCTGGGCGCAAGACAGGTGAGCCAGGTCGCCTCGATGATGCCGTGCGGATCGGTGCTCTCGGCAGGTTTATTGCGCAGATTGGTCACCACCGTGACGTAGTCGCGCATGCCTTCCAGGGGCTTCAGGATGGGCGAGAACTTGAAGTCCTTGCCGGTGCCCTCCGGAGTCCAGAATTTCTGCACCGCCCCATGCGGGAAGTACACAAAGCCGAGGCGGGGCTTGACCGCGGCGGCGGTGTTGGCCCACGCGGTATTCGCGGGAATCATCGCATCCAGTAGCGGTAGCGCGATTGCAGCGCCGGCGCCCTGCAGAACCGTTCGACGCGACAGATGCTTCTTGGTCAGGAACATGGCTCTATGCCTCCAGACTTACGGTGCGGAACTCAGATTGGACGCCTGCGTCGTGAGCGACGCGGGCAGGGGACCCGCGGGCGCGCGCTTGCGGAAAGCATCGCTGCGCACCACGCCCAGGACAATGGACTCAAACCGATAATTGTCGTCAGCAGCCTCGTGCACGATCTGACGCACGCTGGGCATGTCGCTGTAGATCATCGGGCGACCGACTGCATACGTCATCAGCTTTTCGGTGATCGACTGGACGAACATCGGGCCACGTGCAGCCAGTGCCTTGTGCAGGTCCTCGGGGCCGGACAGGTGCAGGCCGTCGGGCATGGTCGCGGCCGTATCGATGAGCGTGTGGGTCTGCGGATCGATGGTGCGGAACTGGCCCACGGTGTCGAAATTCTCGAGCGCGAAACCCAGCGGGTCCATGACGGAATGACAGCTGGAACACGGCGGGCTACGGCGGTGCATTTCGGTGCGTTCACGCACCGTGGTCGGTTTGGTGGGCGAGGATGCGAGCAACGTCGGCACGTTCGGCGGCGGATTGGTCTGCGGCGTGCCCAGGATGCGCTCCATGATCCAGGCGCCACGCAGCACGGGGGCGGTGCGGTCCGGATTGGCCGTTGTCATCAGCACGGCGCCCTTGCCCAGGAGACCGAAGCGCTTCGGGTCCGTCAGCGTGACGCGCCGGAACTCACCACCTTTTACGTTCTCCAGGCCGTAGAGCAGTGCGAGCTGCTCGTTGACGTAGGTATGGTCGGCGGTGAGCAGATCCACGACACTGCGATCGGAGCGCAGGATGCTGTCCATGAACAGCGTCAGCTCCGTCTTGAACAGGGGTCGCGGATCGTACTGGCCGCTGGCGTAGCTGAACTGCGCCCGTTGTGGCGAGATCGTGTCCATTTTCTGAATGTTCAGCCACTGGAACGCGAAGTCTGAGGTCAGCGAGATCGCGCGTGGATCGCGCAGCATGCGGTGCACCTGCGCCTTCAGCACTTCCGGCTTCGACAGCTCGTTCCTGATCGCCAGACCCAGCAGCTCCTGATCGGGCAGGCTGCTCCAGATAAAGAATGACATCCGTGAGGCGAGTTCGACATCGGACAGCGTGCGCACATGATCGCTGGCTTCTTCGGCGCGATACAGAAATTGCGGGCTGGCCAGGATCGCCGCCAGGGCATCGCGGATGCCCGTGTCAAAGGTACCCGCCTTGCGGCCTTTCTGGTAGAAGGCGAGCAGCGGCTGCATGTCCTCATCCGTCACCGGGCGACGGAAGGCGGTTTGCGCCAGATTGGCGATGATCTTCTGGGCACACGGGTCCTCATCAGCGGCGCTGGCGGGCGTGCAGATGAAGATCTTTGCGCGGCTGGGCGTCTCGCTCATGCCGGTGATCTTGATGGGACCCTTGATCTGCATGGCATGCACGGCATTGACGCGCTGCTGGCCGCCATCCAGGGTGTCCGGCCGCACCCGCTCATCGCTCTCGGCGTAGCTGCGACGCAGGAAGGTGACGGCCAGCTTGTGCTGACCGGCGGTGGCATGGAAGCGGATATCGCGCAGACGGCTGTTGACGTGGTACACGCCCGCGTCCAGGTTCTGATCAATGTCCTTGTAGTCCTTCTCGCCGCCGATGTTGACGCGATAGAACTCCTTGCCATCGAGCAGCGCTATAACCGTGTTTTCAAACTCCAGCTTGGGCACTTCGCGGGCCATGGCCATATCGCCGATGGTCAGTGAATATTCACCGTCCGCAGCGAACCAGTGCTCGGCGACCATGCCGCCGCGGGTGCCGAAGGGCATGCCGTCCTGATACTTCTGCTGATTGCCCGTGCCCGTGCCGGGGCGCGGATTCAGCGAGATGATCATGTTGGCGATGTTGCCGTAGGTCGTGTCGATTGGCGCGGCCTTCGGATCGCCCACGGCCTCCAGTGAGAGCGCCCGTGCGGCAGCCACCGACTGATCAAGGAAGTTCGGGGTCACCTGCAGCAACTCGGCATTCGTATCGAAGCCGTCTTTCAGGGTGGGATCCTGCGGCAGCCACGCGGCAGGATCGACATCCAGGCCGATCAGGTCGTGGACGGCGTTCGCATATTCGCGACGGTTCAGGCGGCTCAGCGGGACGCGACCGGGGTCCGGATGCGTGCTCGCATCGTCCAGCGTCGTTTCAAGATAGGTGGCCAGGTTATTGATGGCCGCGGCGTCGGGGCGCTTGTGGCCCGGAGGCGGCATCATGCCACCACGCAATTTGCGCACCGCCTGTTCCCAGATCTTCGCATCCTGTGGAATGGCATCGTCAGCCATCGTGTCAAACGCGACGCCACCTGCCCAGTCGTCGGTGTTGTGGCAGTCGAAACAGAACTGCTGGACGGTTTTCCAATTGCCATGCGAAGCATCCGCAGGCGGAGCGGACGTGCTCGCGGCCAGTGCGGCACCCCAGGACAGGCCCGAGGCGGCGAGGACAGCGATCACTGGATTGCGCATTGAAAACACTCGAAAACTCCCGGGATACTGCCCGTAGAAACGGGATGTCGCCTAGCTAGCCTGAAGTATATCTAGGAATTATCGGCGTGCTGCCCAGAGTCATGAACTGCGGCCGTACGTCACCAGCGGCACGCCACCGGCATTGAAGACCCCAAGCCATGGTTTAACGCGTTGCTTATGCAACAAAGTTGCTTATGCAACAGTGTTGCATGTGCAACGGCGTTGCTTGTGCAACACAATAGCCGCCCGCGCGTCACGCTGCCCAGATTCCTTGGGTGCAGTGCAACATGAATTATGTGCTTCACTTTGCGGCTGAGAACGCCTCCAGACCGGCGCGTGAGGCTTGCCGCAGTGCGATAGCCAGCAGGACGCTATCATCCTGTCATCGCGCGGCAGCGCGGACTCCGGTAGCTGCCGCATCGCGAGCAGGGTGAAACATCATGAGTCTCGAGCGTCGCGCACTGCTGAAGTTTCTGGCCGCAAGCCCCGTATTGGCGAGT
>DASXFV010000017.1:0-81905 GCA_036489445.1 Steroidobacteraceae bacterium | reverse complement strand
TGGAGGGGTGGCCGCGCCGATCGCGCTCAACCAGGCGCGGATCCACCCTCGCCACCTCCTCTGCAATGAAACCCAGCTGCAGGGGATGCCTCGGCTCAATCTTCAGGCGGAAGGCCTTCGGGCGAAGCTGCATCATCTCACCGAGTGCCCCTTCATCCAAATCCCGGATATCGAACTTGAAGCGCTCGGCCGAGGTGGGACAGGTGGCCGCGGTATCCTCCACGAGCTTGCCGGTGCCGGTGGTCCAGCACACATAGCCGCCCACTGCACTGCCGGCGGGGATGCCGGATAGATCGACCGTGGCGGAATCCAGCGTCGTGGCGCTCGACCCCGAGTGCAGCAGCAGCGTGCTCTGATAGGCGGCGATGCCGGCGGCACCTGTGGGAAAGTTGCCGCACTGGGAGCTGCCCGAGCTATTGACGAGGAGGCAGACCTCATTGACCCCGGATTGGTTCGCGGCCAGCTGCGTGTTGGTGCCGGACGCCGAGGAGGTGGCGATCGACCCTGAGGAGTCGGAGATGCCATCGCTGGTGAGAAGCCCGGTGAGCGTGCCGCCGGTGAGCGCCAGGTCGAGGCTTGAATGGCCGGTCAGCGTGCCGCTGAGGGTACTGCTGAAGGTCCACCCGCCGGTGAGGGTGAAATTGCACGACTCGCACAGCGCCGGCGCAGCATTCGCCAACATATAGGCTGTGCCGGATCCGGTCGTTGCGGTTGGCCCCACAGTCGCGCTCGCCGCCGCCGAGGTCGGAATCGTCGGCGTGCCAGTGAGAGCGGAGTACGGAATGGTGGAAGAGGCAGTGAAATTGCCGGTGCCATTGCCGTACACATAGCCGGTGAGCGTGCTCACGCCAGTGCACCCCTGCGCAACGCTGCAGGGGCTCGTCCAGGTGACGATGCAGTCCCCGGAACTCGTGATGGTGCAGCCGGAGACCCCGAAGGGACTCGGCATCGTGATCTGCACGCTGGTCAGGTATGAGAGTGAGGGGATGTCGGAGGCGACCAGCAGCCGGAACGTGGAAGCGGCGCTGCTCCCACTCACCGGCCCGATCAGCACATAGTGAGGTGGCTGCAGGCTGAAGAGTCCCAATGACTGCAGCGACAGAAAATCCGCATTGACCTTACCGAATGCCACGGGCGGTGCATCGCCGCGGCCGGTGTTGCTGGGCACTCCCGCAGCCTTACACGGGATATTGATGTCGCAGTTCGCCAGCAGCTGCGCGAACGCAGGAATCGGCACCAACAGCAGCAAGAACGCGAGCAGACACTTCATGGTCATTGTCCCAAGAGCGACTTGGCGCCCCCCGTGGCAGTGCTGTATGCAGCGGCAGTGCCCGGCGCAGCGCCCGCACCAACGGTGCTGGTGAGTCCACCGGCCGCAGCCTGTCTGGCGCGCACTTGCGCAGCTGCTGCGGATCCAGACGGATCAATCATCGTGGCGCCTGGCGGTGGTGGAATCGCGATGCCACCGCGCTTGCCGCCGAGTACAGCAGAGAGACCAGCACCTACTGCGGCTGAAGCAGCACCGGCCGCAAGTGCACTACCAAGGCCGCCCGCCGTGGCCCCAGCCGCCGCGCCTCCCGCAGCAGCTCCACCAGCCGCGGCACCGCCGGCAGCACCTGCCGCGGCACCGCCCCCGAAGAAGGAGCCCACGTAGGTTGCGATACCACCCAGGGTGACGCCCATCTAAAGCCGCTTCCCATAGATCAGATCGATGAGCACGTAGCCCTGACGCTCCAACATGGGTCCGAAGTTATGGGCAGCCTTCACGTGCTGATAGATCACCTGCACCCCCTCCTCCTTGAGGCACGCATCCGCAAAGCGCAGCAATCGGCGTCCGAGGCCTCCGCGATGCTCCGGCACAACGAAGTAGATGTCCTGCGTGGCCTGAAGCGTCGAGCGGTAATGCAGCCCCGGCGTGACGATGTAGATCAGGTAACCGACCATCCGCCCTTCGATCCTGGCGGTGAAGATCCGTAGCGCTCCTCGTTCCTCGGTCGCTCGGTACTTGTCCCAATCAGGATCGAGGGGGAGGTCTCGGTAGTGGGCGATCTCTTCCCAGTGGGTGGCGAGCAGCGGGCGGATCTCCTCCAGCACGTCCTCGATCCTTTCGAGGCCGTAGACGACAGGTGCGTGTGCCGCTACCGCATTCACTTCTTGCCGTAGAGCTTCTCGGCAGCGTCCTTGCGCGCATCTGCTGCACGATGACGCCCCTGGGCGGAGAATTTGGCCATTTTCTTCGCGCCGTACTTCTTGCGGCCGATCGCGGCGGCGACGGCGCCCGGGTTCTTGATACCGCTTTTTTTGGCAAGTTCGGCCTTGAGCTTCTCGAAGCGACCGCCACCGCCTGGTTTCATGGACGAGCTCTCAGCCATCACTTGCGCTTCCCGTGCGTCGGGTGCGTGGCATGCTCACCGCGTTCCATGTGGCCAAGATCGGCAACCTGGTAGTGCACGCTGCGTATCGCCCCTTCAGTGTGCGTGTCGTGGCTTGCCGGAGCGCCATGGCCCGGCAATGGAGCTTCTCGACCGGGAGCCTCAACCTTCCCTGGCGCATGCGGCCGACCATGGAACGTCATGCCTTTGCTGTGGACCTTAGGGTTCTCCGCCATGGTGTAACTCCTAGCGCCGATCGATTTCGCGGGTGAAGCGTTCGAGCGGATTGTAGGAATCTCCGCGAGCATGCTGTGCTGACTGCGCCGAGTTACCCGGGTCGTATAGGCCACCCCGGGTCCGCGGGGCGACCGGAAAGGCGAATGTGCAGGCCAGCGCATCCTCAAGGTCAGGCGATCGACCCAAGCGCTCCTTGACCTGTTTCTTGTCCTCGATCTGGATCTGGCTGCCCTTGTAGGTGTAGGTGACGGTGGACAGGCCGGCAACCATCTCCGGCAACTTCGGAAGAGCCCCTCCCTCCTTGATCCACACGCACATGTCCCACCAGATCTGGGCACGCTTGTTCAAAAAGCGCTCGGGTCTATCGGCTTTGCCGGCGAACTGGACCGGGAGCGCGATGTCGAAGTTCATCGCCTTCAACTGATCGTACCAGCCAGCGCCGTAGCCGCCCGTCGCATCCAGCTGGATACTGTCAGCGGCCCAGTTATTGGCAGCGGCCGCGACCGCCCCCGCGCCCTGGAGTGAGTCGACGTTGCGCATCCTGTGGGGCACGAAGGCCACTCTGCCCTGGCGCCTGAAGATGACCGACTCGTCATCCCCGAACCGCCCAACGTCCACCCCGATGATCTTCGGGAAAGTCCCGTACACCGCTTCGGTGTAATGGCGGTTCTGGGCGTCTCTGACCTCATCCGGGGAAATGAGCGTATTGAGACCACCTGGCGGAAAACGGCCGAACACGTTGACCAGCACCCAAGGGTTGTCGATACCCCATGCCGCGATCTGCTCGCTAGCCCATTTGATGCTCACGCGCGGCGCCCGCTTAGGATCATCCGGGGCGCCTGAGATCTCGTGTACGTCCCACTGCGCGCGATGCTCGATCACCGCCCGCCCAAGGCTGCTCGTCTGGTTCGTGGGGTTACCCGCGATCACGATGTGCTGATTGCCACCACCGGAGAGGATCGCCTCGGCGGTCACCAGGACCGGCGGAGGAACCGCGCCGGCCTCGTCCATGAGCAGCAGCGCATTCTCCTCATGCAGGCCCGCGAGGGAATTGGCCTGCTCCACCGGGCTTGCTGACCGCGCGTAACTGCGAGCCGAGGCGTACCAAGCATCCGGCGCCTGGATGTAGACGATCTTCTCAGCCCCCCACTTGAAGAACGCGGAGAGGAGCGGTGACTGATGCTGCCACTTGGCTGCTTCGCGCCACAGTCCGTCCTGAAGGTTGTCCCAGGTGACCGAGAGCGCCACGACACGCGGCCTGGTGTAACACAATAGGAAGTTCCACAGCAGCCACGCCAACACTGTGGTCTTGCCCGGACCCTTGCACGCGGAGAGTGCCTGCCGGCGCATCGTGGGGAAACTATCCAGCACATCGACCTGCCACTCATCCGGTTCGACCCCGAAGAGTTCTCGCACCATGACCGAGGGCTGTTTGCGCCAGCGCAACAGCTTCTCGATCGACAGCTCCTCCTCAGGGGTTGCCACCGTTTTGCTCCGCCTCCTTCTGGTCGACCGCGGCCAGAAGCGTCGCAAGTTCGATCTTCCCCTCCAACTGCTTCACGTCGCGCCACTCCTCCTTCTTTCGGTTTTTCAACCAGTTGAAGGCAGCGCCGACATCCGGTGGCACATGCTCGCGGTACGGGACGATCAGCGGAAATCCTTCCGCATTGAAGATCTTCACCGCATCGTAGGTGTACCCAACCGCGCGGTTGTAATACGACCGCTCCACACGATCATCAGCGGCTTTCTTGCTCACCGCGGCGACGTCTAAAAATTCCGGGTGCTCTTGCTGCCAGTTATAAAGCGTCGAGCGAGAAACGCCGAGAGCGTCGGCTACCTCCAGGTCCGTGGCCCCACCTATATACAGGGCCGCAGCTTTGTCCAAAAACTGCGGCAGATACTTCGTCGGCCGCCCGACAGGCGCGGCCTCTTTCGCAGCAGCTTTCCTAGCGGGTGCCTTACGCGCACGACGGGGGGGCGCAGGCTTGCGCTTCTTCCTGCTCTTCGCAGGCTTGGATTTCTTTTTGCGCTTCGCCATCCAAATTCAATTGCGCCGACCAGGCCGGCCGATAGCATCGGGTCGCGCCAGCTGGATCCGTTGCTTGAGCTCCGCTGACTGCCGCTCGAGCTGTTCCGCCCGCATGGTCATGTGCTTGACGATCAGGATCGGATAGGACTCCGCGGCGGTCATCCCATCCATCGGTCCGTGGATCGCGAGTTCCTCGAGCGCATCGACGCGCGAGCTTTGCAGAGCGTTGTTCACGTACGTGCTGATGGCCGCTCGCATCGGGTCCATCGGCATATCCATGCACGCCTTCGCAAGGCGCCCCTGAGCAAGCCGCATCGGATCCTGCTCCTCTGAGATCTGCCCCGTCTCTTGCGTCATGACTGCTCCTGCGTGGCGGCGCCCGACATATAAGCCGGCATCACCGGGTCGCTGCGGTGGAAAGAGTGTACCTTCCAATCTATTCGGCGGACCGAATCTAGGTGTAGTCCGTATTTAACGGCGAGTATTTTCATGCTCAGGCGTGAGAGCTCTTTCATCAAGGAGTGGCGCCGCCGCAGCTCATCCACTAGCGCGCGCAGCTCATCATCGTCCAGCTTCTTGCTGCGCACCGGGATCTTTATTGCGGTGTCGCTCATCGCTGCGGCCAAAGCTGCACGGTCACCCCGTAGCGGGCGCGCACCTGCTTGCGCTTGTTCTTCGCGGCCCGGGTATCATGGCCCTTAGCATCGATCACCTCGACGCCACCGGCGGCGAGTGCTGCGAGAAAATCGGCGCGATACACGACGCCGCCCTCCAGGGTGAACGGCACCTGGCGGGTGAACCACAATATCTCCCCGTTCAGCGCCCTCGCCTTCAACCACTCGCAGCAGCGCCACTCAAGCTTCGAGTCGAAGCGGGTCCCCTCGATGTCGACGTACGCCTGATTCCCGTACTTCGCGCGCGATTCGCAAATCAATGCTTGGCGCGCGCCGCGCAGTTGAGCCATCGCCTGTTCGCGCAGGGGTAGCGGCAGCGCATCCACGCTGCTGAGCCGCAGGGTCATGCCGCCTCCCCATACCGGCTGCTGCGCTGGTTACAGGATCCAGCCCGATGCGGGAAGTGCCAGCCACCACACGTACACAGCACGCGCCGGTGCTCCTCGTGAGTCGTGCGGTACCAGTCCACGCGCCACAGTCCGCATCCACACGGACAGCGTGGGAGCCGGCGCATGTGATCCGGATGACGCCGGAAGGTCGCTCGCTGTTCACAGCGCGAACAACGGCACCGATAAGAGCGAAAGGTCGACCGTGCCGCAAGGCGCCGGTACTCAGCCTTCCTCGGCATTGCCCCCCCCGTGCGCTCAATGCGTTGACGCATCGTGTGCACCTACTTCGTCGCCGGCCTGAGCATCGGGTAGCTACCCGTGATGCTCGCCACGTGGCGGCGCAGATCACCCAGGGTGTCGAAGTGCTCCTCGAGGACCTCGATGGCCGGCGACGGCGGTTCCCAGTCGAGCAGATCCCAGCTGCCAAAACCCTCTGGTGTTGTTTGATGCTGGCGCGCCTGGTACTCGAAATACGTCACGGGTGCTTCTCGGCAGAAACCGCCGGCCGTTGGCGCTTGCTCCAATCGGTGGCGTGCGCCGGACATAGGTCTTTCCCTGGGGAAGGGCAATGCGTGTGCTCCTCGCACATCAGCGCATCGCACGTGCCCTTCCCCTGGCCGATCCGCCAGTCGCACAACCTCGTTGCCCGATGGGTGCATCCGGCCACGCAGCAGTCGCTGGAGACTCGCCGCAGCGTCCCGCACACGATCGCCGGGAGATCCTCGACGAGGATGGTCGTGCACTTCACGGCTGCGCCTCCCCGCCGAAGCGCGCCAGGGCTCGTGGCTGCTTGGCATCCCAGGCACGGTTCTGCGCCTGACGGTAAGCCTCAGCGCTCTCCCCAGGCACCGGATCCCGAAAGCCCGAGAGCCCTATCGCCTCACGGCGTGCCATCAGCTTCTCGAGCGCCTCGCGCTCGGGCTGCGCCGTCTTATCGGCCGGCAGCGGTTTCACGCCGGCGCCAATTACCCTGTCCGCCTCGGTGCGGCACCAGTTGCGCCACGCTGCGTCCCAGTCGCACTTGCGGGCTTTCGAGCCGCTGGTCGATCGCCAGTGATCGCAGAATTTTGCGAACGTACGCTCCGCGTCGAGCCGCTCAGCCACTGCCACGGTGCGTCGTGCCGGGCTCAGCACGAAGTCGGCGGGCAAACGTGTTGCGGTCGTCGTCGTAGCGCGCCTCGCGCGCGATGACTGACTGTGGATGACAGATTCAGTGGAAGATTCCCTGACTGATTCTGTCGGGTCGTCGACCCGGGGTGTCCGGGTCCTGCGCCCGGGGTGTCCGGGTCCTGCGCCCGGGGCCTCGGGTGCTGGGCCCGGGGTGGCGGACGACCCGGGGTGGTCGTCGACCCGGGGTACCCCGGGTCCTGCACCCGGGGTTGCACTTTGCGAAGAATGGCCCGGCGCGGAAGCCTCTGCCGCTGCAGCGGGAGCGATGGAATTTGGTGGCTGGCCTTCCGATGACCCTACCCCGGGTCGTGCGCCCGGGGTTACCACGTAGTAGCTGCTGCGACCGGGACGCGCCCTGATGTCGACGTGACCGGCTTCTGCGAGCCTTCCGATGATGTCGCGGACCGTCCGCTCATGCATGCCACAACGGATTGCAACCGTGTTTGACGATGGCCAGCACAGACCCTGCTCATCTGCGTTGTCGGCCAGTGACAGGAGCACCAGCTTCTCGGCGTGCGGTAGCGGCACCTGCCAGGCCGCCCACGTGATCTTGACGCTCATCGCAACGCCCTCATGAGCGCCCGAGCAGCGCCGATCAGGATCTCGACCATCTCGCGATGCACGAATCCGGCAAACCAGCCGAGGAATATGGCAAACCAAAGTTCCGCGCGGGTGGGCGGCGGTGGCAGACGACGTGTGCTCATGCCGCCAGCTCACGCGCAGTTGATGTGACGCAGATCACCGAGCGGTGGCGGTACGCCCGGATACCCTTGCAGGCATGAGGTACGCGATCATCGTCGTGGCGATCCTGACGTCTGGGTGTGCGTTCACCCTGGGTCGAGTACAGCCGCAGGGTGGTAAGACTGCCGATCAGCAACAGCTGGATACGCTCGTGTGCAAGGACCAGGCGCGCGTTGCTGATAGTGGCCCCGGCGTAGCCGCTACCGGCTTTCTGCTGGGACTCACCATTGTCGGAACGCCTCTGGCGTTCAGCATGGACCGCAATATCCAGCGCCAGGAATTTCAGAAGTGCATGGCCATCAAGGGTTACGCGGTAGCCAAGGACTATTGAGGTCCTGGATCCGTGATGCGTCCCTTTCACAAGCGCGCCAAGTGGTTGGTGTGGCTGCTTGTGGGCACCGTAGCCGTACTCACCATCGTCGCCGTCACACGCAGCGGTCAGGGTCCTAATCCACAAACCGATTTCCTCTTCGCATGCGTCTGGGGAGGCACCCTCTTCCTGCTGCTCATTGGGTCGATCGCGCTGGTATTCCGAATCGGAGCGGCCATGGAGCGCTCGATCAAAGCAGTTCGCGCGTCCCAGCGCTTCAAGGCGCCCATCAGCGCAGAAGGTATCTACCGCGTGAAGAAGAACTTTCTGCAGATCACGGTGTTCGTGATTTCTCTGGTACTCATCCTCATCGGACTTCGTGACCTGATCAGCCGCGAGGACTATGGGAGCCAGCTGGCACCTGTAGGCCTCTGCGCGATCGGCCTCGCCGGGATTGCCTTTCTCGCATGGCTTAAATGTTGAACTCACCGCCGCGCTCCACGGTGCGCCGCGCCACTCCCTGAGATTCCCTGATCCGTCCCCGGCACTCCCTGGGCCGCGGCAAGCGCCGCTGTCAATCTGGCCTCATGAAGTTCACGAAGCGCCCAGGCCTGCAGTACGTCTCGAGCGATTTCCGCCCGATCCCTGCCAGTTGCTCGAGACTTCGCCTCAAGCACCACATCGATTTCGGTGGTGATCTTGCCGCGGAAGTCCTTGAGTTCCACGCTCATGGATCAGGCTGCCTCCCCGGCGATGCTGGGTGCTTCGGGGTGAGTTCGGTCAGCCTTCAGCCGGCCAACTGTGGTGATTTCGATCTGGCACTGCCGCTCCCAACTGATACCTTTTTTCCAGTTCCAAACCGTGGCGCGCGTGACGGAGAGCGCCGCCGCTGCCTTGGAGGGAGAACCGAAATGGCAGATGACATCGTCGTAGGTCACGGACCCGAGCATACAAGTGCATTTGACATCAGTCAAACGTACTTAACGTATAGTCAAGTAGAATTGATGCCTATGGCAACTGACTACGAAACATTTGAGGATCTCGGCCGACTTATCCGGGAAACACGGGAAGAACGGCGCTTGAGCCTGCGCAAACTTGGCAGCCTTATCGGGGTGACCGGCGCCACCATTCACAACTGGGAAAAAGGCAAGGTCGACACGATGAAGCTCGATCATGCCCAGGCCCTGGCGAAACAACTCGGGATCGAGCAGCAGCGAATCCTAAAGATGCTGCAGTTCGGCATCAACGAAAGCGTCCATGGGCTCGGCGCGGATCCAGAGATCCCGCCGCATCACCTAGACCTGATCCGTGTGTATGGGACCCTGCCTCCGGAGGTGAGGGGGCGTATCCGCGAACTCATCGAGGTTCTCGCCAACCGTTCGCTTCTGGAGAAAACACAGCAGGCGCTCAACAAGCTTCCTGGTGAAGGTGCCTCTCCCCCCCTCGTGCGGCAAGTGGACGAATCACGCGAACCAAAAGTTATCCCCAAGGCGCGCCGCATCCGTCGATGAAGCCCCCTTTTCATCTAGTCCCAGATCAACTCTCAGCTGATACGGTCCAGGCCCTAGAGCAGTTGCTCACACAGGCAAAAACCGGAGAATTGATCGGAGTTGCTTTCGTTGCGATGTACCGGCGTCGCGAATATATCGCCAACACCGCGGGTGAAGCTCGGCGAAATCCCACATTCACCCGCGGGATGCTTGCAGCGCTCGTTGATGTCCTCTCGGACATGGTGACGCACTAGGCCCACAGCTCGATTGACTATTGTCAAAGACACTTGACACCCCTGTGCCTGCAGTGTTTAATGCACTTGACGGCCGTAAATCAGGAGGTGTGGTATGGGTTGGTCGTTCGGGTGGAAGAGCCAGGAGACGCTCGTCGCGCAGCTCCTGAGCGAGGACTACGGGAGGACGATAGACCATGAACTGGTCGGCAATCACCTGTGGACCGTGAAAGAGAGCCCCGCTGGTGAGCGCGGGATCGTGCTGTTCAAGCTCGATCGCGTCGGCACTTGGGGCTACAAGGCAATGGGTGAGTCTGTCGGTCCATACGCCTGGGACTGCCCCATGCGCATGCTCGATGCTGTCCCTGCCCAGGATTCTGACTGGGCCCGCAAGTGGCGTGAGAAGGTTCGGTTCCATCACGCTGCACGGGTAGAGGTGGCGGCATGAGCCGCACCCTCCTGACGATGCACCAGCGCATCGCGGCCCTGAAGGAACAGGACCGCCCACGTCAATCTCAGGAGTCAGCATGAAGAATCGTTTCGTCAAGGTCGGCGAGACCGGCCTGCTGTTCCCCCGCGATGCCACCGAATGGGTCGTGGTCCTCGACCGCACTTCAGACCTGGTCTGGTCGCGGGGGTTCGTCCTGCAGGAGGAGAAGCGCTGGAAGGCCGCTGTCACCACGGCTGCCAAGTTCACTGCCGGTGATCTGAAGGGCTTCCGCGCCCCCACCTACCCGGAGCGCGTCGGCCTCTTCGATTACAGCCGCTTCGGACCAGCCATGGACACCGAGTTCTTCGACTCTCCATCGTCGGGCTGGGAGTGGACGGCTACGCCGTATGCGCCGTCCCCGGCGGTCAGCGCGTGGTTCGTCTACATCTACAACGGCAGCTCGCACTGGCACCTCCAGTACTGCGAGGGCTTCGTCCGCGCGTGCGCGCCCCGTCAGTCTCTTGGCATTTCGGCGCCGGAGGCGGCATGAACGCCTGCATCGCACAGGAGATCGAACCAGCGCTCGATCAGCTCACCCACGGTGTGCGGCTGCTGCCGTCCTTCACCGTCGAGCAAATCGCGAGCCTGTGCCAGCACCTGTCGACGCCGGAGCGCGAGGTCTATGCCCGCATCGAATCGGTGCAGGGCAAGCCCGTGGCCTACCTGGTGCGCGGCGCGCCCTCCGACTCCATCCCACCCTTCCTGCGTCGGCAGGCCGACTGAGGTACCCATGAGCACACTCCTGAGCGATATCCGCTTTCTGCTCGCCGAGCGAGCCCGCGACGCGTCCCTGC
Organism: Steroidobacteraceae bacterium; assembly: GCA_036489445.1. GTDB lineage: Bacteria > Pseudomonadota > Gammaproteobacteria > Steroidobacterales > Steroidobacteraceae > DAIDKA01. Next base: position 70,976 of record DASXFV010000017.1, on the reverse strand, counting down.
AAGAACTCATTCGCATGGCTGCGATCCTGGATGACGGACTGCCCCATATCGCGGACACCGCGCCGCGCAGCCGCGGGCTCGTGAAAGTGTCCGCGGCCGGCGCGCTGCTGCCGGAGTCCGCGCCGGAATGGGCGCTGGTGCTGGACGAACGCACAGATCTTCTGTGGTCGCGCGGGCTGCTGTCGATGAAGGGCGCCTCATGGAAGGCTGCGCTGCAGACTGCGACTGAATTTACCACCGCGGCACCCGTCAAGTTCCGCGCGCCCACCGTGATGGAGCGTCTCTCGATCTGCGACTACAGCCGGATCGAGCCAGCTTTGGACACGCGGTTCTTCGATTCTCCGAAGTCGGGCTGGGAATGGACGGCTACGCCGTACGCGCCGTCCCCGGCGGACTACGCGTGGTTCGTCTACATCAGCTACGGCTACTCGAACTGGAGCAGCCAGTACTACGAGGGCTTCGTCCGCGCGTGCGCGCCCCGTCAGTGATTGGCCGTTTGGGAGGCGCTGAGTAGCTGGCATGGGCCTGAATCTGCCGCCACTGGTGAAGCAAGCCGAGAGCCTGCAGGCACAGATCGAACTTGCGGCGGCGAGGTTTCCCCGTGCGCACCGATATAGTCTGGGCACTGAGCTGCGCTCCGATGCCATGGCGGTGGTACGACTGGGACACAAGGCCTGGCGGGCGAAGTTCCCCGAGGCCCTGCTTGATCAGCTTTCGGATGCCATCGACGATTTGAAGTTGCGCCTGCAGCTGGCGCAACGCATCCAGGCCTTCGCAAGCTTCGCGCAGTTCGAGGCGCTCGCGCGCGAAGCCGCCAGTCTCGGTCGTCAGTGTGGAGGGTTGAGGAAGAAACGTCCGGTCAGTGGGCAGAATGCCAGGGGCGAGCCCCCTGCGCAGCGTTCCCGGTCACTGAGTTCCCGTGCCGCCTCCAGCGAGGCTAATTCATGACGAAGCGGTGCCACCCACGAGGCCGTGCCGCTGGGTCAAAAGTGTGCGGGATAGCGCCGTCCCCGGCGGACAACGCGTGGATCGTCAACATCAACAACGGCAACTCGAACTGGAACAACCAGAACAACGAGGGCTTCGTCCGCGCGTGCGCGCCCCGTGAGTGTCAGCCGGCGTCCTTCCGCTCCCTCCACACTGCCCTGCGCCGAGCTCGCCGCGGCAAGCGCCCTTCCGCCAACATGCTGGCCTTCGAGTCGCACTGGATCGATGGGCTCCTCGATCTTGAGGCACGCCTGCAGGCCGGCACGTGGTCACCTGGTCCCACTACCTGTTTCGTGGCGGATGCGCCGAAGGCGCGCGAGATCCATGCCCCGGACTTCGCGGACCGAATAGAGCATCACTGGCTGATTCCACAGCTCGAGGTGCTGTGGGAACCGACCTTCATCCACGACCTGTACTCGAACCGGAGGGGCAAGGGCACGCATGCGGCTGTCGAACGACTGAAGTCCTTCGTCAAGCAGGTGTATTCCGGCGAAGGCGGCGGCCACTACCTGCAGCTGGACGTCTCGAACTTCTTCAACTCGATCCATCGCCCCACCTTGTGGGCGATGCTCAAGCCCCGGATGATCCGCCACGGCCTGTCGGAGGTGCCCCAGCGCGCAGCACATGCGCTGCTGCGCAACTCCCCTGCCGCAGGGACAATGCGGTGGGCATGCCGTCCCGAGCAACGCGAGACCGTACCGCCGCACAAGCGCCTTGAGAACGCCGCGCCGGGTTGCGGTATCGCGATCGGGAATCTCTCCTCGCAGTTCTTTGCCAACGTCTACTTGGACGCGCTCGACCAGTTCGTCAAGCGCATCCTTCGGGTGCCCCGCTACCTGCGGTACGTGGATGACTTCGTTCTGATCCACCACGACCCGCGGCAGCTGGCCGCCTGGCGCGATGAGATCGAGGTCTTCTTGCGCGATCGGCTGCGCCTGGAGCTGAAGGCCGATCAGCGCCTGCGCCGACTTGAGACGGGTATCGATTTCCTTGGGTACATCGTCCATCCCGCCCACACGCTGGTACGCCGCCGAGTGGTGGTGCATGCGCGTGAGAAGCTCGATGCGTGGGCGCGCGATCATGTCCGCGGTGGCGAGATCCGCGCGACGCCCCAGGACCTGCGCGCGGTCACCTCAGTGCGCGCCAGCTACGAGGGGCATTTCCGCCACGCGAACAGCTACCGATTGCGTCAGCAGTTGGCCGCCCGCTACCCCTGGCTGCGAGCCGCGACCGCACGGCGCAAGTTCGATCACCGCCTCGAAGGGCGCCCTTTTTGCATCCGCTACGAGGTGGGCATATGAGAGCCGCACTGTGGCGAGCCCTCGCCTGGTTCATCACCCGGCCTGGCATTCGGCGCCGGATCGTTCAGTGGGCGATGCGGCACCCCTACTCGCACATTGGTTCCTATATGGGCCGCTGGTGGGTGGTACCGCAGACGTGGGGCCTGCCCTTTGCCATCCGCCTGCACCACATCGTGCGGTCGGACGCTGACCCGTACGTGCACGATCATCCCTGGAACTGGCGCACGGTGATCCTCTACGGCTGGTACGAAGAAGAGGACGTCGAGGGCATCAAGCGCATCCAGCTCGAGGGCGACACCCGCGCTGCCACCTCTGAGACCTTCCACCGCATCAACTCGGTATCCACGGGGGGGGTCTGGACCTTCTTCATCATGGGTAGGCGCACGAACCGCTGGGGCTTCATGGTCGGGTGCCCAGCGCGGAAGGTCTACTACCGCGACTACGTGAGTGAGAACGATCGCGGCGAGCTCGTCCTGACCCAGCACTGGCCGCACCGGTGGCCGGGATGAAGATGACCGCGGCAGAGAAGCGCAGGGCACTGGCATGCACCGGCAAGCATCGCTTCACCACGTTCGCGCGCGCCAGCAGAGTTGCACACCGCCAGGCACAGCGGCGCGAAGGTCATTTCGAACCCTACCACTGCCCGGATTGCGGCGGCTTTCACGTGGGCTCCCACTTCAACAGTGGTGAGGCCCGCAAGTTCGGCAGCATCCCGCTGCAGCCCTTTATCGTCTTCGCGCGCCGGCCAGACGGTCGCGAAATCATCGTTGGCCGCTCTCCCGATGCGCTCGGTGGCCAGCTGCCCTTGGTGATCGCGCAGCAACCCGGCTGGTCCATCACCCGCATCGTGCCCCACGAGGCACTGCGCACATGATCCTTTCCTACCAGGAGTCATCATGACAGAACGTTTCGTGAAGGCCGACACTACGGGCCTGCTGCTACCTGTCGACGCCACCGAGTGGGTCCTGGTGCTGGATTCCAGCACAGACCTGATGTGGTCCCGCGGCTTCGCGGCCGTGAAGGTGAAGCGCTGGAAAGCGGCCTTGCAGGCCGCAACCGATTTCGCGATCGGTGAGCTGACTGGCTTTCGCGCACCCTCCGTGCAGGAGCGGTTCGGAATCTCCAATCTCACTCGTCACTCGCCAGCAATCGACACGCGCTTCTTCGATTCACCGGACTCCGGCTGGGAGTGGACTTCCACACTATGGGCGCCGTCCCCGGCGGACGACGCGTGGTTCGTCTACCTCAACCACGGCAACTCGCACTGGAACCTCCAGTACACCGAGGGCTTCGTCCGCGCGTGCGCGCCCCGTCAGTCTCTTGGCATTTCGGCCGTGCCCGAAGGAGCACAGGCATGACCCAGCCCGACACTGGCGAATCTACCGCTTCGATCAATCGTCGCGCAGATGATGCGGCGTGGCCGGTCATCGAGGCCGCTCTGCGTGATGGCGCCGAGCTGTATCGGCCCACACGGTTACGCTGCTACGCCACGCGGGCGCTGGCGGACCGGGATCCGCGGAATGGGCGAACGATCAGCGAGGCGGCGGTCGGCCGAATGGTGGCGGCAGGTAAGCTTGTTCGTGTCGGCGTGGACGTATATGCGCTAGCCCCCCCGGCAGGTGGCACGGCGTGAGCGAACTCATCGTCGACAACTTCGCAGGCGGGGGCGGAGCGAGTCTCGGGATCGAGCGTGCCCTGGGGCGACCAGTCGACTACGCGATCAATCACGACCCTGAAGCAATCGCCATGCACCGGGCGAACCATCCGCGCACCCAGCATCTATTATCCAGCGTCTGGGACGTGAACCCGCGCAAGCTCTGCGCTGGCCGTTCGGTGGGCCTTGGATGGTTCTCTCCTGACTGCACCTTCCACAGTAAGGCCCGCGGTGCGAAGCCGTTCCGCGACCGCGACCAGGCGCGACGCCGCCGCGGGCTTGCGTGGCTCATCCCCTACTGGATGCGCACCGTGCGTCCGCGCGTGGTGTGCCTGGAAAACGTGGAGGAGTTCGCGAACTGGGGGCCACTTCTCAAGAGCGGCAGGCCTGATCCGCGCCGCAAGGGCTCGACCTTCCGCAGGTGGGTGAGCGAGATCGAGAACCTCGGCTACCGCGTCGACATGCGGGAACTGCGCGCTCATGAGTACGGCGCACCGACCATCAGGAAGCGGCTCTTCGTCGTCGCGCGTTGTGACGGCGGGGAGATCATCTTCCCGGAAGCGACCCACGGCCCGGCTCTGATGCCATACCGCACGGCTGCCGAATGCATTGACTGGTCGATCCCGTGCCCGTCGATCTTTGACCGGAAACGTCCGCTGGTGGAAGCCACCATCCGGCGCCTGGCGCGCGGTGTCATGCGCTACGTGGTCGAGGATCCTCATCCTTTCATCGTCACCCTGCGTGGCACGGAGCATTCTCACCTGGCGAATGCCTCACGACCAGTCGACGAACCTCTGCGGACGATCAGCGCCGCCGGCACTCATCATGCCCTGGTGCTCCCGTTTCTGACGGAACACGCGAACGCCAGCCACCAGCGGCTCTTCGCAGCGGATGAACCGCTACGCACGCAATGCGCAAATGTGAAGGGCGGTCACTTCGCGCTGGTCGCACCCATGCTCGTCAATACGCGCAACGGTGAACGGGCCGGACAGGCTCCTCGGGTACGCGACGTCACAGACCCGCATCCAACCATCACTGCCGCTGGCAGTCAGGGCGCCCTCGGTGCCGTCTTCCTTGCGCGCCACTACGGCGGTCATGAGAACGATGGGGCGCCCCTGGCTTCGCCGTTCTATACCGTCACTTCGAAGGATCACCACGCGCTGGTGTACGCCTTCCTGATGAAGTACTACGGTACCGAGCAAGACCCGCGGCTCGATGCGCCGCTGGCCACGGTTACCACGAAGGACCGCTTTGGCCTGGTGACCGTGAAGATCGCCGGAGAGCCGTTCGTGATCGCGGATGTGGGAATGCGGATGCTCACCCCGCGCGAACTCTACCGCGCCCAGTCCTTCCCCGACACATACCAAATTGATCCCTGGGTCGACGGGCGTCGACTTCCCAAGGTCGCCCAGGTGCGCATGGTCGGCAACAGCGTACCTCCGGTCATGTCGGAGGCCTTGGTGCGTGCCAACTACGTCGAGCAGCTGGAGGAGCAGGCAGCATGAGCGAAGGTAAATCCATCGACTGGATCAACCGTCTCGGCAAGTGGCGCACGGTCTTCACAGGTTGGCAGCTGGGCACGCGCGCCAAGGGTGATCCTGAGAGCGATGCCATCCGTGATCACCGCGAAGCGACCATGATGCTGCGCGCGGAAGCGAGCGCGGTCTCTCAGCTCCTCCTCCGAAAGGGCGTCTTCACGGCGGAGGAATACACCGAGCAGGTCACCGAAGAGTGCCGGCTCTTGTGCAAGTTATACGAGCGCAAGTTCCCGGGCTTCAAAGCCGAGGACTATGGCATACACGTCGACACTGCGATCGCTCGTGACACCACTGCGGGGTGGAAGCCATGAGCGGATCCTGGCCAGAAGTGGATCAACAACCGGGGCGAAACCCCCGCTCGGCGATTCGATTCCTAACACTCAGTGATGAAACGGTTTGGCCGACCCCAGGGGACATTCCGGACGGCGATGGTTTGGAGCGTCGGCTTCGATTCAGGCCAGAATCGATCACCCGATCGGACCAACTGGTCATGGCATCGATCATCAGTGCCTATCGCGAGCTGATCCGATGCCCGGAGACGCGCCGCCGCTTTGTGGTGCGGGAACTTAGGCGACGCCTGAATGGCTCTCCGGTGCAGGGCACATGAGCTTCGATGATCTGGAAGATGACGGCCGCGAGGAGGCTGCGCACGAACGGCGGATCCAACGCTGCCGCTCATGCAACGCCAAGATCATCTGGTTCAAGACGGCTGCGGGCAAGAACATGCCGGTCGACGAAGGTACGGTGGAGGCCGGCGAGTACGAACTGGACCTGAAGAAGCACCGGAGCCACTTCTCCACCTGCCCGATGGCAGTCCAGCACCGGAGGCCGCGTTGAACGGAACAGCCGTCATCAGCGCCTGTGGCATGTACCGGTATCAGCTGAGCCGCGGTGAATACAACCGACAGCAACCATGGATGCTGTGGGTGATGCTCAATCCGTCGACCGCGGACGGTGCGCAGAATGATCCGACCGTCCGTCGCTGCATCGGCTACGCCAACCGCTGGAGGATCCCCGGCTTCGACGTGGCGAATCTCTATGCCTTTCGGACGCCATATCCGAACGGCCTCTGGAGCGTTGACGATCCCGTAGGCCCTGATAACGACCAGTACCTACTGGAGCTCGCTGCGCGCGCGGACATCATCATGCTGGCTTGGGGCGCTAATCCCGGGCCGAAGAAGGAGAGGGGCGGCCAGGTGATGGACCTGCTGTGGCCGTACGTAAAGCGGTTCCGGGTCCTGGGGTGGACGAAACACGGCGAGCCCAACCACCCGCTGATGATGCCCAAGGCTCTCGATCCGCTCCCATGTGACTGGGCCACGTCGCCATGAGCGATGACACAATGCATTGCGAGCCTGTGCAGGCGGCGATGCGCTCATGTCCGTACTGCGAGACCCTGTTCGCGCCCAGGCGCCGCTGGGAGGCCTTCTGCTCAAGTAAGTGCCGCCTGGCGTTCGATGTGGACAGGGGCGCGCAGGGGCGCGTCGTCAGCGTCAGGCGCTTGCGCCGCGGCGTCTCGGTGGTGGTACACCTCCACGGACCCGCGGCGGAGCGGGCGCTGAACTTCACCCCTGGTGAGACCGTGAACCTGGTCAAGCGCCCGTGACCCACTCGCCACCCTTTCCGCCGCGCCTCATTCGCTTTCGCCATGCGCCGGGCTACCTGGGCATGGACCGCAACCTCTTCAACAGGCAGGTCAGGCCTGCGCTTCGGGAGATCCCGATCGGGATCCGGGGCGTGGCGTTTGACCGGCTGGAACTGGACGCCTGGGCAGACGCATACTGCATGCGCCACGGCCGTCCCGCCGCTCAGGAGGGACGACTATGTCTAGTAGAAGAATCCCAGGACTCACCCGGCTCGCGGGCGGGATCTGGCACATCGACAAGCGCATCAAGAGGTTCGGCCGCCTTTGCGAAAGCACTGGAACGAACGATCGGGACGATGCCGAACGGTACCTTGCGCGCAGGCTCGAGGAGCTCCGCCAGGCGCTCCTCTACGGCACCCGACCGCGAAGGGTCTTCCGGGAAGCCGCCACCAAGTACCTGACCGACTATGCGCGCAAGCGCAGCATCGATCGGGACGCGCGGGGGCTGAAGGACCTGGACGCCTTCATCGGGCACATGTGGTTGGACGCGATCCACAACGACACGTTCACGGCCTACCGTCAGGCGCGAACTGGCAAATCAACTGGCACGCTGAACCGCAACATCTGGGCCGCAAAGAGGATATTGACCCTCGCGGCCACGCTGTGGCGGGACCCTGGGTCGAACCTCACCTGGCTCGCCCAGGCGCCGCTCATCCAGCCGGCCAAGTACGAGAAGCGCAAGGCCTATCCCTTGGACTGGACCGAGCAGCGAGTGCTCTTTACCCAGCTCGCGCCGCACCTCGAGCGTATGGCCCTGTTCGCGGTGAACACCGGCCTTCGCGACCAGGAGCTGTGTGGGTTGAAATGGGCGTGGGAGCAGCGGGTGCCGGAGCTGGATACGCTCATGGTGAGACGGTCCGTGTTCGTGCTGCCGGCGGTGCGGACCAAGAATGGCAAGCCTCGGGTGGTGGTGTTGAACGACACCGCCCAGTCGATCCTCGAGGAGCAGCGGGGTCGGCACCGCACGCATGTGTTCGTCTACCAGGGGCGCAACAAGGACGGCGCCACACGGATCGCGCGGATGAACAACAGCGGGTGGAAGGCGGCGCGGCGGCGGGCCGCAGCTCAGTACGCGAAGGAGTTCGAGCGGGACGCGCCCGCAGGCTTCAGGCGGGTGCGGGTGCACGACCTGCGCCATACCTTCGGCCGAAGGCTTCGGGCGGCCGGGGTGTCCTTCGAGGATCGGCAGGATCTGCTCGGTCACACGAGCAGTCGCGTCACGACGGATTACAGCTCGGCGGAAATTCGGAACCTGGTGGAGGCTGCCAACCGGATCACCAGGTCCCGAGAAACTCCCGAACTGACTGTTCTTCGTGTACTCGAAAAGTGACCTAAGTCCTTGGTGGAAAGGGAGGGAATCGAACCCTCGACCCCGGCATTATGAGTGCCGTGCTCTAACCAGCTGAGCTACCTTTCCGACGCAGAGGCATAGTACCGGTCAGAAACCGGGCGCGCATTGTCAGCGCCGCCGGATTCGGCGTCAAGAAGCCAAAAATATATATTAGAATCAGTGCGCTAGGGGGAGTGATGGGACTGAGACTCGTTGCCGAAGGCCTGCAGTTTCCGGAAGGACCGGTCGCCATGGCCGATGGCTCGGTCATCCTGGTGGAGATTCGTCGCGGCACACTGAGCCGCGTCACACCCGGCGGCAAGCGCAGCACCATCGCAGATCTGGGCGGTGGTCCCAACGGTGCGGCCATTGGGCCGGACGGGGCCGTCTATGTCTGCAATAACGGTTTCGCCTGGACGTGGCAGCAGGGTGAAGTAAACATGCCCAATGGTCCGCCGCCTGAGTATCGCGGCGGATCAATCCAGCGGGTCGATCTTGCCACCGGCAGGTTCGCGACTCTCTATGATCATTGCGAAGGCAAGCCGCTGAACAGTCCCAACGATCTGGTATTCGATAGTCAGGGCGGTTTCTGGTTCACCTGTTTAGGCCAGACGGATGGCGAGGTGCGCCGCATGGGCGCGCTCTACTACGCAAAACCTGATGGTTCAAAAATCATCCGCTGGCGCAGCGACATGTTCTCGCCCAACGGCGTGGGCCTTTCACCCGATGAGCGCACGGTATACATGGCAGACTGCAACGTGGGCCGCCTCTATGCTTTTGATCTCACCGCGCCGGGTGTGATGGCGCCTCCTTCTGGACCGCCGACCTCACCCGGTCGCGTAGTCTGCACGCTGCCCGGCTACCAGTGGCTGGACAGTCTTGCCGTGGAAGCCAGCGGCAGGATCTGCGTCGGCACGCTCTGGAACGGCGGTATCACGACATTTGAACCGAACGGCGCCTACGAGCACTTCCCCTGTCCTGATCTAGTGACGACCAACATCTGCTTCGGTGGTGCGGACATGCGCGATGCGTACATCACCTGCTCGACGACCGGCAAGCTGTTCCACACCCGCTGGCCGCGCCCGGGCCTGAAGCTGTCATTCAACGCTTAGGGGTCTATCGGTTGATCTCAATCAGAAGGACCCAAGCGTTGGCCCCCACAGCGGCGAAGGTTATCAGTATTCCGGCGCAGAGCAGGTAGAGACCGTTCAGGTCACCCCGCCAGAGTACGACCATGCCGCCCACGGCGATGACCAGCACCGCAATCCGATTGCACAGAATCATTTGCATTGTGCGGCGCCGGTAAAGGGGGTCGGTGGAGCCGAGGTAGGCTTGCTGCAGGGGCAGGAGTCCCAGCAACGTCGCGATACCGAGGCCGAGCACTTCTCCGCCCAACAGGCGCGGGGGTTGCCCCGGGATCAACGGCAGCGATGCGACGACAATCACCAGCAGCAGCATGGCGAGGGCTTCGAGGCCTCGATCCGCCATGCGACCCAGTGCCAGGATCCGCGCTTGGTTGACCGAGACCGCAACGAACAGCAGACCGGCCAGTGCCGCGGCCGCACCCAGTTCACCGAGGAAGAAATTCCCCCAGTTGTTCATGACGGAATCAGACGTTGAACCGGAAGTGCATGACATCGCCTTCGCGGACGATGTATTCCTTGCCTTCCAGCCGCAGCTTGCCGACTTCGCGCGCCCCGCTTTCGCCGCGATAGGTGATGTAGTCAGCAAAGGCGATGACTTCGGCGCGGATGAATCCACGCTCGAAATCCGTATGAATCACACCAGCGGCCTGCGGCGCCGTGGAGCCCGCACTCACGGTCCATGCGCGCACCTCCTTCGGGCCCGCGGTAAAGTACGTTTCCAGGCCCAAAAGTTTGAATGCGGAGCGAATGACGCGGTTCAAACCCGGCTCGTCCAGTTTCATCTCGGCCAGGAACTCGGCGCGATCCGCCTCTTCCAGCTGTGAAATCTCCGCCTCGATGGCCGCGCACACCGCGACCACCTGCGCCCCTTCCGCGGTGGCCAGCTTCTGCACCGCATCCAGCCGCGGGTTATCCGTGAAGCCCTTCTCATCCACGTTGGCTACGTACATGACCGGCTTGGCCGTGAGCAGATGCAGTTCCTTCAGGTCCCTGGTTTCCTCCTCCGAGAGCTTCAGGGCACGAGCCGGTTGCGCCTTGTTCAGCTGTGCCCTCACCTTTTCAAACAGCGCCACCTTGCGTACGGATTCCTTGTCCCCGCTCTTGGCGGTCTTGGTGGCACGCTCCAGGGCCTTCTCCACCGTGGTCAGATCCGCCAGTGCCAGTTCGGTATTGATGGTCTCGATGTCGGCGAGCGGATCCACCTTGCCGGCGACATGCACGATGTCACCATCATCAAAGCAGCGCACCACATGTGAGATGGCATCGACTTCGCGGATGTGCGCCAGGAATTTGTTACCCAGGCCTTCACCCTGCGAGGCGCCGGCGACCAGGCCTGCGATGTCGAGGAACTCGACCGAAGCGGGGACCAGCTTCTCAGGATCCACGATGGCAGCCAGTTGCTGCAGCCGTGGATCCGGTACCGGCACCACGCCCACATTGGGATCGATGGTGCAGAACGGGTAGTTCTCCGCGGCGATCTGCGCGCGCGTCAGGGCATTGAACAACGTCGACTTGCCCACATTCGGCAGGCCGACGATTCCGCATTTGATCGACATATTGGTTTACCTTGAATCTCAGCGCGGCCGGCCGTGAAGGGCCTGAATGGCGCGCTGCGCGCTGTCTTGCATCATCATCGGTACGACATCGCCCGCAGCGGCAATTGCCACCCCGATGAGTTCTTCGTCCGCCTTGGAAGGACGGCCCAGGACATAATGCAGCACCTTGTCGCGGTCTCCGGGATGCCCGATGCCCAGCCGCAAGCGCCAGAAGCCCTCGGGGAGGCTCGCGAGAATGTCGCGCATGCCATTGTGGCCACCGTGGCCACCGCCGAATTTGAGCCGGGCGTCGCCGGGCAGAAAATCCAGCTCATCGTAGGCCACCAGAATTTCCCCTGGCGGGATCTTGTAGAACCCTGCAACGCTGCTCAACGGACCACCGCTGCAGTTCATGTAGGTCATGGGCTTCGCCAGCCACACTTCGCTGCCGGCAATCCGGATGCGCGCCAGATCTGCTTGGTGCCGCGGCTCATAGCGGAACGTGCCGCCGTGCCGGGCCGCGAGTGTTTCGACAAAAGTGAAGCCCGCGTTGTGGCGTTGGCGCTCGTGTTCAGCCCCCGGGTTGCCCAACCCCACGATCAACTTCAGCGGAACGGCATCCATGAGCGGTTGATCCAGGCCGTCGCGGGCGATTGCGCGCCCGCGAGGCCTTGAAGACTACTTCTTGCCCGCATCCTTCTTCGCAGGAGCGGCAGCAGCCTTGTCGTCCTTCTTCGCTTCCGCACCCGTGGCGCCGGCGGCACCGGCAGCACCCGCGGCAGCAGGTGCTGCAGCTGCACCTTCGGCTGGCGCAGCTTCGGCGGCAACCGCCTCGGGCTCCTCGGCACGCGGACTATGGATGGACACGACGGCGGGGTTCCTGCCATGACCCAGGGCCGGCAGCGTTACCCCTTCCGGTACCTGCATATCGGCCAGATATTTGATGTCGTTCAGATTCATCGTCGCCATGTCGATTTCCAGGGCCTCCGGCAGATCCTTCGGCAGGCAGACGATTTCCACGTCATTCATCAGATGCGACACGATGCCGCCCTGCGACTTCACGCCCGGGGAGACATTGGCGTTGCGGAAGTGGATGGGCAGGCGGATACGCAGCTTCTCGTTCTCCAGCACGCGCTGCAGGTCCAGGTGCACGACCAGGTTCTTGGCCGGATGCATCTGCACATCCTTGACGATGGCTTCCTGTGTCTCGTTCGCCACTTTCAGCTGGACGATCGATGAGTAGAACTTTTCGTTGTCGATCATCGTCAGCAGCTTCTGCTGGTCGAGGATCAGGGCCCGCGGATTTTGCCCACCGCCGTACAGAATGGCCGGAACTTTTCCAGTGACACGCAGGCGGCGGCTCGCACCTTTGCCTTGCGTGTCCCGGAATTCCGCGCCGATCACAAATGAAATGCGCATTGTTGAACTCCTGACAATCTTCCGTTCGCCGCACCATGCGGCATTCACGCCACCCCGCGACCAAAGGGGCGTGATCAACTCGAGCCCGCTCACCACCCGATGTGGCAGCCGGCCTCGTCAATACTTTTTAGTCCACGTACAGCGAACTGACGGACTCCTCTGCCCGTATGCGCCGTATCGTCTCCGCCAGCAACGCCGCCACCGACAGCTGGCGGATGCGGCCGACCTTCTGCGCCGCCGCCGACAGCGGGATGGTGTCGGTCACCACCAACTCATCCAGGGCGGAGTTTGCGATCCGCTCCAGCGCCGCGCCCGAGAGCAGCGGATGGGTGATGTACGAGGTGACCTTCAACGCACCCGCATCCTTCAACGCCTGCGCGGCCAGGCACAGCGTGCCGGCGGTATCCACCATGTCGTCGACCAGCACACAGTTCTTGCCGGACACCTCGCCGATGATATTCATCACCCGCGATTCATTGGGCCGTGGCCGGCGCTTGTCGATGATCGCCAGGTCCGCATCATCCAGCCGGCGCGCGAACGCGCGGGCGCGGGCCACGCCACCGACATCCGGCGACACCACCACCAGGTTGCTGTCGCCCCGCTTCCACGCATCTCCCAGCAACACCGGGGACCCATAGACGTTGTCCACGGGGATATCGAAGAATCCCATGATCTGATCCGAATGCAGATCCAGCGTCAGCAACCGATCGACACCGGCGCCAGCGATCATGTTCGCCACCAGTTTCGCGGTGATCGCCGAGCGCGTCGCACGCGGCCGCCGATCCTGACGCGAATAACCAAAGTACGGCACCACCGCGGTGATCCGCGCGGCCGAGGCCCGTCGGCACGCGTCCACCAACACCAGCAGTTCCATCAGATGATCGTTCACCGGCGGACAGGTTGACTGCACGATGAAGACATCGCGACCGCGCACATTTTCGATCAGCTCGACGTTGACTTCACCATCACTGAACCGGCCCACTTCGGCAGCGCCCAGCGGCACGCCCAGGTGCCGCGCGATGTCATGCGCGAGCGCCGGGTTGGCATTGCCAGTGAACAACGCAATCGTGTCGTCACTCACGACTCTCTTCCCCCTGCAATTGTGGCTGGGGTGGCAGGATTCGAACCTCCGAATGGCGGGATCAAAACCCCAAAGAAGCCATTTATAATCAGTAAGTTACTGACTTTACGGAACTTCGCATCCCCTCGCATCCCATCAATTCCCCATGGCTGTCACCAAAGCTGTCACTGGACTTTGGATCCGATCCCTACCCGCGAATCGGGCGGCGGATAATACACGATGGCCTGTCCAGCCGGGTCGGTTTCAATCTCACCTAAGGCGCTGTCCGCCCTGGGGTATTTTCCCTGAGAATCCCCCGGTTCGATATAGGCTTGGGGCAACCTAACTGGAAACCTACCCTAGCAGAGCACCTATGGTGGTTTTCCCGAGCTTCCAGTTCCGAGCGGCGCCTGGTGATTCGTCAATTGCCAGGTCACCTGCAGCCAGGTGTCCTCCAGCAATCCCGAACCGATCTGATCGCCTCACATCCTTACTGCCTGAGCCTCAGCCGCACTCGACAGTGATGCTACCCCTCTGAGTCCGCGCGAATGGTGTTGCGCCGTCCTATCGACGCCGCGGTAAGAATTGCTCGCGATCTGACTCGTACCCGACGCAGGTGAACAGGTTTTCCGGACCACCCGACAGTCCGGAATTGCCGGGAGACCGAGGCTCCGGACTGCTCTCGGTTCTCAAATAGCCTTACAGCTCGACTGGACCATCACGATCTCGGAGATTCTCTTGTCGTATTGCTTGACGCACACGGCGGCATCCTTGGTGCCTGCGGGAACGTTCACTTCACATGTGTCGGTGGTATCGCGGTCGTTGAATGAAATTTGCCAAGCGAACTGACATCTATAAGTTGCTGTATCCCCTTCCGCTGACGTCGCCACGACCCTGGCAGTTCGCGCGTCCTTTGGGTCCTTTTCTATCCTAGCCTTTGGGATCGCCGCCATCGCAACTTCGGCAATGGAAATAGCACACACAGCCAGAACGAGCCGCTTGATCGCTATCTTCATTTTATGTTCCTCATGAATTTATGGTTGCGGATGAAGGGCAACGCCCAATGCTCACAATGCGGGATTCTACGGCCGATCACCCACGATGGGCCAACCCTGAGCACACTCGTTGGATGAGCACGTTCTGCATCACAACATTTGCAAGATTACGAGTCTCCAGCCCGCCGGTCTGATGGCGGCAAACATTGAAACGATTGCGGATCCACTACCGTAAACAGTACGCCCCCCGACACACCTCGATCAGCTGGAATCTCATGATTGCAAGAGGCCGCCGTACAACGCGAAGCAACATGGGCACGGCATAGCGACCATGTGGCGGGTGTATCGGCGTGGATGGACGGTGCCGTGGAGACGGACATCGAGGCGATCCGGCGCCCGATGCGGCGCACAAACCAGCTTGGGCAGCAGCGCCCTCACGCACGGATCAGTATCTGATAAGGCTAGAAAAAAGTGGCTGGGGTGGCAGGATTCGAACCTACGAATGGCGGGATCAAAACCCGTCCATAATTCATGCAAAAACAGCAACCTACTGATTTCACGGTGAGGAAAATCCCCTCGAATCCCATTCATGCCCCACGGCAGCCACCAAGTTGGCCACCAACGGGCGGCGGATGATACACGGATGAAGCATTGCGCCGACGTTCGAAAGCGCGCACTGATTCGTGTTGCAGAAGGTCTGTAGTCCCCGTGTTGGACAGTGTCACCGAGGAACCTGTCCACTGCCTAGTGCAGCTATCGCTTGGTCGAGTCGCTCGGAGTACTTCCCCTGCAGGTCATTTTTCCAGGCATCTGACAGACTGAAATGAGGGCGCGGCTCGAAATTGGGCCCTCGTCGAGACTTGCGAAGTACCGGAGGTGGAGGGAACCGGTAGACGAAGAATTCGATTCTGCCCTCCTCTCTGGGGTCCGCATAAACGAAGACACCGGGATGCTCGTGGATGTATGACTTCACTCTATCCCGGAGCATCTTTTTGAATCCCAGCTCCTCCAGGCGCTCCTCGGCCCAAGAGAGACTTTTGTGATTGCGCACGGGGCGCCACTGATATCGGCCTCCCATGAGTTCAGGTTCACTGTGGGGGCCGGTCTGGTAGAGAGTCTCCCTAGCTCTTCGGGCCGCGAGCTTGGCCTCAGCTTCAGCGTGCTCTTGTTGCTCGATTTCATGAAACTTGTCATGAGCCCAATCGCGCGCCAGTCTAAAGGCTGCGACGGTGACGTCGCATTGGTGTGTGTTTCCCCATCCCTCCAGGTGCCTCCGAAGTCCAATGGGGAGACTGAAACCTTGCTGCTCCTCGTAGAGGCTCTGCGCGCTGCCACTACAGAGCGGACAATACGCGCGTTCGTTGTCGTGGGCGGTGCGACGAGGAATGGGCTTTGCCAATTCAACCAACTGGTCAATCACGTTGCTTTCCCACTGGTGAAGCTCCATTCGGGACGTACATCGATAATAGGTGCCGAGGATTTCCTGAACGGGCTCGGGCATGAGGCAAATGATGGCTCGGCGAGCCTGGTAGAGGTCGTCCTTGAGACGGCGGATTTCTCCGTCGTACTCAGAAATGAACTTCATAGGTTTGGCCATACTGCGCACGCGAAACGCCGAATGAGACGGCTGACTGGAGAGTACAGAAGATGGGGAATCAGGCTTACCCTGCTTCTGTTTTTGTAGCAACGAGGCGCGGGCGGTGGACTCCGACATGATCTCAACGTCGGATTGCGACACCGCCTCAGGAATAACCGCCGTAAGGACTGTTTCCTTTCTCACCGAAGCGTCCTGGATTGGACTGCCCAGGTCCGCTTGATCTTGCTCGCCGGCGAGTCGGTTGAGATTGACTCGCAATTTCGCCCAGCCTTTTCTCTACGTATTCACGACTCACGAGATTCGACCTGATTGTGCAAATGAAGAAGCCTGAGTGATTGAGTCTTACCTGACGATGTTAAAGCGTAAATTCCCGCGGAAGAAAGCCCTGGCATTAGTTGTTTGCTGCCAGATTATGTTTCGTCCCGCGTTGGCCTCGGTTCGTTTGTGGTTTGGTTCGACCGACAACGCATGCAACTGAAGTTTCGTTAGGAGCTGCAACTATGGGACCTTGCTAGGTAACTCCCCGGACCCCAACCATTTGGCGATTTTGTCGTTTCAATCGGTTTTCAGCTGCGTTTGATCGATGAAGGGAGCCGTTGGTAGGGTAGTGAATGTCGGTCTCCACCACCGTGGTGTCCACGCGCACCCGCCGTCCGCGTACGATGTGCTTCTCACGTGCAATGCTCACCACTCGGCGGTGGATCTGCTCGATGATCTCGAGGCCGAGCGCCAGGGCGAGTCGATCCGAGCGTCTTGGCATCGGGAACCTTCTGCGCGCCCCCCTCCGTAAACAGCACGGAAAGGCGATTTTGAAACGCTACGCGAGCCTACCGCCAACTGCCGATCCGGCGCCATCCCGCACCATACACACCCATTCCCAACCAATTTTCCGATGCTTTGCTAGATGCAATTAACGGAGCTCATCCACAAGAATTCTGCTGGCGATGTTATTGAACGCGTGCCGCTGCGCTGGTAGGAAATCCCCAAGAACATCGGCTCAATTCCGATTTGCGCGCCTTCAATCCCACAAGCCCGACAACGGCGCAGCCGCCAGCCGATCGCCGAACGGCACGACATCCGTGCTGTCGTAGAGGACGACGCCGAAGGCAAAGCGATCCGCGCAAGCTTCGGCCAACGCCCGCAGACCTGCGAAGTCGCCGGCCTTGACTGTGGCGCTCGCCTTCACCTCGACTCCCACGATCGTGCCGTCATCGCGCTCCAGCACGATATCCACCTCGCGCATTTCATGATCCCGGAAATGATGGGGTGTCAGCCGTAGGTCGGATGCCGTCATGAGCTTCAGCACTTCCGAGAACACGAAGCTCTCCAGCAGCGCCCCGAACGCTCCACGATCAGCCTTGATCCGGTCAAAGGTGAGTCCGCGAACGGTCGCCAGCAAGCCTGAATCGAGGAAATGCAGCTTTGGCGTCTTGACGATCCGCTTCAGCGTATTGGTGAACCAGGGTTGTACTGTTGATACCAGGAACACCTGTTCGAGCAGCCCCACATAACGCTGCGCTGTCTTGTGACTGACATCGATGCCGCCCCCGAACTGCGAATAGTTGACCAACTGGCCGGAGTGCTCGGCCAGTAGCCGCACGAACTTGGGAAGTTCGGTCAGCTTTTCCACGTCGGCAATGTCCCGCAGATCGCGGGTCAGGACCGAGGTGAGATAGGACCGCGACCAATCCTGCCGCCGTCGCTCGCTATCGCGACTAACCGCCTCAGGGAAGCCGCCGATCAGGACCAACCGGACAAGATCATCACCAACGACCGCACCCGGCTGCCTGTGGAGCTTTCCCTCAAAGAGACATTCCAGAAAGGTCGGCGCCCGACCTTCAATCTCAGCTCTTGCCAGCGGCAGCATCCGGATCGTTTCCATCCGGCCAGCCAAGCTATCGGCAACCCGGGGCAGGGTCAGCACGTTCGCCGAGCCGGTAAGCAGAAACCGCCCCGGCCGATAATCCTCATCAATCGTCTTCTTGATCGCGAGCAGCAGGTCGGGGGCGCGTTGAATCTCGTCGATGATGGCCCGCTCCAGACCTCGGATGAATCCCGCCGGATCGGACTGGGCGGCACCGAGGACTGTCTGATCGTCGAGGGTGATATAGGTTTGACCGGCCTCCCCCATCTTTCGGACGAGAGTGGTCTTGCCAGCGCGGCGCGGTCCTACGATCAGGACAACCGGGGTATCCGAAAGGGCTTCTTCCGCCCGCCGCTCCGCAAACCGCTGGAACATGTCGACTCCGAATCCCGGGCAATTGGGACTATCAGTGTCGGCCAATTGGAAGTCAACGGCCCGCTAATTGGAAGTCAGAAATCAGAACTCAAGGACTGTAGTCACCAAGCAGCCACTAGCGGAAAACCCGTAGGAAACCATTCCGGCTATAAGATATTGTTTCTTATAGTGAAAGTGGCTGGGGTGGCAGGATTCGAACCTACGAATGGCGGGATCAAAACCCGCTGCCTTACCACTTGGCGACACCCCACCATGAACAATCCTAATTTTTCGACTGGCACGCGATACGACATCAGGCGGGCGCGGTCAGAAGAGGCGAGACATTGATGCCGCGGGCCACCATTGCGCGCCAGTGCGCAGGGACCCGTGCCACGATGTCTTGAGCCTCGTCCAGGCTTGCGCAGGGTGCGAAAATGCATGACCCCGTGCCTGTCAGCCGTGCTGGTGCGAAGTGCCCCAGCCAGTCAAGCGCGCGTCCGACCTCGGGGTAACGCACGCGCACCACCGGCTCGAAATCATTCCGTCCGCCCGATGATAAAAAGCCGGCTATTGTGATCGGGGCGGAATTTCGTGTCAATTCAGGCGCCTGGAACACCGCTGCGGTGGGGACATGTACCTTGGGGTGCACCAGCGCAAACCAGCGTTCGGGTAGTTCGATGGGCGTCAGCCGCTCGCCGCGGCCTTCGGCCCAGGCGGACCGACCGCGCACAAATACCGGCACGTCCGCACCCAGTTCGACACCGATGGCTGCAAGATCGTCTTCCGACAGCCCGCACTCCCAGAGCCGATTCAGCGCGACGAGCACCGTGGCCGCATCCGAGCTGCCACCCCCCAGACCGCCGCCCATGGGAATGCGCTTGGTAAGGCTGAGGTTGGCACCCCGTCGA
Source organism: Steroidobacteraceae bacterium (assembly GCA_036489445.1). GTDB lineage: Bacteria > Pseudomonadota > Gammaproteobacteria > Steroidobacterales > Steroidobacteraceae > DAIDKA01. The sequence goes on along the minus strand of DASXFV010000017.1, from coordinate 51,644 downwards.
TTGCCGGTCGCGGCCTGCAGCGCCCGCGCGGCCCGCACCATCAGATCCGCTTCTGGCGCCACCTCCTCAGGGCCTGCCAGCCGCTCGATCAATGCATCCGGACGCACCTGGATATGGATGTCATCTGCCAGGTCGATGAGCTGAAAAACAGTCTGCAGATCGTGATAGCCATCCATGCGGCGCCCGGTGACATGCAGAAACAAATTCAGTTTGGCCGGCGCTGGCCACAGGGTCGGCGCGGTCATGGGGAGTGCCAGGTCTGCATCACCAGTCGGACCCGCACCGTGCCGCGCTCAACGGTCAGCTTCTGCGGCAATGCGCCGTCGGAGGTCTGCATATAGGCACTGAAGGTCACCGACCAGCCGTCCTGCGCCAAAGAGCCCAGATACCCCTGCGCGTCGGGCCTCTCCTCACCCGAGCCGGAAGGGTCGGGAACTCCCTGTATCCAGTATCGCAGGCTGCCCAGCGGCGGCTCGAATCCTAAGCGCTTGACCAGTTCATCGTGGGCCGCCTGGCTGTCCAGGGCCTCGCCGGAGGGCGTGGTCAGAGTCAGCACACCCGCATCGCTCCTGATGCGCACGCCGCCCACGCCCAGGGGCCCATCCAGACTCACGGTGGTGAGGGAGCCGTCCTGGATCCAGCGCAAGCGGCCATTGAAGCCATCCGTTCCCGCCACGACGCCGATGCGTCCCTGCACGGTGAAGCGCGTGCGGGCCTGCAGAAACGCGCGACGGGCTGGCCATTGCGTCGCCACCTGCTCCGGCGTCGCGGTGGGCGCGACCGGTTTCGGCACGCTCTGGCAACCCGCCAGCAGCAGGCTCGCAGCGAAATAGGACAAAAGATGAAGGGGCCGCGCATCCGCGGCCACGGCCCTGCGAACCGTCATGTCAGGGGCGTCCGGACTTCGGCGCCAGACGATGCCGCGTGGCTTCGAGCGCTGCCGAGTCGGGATGGCGAGCCAGAGCGTCGCTGAGCACCTTGCGCGCCTGGGCCTGCGAGCCGCTCACCCACAGCGCCTCGACCCAGTGGGCGGCAATGTCTGGATCCTGACCAACCGTGTAGGCGTGCTCGAGAATTCCGGCCGCATCCCGCGAATCGCCGCGGCGAAACCGCACCCATCCCAAGCTGTCCAGCGCCGCCGGGCTGTCCGGGGTGGTCACCAGCGCCTGGCGAATCAGCTTTTCGGCGCGCGGCAGTTGCTGCTGGTGATCGGCCAGCGTGTACCCCAGGGCATTGAGCACTGTCGGGTCTTCCGGCCGCTCGGTCAGCAGCCCCTCGAAGGCCTGCACGGATTCGCGGGTCTGTCCTGCCCGCTCCAGCATCGTGGCGCGTTCGTATTCCAACGTCGGATGATGCGGATAGGTTTCCAGCGCCGCCGACAGCAGCGCCAAGGCACCATCCGTATCGCCGTGGTCAGCCAGCAGGTGCGCTTTCTGCACCACCAGATCCAGGGTACTGCGCGTGTCGTGAGCGGACAGATCATCGATCAGTGCGAAGGCCTCGGCACGCTTGCCGCTGTCCAGAAGCAGTCCGGCCGCCGCGACGCGTGCTTGTGCCGCCATGGAGGAATCGATCAGCCGCCGATAGATCGCCAGTGCCGCATCCTTGTCGCCCTGAGCCTCGGCAATCTGTGCCAGGTAGAACATGGCCCCATCGCCCGCCTCGCCACTGCGCATCAGGTCGGTGAAACGCTTCTGCGCCTGCTCCAGGTCTCCCGCGTCATAGGCCAGCAGGGCCAGACGCCGGTCGATTTCGCGCGCATCAATGTCGCCGCCGGCGCGCAGCCGTTCCAGCTCCTTGCGCGCCTCATCGGTGCGACCCAGGTCCTGCAGGACCTCGGCCACTTCAAAGGCGCCGTCGGAGGGATCCAGCTGCGCGACCTGGCGCGCCGTGGACAGCGCCAAAGTGGCATCGCCGCGCAGCACCGCGATCCGCGCCATCAGGCGCAGGGCATCGGTGGATTTCGGATCGCGCTGCAATGCCTCCTGGACCAGATGCTCGGCGCGCTTGAAATCGTAGGCCTCCACCGCCAGGTCGCCCAGCGCAGTCAACACCACCGCCGATCGCTGCGGGGTATCGAGCGGCGTATCCAGGGCTGCAAAGGCCGCCGTGGCATCCGACTGTTGCGCAAGCACCTGGATGGAGCCCACCAGATCCGCGTCGGTGGCCTGGGCGTCCGCCGCCAGCGCAGTGGCAACGGCCACGCGCGCCTCCGGCACGTGGTACAGCTTCAGGGCAACGGTGGCATACACCAGCGCCGCCTGCGGGTCTTTGGGGGCCGCCTGCAGCCAGTTGCGGGCGGCGATCCAGGCGGCCGGGATGTTTTCGCAGTCCAGCGCCACCTCGGTGGCGTGACTCGCCATCTGCGCCGTAGCCCCCACGGAGGCCGCCGCAAAGTCCTCGGATGCGGTGCGACAATCACCGTGCTGCAACGCCTGCTCCCCAGACACGCTGGCCTGGGCGGGATCCGTCGGGGTGGAGTCACTTGCCGCGGGTGCGGCGGCCGCCCCCCCCTCAGGGGCCGCGGCCGAGCCCGGCGCGTCTGCCGCAGCGCTCACGCCTGCCGCTACGGTGTGGCATCCTGCCAGCAGCAGCGCTGCCACCACCCCGACCGACCAACTCATCCAAGTTCGTGTCGCACCCATGTGGCCACTATATATCTGTCCGGAGGGCCTGTGTGGAGCGCTGCATACATGCCTTGTCACCCACCTGAGGCATCCATGAGAATGCCGCGCCCGCTTCCGGGCTGATCCTGTAACTCTATGTAACGCAATGAAGGATTCGATTCGCCAACGCCTGGAGAAAATGCTCGATCGCTTCGAGGAAGTCGCTGGTCTGCTGGCTGAGCCATCCACGGACGGCGGCTCGCAGCAATTTCGTGAACTCTCCATGGAGTATTCTCGCCTACAACCGCTGACCGAGCGCTTTCAGGCCTACCGCGCCCTGGAGGCCGAGCTTGAGACGGCCGGGCAGATGGCCGCGGACCCGGATCCTTCCATGCGCGCGATGGCGGCCGAGGAGATGCAAAGGCTGGACAGCGCCCTACTCAGCACCGAGGCGGATCTGCGCGCCTTGCTGATTCCGCGCGATCCGCGCGACGACAAGAACATCTTCCTGGAAGTGCGGGCCGGCACCGGCGGCGATGAGGCGGCGATTTTCGCCGGCGACCTGTTGCGCATGTACCTGCGTTACGCCCAGGCACGCGGCTTCGCCACGGAAATCATCAGTGAGAGCCCGGGCGAACACGGTGGCTACAAGGAAGTGATCTGCCGCATCACAGGCCTCAACGCTTTTTTCCAGTTCCGCTTTGAAGCCGGCACCCATCGGGTGCAGCGCGTACCGGCCACGGAGGCCCAGGGACGTATCCACACTTCGGCGTGCACGGTGGCCATCCTTCCGGAAACCGATGAAGTGGCGAAGATTGAGATCAATCCGGCGGACCTGCGCGTCGATACCTATCGCTCCTCCGGGGCCGGCGGCCAGCATGTGAATAAGACGGATTCGGCCATCCGCATCACACACATTCCCAGCGGCTTGGTGGTCGAGTGCCAGGAAGAGCGTTCGCAGCACAAGAACCGTTCCAAGGCGATGTCCTTGTTGAAGGCGCGACTGCTGGCCGCGGAGCAGGAAAAACAGCACAGCGAGCAGGCCCACGCCCGCAAGCTGCAGGTCGGCAGCGGCGATCGCTCAGAGCGCATCCGCACCTACAACTTTCCGCAGGGACGCGTCACGGATCACCGCATCAATCTCACGCTCTACAAGTTGGCCGACGTCATGGACGGCAATCTGGACGAACTCATCCATGCCCTCCAGCAGGAACATCAGGCCGAGGAACTGGCCGCGCTGCAGTGATGCGCGGGCGACGCAGGCCGCCTCCACAGACGACATCGGCCTTATGACGCGTTAAACATTCTTAATACGCCTGCACGCCGCTCGCATATTCAGGTTCGCTATTGTTTGCGCATGAGGTCGCACGGCGCAGCACATTTCAGCAAGGGGCTTATCATCGGGGCGTTGTTCGTGATGACGGCAGGTAGCGCATTCCCGGTACCGGTCGCGTGGGCCGATACCGGCACAGCAACCCATCCGGTCACCGCGACCCCGCCTCTGCAGGCGGTGCCCGCCACGCCGGTATCGAAGAACGTGCAACAGCGAATGCGCCGCTGCAATGCTGTCGCCGACGGCCGCAAACTGCAGTCCGCCCCCCGCGAAACTTTCATCAAAACCTGCATGGCGCCACACCGCACCCACGCCAGCTCACGCCCCGGCAGCCAGCCCAAGCCGAACCCGTAAGCCGGGCTGATTGTCTTCCAGCAGCAGTTGCGCGTGATGCAGCCTGGCGATCGCCGCCACCAGACTCAAGCCCAATCCACTGCCATCCTTGGACTGCGCCTGCGGCAAGCGCACGAACGGTTTGAGTGCCGAGGCGCGATCCTTGTACGCAATGCCCGGGCCATCATCCGCCACCATCAGCCACACCAGCGGCTCTTCACGGTAGGCGCGGATATCGATATGACCACCGGCGGCGATATATTTCAGAGAGTTCTCCACCAGATTGGCCACCAGTTGCGCCAGGAGCTGGCGATTGCCATTCACCTGGCAATTGCCCGTGGCCTGCACCTGCAGCGTCAGGCTCTTGTCACGCGCCGCCGGCTCGTACAGTTCGCCGATATCCGTGATCAGGTCGGCAAGATCCACGCTGGCGCGATTCGCGGCCGCCATGCCGGTTTCGGCGTGAGCGATCTGCAGCAGTGTGGCCAGCGTGCGCTGCACGCGGTCCAGCTCCGTCAGGGCGGCGTCGATGCCGGCGCGCACGGGCACTTCAGTAGTCGGGATTCGGCCGGCATCCTCGAGGCGTCCTCGCAGCCGGTACAGCGGCCCGCGCAGGTCATGCGCCGCACTGTCGAAGGTGGCCCGCAACAACTGTGCGTTCTCCGCAAGACGGTCGACCATGTTGTTGACCGCCAGCGCCAGCGCATCGAACTCATCCTGCGATCCGTCCATCGGCAAACGGCGATCCAGATCGCCGCCGACGATGGCATCGCAGGTTTCTGCGACGCTTTGCACCCGGCGAGTGAGCTTGCGGCTGAGAAAATATCCTGCGATCGCTCCCCCGAGCGCCGTGAGCCCGATGCCCCACAACGTCGCATAGCGGAAGGTACTGGCGAACCGCCCCTGCTGCGTCACGTCGATCCCAACCAGCAGCCGATGGCCATCGGGCAGCAGTGAAACACTGGCGCGCACCGGGTGGATCCGCTTCGCGTTGGTGAGATCGAACTGGGTCCACTGACTGTTGGGAATGCCATCGAATGGCCAACTCGTCAGATTGCCGGCTTCCTTCACCAGATTGGGGTCCACGAGCAGATACACCGCCCCGGTCTGCCACCAGCTGTCCGCGCGAAAGCTCAGTTCAATGGAGAGGCCCGACAATCCGTCCCGATGGTATGCGTCCGTCAGGCCCTCCAGCTCCGCGGAAATCACCGCGTCGGCATCGTTCGCGATGACCCTCATGGTCAGAAAGTAGACAGTGCCCAGCAGCGCGCTCACGCCCAGGGTGAATATGGCGCCATAGCCCAGCGCCAGCCTGGCCGCCGAAGTCCTAAGCGGACTTATCTTCATCGCGGATTACGTAGCCCGCGCCGCGCACGGTGTGGATGAGCGGTCGCGCGAAGCCCTTGTCCACAGCCTGACGCAGCCGGCTCATGTGCACGTCGATGAGATTGGTCTGCGGATCAAACTGCAGATCCCACACCCCTTCCAGCAGCATGGTGCGCGTCACCACCTGCTCGGCATGGCGCATCAGGAACTCCAGCAGCTTGAACTCGCGGGCGGTGAGCTGGATTTCCCTGCCGGCGCGTGTGACCGCGCGGCTGAGCAGGTCCATCTCCAGGTCCGCCACACGGATCCGGGTCTGGGGCACATTTTTCTGCGCGGCGCTGCGGCGAAGCAGTGCTTCGATGCGGGCCAGCAGTTCTGAGAACGCGAAGGGCTTGGTCAGATAGTCATCGCCACCGGCCTTCAGTCCCAGCACCCGATCGTCCACTGTGCCCAAGGCACTTAAGACCAGCACCGGGGTACGCACACCTTGTTCGCGCAGGGCCCGTATCAGCGCCAGACCGTCCAGGTGCGGCAGCATGCGGTCGGTGATCAACAGATCAAACACCTGTTCCTGCGCCTGCTTGAGGCCATCCCGACCGTCGACGGCCAGCGCCACGGAGTAACCGCTTTCCTTCAGTCCCTTCTGCAGGAACTTCGCGGCCTCCAGGTCATCCTCGATCAGCAGCAGATTCATGCGTGACTCACTTAAGCCCAGGGCCAGGCCCGCTACCTGCGCCCGCGCCGGGGCCGGCGCGACGGGCTTCATTCTGGCGCACGGTGAGGTCGCCCATCATGGCCAGTACCTGCGCACCGCACCACGGCACAATGATGGCGCCGCAGATGACCCCTACCGGAATGGCGAGCGTTGTGGCCACCTTGAGATCCGAAATCCCCATACCCAGCGCAACCGCTGCCGCCATCATGGCCACCAGCAACAGCATGCCCAGCAGCACTCCAACCATGACGGCCGTCAGCACCGAGGTGCGCCACCAGTTGCCGCGCAGCAGCCGGAAGCTGAAGCGCATGGCCTCGATGGGTCCGAGCTTTTTCAGGATCAGCGCCACAGGGGCAAAGAACAGGCCCAGCGACAGCCACGCCCCGGGCAGTGACAGGGGAATCAACAGCAGCAGCATGCCCACATTGACCGAGGCCAGATTCGTCAGCGCCGGGTTCAGCCCCGTCATGGGCAGCGCCATACCGAAGGGCAGCATGGCAACGACCATGGCTAAAGTGCACAGCGCCACACACACGATCAACCGCGACAGCAGCACCACGGACTGGCGCAACTCCGCCGCGAGACTCGGTCGCTCACCGGCCGCCAGCGCCTTCTGCCGCAGGATCAGCGCGCTGCTGAACAGCAGTGCAAGAATGCTGCCGGCGACGTTCCAGGCCCACCACACCGGATCAGTGCTGTCAAAGCCCTGCAGCGGCGCATTCATGGCAAGCGAGCGCAGATTGGCCAGATCACCGCAAATCGCGACAATGACGCCGTAGGGCAAGGTGGCATTGAGCGACAAACGGAAAATCTGTGCTCCGGTCTTCAGCACTTCACCCAGGGTCTGCGCCGCGGCGGGGGGATATAAAATCTGTGGCATGCGCTAATACTAAAGGATGACCGTGCAGCCCACGACTTCGGATTTGCTGGCGCGGGGCACGGCGCTGCTGGCGCCAGTGCTCGAATGCCCGAGCCTTGATGCCGCAATCCTGCTGGCATTCAGCTTGGGGGTTGCCCCCGTGCGGCTGAGATCCCACCCGGAAGAGCCGCGGACTGCCGCGCAGCTGCAGCACTATCTGGCGCTCGTCGAACGTCGTGCGGGGGGCGAGCCGCTGGCCTATATCACGGGCACGCGGGAGTTCTGGACCCTCGAACTGTGCGTGACCCGCGACGTACTGGTGCCGCGGCCGGAAACGGAACTGCTGGTCGAGCGTGCCCTGGCGCTGTGCAGTGCGCCCGCCGCGCGGGTGCTGGACCTGGGCACCGGTTCGGGCGCCATCGCGCTGGCGCTGGCGGTGGAGCGGCCCGCCTGGCAGTTGCTGGCCATTGATGCCTCGCCAGCAGCATTGGCCGTGGCCCGGGACAATGCCCGGCGGCTGGCCATCGCCAACGTGAATTTCGCGCACGGCAACTGGTTTTCCGGGCTCCCCGGACAGCGCTTCGAGCTGGTGGTCAGCAATCCGCCCTACGTGGACGCGCGGGACCCGGCGCTGCTGGATCTGGCCCATGAGCCCCGGCAGGCACTGACGCCGGGTGTGGATGCCCTGGCCGACCTGCGCGCCATCATTCGGGCGGCGCCGGATCACCTGCATGCCGGGGCCTGGCTGGCCCTGGAACATGGAGCCACCCAGGCCGCCGCAGTGGCGCAGGAACTTGTCGGGCGCGGCTTCGGCAGCGTACGCTCCCACCGCGATCTGGGCGGCCACGAGCGGGTGACCGAGGGTCAGTGGCCTTGAGATCGCGCCCACCGATCAAGGCACAAGGAAGCTTTTCATGATCCGATTCCAGACCACGCTCGGCGACTTCACCATCGAGCTGTTCCCCAAAGAAGCGCCGGTCACGGTCGAGAATTTCGAGCGTTATGTGCGCGAGGAATTCTTCGACGGTCTCATTTTCCACCGGGTCGTGCCCGGATTCGTGATCCAAGGCGGGGGTCTGACACCGGATATGAGCCAGAAAACCAATCACCCGCCCATCAAGAACGAAGCCAGCAATGGCCTGAAGAATGCGCGGGGGAGCCTGTCGATGGCCCGCACCAATGACATCAACAGCGCCACCTCGCAATTCTTCGTCAATCTCAAGGACAACGATTTCCTGGACCACAAGCCCGGCTCCTATGGTTACGCCGTGTTCGCCAAGGTCGTGGATGGCATGGAGGTGATCGATGAGATCGCCGCTGTGAAGACCGGTCGGCGCCGCGGTCACGATGACGTGCCCGTGGAAGATGTGCTGATCATTGCCGCGCGCGAAGTCGCGGCCAGCTAAGGGCTCGCTGGCCCGGTACCGCCATCCGCCGCTTCGTGCGCACGCTGCTGCGTTGGGTGCTGGGCCTGATTCTGGCCGGTATGCTCCTGAGCCTGGGGGCGGTAGGGTTGATGCGCTGGTGGCCCCCGATCACCAGCGCCTTCATGCTCGAAGCGAGGTGGGAGGCATGGCTGCGCGGTGATGCAAGCTTCCACCTGCATCACACCTGGGTGGCCCGCGATCGGATCTCGGTCAACGCGCAGCTGGCCGTCATTGCCTCCGAGGACCAGAAGTTCCCGTTTCATCACGGCTTCGATTTCGGCTCCATCCAGGATGCGGTGCGCGATCAGGAAGACGGGGTGCGCTCGCGTGGCGCCAGCACCATCTCGCAGCAGACGGCCAAGAACCTGTTTCTATGGAACGGGCACAACTATCTGCGCAAGGGGCTCGAGGTGTGGTTCACGGTGTTGCTGGAACTGTGCTGGCCCAAGAGCCGGATCCTTGAGGTCTATCTGAACAGCGCGCAATTCGGACCCGGTGTCTATGGCATCGAGGCTGCCGCGCAGATTTACTTTCACAAGCATGCCGCGGCCCTGACCCGCGCCGAGGCTGCACAACTGGCGGCCGTGCTGCCCAACCCGGTGCGCTTGCATGCCGATCGGCCATCGACTTACGTGGCCGGTCGCCGCCAATGGATACTGGGCCAGATGCGCGATCTGGGTGATAGTGGTTATCTGAAGAATCTCAACCACAGCTGACAGGCAGATCAACCGGAACCGATGGCACGCGTACTGCTGGCGACGTTCGGCTCCCTGGGGGATCTGCACCCCTACATTGCCGTGGGCCGCGCCCTGCAGACGCGCGGGCACGTGGCCCGCATTGCCACCTGCTCCGATTACCGCGCGGCAGTGGAAGCTGCGGGGCTGGAGTTTGCGCCCGTGGCGCCCAGCCTGGCCGACTTTGGATCTCCCGAGGTGCTGGCGCGCCGGCTGTTTGATCCGCTGCGGGGGACCCAGCACCTGGTGCGGGACCTGCTCATGCCGCATCTGCGCGAATCACATCAGCAGCTGCGTGCGGCTGCAGCTGCGGCCGATCTGCTGATCAGCCACCCGCTCACGTTCATGCTGCAGGTGGTTGCCGCTGAGCAAAACAAGCCCTGGCTCTCCACCATACTGGCGCCCTCGAGCTTCCTATCGCGCAACGACCCACCGGCCATGGTGCCCATCAACTCCCTGCAGCTCGCCCGCCGGATGGGGCCGTGGATGTACAACGCACTGCTGCGCTTCATCCGCGGCGCGGTGCGCCGCTGGGAACAACCGCTGCACGATTACCGGCGCGAATTGGGATTGCCGTCCTCTGATGCGGTGTACCTGTTTGAAGGTCAATTCTCGCCCCGCGGCACGCTGGCATTGTTTGATGCCCCATTGATGCGACCCCAGCCGGACTGGCCGCCGTACACCCACATCTGCGGAGCCCCGCTGTATGACGGAACGGTGGCCGAGCCAAAGATCCTGGCGCAACTGGATACCTTTCTGGCCGCAGGTGAGCCGCCCATCGTCTTCGCACTGGGGTCTGCCGCGGTATGGCTGGGCGCGGACTTCTGGCCGGCCGCCATTGAGGCGGCGACCCAGCTTGGACGGCGCGCCATCCTGGTCACCGGAACCGGAACTGCCCCGGCACCGCAGCTGCCGCCCTGGATTCGCGCCTTCGACTACCTGCCGTATTCACGCGTATTTCCGCACGCCTGCGCAGTCGTACACCAGGCAGGAAGCGGCACGCTCTCCCAAGCCCTGCGCGCCGGACGCCCGCAGTTGATCACGCCGCTGGCGTTTGACCAGCCGGACAATGCGGCACGCGCCGTACACCTGGGCGTAGCGCGAACGCTGCCGTTTCGCCGCGCGACTCGGGGGCGCCTGCGTGCGCAGTTGCAGGCGCTGCTGACCATCCCCCGCTATGCCGGCGCCGCCCGTGACCTCGCCGTCAGCCTGGGCAGCACCGACGGCGCAGCCGTCGCGGCCGGTTATATCAGCGAGGCATTGGATCGGGCCTGATGGGCCAGGGCCGTTCAGTGCAGGGAGCGGCCCGACCCGTGGTCCTGACCCTGATCGCCATCAGGAGGGGCCTGCCGCCCATCTTCGGCAGCGAACAGTGCCTCCACCGCAGCCGCGTCATACTGGTAGGGGCGATTGCAAAAATCACAGGTCACCGTCACAGCACCCTGCTCCTTGAGCACCGCGCGCACTTCCTGTTCGCCCAATCCGCGCAACATGTGATCGACGCGCTGCGTGTCGCAGCGACACTGAAACCGCACCGGGGTCCCCGGAAACACCCGTACATCATGCTGGCGGAAGTCCTGCATCAGCAGCTCCTCGCCGGTGAAGTGCAGCAGATCCGCGGCGGTCACGGCCTCGAGACTGGCCTGCGCATCCGCCCAGGCCGTTCCGGCCTCATCATCGGCGAACTGCGCCGCCGCTTCGCTGCCCGCACCGGGTAGGCGTTGCACCAGAAGACCCGCCGCCTGCTCGCTATCGGCCGCCAGCCGCACTCGCGTCGGCAGCTGTTCCGAGGAGGCAAAGTACTGTTCCAGGCAGACCGCCAGGGAATGTCCGGTCAGCGGCACCACGCCCTGGTAGCGCATCTCGCGCTCCTCGGCCTCGATGGTCACCGTCAGCCGACCCTCCTCGCCCACCAGCCAGCGGAACACCTCCGGCGTCAACGACATCGCCGCCCCGTCCCCCTGTGCCCGGGCCAGCGCCCGGTAGCGGAAATCATGGGTGCACTGAGCCACCAGCAGCCCCACCGCGCCGTTACCCTGCAGTTGCAGCGTCAGGGTGCCCTTGAACTTGAGGGTCGCGGCCAGCAGCAGCGCGGCACAAACGGCCTGGCCGAGCAGTTCCTGCACCGGGGGCGAATACTCGCGGAACTGGCGCAGATCCCGCCAACCCCGGCCGATTCCAACCCACTGCCCGCGCACGGGCCGGCCCTCGAAAATAAAGCGTTGCACCTGCTCCGGTGCGCGAAATTCAGTAGTCATGGCGCCCACTCTGGGGGCAGTGTGGTGCAATCACAATCCCCCGGCTTTCTCCCCCTCAAGCCTCAGCCGGCCAGCTTCTTCTTGAGCAGCTCATTCAACTGCGCCGGGTTGGCCTTCCCACCGGTTGCCTTCATGACCTGGCCGACGAAGTAGCCGAACAGCTTGTCCTTGCCGGCGCGGTAGTCGGCCAACTGCCCGGAGCTGCGGGCCATGACCTCATCGATCGCTTTCTCAATGGCCGCCGGATCGCAGATCTGTTTCAGACCCTTTTCAGCGATGACGGAATCCGCATCCGCCCCATTCGCCCACATGGCCTCAAAGACCTCCTTGGCGATCTTGCCCGAGATGGTGCCATCCGTGATGCGTCTGAGCAGGCCCGCGACTCTCGGAGCGGTGAGTTTGCTGTCCCCGATGTCCACGCCATCGCGGTTCAACGCCGCGGCCAGTTCTCCCATGACCCAGTTGGCGGCAAGCTTTGGATCCTGCGGAATCTCCCGCACCACAGCCTCGTAGTAGTTGCCCAATTCGCGACTGGAGGTGAGTACACCGGCGTCATAGGGCGACAGACCAAAGGCCGAGGCGAAACGCGCCGCCTTCTCATCCGGCAGCTCCGGCAGCGTGGCGCGGACACCGGCAATGAAGGACTCCGCGACCACCACCGGCAACAGATCCGGATCCGGAAAGTAGCGGTAGTCGTTGGCTTCCTCTTTCGAACGCATGGAGCGCGTCTCGCCCCTGTCCGGGTCATACAGCCGCGTCTCCTGCAGCACTTTGCCGCCGGACTCGATGATGTCGATCTGGCGCGCCACCTCGTAATGGATGGCCTTTTCCACGAAGCGGAAGGAGTTGAGATTCTTGATCTCCGCACGCGTACCGAACTTCTGCGCGCCCTTGCGCCGCACCGAGACATTGGCATCGCAGCGGAAGGAACCTTCCTGCATGTTGCCGTCGCAGATCTCCAGGTACCGCACCAGGGTATGGATCTTCTTCAGGTACGCCACGGCCTCCTTGGCCGAACGCATGTCCGGTTCGGAGACGATCTCAATCAAGGGCGTTCCGGCGCGGTTCAGATCGATGCCGGAGAAGGCGCCCAAGCCCTCGTGCATCGACTTGCCCGCGTCCTCTTCCAGATGCGCGCGAGTGATGCCGATGCGCTTGACCACCCCGTCCTCCAGCACGATGTCCATGTGCCCCTTGGCCACGATGGGCAGCTCATACTGGCTGATCTGGTAGCCCTTGGGCAGATCGGGGTAGAAGTAATTCTTGCGCGCGAACACCGACAGCGGCGCCACCTGGGCCGAGATGGCCAGGCCGAACTTCACCGCCATCCCCACGGCCGCCTGGTTCAGCACCGGCAACACGCCCGGATAGCCCAGATCCACCAGATTCGCCTGCGCATTCGGTGGAGCCCCATAGGCGGTGGCCGAGGCGGAAAAGATTTTTGAATTCGTCGCCAGCTGAGCATGGACTTCCAGCCCGATGACGGTTTCCCAGGTTTCGTTATTCATAGCCGGGCGGGATCAGGGTGTGCCAATCGGTTTCACGCTGATAGGCGTGGGCGGCGCTCAGCAGCGTACCTTCCGCGAAATGCCGACCGATGATCTGCAGTCCCACGGGCAGGTCCTGCACCAGCCCACAGGGAATGGACATCGCGGGCAGGCCCGCCAGGTTCGCGCCAATGGTGTAGATGTCGTTCAGGTACATGGTGATGGGATCGGAGGTCTTGGACCCCAGCTCGAAGGCCACCGTCGGCGTCGTCGGGCCCATCAGCACATCGACCTGCGTGAACGCCTGCTCGAACTCGTTCGCAATCAGGCGTCGCACCTTCTGCGCCTTGATATAGAACGCATCGTAATAGCCGGCCGACAGCACATAGGTGCCGGTCATGATGCGACGCTTCACCTCGGCCCCGAAACCCTCGCCGCGCGAGCGCTTGTACAGGTCCATGAGATCCTTCGGATCCTTGGCCCGATGTCCGAACCGCACGCCATCAAAACGCGCCAGGTTGGAGGAACATTCCGCCGGCGCCACCACGTAGTACGCGGGGACCGAGAGCCCGAGGTTCGGCAGACTGACCTCGATCAGCTTCGCGCCGAGCTTCTCATATACCGCGAGCGCCGCGCGCACGCAGCGCTCGTTCGCCGGGTCGAGCCCCTTCTCAAAGAATTCCTTGAGCAAACCGATCTTCAGCCCCGCCAGGGGCTGATTCAGTTCACCCACATAGTCCGGCACCGGCCGGTCCACGCTGGTTGAATCACGCGGATCGAATCCCGCCATCGCACGCAACACCAGGGCTGCATCCTCGGCTGAGGTGGTGAGCGTGCCACCCTGGTCCAGGCTGGAGGCAAATGCGATCATGCCGTAGCGCGAGACGCGCCCATAGGTGGGCTTGAAGCCCGTGATGCCGCACAGTGCCGCGGGCTGGCGGATGGACCCACCGGTGTCCGTGGCGCTGGCGAAGGGTGCCAGCCGCGCCGCCACCACCGCGGCCGAACCGCCCGAGGAGCCCCCCGGTACCAACTTGCGGTTCCAGGGGTTATGCACCGGACCGTAGTAGCTGGTCTCATTGGAGGAGCCCATCGCAAACTCATCCATGTTGGCCTTGCCCAACATGACCATGCCCTCGGCCTTGAGCTTCGCCACAACCGTCGCATCGTAGGGGGCGACAAAGTTGTCCAGCATGCGCGAGGCGCAGGTCGTCCGGACCCCTTCGGTACAGAAGATATCCTTGTGAACCAGAGGGATACCGGTAAGAGACCCGCCACCCCCACGCGCCAGCACACCATCGGCCGCCGCCGCCTCCTGCATGGCGGAGGTGGCAGTCACCGAGATCAGGGCGTTCAGTTGTGGCTGGTGCGCCTCGATCCGCGCCAGCAGCTCCCGGGTGAGTTCAACGCTGGAGAACTCACCGGAACGCAGCCCCGCCGCCAACTGCACCAGCGATTTGGTATGCAGACTCACTCGATGACCTTTGGCACCAGATACAAGGATGCGGCAACCTGTGGCGCGTTCGCCTGATAGCGCTCATGCGCATCGGTCTCGGTGACCACATCCGCTCTGAGGCGCTGTACCAGCCCCGGCAACGGATGCGCCATGGGGTTCACATCCTGAGTCTGCGCGCGCTCCAAGTCGCCGACAAACGACAGAATGCGCGCCAGAGAGTCCTGGTAGCGGGGAATCTCGGCCTCGTCCATTGACAGACGCGCCAGATGGGCAATCGACGCTATCTCTTCGGGCTTCATGTCGGACCTTGGTGTGAGCTCACAAAACTGCGGGAAAATGGGCGCGAAATGATACACCGCGCCTTGCTCAATGTCGCATCGGTTGCTATGGTACGCGCCACTTTGGGAGGCTCCTCCCGCTTGCTTCAAACGCCGGTTTTTTCATGTTCAAACGTCTTCGCGGTTACTTTTCCAGTGATCTGTCGATCGACCTGGGTACGGCAAACACCCTGATCTACGTCCGCGACAAGGGCATCGTGCTCAACGAGCCCTCCGTGGTCGCTGTTCAGGATGAACCCACACGCGGTGGCAAGATCATCGTCGCTGTCGGGTCGGAAGCCAAGGGCATGCTCGGGCGCACGCCAGGGCACATCAATGCCGTGCGCCCCATGAAGGACGGCGTCATCGCTGACTTCACGTACACGGAGAAAATGCTCCAGTACTTTATCAACAAGGTCCATGGCAACCGCATGCTCAAGCCCTCACCCAGGGTGCTGGTATGCGTGCCATTCGGTTCCACCCAGGTGGAACGCCGTGCCATCCGCGAATCGGCTGAAGGGGCGGGGGCCCGCAACGTGGCAATCGTCAGCGAACCCATGGCCGCGGCGGTCGGCGCAGGGCTGCCGGTCCACGAGGCGCGCGGTTCCATGGTCCTGGACATCGGTGGCGGCACTTCCGAAGTGGCCGTGCTGTCCCTCAACGGCATCGTCTACGCCAACTCCGCGCGCATCGGCGGCGATCGTTTTGACGACGCCATCATGAACTACGTGCGCCGCAATTACGGCATCCTGATCGGTGAGGCGACCGCGGAGCGCATCAAGATCGAGATCGGCTCGGCTTACCCAGGCCAGCAGGTGCGCGAACTGTCGGTGAAGGGCCGCAACCTCTCGGAAGGCGTGCCGCGCAGCTTCACCCTCAACAGCAACGAGATCCTCGAGGCCCTGCAGGAACCGCTGCAGAGCATCGTCAGTGCCGTCAAACAAGCCCTCGAACAGACGCCGCCGGAACTGGGCGCGGATGTCGCCGAGCGGGGCATCGTGCTCACCGGAGGTGGCGCCCTGCTGCGTGACATCGACAAGCTGCTGACCGAGGAAACCGGCCTGCCGGTGGTGGTGGCGGATGATCCGCTGACCTGCGTGGCACGAGGTGGCGGACGCATTCTCGAACTGATGGACGAGATGGGCCCCGGCCACTTCGGTCTCGAGTAACCGCTCGCCTCCCGTGCAATAAAGCGTGTGGCTGCTTACGGCGCAGGAAACTACCGGACTTCGCAGGGGCGAGGGACCGCTCCGGGCTTCAGTTTCACCGTGTACGCCATCCTGGCGATTGTGCTCATGGTGCTCGATCGCCGGGGCGGCTGGCTCACCCATGCGCGCTACTACCTGAGTGCTGCGGCCTATCCCCTGCAGCTGGCCGTCAGTTCCCCGGCGCAGGCCTGGCATTGGACTCAGGAGAGCCTGACCGCACGAGAAACCCTGGAAGCCCGCAACGCCGCCCTGCATCAGCAGAACCGCGACCTGTCCTTGAAAGTCATGCGCTTCGAGGCACTGGCGCGCGAGAACGCCGAACTACGCGGCCTGCGCGCGGCGCTGCCCGCCGTGGCTGACCACTGGATGGTGGCCGAAGTCATCAAAGACGTGGAACTCAATGGCCTGCCGCAGCGTCTGTTGATCGATCGCGGTATGCATAACGGCGTCTTCAAGGGTCAGGCCGTAATGGACAGCTTCGGACTTCTCGGCCAGACCACGCGGGTGAGCCCGTGGAGCGCCGAAGTCATCCTGGTCACGGACCCTGAAAGCGCAGTCCCTGTGGACATCCAGCGCACGGGTGTCCACACCATCGCGGTGGGCACCGGCGATCCGGACTCCCTGGCGTTGTCCTACCTGCCCGCCAACGCGGATGTGAAACCCGGCGATCTGCTGGTGACCTCCGGTCTTGGCGGCGTCTTCCCGCAAGGCTATCCGGTGGCGCGCATCGGCGCTGTCCGTCGCGATTCGGGGCAGCCGGCAGGGCAGTTCCGTGCGATCCCGCTGGCGCACCTGTCGGCGCTGCGCGAGGTGATGCTGGTGTGGTTCCAGGGCAATAATCCGGCTGCGCCGACCCGACTGCTGAGTGGCGCGCTCGGCACTGGCAATCCAGCCCTGCAGCGCCAGCCGGCGCCACCGCTGGAGCTGTTACCGCTGCCTGATCTGCCGCGACTTGGCCCCGTGCCAGCCGCTGGGCGGCCCGCGCCATGATCGAGCGCAACCGCGAGTCCTTTGGGCGGATGCTGCTGACCGTGCTGGTGGCGCTGATCCTGTCCGTGCTGCCCCTGCCGCAGTGGCTGGCAGCCGTGCGCCCGGCTTTCCTGGTGCTCACCGTCATGTACTGGTCGATCAGCGTGCCGCGCCTGGGGGGCATCGGCCTGGGCTTCTTCAGCGGCCTGGCGCTGGACGTGTTCCGCGGGGCGGTGCTGGGCCAGAACGCACTGGCGCTCTCGGCCATCACCTATGTGGCGGTGCGCGAGCATCAGAAGATCCGCCTCAAGCCTTCATTCCAGCAAGCCCTCATCATGCTGGGTGCTCTCATCGTGTATGAATTCATCCTGTTCGCCATCGACGGCTGGACGGGGCATCCCATCACCACCCCGCTGCGCTGGATCCATACGCTCACCGGCGCTCTCATCTGGCCCCTGGCTGCCGCGGTGCTTGATCGCACGCGCGGCGCCCGCTGACTGTAAGGCGGCCTGACCCATGCGCGGCGTACGAATCAAGGACCACTGGAAGGAGCAGCGCCGCTTCGACCAGCGGGCGCTGGTCGCTAGCGCCTTCGGCGCCATCCTGCTGCTGGTCCTCGCCGGACGTCTGGTGCTGCTGCAGGTGGTGCGCTACGACTACTACTCCCAGCAATCACAGTACAACCGGGTGCGCATCGAACCCATCCCCGCCGCCCGCGGCTTATTGCTCGACCGCAATGGGGCGACGCTTGCCGGCGGGCAACCCGGTTACCAGCTGGAACTGGTACGCGAGGAAGTCACCGACCTCGACGCCACCCTCAAGGGCCTGGTGAACATCGGCCTGCTGACCAATGACGAGTTGCCGGATATCCGCCGCATGGTCCTGTCCCGGCGCACCTTCGACAGCGTGCCCATCCGCCTGCGCATGACGGACGAGGACGTCGGGCGCTTCGCCGTGCATCGCTTTGACTTCCCGGGTGTGGATATCACATCGCGCCAGACCCGCTGGTACCCCAACGGCGCGCTCGCGGTGCACGCTCTGGGTTACGTCAGCGCCCTGAGCGAGGCCGACTTGCAGCGCATCGACGCGGCGGCCTATGCCGGCACCTCCGTCATCGGCAAGCTGGGCGTGGAAGGCGCCTATGAAAAGCAACTGCACGGTACCAATGGCTATCGGGAGATCCTGGTCAACGCACAGGGTCGCTCGGTGGAGAAGATCGGCAGCGTGGTGCCGCACCTGCGCACCCAGGCCCCCGTCTCCGGCGAAAACCTGGTCCTGGGCCTGGACCTGGAGGTCCAACGTGTGGCCGAGGAGGCGCTCGGCGATCGCCGCGGCGCGGTGGTGGCGCTCGATCCCAGCACCGGGGACGTCATCGCGCTGGTCAGCAAGCCCGGCTTCGATCCGACCGAATTCGCCCGCGGGATCACGCGCGCGGAATACGCCGCCCTTGCCAACGACGACGACAAACCCTTGCTGAACCGCGCCCTGCGCGGCACCTATCCGTCGGGCTCGACCATCAAGCCCGCAATCGCCCTGGTGGCCCTGACCGACCACACCATCACGGCCGACCGCAAAGTGCTGTGCCTGGGTACCTTCCAGCTGCCGCACAGTCGCCACGTCTTTCGTGCGGACAAAGGTGAGCCTCGCGGGCTCCTCGACATGCCTGAGGCCATCGCCCGCTCCTCGGACGTGTATTTCTACAAGCTCGCCTCGGAAATGGGAATCGACAAGCTCGCCGCGGGGCTCGCGCCCTTCGGCTACGGCCAACTCACCGGCATCGACATCAGCGGTGAAAAGCCGGGACTGCTGCCCTCGCCGGAGTGGAAACGCACGGCCTTCAAGCACCCGGCCGACCAGGTGTGGTTCCCCGGTGAAACCGTGAACCTCGGCATCGGCCAGGGCTACCTGCTCGTAACACCGCTGCAGCTGGCCCACATCGTCGGTGTGATTGGCGAGCGCGGCAGGAGTTTCCGGCCGCGCCTGGTCACCGGCACCCGTGGCCCCGATGGCCGCGTGACCCGGCTGCCGCCCGTCGAGGAGAAGCCCGTGGAGGGCATCTCCCAGGCAGACTGGACCACGGTCATCAACGCCATGATCGGCACGACCATCTGCGCGCGCTACTGTGGCACCGCACATGAATCCTTTGCAAAAACCGCCTATACCGCCGCGGGCAAGACCGGTACGGCCCAGCTGTACACCGTGGGACAGAACGAGAAGTACAACGCCAAGACGGTCGCCGAGAACAAACGTGATGACGCGTGGTTCGTCGCCTTCGCGCCGGCGGAGGCACCGCGCATCGCCATCGCCGTACTCGCTGAGAACGCCGGTTTCGGCGCCAGCACCGCCGCGCCGATCGCACGCAAAGTGATGGATGCCTACCTGCTGGGCGCGGATGGCAAGCTCAAGCCCTTCGCCGTGCCATCGGCGGAGGCCAAGGGCGCATTGGAAGTCGGGCCATCGCCCAGTGATGCTCCGGGGCAAGACGAGACCGAATCCCAATGATCCGCGAAGAGATCAACGACGGCCCCAGCGCACGTCGCACGCTCACGGGTGCGGCGCGCATGCTCCTGGCGCTGAAACTCGACGGACCCCTGCTGGTGGGGTTGGGACTCATTGCTGCCTATGGCCTGGTCGTTCTCTACAGCGCCTCCGGCCAGAGCCTCAGCACCGTCATCCGTCAGGTCGGCCACCTGGCCATGGGCACCGCCGCCATGCTGCTGCTGGCCCAGGTCAATCCCAATTTCCTGCGGCGTATGTCGCCGTGGCTATACCTGATCGGCATCCTCCTGCTGTTGGTGGTTGCCGCCATGGGCGTCGTCGGTAAAGGCGCGCAGCGCTGGCTGGATCTGGGAGTGCTGCGCTTCCAGCCGTCGGAACTCATGAAGCTGGCCGTGCCGATGATGTGCGCGTGGTATCTGCACGAGCGCCCGCTGCCACCCTCGACATGGTCACTGGTGCTGCTGACGGTGCTGATCCTGGTGCCCACGGGGCTGGTGATGCGGGAACCTGACCTGGGTACGGGGGCGCTGATTGCCATCGGCGGTGCCCTGGTGGTGGTCATGGCGGGTCTGCAGGCGAGCATCATGCTGGGGTTGATTGCTCTGGCAGGCATCGGTGGGTGGGTCGGGTGGCACTTCCTGCACGACTACCAGCGCCAGCGCATCTTTACCTTCCTGGATCCGCAGACCGATCCGCTCGGCGCCGGCTACCACATCATCCAGTCCCAGATCGCCATCGGTTCGGGCGGTGTGTTCGGCAAGGGTTGGATGAATGGCAGTCAGGCGCAACTCGACTACCTGCCCGAGAGCTCCACCGATTTCATCTTTGCCGTGATCGGCGAGGAGTTCGGCATGCTGGGCCTGTTCATCCTGCTGCTGCTGTATGCCTTTGTCGTGGGCCGCGCCATCTACCTGTCCACCCAGACCCAGGACACCTATGCGCGACTGCTTGCCGGCAGTCTTGCGCTGACGTTCTTTGTCTACGTCTTCATCAATGCCGGCATGGTCAGCGGCCTGCTGCCGGTGGTGGGCGTGCCGTTGCCGTTGATCAGCTATGGGGGCACCTCGATGGTGACCCTGCTGGCAGGCTTCGGTATTCTGATGGCGATGTACTCGCACCGGAAGCTTGTCGGCTCATAGTGATCCGCGCACGAATGCAAGCCGGTCTCCTGAGCGCAGCGCTGCTGGGCGCCCAGTGGCTGGCTGGCTCACCGGCGCATGCGGCCGCGGGTTTTGATCTGTCGCGGCCGGAAATCCAACGCTTTATCGCCACCGCCGCGCAACAGGCGCCGCTGACGCGCGCCAGTGTCATCCGCGTACTGCGCCATGCGCACCCGCAGCCCGACGTCATCGACAAGATCACCAGCCCCGCCGAGACTGTGCTGCCGTGGTGGCAGTACCGCGCGAATTTCCTCACCGAACGGCGGATCAGCGATGGCGCGCAGTTCTGGCAAAAGCACCGCCAGACCCTGGAGGCGGTGGCGCGGGAACAGGGCGTGGCGCCGGAATACATAGTCGCCATTCTCGGCTGTGAGACTTCCTACGGACGCATCACGGGCACGGACCGCGTGCTGGACTCCCTGACTACGCTCGCCTTCGACTATCCGCCGCGCGGGGATTTCTTCCGCGGCGAGCTGCTGCAGTTCCTGCTGCTGTCCCGGGAAGCCCGTCTGAATCCGGTCACCGTCAAAGGCTCCTACACCGGGGCCATGGGCGCGCCGCAGTTCATGCCCTCCAGCTACCGGCGTTACGGTGTGGACGCCGATGCCAACCGGCACATTGATCTATGGCACGACTGGCGCGACATCTTCGTGAGCGTGGCCAATTTCCTGAAACAAAACGGCTGGCAGACCGGCGCTCCGGTGCTGGCCGAAGCCCAGCTCGCCGCAGGCGCACCGGTGCCGGTGGCACCGCGCCTGCTGGATCTGACGCAGACTCTCGATGGCCTGAAGGCCATCGGCATCACCACCAACGCCGATCTGCCGGGCAGCACCCCGGCCGTGCTGATTGCAGCAGACCAGCCCACCGGACCCGCCTTCCGCGTGGGCTTCAACAATTTCTACGTGATCAGCCGCTACAACCGCAGCGCCCGCTATGCCATGGCCGTGATCGATCTGGCGCACGCCCTGGCCCATGCCCTGGCCGACGGGCCCGGACCACCGCCTTGAAACCATCTGCCCGCAGCGCCCCACGCGTGTTGCGCCTGCTGTTCGCCTGCTGCGTCCTGGTCCTCTTCGCAGGCTGCGCATTGGTGGGCACTCGTAACCCCGGCAACGCTGGCCAGAAGCGCAGCGTACCGCCCATACCCTCCGCACCGGCACCCAGCACCAGCGTGCCGACTCCAGCGCAGATCGCGGCCATTCCAGATGCCGTGCCCCGCTTCGAGGCGCGCGGCCGCAATGGCAACCCGCCCTTCTATGAAGTGCTGGGTCGACGCTACACGCTGCTGCCGACTCCCGAAGGCTACGTGGAGCGCGGCGTGGCCTCCTGGTACGGGCCCGGTTTTCACGGAGTGAGTACCGCGCTGGGCGAGCCCTACGACATGTACGCCATGACGGCGGCTCACAAGACCCTGCCCATTCCCTGCTATGCGCGCGTCACCAACCTCGCCAATGGCCGCTCCGTGGTCGTACGCATCAATGACCGCGGCCCCTTTGTCGCCAACCGGCTCATCGACCTGTCGTACACCGCTGCGGCAAAGCTCGACATGCTGCGCGCGGGCACGGCCATGGTGGAAGTGCGGGTGATCACGCCGGGCGAACCCAGCGAAGCGCTGACCCGCACCACTGAGACGCCGCCGCCCACCCTGTACGTGCAGGCCGGCGCCTTCGCCGTGCCCGCAAATGCCCAGGGCCTGCTGCAGCGACTGAAGCAGGCCGGCCTCACCAATAGCTTCGTATTGCCGCCACCGCCTGGCAGTCGGCTGTACCGGGTCCGGGTCGGGCCGGTGAATAGCGTCGCCGACTACGATGCCCTGGCGGCGCGGCTGGCCACGCTGGGAGTTCCCGACGCGCGCCTGGCTCTCGACTGATAAACTCACCGCCCCCCACCCATTCGTTTTTCAGGATCACAACGGATGATTCGTAGACTCTTCGCAACGGCTCTGTTCACTCTCTGCGGCGTGGCGTCGCTCTCCACAGCGCAAGCCGCCGCGCCCATCCCCACACCTCCCACAGTGCCGGCTCGTGCCTACCTGCTCGAGGATTACCAGACCAACCGGGTGCTGGCATCGGATCACGCGGACGATCGCATGGAGCCCGCCAGCCTCACCAAACTGATGACGGCCTACATCGTGTTCGCCGCGCTGCATGATGGGCGCCTGAAGCTCACCGACCAGGTCACCATCAGTGAACACGCCTGGCGCGCAGAAGGTTCGCGCACCTTTGTGCAGGTGGGCACCCAGATCCCGGTGGATATCCTCATCAAGGGCATGATCGTGCAGTCCGGCAACGACGCCACGGTGGCCCTGGCAGAGCGGGTGGCCGGCACCGAAGATGCCTTCGTGCAGCTCATGAACGAGTACGCGAAGCGTCTGGGCATGCTGCATACCCACTACGCAAACTCCGATGGCCTGCCCAATCCTGACCATTACACGACGGCGCGGGATCTGGCCTTGCTGGCCCACCACCTCATCCATGACTTTCCGGACTTCTATCCGCTGTTCAGCCTGCATGAGTTCTCCTGGAACAATATCAAGCAACAGAACCGCAATGGCCTGCTCAGCTCCGATCCGACGGTCGATGGCCTGAAGACCGGCCATACCGACAGCGCCGGTTTCTGTCTGGTCACCTCTTCGTTGCGCAATGGCATGCGGTTGATCTCGGTGGTCCTGGGCTCCAATTCGGTGAAGGGTCGTGAACAGGCCAGCGCCACGTTGCTGGGCTATGGCTTCTCGTTCTATCAGACGGTCAAAGCCAAGGGCCGCGACGAGGTGCTGGCCCACCCGCGCGTGTTCCTGTCGGCCGCGACCACCGCACCGGTGGGGCTGGCCCAGGACCTTTATGTGACCGTCGGCCGTGACCAGGCGAGCCAGCTCAAGGCCACGACCACCGTGCAAAATCGTCTGCTCGCGCCACTGGCCGCCGGCGCGAAGGTCGGTGACTTTACGGTCACCACACCCGATGGCGTCGTGGTAGCCAAGGCACCCATCGTCACCCTGCAGGCGGTGCCCGAGGGCGGCCTGTGGACGCGCATGAGCGACCATGTCTCGCTCTGGTTCAAATAGGACTGCGCAACGTGGCGACGCCGCTGCCGCTGTGCTATCTGAATGGCGAGTACCTGCCATTGGCCCAGGCCAGAGTCTCGCCGCTGGATCGCGCCTTCCTGTTCGCGGATGCCGTCTATGAGGTCATGCCCGTGTATGGGCGGCGGCCGTTTCGCTTCGCCGCCCATTGCGAGCGCCTCGCCCACAGCCTGCGGGAACTGGGCATGGCAGACCCTCACAGCCGCGAGCAGTGGCGCGAGATCATCGCCACCCTGATCGACCGCAACGCCACCGACAACACCTATGTGTACTGGCAGGTCACGCGCGGCGCCGAATATGGCCGCAATCACGCCCCGCTGCCCACACTCGAACGCACCGTGTTTGCGTTCTGCTCGCCCCTGACATTGCCGGACCAGGCGGCGTTGGAACGTGGCGTGAGCTGCGTGACGGCCGCCGACAATCGCTGGGGCCGCTGCGACATCAAATCCACCGCACTGCTGGCCAACATTCTGCTGCGCGAGCAGGCGATCAGGGCGGGCGCCAGCGAAACCATCCTGCTGCGCGCGGGGGCCCTCACCGAGGGATCTGCTTCGGCCGTGCATGTCGTGTTGAACGGCGAGTTGCTGAGCCCGCCGCTCTCCGAGCACGTGCTGCCCGGCCTCACGCGCGCAGCGGTGGAGAAAATGGCCCAGCGCGCCGGTATCACCGTGCGGTCCGCAAGCGTCTCCGAGGCGCAACTGCGCTCGGCCTCGGAAGTCATGCTCTCGGCTGCGACGCGGGAGGTCATCGCGGTGACCCGGTTGGACGGGGCCCCGGTCGGGAGTGGCGCGCCCGGCCCGGCATGGCGTGCCATCCACTCCCGGTTGCAGGAGTACAAGCAGGAACTCTCCGGGAGGCCATGGTGAGCGAGCCTCTGCTGCAGTTCCCCACGGACTATCCGATCAAAGTGGTCGGGCGCGCCAGTGACACTCTGCGGGCGCGGATCGATGCCATTTTCAGCGCCCATGTTCCGGACCTGGATTCCTCGCGCACCACCGAGCGCCTGAGCGGCAACGGCAACTTCCAATCCATCTCGTATCTGTTCCGGGCCGTCAGCGCCGCCCAGGTGACCGCCCTGGCGATCGACCTGAAGGGCTGCCCTGATGTCCTGATCGTCATCTGAAGGTTTCCGGCCTGTAACCAATTTATAACCGGGTCGTACCTTACGGTGACACCGCGGCCGGTCTAGGATTGATCGTTTTGACCCTCAGCAACGGCGCCACGGTCCCGCAAATTTCATGTCGATCACGCTCGATCAGATCACCAAGCGCTATCAGGGCGCGCCTGTCGTCAATGACGTCTCCATCGACATCGGCGATGGCGAATTCTTTGTCCTGCTGGGACCCAGCGGCAGCGGCAAGAGCACGCTGCTGCGCGCCATCGCGGGTCTGACCGCCGTCGATCATGGCCGCATTTCCCTGCACGGCCGCGATGTCACGCATCTTTCCGCGCGCGAGCGTGGTGTCGGCCTGGTATTCCAGAATTACGCCCTGTTCCGGCACATGACGGTGGCCGACAACATCGAATTCGCCCTGCGCGTGCGGCGCATGCGGGCCGCGCAGCGGCGCGAGCGACGCCGCGAACTGCTGCGGCTGGTGGCCCTGGAAGGCATGGACAGCCGGTTGCCCGCCCAGCTGTCCGGCGGACAGCAGCAACGCGTTGCCGTGGCCCGCGCCCTGGCTCACAAACCCGAAGTGCTGCTGCTGGATGAGCCCTTTGGCGCGCTGGACGCCAAGATCCGCGAGGAGCTGCGCCGCACGATCCGCCAGGTGCAACGCGAACTGGGGATCACCACCATCCTGGTGACACACGACCAGGAAGAGGCGTTTGCGCTGGCCGATCGCATCGGCATCATGAATCTGGGCCGGCTGCTGGAGCTGGGTCGGCCTGAGGACCTTTACGCGCGGCCGGCCACCCGCTTCGTCGCCACCTTCCTGGGCGCCGCCAATCTGGTGCTGGCGCGGCACAGCGCCCGTGGCATCTGCATCGGCAGCGATCCGGTCACTGCCCTCGGCAGCACCACGGCACCGGCCACGCGTGATCACGAGGTGGTGGCCGTGCTGCGGCCCGAGGACATCGAGATCGCCCCGACCCGCAATGAGTTGCGCTCCAGCTTTCTAGGACTGGGCACGGTGGAGCAGCTGCTGTTCGTCGGGGCCAATGAACGCCTGCGCGTGCGCTTGAACAATGCCGCCAGTGCCGGTCATGTGGTGACATCAGCGGACAGCAATGCCGCCGAAGCGCTGCTGGAAGTCACCCGCACCCAGCATGACCGCCGCAACCATCCGGTCAGTGCGGGCCAGGCAGTCGCCCTCGGGGTGCGCCGCCTGCATATCCTGGCCACGCCCTTGTCGAGCTTCACGGCATGCGCGATCAGCGCGGCGCAGGCGCAGGCGATCAGCGAGGAGCCGCTGCTGGTGCAGCTGGCCGGTCGCATGAAGACCCGGGTCGGCATCCGCGTCGAGCCGGCGCTGCAGGAGGCGGCCGTGGCACGCGGCAACGATACAGCCGCGGACGAGTGCCGGTCGGCCGGCGATGCAGCCCCCTTCGCGGGCGTGGCGGTGATCAACACCGACCCGGGCGCCGTCCATACCGTGCAGTGGCTGCTGCAGCAGGGCGCCGAGGCCGTGCTGCTGCTGCCGGTCCATGCCCAATCGCCGGCGCGAGTGCTGATTCACTGGGTGGACGAGCCGGCGCGACGCGCGACGCTGGCGGTCGCTGCGAGTCTGCTGCGCCATGTGCCCGCGCAGGCCGTGTACGTGGGTATATTGCCGGATGAAGGCGAAGCCAACCGCCCCGGGGGCATGCGCGCCTTGCTGGATGCGCGCTCCGAGGCCCAAGCCGTGCACGGTCTGGAGATTCGCACCGAACTGGGCTTTGGCGATGTGGCGGAGGAGCTGACCCGCAGGCTCATCGAGCTGCCGAACCAGCTGCTCATCCTGGGGGTGTCGGATATCGGCGTACTCACGCAGCGTTTCGCCGCGCTCCTGTCGCGGACCACCAGCCCGCTACTGGTGGTGTGGCAGTCCGGCGACGCGCCGCTGCTGGCCTGAGGCAAGCCCGTGGCAACACTGGAAACAGCCGATAAACGGCCGTTCATGCAGCCCAGCATTCTGCCGGGCTTTGGTCTGACCTTTGGTTTCACGAGCTTCTTTCTGAGTGCCATTGTGCTCATCCCGCTGGCGGCGCTGGTCAGCATGGCCGGCTCCATGCACTGGGCTGAGTTCATTCATACCGTCTTCAGCGCGCGGGCGCTGGCTTCCTACCGTCTGTCCTTCGGCGCATCCTTGCTCGCCGCCACCATCAACCTGGTGTTTGGTTTCATCCTGGCCTGGACCCTGGTGCGTTACGACTTCCCCGGCCGCAAGCTCATCGATGCGCTGATCGATCTGCCGTTCGCACTGCCAACGGCCGTTTCCGGCATCGCGCTCGCCACCGTGTTCGCACAGAACGGCTGGCTGGGCCGGTACCTGGAGCTGGCGGGCATCAAGGTGGCCTATACCTGGATCGGCATCACCATCGCGCTCACGCTGATCGGCATGCCCTTCATGGTGCGCACCGTCCAACCTGCTCTGGCCGAGGTGCAGCGCGACCTCGAGGATGCGGCCGAAATCCTCGGTGCCAACCGCTTCTACGTGTTCCGGCACATCATCCTGCCCACCGTCGTCCCGGCCATGCTCACCGGCTTCGCGCTGGCCTTCGCGCGCGGTGTCGGCGAATACGGCTCGGTGATCTTCATTGCCGGCAATCTGCCCTTCAAGACCGAGATCACCCCGGTCCTGATTGTCATCCGCCTGGAGGAGTACGACTATCACGGCGCGGCCGCCCTGGGCTGCGTCATGCTCAGCATCTCCTTCCTGGGTCTGTGGGCCATCAACCACTTGCAGAGCTGGGGACGCCGCCGGTCCACAGCTACGGGGCGCTAGATGGCGGGCGGTCCTTCACAGGCAATGCTGACGGAGCTGCGCTCGCGGCCGGGTCATGACTCCCTGCTCGGCAACCTCATGCGTTGGCTGCTGATCGGCGTGTCGATGCTGTTCCTGGCTGCACTGCTCTTCGCCCCGCTGATCACGGTGTTTGCCACGGCATTCGCCAAGGGCATTCAGGCATACCTGGCGGAATTTCATGATCCGGACACCCTGTCCGCAATCCGGCTGACATTGACCACAGCGGCGGTGGTGGTGCCCGCCAACACGCTGTTCGGACTCGCCGCGGCCTGGTGCATCGCCAAATTTGAATTCCGCGGCAAGAGCTTCTTCACCACGCTCATCGACCTGCCGATGGCAGTCTCCCCGGTCATAGCCGGCCTGATCTATGTGCTGGTGTTCGGGCTGCAGGGCTGGTTCGGTCCCTGGCTGCAGGAGCACAACATCAGCATCATCTTCGCGCTGCCCGGCATCATCATCGCGACCATGTTCGTGACCTTCCCGTACGTGGCGCGCGAGCTGATTCCCCTGATGCAGCAACTGGGCAATGATGAGGAGGAAGCCGCGATCACGCTGGGTGCCGGCGGCTGGCTCACGTTCTTCCGTGTCACCCTGCCGAAGGTGCGGTGGGGGCTGATCTACGGCATCATCCTCTGCAATGCCCGCGCCATGGGCGAGTTCGGCGCGGTCTCCGTGGTATCCGGACACATCCGAGGCCTCACCAATACGCTGCCCCTGCATATCCAAATCCTTTACGGCGAGTACAACACCGTTGGCGCCTTCGCGGTGGCCTCGCTGCTGACGCTGCTGGCTGTGATCACACTGGTGATCAAGACCCTGGTCGAGCGGCGCGGCTACAAGCGCCGCTGACGCATCACATGCTGGATCATCTGCGACGTTTGCTCGAGCGGCTGCGAATCGACCCAGCGACGACACGGCTGCGCTGGTGGCTGGCGGGCAGTGAAGTCGTCATCGTGCTGATGGTGGCCGGCGGCCTCTCCCTCTACGCGGGTGACCGCCTGCGGCAGCTGGTCGACAGCCAGGGGACCGCCCGGGTACAGCTGGGGGGCGCCATGGCACGCGAGACCCTGCGTCGCATGGAGGAGGACACCCTCGCCTCAGCACGTTCCATCGGCGATGCGCCGGCCATGCAGGCGGCGCTGCAGGTGGTCACCGAGCCTACGCTCAACACCCAAGCCAACGCACGGACCAGCGCCGAGAAAGCCCGCTCCCGGCAACTTGACTCGCTGCTGAGCCGATTGTGTCCAGCTGAAGCTGCTGATTCCTGCGCCATTTTCGATGGGGCCAGCCTGCTCTCGAGCGCCGGAATCAGCGTGCCGTGGACCGAAATCTTCCTGAGTATCGGCGCCCAGGGACATATCTTCCTGGCCGCTCCGGTGGCCAGTCCCACCGCCGTATTCGGTGCGACGGTACCGGTGAGCGGGCACTCAGGCCTCGCCATCATCGTGGTGCGTCGTCTGGACGCACAGCTGGGCACCAATCTGAGCATGGCGGCGGGTCTGTCGATCCGGCTCATCGATTACCGCAGCTGGACCACTGCGCCCGTGGACCAGCTGACCAGCGTCCACAGCGCCGGTCTTGCGGACGGTCACTACGCCGTGGCGCATATCCAACCACTGGATCTGTTTGTGGCGAGCTTTCCCCTGTTCACCAATACCGGAGAGGCCATCGCCTTGATCGAGGCGCGCCTGCCCGCGGCGCAGATCGACAGTGAGATCCGCTCGCTCATCCACCGTTTGCTGGTCACCGCGCTGGTGCTGGCGCTACTGGCGATATTGGCTGGCGCCGTGCTCGGGCAGTTTGTGGCGGGCCCGGTCCAGGACCTCACGCAAGCCGCGCAACGGCTGTCCCGGGGTGACTTCTCGACCTCGATCCCGGTGGGGGGTACCGCCGAGGTGGGCGCCCTGGCGCGCACCATGGAGGACATGCGCCGCAACCTGGTGGATCTCACCGGCACGCTGCGACGGAGTGAGGCCGAAGCCCAGGGCGTGCTGGCAGGCATCGTCGAAGGCGTGTTCGCGGTGGACCGCGATCGCAACATCCGCTATCTGAACCCCCGGGCCGCCAAGCTGCTGGGGGTGGATCCGCAGGCGGCGGTCGGCCGCTTCTGCGGGGACCTCCTGATGCCACAGAAGGTGAACGGCGTGCGTCCGTGTGAGGTGGACTGTCCCATCCTGCGCGCCCGCACCGCCGGTACGGCGCAGTCTCTGGAACGGCTGGCCATCAATGATGCCGCGCCCCGCACCACCATCATCACCAGCTCCGGCATGGTCGAGGGCCTGCAGGTGCAGGTGCTGCGCGATGAAACCGAGCTCGAAGCGGTCCGGCGCGCGCGCGATAGCGTCCTCGCCAACATCTCGCACGAGTTCCGCACCCCGCTGGCCGCCCAACTGGCCTCCATCGAGTTGCTGCGCGACGGGCTGCTCACCATGCAGCCACAGGCGCGCGAGAAGCTGGTGGTATCCTTGGAGCGCGGCACCCTGCGGCTGACGCGCCTCATCGACAATCTGCTGGAAAGCGTCCGCATTGAATCCGGACTATTGAGTATCCGGCATCAGAGCGTGTCACTGGGCGAGGTGGCCCTGGATGCCCATGCGTTGGTGGAATCGCTCCTCCTGCAGCGTCAGCAGACACTGGAGGTGGAACTGCCCGAGGACCTGCCGCTGGTCCGTGGCGACAAGACCCGTCTGACCCAGGTGTTCGTGAATCTCATCGCCAACGCCAACAAGTTCTCCCCGGACGGTTCGGTGCTGCGTATTGGCGCCACGGTCAGCGCCACCCAGGTTGAAACCTGGGTGGAGGATGAAGGTCCGGGTGTTCCCGATGGCGACACGGACAGCATCTTTGAGCGCTTTCGCCGCGGCACGGATGCCGAGCCCGAACCCGGCGGTTTGGGCCTCGGACTGTGGATCGTCAAGTCGGTGATCGAGCGCCACGGTGGCACCATAGTGGTCCAGCGCACGCCCCAGGATCGCACCCGGTTCAGCTTTACACTGCCCATCGAGCCCGGAAGCCCCTGATATGAAAGTCTTGATCGCCGATGACGACCGTGATCTGCTGGAGCTGATCGCCTTCACGCTGTCCCAGGCGGGCTATCTACCCGTCAAGGCAGCGGATGGCACCGCCGCACTCACCCTGTTCGCGAGCGAAGCTCCTGATCTGCTGGTCCTCGACATCAACATGCCCGGCGCCAGCGGCTTCAAGGTCTGCGAGACCATCCGCACCCAGTCAGCCGTGCCCATCATGATGCTCACCGCGCGCAACGAAGAGGAGGATCTGGTGCGGTCGCTGGAACTGGGCGCCGATGACTACCTGACCAAGCCCTTCAGTCCGCGCACCCTGCTGGCGCGCATCAAGGCGCTGATGCGCCGCGCCGGCATGGAGAATTCAGGCCCCCTGGCCCTGGGCAGGATACGGCTGAATGTGGAGGACCATACCGTGCAGATCGGCACGGCTGAGGCCGTGCGTCTCACCAAGCTCGAACTGCGGCTGCTGCAGATGCTGCTGGTCAATGCCGGCCGCACGGTGGGTTCGGACCGTCTGCTGGTGCACATCTGGGGACATCGCAATTCCGGCGACCGGCAGTTGCTCAAGCAGCTGGTGCATCGGCTGCGGCAGAAGATCGAAGCGGATCCGTCCCTGCCACAGATCCTGCAGACCGCGACCGGGGCGGGCTACAAGCTGATGGTGGAATAGCCGGCGGCTACTTCTGCCCGTACACCTGGTCGAAGCTGGCACCGTCCTCAAAGTGATCCTTGGACGCCTTGGCCCAGCCGCCAAAGTCAGCGATGGTGACCAGCTGTAGTTTCGGAAACTGGTTGGCATACTCCTTCGCCACCTCCGGATCGCGGGGACGATAGAAGTTCTTCGCGATGATTTCCTGGCCTTCCCTGCTGTACAGGTGCTTCAGGTACTCAGTGGCGAGGGTGGTGGTGCCGTGCCTGAGGGCGACCTGGTCGACCACCGCGACCGAGGGCTCTGCGAGGATACTCAACGACGGAACCACGATCTGGAACTGATCGCTCCCCACTTCCTTGATCGCCAGGAAGGCCTCGTTTTCCCACGCGATGAGTACATCGCCGATGCCGCGCTGGACAAAGGTCGAGGTCGCACCGCGGGCCCCCGTGTCCAGCACCGGGACATTGGCAAATAACTGGCGCACGAATTCCTTGGCCTTGGCATCATTGCCACCGGGTTGGTGTTTGGCCCAGGCCCAGGCCGCCAGGTAATTCCAGCGGGCGCCGCCTGAGGTCTTGGGGTTCGGGGTGATGACACCGATTCCCGGCTTGATGAGATCACCCCAGTCCTTGATATGCTTGGGATTGCCCTTGCGCACCAGGAACACGATCGTGGAGGTGTAGGGCGCGCTGTTGTCCGGCAGGCGGCTCTGCCAATTCAGCGGCAGCAGCTTGCCGCGCGTGGCGATTGCATCGATATCGCCCGCCAGGGCCAGCGTCACCACATCCGCCGGCAATCCCTCGATAACCGCGCGCGCCTGCTTACCCGAGCCCCCATGCGACTGATTGACGCGCACATCCTGACCCGTTTTGGCCTTCCAGTAGCGCGCGAACTCCGCGTTGTAGCTCACGTACAGCTCGCGGGTGGGGTCGTAGGAGACATTCAGGATCGAGACACTGGCAGCCTGTGCCAGGGGCGCGCCCAGCACGACCGCGCACAACGACACCAATGCCAGCCACAGTCGCAATTTCATCATCACTCTCCGCGGAACGTTCGCAGGCTTACAATCCCCCGATGCTAGAGCGCAGTCGTACGGTTGTCAGTCGTGCACGGGTTATAAAATGGTTATAGCCGCAATGCGGCCAGCAAATGCGGCCGGATACCCGCTGCGGCCACGCCCGGGTCGGACACCGTGGTGATCTGCGCCAGCTGCGTCATCGCGAGCCCGGCATAGCCGCATGGATTGATGCGCCGGAAGGGCTCGAGGTCCATGTTCACGTTCAGCGCCAGGCCATGGTAGCTGCTCCCGCGTCGAATCCGGATGCCGACACTGGCCAGCTTGCGCCCCTCCACGTACACCCCTGGAGCCTCGCGGCGCGCGACCGCCGTGACGCCCAGCCCTGCGGCGTACCGGATCACCGACTGCTCCAGCGCCGTCACCAGGTCGCGCACTCCGAGGCCCGCACGGCGCAGATCGAGCAGCGTATAGACCACGAGCTGCCCGGGACCATGGTAGGTGACCTGACCACCCCGATCCGTCTGCACCACGGGGATGTCACCCGGCGTGAGCAGATGCTCGCGACGGCCCGCCATACCCAATGTGAACACTGGCGGATGCTCCAGGAACCACAGCTCATCCGCGGTTTGCGCAGTGCGCGTAGCGTTGAACTGCTGCATGCGCCGCCAGATCGCCTCATAGTCGACCTGACCGAAATGCCGAACAATGGGACCGCGCTCATCCGCAGGCTGCGGCTGGGCGTTCACGTTCCGGCAGCCACCAGCGGCCCCTGGTCGAGGCCGGCGTTGTTGCGGTTCAACGCCTGCTCGGCACGATAGCTGGAGCGCACCAGCGGCCCGGCCACGCATTCCACGAAACCCCGCCGTAATGCCTCCTGGCGCAGTTCCGCAAATTGCGCCGGGCTGACGTAGCGTTGTACCGCCAGGTGATGGGCCGTGGGCCGCAGATACTGGCCCAGCGTCAGCAGGTCCACCCCCACGGCGCGCAGATCGTCCAAGGTCTGAATCACCTCGGCAAAGGTTTCGCCCAGGCCCAGCATGAGGCTGGTCTTGGTCAGTACCGCCGGATTGTGGCGCTTGGCATGTGCGAGCACGTTCAAGGTCTGCTCATAGCCCGCGCGGGGATCCCGAACCGGATGGGTCAGACGGCGCACGGTTTCCACATTCTGGGCGAACACCTGCAGCCCTGAGTCCACCACGGTTGCCACATCCCGCAGCACGCCCTGGAAGTCCGGGGTCAGGGCCTCCACGGCCGTTTCGGGAGTGCGCTCGCGAATCGCCCGCACGCAGGCTGCGTAGTGACCCGCGCCGCCATCGGGCAGGTCATCACGATTCACGGAGGTCAGCACCACGTACTTGAGCTGCATCAGCTCAACCGTGCGGGCCGCATTGAGCGGCTCCTCGGCATCCAACCAGCCGTGCGGATTGCCGGTATCCACCGCACAGAAACGGCAGGCGCGCGTGCACACCGCGCCCATGAGCATGATGGTCGCCGTTCCGGCGTTCCAGCACTCCCCGATATTCGGACACTTGGCCTCCTCGCACACCGTCGCCAGACGATGCTCGTGGACCGCATTCTTGACCCGCTGGAAGGCCGCCCCGGAGGGCATCCTGGCGCGCAACCACGGGGGCTTGGGCCCCGGATTGCCGCTGACGCCGGGTTCCGGACTGCCGCGCGCTTTGACGCCGTCGCGGATGGCCGTGAACCCCTGGGGTGTCAGGTACTTTTCCCCGCTGCGCGCCCGCACGGGCTCCAGGACTACGGGAATGCTTTTGAGGTCGGACATGCCGCCATTGTACCCCAGCAGGTCAAGCGCCCCGCCGGCGCCCCTCAGCCCGGATGCCGGGACTGCGCCAACTGCCGGTTCAACGCGGTCAGGCGCTCGGGGGTGCCGATGTCCAGCCACTGCCCGCTATGCCGCTGGCCCTGTAGCCGCCCCGCGCCGCTCGCTCGCTGCAGCAAGGGCAGCAGTGGAAATGGGCCCGCCGTACACCCGTGGAACAGCGCCGGACTGAAAATACCGATACCGCTGTATGTCAAACGGGGTCCGGCGCGGTCCACGATCCACTCGCCCTCGAGGACAAAGTCGCCGTGGGGATGCTGCGGCGGATTGGGCACCAGGACCAGACGCGCATCCGCGGCTGCGGACAACTGCAGCGAGCGCACATCCACATCAGTGAAGGTGTCGCCATTGACCACCAGGAACGGCTCCGGTCCCAGCAGCGGCAGCGCCTTGAAAATGCCGCCGCCGGTTTCCAGCGGCGGATTGCCTTCCTCGCTGTAGCGGATCCGCAGCCCGAAGGCCTGGCCGTCACCCAGTGTTTCCCGGATCTGCTCGCCCAGCCAGGAGAGATTCACGATGACCTCGCGCACCCCCGCTCGCACCAGCGCCTCCAGGTGCCAGCAGATGAGCGGTTTGTCTGCCACACGCAGTAGCGGCTTTGGCGTGTGATCGGTCAGAGGTCGCATGCGTTCGCCGCGCCCGGCGGCGAGCAGCATGGCCTTCATACCGGTTGCGGCGCGCAAGCCTCTGCTGCGCAGGTGGCGCCGGCGGCAATTCTTTGTGCCTCGCGCGCATTCGCCTGTAGCAGTGCCGGCACCACACTGTGCGCCAGAAATTCACGCAACGGATGCAGCGGCCGGAACCGCGCGCACGCGTCCACCAGATAGCGCAGGGTCAAGGGCAGGTCATCCAGGTACCCGGACTTGCCGTCCCGGTACCACAGCCGCGCAAAGATGCCGAGCACCTTCAGATGCCGCTGGACGCCGCTGACATCCAGCCAGCGCAGCATCTGCGCATCATTCTTGCCGGCGCTATGCGAAGCACGTTCGTGCATCATCAATCGGTATTCCCGCACCCACCCCTCCACCCGGGATCGCGGCCAGCTGATGTAGCAGTCCTTGAGGAGCGATGCCAGGTCGTAGCCCACCGGGCCGCGCAGTGCATCCTGGAAGTCGATGATCCCCGGATTGCGCTCCTGAGTGATCAGGAGATTCCGCGAGTGGTAGTCCCGGTGCACGAACACCTGCGGCTGCTCGAGCGCCTCGGTGACCAGAAATTCAAAGGCCGCCGTGAGCATCTGGCCCTGGGCCTGTGTCAGTTCCAGCTGCAGATGCCGCGCACAGAACCACTCCGGCATCAACGCCATCTCGCGCACCAGCACCTCGCGGTCGTAGGGTGGCAACTGGAACGCGGAATCGCGGCCCCGGACCTGGATATCCGCCAGGGCGGTCAACGCGTCACGGTACAGCCGGTCGACGTCATCTTTCGCGCGCAGTGCAGGCAGATACGGCCGGGTCCCCAGATCCTCCATCAGCACCAGACCCCGGGCTGCGTCCCATTCGTATACGCGTGGCACGTGCACGCCAGCCGTTTCCAGCATGACGGTGACATTCAGATACGGTCGCACATCCTCACGGCCGGGCGGCGCGTCCATCACGATGTGGGTACCCCCCGCATGAAACACGCGAAAATACCTGCGAAAGCTGGCGTCGCTGGAGGCCGGCTCAATGCGCCGCGGCGACAGCCGCAGGTCCTTGGTGACCCAGTCGGTGACCAGGTCTAAACGTGCATCGGCGTGAGACATAGGTCTTCATTATAATGCGCGACCCCATGGCGCACCCCGACCAATTCCCAAGTTGCAGATTTCCCTCATGGTGGCGTGCGACGTCGCTGCTCGCCTGCGCCCTGGGTTGCGGCGCATTGACACCGCTGGTGCACGCGGACACACCCTTTGCCTGCCCGGCGCCCCGCTCGGTGAAGCGGCAGAAAACGGCACCCATCCACCAACCCAGTTTCGCCGCGGGCGGCAGTCTTGACCTCGGCGCCGATACATTCGTTGGCGGCCTGGAAGGCAATGGCACATTGAATCTGACCGGCCACGTGGTCGTGCGGCAGGGAGACCGGGTCCTGCAATCGGACGATGCCGAATATGAGCGGGCCAACAACGCCGTGCGGGTCAAGGGCAAGGTTGATTACCAGGACCCCTTGATCCACCTCACCGGCAGCAATGGCCGCTATTCAACCACCGGCGGCGCCAGCTTCAACAATGCGCAGTTTGAATTGCTGCAACGCGACGCCCATGGTTCCGCGCAACTGGTGGATCTGACTCCCGGCGGTATCCTGCGATTGCAGGATGTAACGTTCAGCACCTGTCCGCTGACCGAGGAAGTCTGGCAGATCCGCGCCGGTACTCTGACTCTGGACAGCGGCCAGCACACCGGCGTCGCACGCGATGCCAGTGTGGACTTCGACGGCGTTCCCATCCTGTATCTGCCCTGGCTGTCCTTTCCGCTGGACAATGAGCGCAAGACCGGGTTCCTGTTCCCCAGTGTCGGCAGCAATAGCCGCAGCGGCTTTTTTGCCTCGGCGCCCTGGTACTGGAACATCGCGCCGCAAGCGGATCTGCAGCTCACCCCCACCTACTACACCCGCCGCGGCGTCGACATCGGCGGGGATGCGCGCTACATGACGGATGACCAGCACGGCGAACTGGTCTGGCAGTTTCTGCCCTACGACGCCCAGGCGACCGGGGAAGGCTTGACTGACCACGACCGCAGCTTCGTGCACCTGACCCAGACCACCGAACTGCCGGATGATTTCCGGTTGCACATCGATGCGGCCAATGTCGGGGATTCACTTTATTTTCAGGACTTCGGCCAAGGACCGGAAGGCACGAGCGTGGCCTACCTGCAGCGCTCGGCCGCGCTCTCGTATCGCGATGAGAACTGGCGCCTGGCGGCGCAGTTCGAGCAGTACCAGACCCTGGACACGATCGAGCAGCTGTTGGATCCCACCCAGCGCCCCTATGCGCGCCTGCCGCAGCTCACGGCTGACAGCGATTTCGTGGTGGGATCAGCAGGGATCCTGCACTACGGCTTTGATTCCGAGGTCGTGAACTTCGACCGCGACATCGGCGTGACCGGCTGGCGCCTGGACCTGCGCCCCGACGCCATTTTGCACTTCGAAGGGCCGGGTTATTTTGTGCGGCCCGGCGTGGCCTATGAATTCACCCAGTATTCACTGGACAACACGGCGGCGGGCCAGGCGCGCAATCCCACCCGCGCGTTGCCAACCGGCAGCCTGGACACGGGGCTGCTGTTCGAGCGTCCCGCAGGCAGCGGCGCAGACCGCACACTGACCCTGGAACCTCGAATGCTGTATGTGTATACGCCCTACCGCAATCAGGACCAGCTGCCACTGTTCGATACCGGGTTGCCGGATCTGAACCTGGTGGAGCTGTTCCGCACCAATCGATTTGTGGGCGTCGATCGTATTGGGGATGCCGATCAGGTCAGCACGGCGGTGACCAGCCGCCTGCTCGCGACCAATACCGGGCAGCAGTACCTGTCCGCGACGCTGGGACAGACCTATTATTTCCAGCCGCCGCGGGTGCAGATCCCACTGGAGCCCACCACCGGCCTGCGCTCCGATCTGGTCGCCGAGGTGGCCCTGACCGCCTACAAGAACTGGAGCGTGAATCTGGGGGAGGAGTGGGATCCACAGACCCGCGACAGCGATCGCAGCATCGTGGAGCTGCAGTTCAAACCCGCCGACGACGCGGTCGTGAATCTGGCGTACCGCTTCCAGCGTGACACACCCGCCGAGAGCCAGGCGCAGGCCCAGGCTCTGGCGGCGGCTTTTGGCGAAATCTACGCCTCGCAGCTGGCGCAGGGCTTCACTCCGACCCAGGCTCAGTTGCGCGCCACGGCCCTCACCCAGGCCTACCTCACACCGGACAGCCTGGATCAGATCGAGGCGTCCACCGCCTGGCCGATACTGCGCAACTGGAACGCCTATGGCCGGGTGGTCTACGCCCTGGACCAGCACCAGATGCTGGAGCGCTTCGCCGGTTTCGAATACCGCGCCTGCTGCTGGGGAGTACGGATCCTGGCACGCCGGGCACTGAGCAACAGCACCGGGCGCCAGGACACGGGTATATTCGTGCAGCTGGAACTCAATGGCCTGGCAAGTGTCGGATCCGAAGCGGGCACTTTCCTTGGCTCCGCCATTCGGGGATACTCCCCCACCTCTGTAAGCCCCTGAAGATCATGAATAATTTTAAACGTGTCGCGACGCTTGCCGCCTCCTTGCTGCTCCTGACCACCTTGGGTGTCAGTCTGGATGCCACTGCCCAGACCCGGGAAATCCAGGGCACGGGTCAACTGCTGGACCGGGTGGCCGCGGTGGTCAATGACGGGGTGGTGCTCGCGTCCGAGGTCGATGAGCAGCTGGCCAGCGTCAAGGATCGCTTGCGCGCCCAGGGGCAGGATATGCCTCCCGACAGCGTGCTGCGCCAGCAGATCATCGAGCATCTGGTCGTGCAGGAGGTCGAGATGCAGCATGCCGACCATGCGGGTCTGAAGATCTCGGATGAGACCTTGAACAACGCCCTGACAGAGGTCGCGCAGCGCAATGGAATTTCGTTGCAGCAGCTGCCACAGGCCTTGGCGACGCAAGGGTTGGACTATGCCAGTTTCCGCGACTCCATGCGCCGTGAACTGACGCTGCGGCTGTTGCAGCAGCGCGATGTCGTGCAGCACATCAGCGTGACGCCCCGCGAAATCGATACGTACCTGGAGCGTCAGGCGCATCACCCCTCGGCGAACGCCGAGTACAACGTCTCCCACATCCTGATCGCCGTACCGCAGGAGGCCACCACGGCACAGCTGGAAGCGGCGCAGAAGAAGGCGGATGACATCGCCGCCCGCGCCAAGAAAGGCGAGGACTTCGCCAAGCTTGCCATCGCCAATTCCAACAGCCAGACCGCCTTGGACGGCGGTGAGCTCGGGTGGCGCAAAGGTACCGAGCTGCCCACGGTGCTCGCCGACACGGTGCTGAACATGAAGCCTGGCGAAGTCAGTGCGCCTATTCGCGCGCCCACCGGCTTTCATATCGTGCGGCTCAACGAAGTGCGCAACCTGCAGAAAAACGACATCGTCGAGCAGGTTCACGCACGCCATATCCTGATGCGCACCAACGATCTGCAGGATGACGCCACCGTCAAACTGAAGCTCGAGAACCTGCGCAAGCGCATCCTCGCGGGCGAGGATTTCGCGGCCCTCGCGCAGGTAAGTTCCCAGGACGTGGGAACGGCCTCCGATGGCGGCGATCTGGATTGGACCACCACCGACGCTTTTCCGCCGGAATTCGCCAAGGTCGTCGATGGCCTGACGGTGAATGAGATTTCCGAGCCCTTCCACACTCAGGCCGGCTGGCACATCGTGCAGCTGCTGGGGCGCCGTAAGTTCGACGACACCAAGGAGCTGCAGCGCAAGCAGGCCGCCGACCAGATCCGCGCCAGCAAGGTGGACGAGGAGACTGAGCTGTGGCTGCGGCGGTTGCGCGATGAGGCCTACGTCGACCTGAAGTCCTGACCCGTGGCGCCGCAGGCGCGCATTGCCGTCACCTCCGGTGAACCTGGGGGCGTCGGTCCGGATCTTTGCCTGCAGCTCGCGCGCGGTCCGCTGCCGTGCGAGCTCATCTGCCTCGGGGATCGGGACCTGCTTGCCGCCCGCGCCCGGCAGCTGAGCCTGAAACTGCAACTGTGGGAGTACGAACCGGCGCAGCCGGTCCGCCCCCATACACCCGGCACCCTCGGCGTCCTGCATACGCCCCTCGCCTGTGCGGCCGAAGCGGGCAAGCTCAATGCGCGCAACGCCGCAGCCGTGCTCGCCACGCTGGATCGGGCCGCACAGGGGTGTCTGGGCGGTGAATTCGCCGCCATGGTGACCGCTCCGGTGCAGAAGAGCACCATCATTGAAGCCGGTTTTGCCTTCACGGGCCACACCGAATATCTGGCGCAGCGTTGCGGCGCGCCGCTACCCGTGATGATGCTGGCCTCCGGCAACATGCGCGTTGCACTGGCAACTACCCATCTGCCACTGGCCAGCGTTGCGCAGGCCATCACCGGTACGTTGCTCGAGGCGGTGCTCACCATCCTGGACACCGATCTGCGACGCTGGTGGGGGGTGACCAAGCCACGCATCGCCGTGTGCGGCCTGAACCCCCACGCCGGTGAAAGCGGCCACCTGGGGCGCGAGGAACTCACCGTCATTGGTCCGGCCGTCGATCGGATGCGCGAACGCGGCCTGGATGTCAGCGGCCCCTTTCCGGCGGACACGATTTTCGTGCCGCGGCTGATGAGCGCCTACGACGCTGTGCTGGCGATGTATCACGACCAGGGACTGCCGGTGATCAAGCACGCGCACTTTGACCAGGCCGTGAATGTAACCCTGGGATTACCGATCATCCGCACCTCCGTGGATCACGGTACGGCGTTGGACCTGGCAGGCACCGGTCACGCGGATGTCGCGAGCCTCGCTGCCGCCGTACGCATGGCGACCACGATGGCAGTGCACGCGGCGTGAGCCAGACCCGCAGGCGCTTCGGTCAGCACTTTCTGCACGATCCGGGGGTCATTGGCCGAATCGCACGCGCCATCAATCCCGGCCCCCACGATCACCTGCTGGAGATCGGTCCCGGCCGCGGCGCTCTCACCCATGTGCTGCTTGAGGGCGAATACGCCAGTTTTGATGCCGTGGAGATCGACCGGGATCTGGCCCAGGCGCTGCGCCCCACCATGGCCCTGGCGCGCGCCGCCACCCTGCACGAGGCCGACGCGCTCAATTTTGATTTCGCCGCCCTGGCGGCGAGCCGTGGCGGGCGGCTGCGGGTCATCGGCAACCTGCCCTACAATATCTCAACGCCTCTGTTGTTCAGGCTGATTGCTGCGGCGCCCGCCATTGTCGACCTGCATGTCATGCTGCAGCGGGAAGTCGTGGCCCGCATGGCTGCGGCACCCGGTACCGGGGAGTACGGCCGTCTCACCGTGATGCTGGCTCCCTGGGTCACCGTCGAGCAGCTGTTCGACATTGGGCCCGGCGCATTCAAGCCCCCGCCGCGCGTCTGGTCCGCGGTGGCACGCCTTACCGTCAGGGCAACGCCCGCCTTTGAGTTGGCGCCGCAATTCGCACAGGTGGTGACTGCGGCGTTCTCCCAGCGGCGCAAGACCCTGCGCAATGCCCTGCGCAACCTGCTCGCGGCGCCGGACATCGAAGCCTGTGGCGTGGATCCATCGGTCCGGGCCGAGACCCTCGCTCCGGAAGACTTCAATCGACTTGCACTGCAAATCGGCGCGATCGGTTACCCTTCCGCCTGTAACGTCGGCCGCAGCCGTACCGAGGTGCCGTGATGTCCATCTACAGCAGAGTTCTGCTTGCCATTGATCTGAATGCCGACAGCATCAGCATCGGCAGACGCGCACGCGGCCTGGCCGCCCTGCTGGGCGCAGAGCTCACAGTGCTGCATGTCGTGGAATACATACCGGTTGAACCGGTGGGCGAAACCATGGCGGCCCCCGTGCAGATGATGGATGAGCTCGCCGCCTCCGCAAAGCAGCGGCTGATCGCCCTGTGCGCGGATATCGGTGTCGATGCCAATCATCAGCGCGTGGAAGTCGGCAGCGTCAAGGCCGAGATCGTGCGCGTGGCCCGTGCCATGTCTGCCGATCTGATCGTGCTGGGGGCCCGCGAACGTCACGGCCTATCCATTTTTGTTAACCTCACTGAAGACACCGTCCTGCATGCGGCTCCGTGCGATGTGCTCGCCGTACGCGTCAGCGGTGACCAGGCGAACTGACATCCGCAGGCAACTGATGCAGGAAAGTGTCCACAGGATCACGGTCGATGTGCAGACCAGCTACCTGGCCGAACAATCCGACCCGGATGAGCCGCGGTTTGTGTTCTCCTACACCATCACCATCCGCAATGATGGCGAACATCCGGCCCGGCTGATGCGGCGGCACTGGGTGATCACTGATGCGAACGGCAAGGTGCAGGAGGTGCGTGGTGACGGTGTCGTCGGCGAGCAGCCCCACCTGAAACCGGGCCAGGGCTTCCGCTATTCAAGCGCCGCCAGTATTGAAACCCCCGTAGGGGTCATGCAAGGCAGCTACCAGATGATCGCGGATGGCGGCCATGCGTTCGATACGCTCATCGCCCCATTCCGCCTGGCCAAGCCCGGCGTGCTGCAGTAGCAGCCTCAAGGCCATGGCACGCTTTGCCATAGGGGATGTGCAAGGCTGCGCTACCGAGCTGCGCGCGCTGCTCGAGCGACTGAATTTCTCTGCCGACCACGATCAGCTGTGGTTCGTGGGCGATTTGGTCAATCGCGGACCGCAGTCCCTGGAGTGCCTGCGACTGATTCGCGCCCTGGGTGATAGCGCCGTGGTCGTGCTGGGCAATCACGACCTGCATCTGCTGGCGATGACCTATGGCGCGCAACGCCAGGGCAAGCCCGGGGACACCCTGGGGGCCATCCTGCGTGCACCCGACCGTGACCTGCTGCTGCAATGGTTGCTGGAACGGCCACTGGCGTATCAGGATCCGGCACACGGGGATTTGCTCATCCATGCCGGCCTGGTCCCGCAGTGGAGCGCGCCCCAGACTGTAGAGCTGGCCCGGGAGGTGCACACCGCCCTGCTGGCATCCCCGGAGGATTTCTTCGCTCACATGTACGGGGACAAGCCCGATCTTTGGACCGCTGAGCTGCGCGGCGCCGACCGGCTGCGCTTCATCGTCAACACTCTGACGCGGTTGCGGGTATGCACTGCCGCGGGCCGGATGGCCCTCAAGGCCAAGGGACCGCCGCCCCAGGGCCAACCCGGCACGCCGCAGCATGCCGCGATGCTGTTGCCCTGGTTCGAAGTGCCCGGGCGCGCCAGTCGTGACACGCGCATCATCTTTGGTCACTGGTCCGCGCTGGGCTATGTGAACGCCCACGGCGTCATCGGCCTGGACACCGGCTGTGTCTGGGGCGGCTCGCTGACGGCGGTGAATCTGGATGAGCCGATCCGGCCCATCAGTGTGCCCTGTCTGGGCTACCAGGAGCCGGGTGAGCCTTAGTCGATCCGCTCAACTCCTCCCGGTTCTGGGCCCGAGAAAGAACCACAGGATGAACCCGAGCACCGGCAACAGTACGACGATCACCGTCCACAGGACTTTCTTGGTCGTGTCCGCCGAGCTTTGCACGATGTTCACAATAGCC
This sequence comes from Steroidobacteraceae bacterium, assembly GCA_036489445.1. Taxonomy (GTDB): domain Bacteria; phylum Pseudomonadota; class Gammaproteobacteria; order Steroidobacterales; family Steroidobacteraceae; genus DAIDKA01. The sequence continues at coordinate 8,185 of DASXFV010000017.1, read as the reverse complement.
CAGATGTCCGCGATCAAGACCAGGACGCCCCATAAACTGCCGCGGTAGAACATGCGATCTTCTCCCCTTACGGTATTGCGGTGACAGGACCCCAGTGCACAGTAATCTGCCGGGTGGCAGCCGGGTAGACGCCCGGGGGCAACTCTACATCCACCGCAGTGCCGCCGGTCGCCGGTATGGACACGACCAGACGTTGCGCGCCCTGCACATCAAGGGTGCCAATGACCCCTGCGGGGACCCGCAGCGCCACCCGCATCGGCCAGGCCAGACCCGTACGCGGCACCACCACCACGGAGCCCGTGCCCACCACGCCGGTCATGTCCAGGACCACATCGTTGCGCTGCCAGAACTGCGGCCAGGAGACTGCGGCGCCCTCCGGCGTCGCCACCGTCAGCGCCGTGGAGACCTCCGCAGGAGGTGGCGGCTTATGCCGCCAGGGCAGGTGAGCGGACATGGAAGCGCAGCCGGCCAGGCCAAGAATCCCGGCAGCGAGGACGCAGACCGCAGGCGCGGTTCGGGGCTTTCGTCGGTTCATGGGCTCAAGCCTACCCGCACTCGCGCCGTATTGCTGCGTGCAGCCCTGTACGGAGCCGGCGACAGGGCTTCCGGCTTACAATGGGGGCGAGGAGCCGATTATTCATGTCAGTCCCCAAGCCCCTGAACTTCAAGCGCTGGATCGATGAGAACCGCCACCTGCTCAAACCACCGGTGGGTAATCGGCGCATTTTCCGCGATAGCCAGTTTATCGTCATGGCCGTGGGCGGCCCGAATTCGCGCAAGGATTATCACGTGGATCCAGGCGAGGAACTGTTCTACCAGGCTGAGGGTGAGCTGCTGCTGAAGACCGTGCAGGACGGCGCGGTCGTCGATGTGCGCCTGCACGAAGGGGATTTGTTCCTGCTGCCCGCCGGGGTTCCGCATTCGCCGCGGCGCGGCGCCAATACCGTAGGCCTGGTGGTGGAACGCGATCGGCGCCCGGGCGAGGAGGACGGCCTGCAGTGGTATTGCGAGAACTGCGGAACGAAGCTGTACGAGGAATTCTTCGAACTCACCAATATCGAGACGCAGTTCCCGCCGGTGTTTGACCGCTTCTTCGGCAACCCGCGCCTGATGACCTGCAGCAACTGTGGCGCCGTGCAGACTCGCTAGGCCGCTCCGACAACGCTACCGCTCATGACTATGGAACGCACCCTGGCCTATGCCAGAGCCCGCGACACCGCCGACACGCTGGCGCGCTTTCGCGGCCGGTTCGCGCATCCCTCGGGTGCGGATGGCAAGCCGCTGGTGTATCTGTGCGGCCACTCCCTGGGACTGCAGCCCCTGGCGGCCCGGCAACGCGTCAACGAGGAACTCGACGATTGGGCCGCTCTGGGGGTGCGCGGCCACGAGTCCGCGCGACGCCCGTGGATTCCCTACCATGAACTGCTGGCTCAGGGACTGGCGAGCCTTGCCGGTGCGCTGCCAGGGGAAGTGGTTGCCATGAACTCCCTGACGGTGAACCTGCACTTGATGCTGGCCAGCTTCTATCGGCCGCAGCCGTCCCGCAGTCGCATTCTGCTGGAGGCCAACGCCTTTCCCTCGGACCGTCACGCACTCGCCTCGCAGATCAGCTGGCATGGCCTGGACCCCCGCACCGAACTGCTGGAGCTGGCACCGGTGAGCGGCAGCGCGCAGATCAGCACCGAACAGATCGAGTATTTCCTGCAGCAGCGCGGCTCGCAGATCGCCCTGGTGCTGTGGCCGGGCACGCAGTATCTGAGTGGCCAGGTGTTCGACCTGCCGCGCATTGCCGCCGCAGCACACAAGGCCGGCTGCGCCGTGGGCTTTGATCTGGCCCACTCCATCGGCAATGTGCCCCTCAGCCTGCACGAGAGCGCTGCCGACTTCGCCGTGTGGTGCAGTTACAAGTACCTGAACGCCGGCCCCGGCGCGATCGGGGGCTGCTTCGTGCATGAGCGACACGGCTCGCAAGCCCTGCCGCGCCTGGCTGGCTGGTGGGGACACGACCCGGCAACGCGGTTTGCGATGGGCCCATCCTTCAATCCGGCGAGCGGTGCGGACGGCTGGCAAATCAGCAATCCCTCAATCCTGTCAGCGGCGCCATTGCTGTCCTCGCTCGAGCTGTTCGCATTGGCCGGGTTTGCGCACCTGCGCGTCAAATCGGTGGCATTGACCGGTTATCTGGCGTTCCTGCTCGAATCACTCCCGGTGCAGGTCCTGACACCAGCGGACGTACAGTCGCGCGGCTGCCAGCTGTCCTTCAGGCTGGGGCGCGACGCCCGGCACGCGCGCGCCATCTTCGAACAGCTGCAACAGGCCGGCATGGTATGCGACTGGCGCGAACCGGACGTGCTGCGGGTCGCGCCGGTGCCGCTGTACAACAGTTTCGAAGATGTCTTCCGGTTTGCCACCGCGCTTGCAGCGGCGCTGCAGGCTGATCAGTAGATGGGACTGCAGCGCGTGCATGTTGCAGGCGGAGGCCTCGCCGGCCCCTTGCTGGCAGTGATGCTCGCGCAACGCGGCATTCCGCTAACCCTCTACGAACGACGCTCCGATCCGCGCGCTCATGGCACCACGTCCGGCCGCTCCATCAATCTCGCCCTTGCCGACCGCGGCATCCGCGCCCTGGAACAGGCCGGCCTCATGGGCCAGATCCGCCCGATGATGCTGCCGATGCGCGGACGCATGGTCCACGATCCCCAGGCCGACTCGGCACCGCGGCTGCTCCCCTACGGCCAGCGCGACCGCGAAGTGATCTACTCCGTCGGCCGCGAGGCACTGAACCGCGTGCTGATCGAGGCCGCAGCGCGACTGCCCGAAGTCCAGTTGCGATTCGATACCACCTGCACCGACGCAGACCCGGTGCGCGGCACCCTCACTTGTCAGGATAATCGCAGCGGCGCACGCCACGAGGTGCGCGAGGCCGTCACCATCGCGACCGATGGTGCCGGCTCCGCCTTGCGCACCAGCCTTGCCCGGGCCGGCCACGTTGTCGTCACCGAACTGCCGCTGGAGCACGATTACAAGGAATTGCACGTCCCGCCGCGCGACGCTCAATACGCCCTGCGCGCCGAAGCGCTGCACGTGTGGCCGCGGCACGGCTACATGCTGATCGCACTACCGAATCCGGACCACAGCTTCACCGCCACACTGTTTCTGCCCCGGACCGGCGCTCCCGGATTCGACACCCTGGGCAGCGATGCAGCGGTAGAGGAATTCTTCAGGAGCGAATTTCCAACCGCCGCCGCGCTGATTCCCGATCTCGCGACACAATTCCGCACCCATCCACAAGGTCACCTGGGCACCATCCACACCGACCCCTGGGCCCGCGGGTCGGTGCTGTTGCTGGGGGATGCAGCGCACGCCATCGTCCCCTTTCACGGTCAGGGCATGAATGCCGCCTTTGAGGATTGCACAGTGCTGGATTCGCTGCTGGAGGGTGCCGGCAAATCCGCCCACCACGACTGGCCCGGGATCTTCGCGACATTCAATGCTGTGCGCCGCACCGATGCGCAGGCCATTGCGCAGATGGCGCTCGAGAACTATGCGGAAATGCGTTCCGCGGTCCTGGATGAGCGCTTTCTGCGGCACAAGGCCTGGGCCCTGCAGCTGGAGCGGCTGCACCCCGCGCGCTTCATTCCCCGGTATGCCATGGTGATGTTCCACCCGGAGATTTCCTATTCGCAGGCGCTGCGGCGCGGGGACGTGCAGCAGCAGATACTGGCTGCACTGGATCAGGACGCAGACGCTGCGGGGCTCGCGACCCAGCTCAATGGCGCGCAACTGGCTCGGGCGCAGGAATTGATCGCCGCGTGGCTGTGATTTCCGGACCGCCCGATCACTTGAGCGGTTTGAGAAGATCCTGACTAAAATGCGTGATCTGTGCGCCCTTGTCCTTCAGGGCGTTGCTGCAGCGTACGGCTTCGGCCTCAAAGTCAGCGCTGGTCATGTTCGCAAGTTGTTCCGTCAGCAACGCGCGCAGATCCAGCTTCGGGTCCCGTCCGTCCAGGCGACCGATGTAATACAGCGCCATCAACAATCCCGTGGATTTCTGTCGTGAGTCGGGCAGCGCGGCAGACCGAATGCCGACGACCACGCAACGCACATCGGCGGTGGTCGCCGGGTCCTGCGCCATCACCTGCAACGGGGCGATGGCCATCGCGACCAGGAGCAGGGGGAGCCAGCGTTCCTTCGACATCTCATTCCTCCGCAGTCGGCAATTCAGGCGCTGCTAGATGCGCAACCGCTGCAATATTACCTGGGTGACCCTGCCATCCGCAGGCAACAGCATATGGGGCACCGGAACCTGCACCACATCGGTCAGCCAGGGCGCGCTGGCTTCAGATACGGTGACGACGCCATCGTGAGGCCCGCGTGGCAACAGTCCCGCCACCAGCGACCAGCCTTTGACGCCCACGATAGCCGTGACCGGCACCACCGGCGTACCGACCGCGCCCATGCGCTCGATGGAGGCGAGCATGCGCCCGCAATCACCGGTCAAGACCCGATACAGCGGATTGGACCCCAAACGCACGGCAATGCTGGAAACCTGCACCGGCGACCCCACCAGAAACAGCCGGTCCGGGGCGCGGGTGCTCGGCGGCAGGGTCTGCAGCGCCTGGCGCAGCAACACCCCGCCCAGTGAATGCCCGACCAGCACATACGCGCCGTTGCCAGCCATCCGTATCAATCGTCGGCTCAGCCGGCTGACGATGGCCGCGAAACTCTGGCAGCTGACCCAGTGGCCAAAGCTGGAGGTGCGCAGTCCCGCCTGCTGCAGGCGTCGCAGCATGGGCCAACCGGATAGCGGCGAGCGCCCCATTCCATGGACATATAACACTTGCATGCTCAGCGCGAGCCTCACCCCTGCTATGCCAGTCACCGCTCCAGTGTAATGAAACTCATGGCATATGCATGATGCGCATCGATCGGGTGCAACTGACGCGAGGTTTCGTGCCAGGACGCGGCGTCGATGTCCGGCAACCGCGTATCGCCCTCGAGAATCGTGTGAATCCGCGTCAGATAAATGCGGCGGGCGCGGGGCAGTGCCAGGGCATACACCTGCGCGCCACCCGCGACGACCAGCTCAGGTGCACCTGCAGCTTCGCGCAACGCCGCCGCCAGATCCGGTACCACGGTGACCTTGGGAAATGACCAGTCCGGCGCCCGGGTCAGCACCAGGGTCGTACGTCCAGGCAGGGGTCGGCCGATCGAGTCGAAGGTTTTGCGGCCCATGAGCACGGGCTTGCCGAGGGTGAGGGCCTTGAAATGCTTGAGATCATCCGGCAGATACCAGGGCATGCCATTGTCACGGCCGATCACCCCATTTTCAGTCGCCGCCACCAACAGCGAGACCAGGGGTCCGGTGGCGGCCGCCATCAGATTTCAACGGACGTATTCAGAATGATGGTGTCACGCACCGGCATGCGGAAGAACTCCGCGGCGTGACTGCTGCGTTGCTGCATACGCGAGAACAGCCGCCGCTTCAGGCCCTGCCAGCCCGGCCGCGGTCGGGCCACGACCACGTGCTGGCCGATGAAGAAGGAACAATCCTCCAGGTACACGCGCAACCCCCGCGAGCGGCACGCTCGCAGCGCTTCGCGGACATCGGGAGTTTCCATGAAACCGAAGCGCGCAGTAATCGCAAAGACCCCCGGCATCAGCTCCTCCACCCGGGCCCGGTCGGTCTGGCTCTGACGCGGTTTATCAACGATCTGGAAGTTCAGGATCAGGATGCGCTCGTGGACAATCTTGTTGTGCTGAAAATTGCGGATCAGCGCAGAAGGAATGTAAGCCGGGTGGCTGGCCAGGAACACGCCTGTTCCCGGAACCCGGTAGGCATCCTCCAGCAGCTGCGACAAGGTGGTCAGCGGCTGCGCCAGAGCCGCCAGGGCGCGACGCAGGTCGACACGGCCCGCCCGCCAGGTGGAAAAAATGCCGTACAAGCACATGGCCAGCGTCAAAGGCACCCAGCCGCCGGCCGGTATCTTGGTGACATTACCGGCGACAAAGATGCCATCCAGGCAGCACAGGGCGCTGAACAGCCCCCCCACCGCCCATAGCGGCCAACCCCACTGAGTCACGGCGACGAACGCGCCCAGGATGGTGGTGATGAACATTGTGCCCACCACCGCAGCGCCGTAGGCGCCGGCGAGCGCATCGGAGGATCCGAATCCCAGCACGAAGGCGCAAACGAAAATGAACAGCAGCAGATTGACGATCGGCACGTAGATCTGGCCCTGCTCGTGGGCCGAGGTCTGCAGGATGCGCATCCGTGGCAGCAGGTCCAGCTGGATGGCCTGGCGCGACACGGAAAAGGCGCCGGATATCACGGCCTGGGAGGCAATGACGGCGGCCGCCGTGGCCAGGACCACCATCAACGGCAGCAGGGGCTGCGGCACCAGGGCATACATGGCATGGTCGGCGCCGCCACCATGCAGGCGCAGCGCGCCCTGCCCCATGTAGTTGAGCAGCAGCGCGGGCCATACCAGGCAGAACCACGCCACGCGCACCGGTTGCTTGCCGAAGTGGCCCATATCCGCGTACAGCGCCTCACCGCCGGTGACGGACAGGAACACGGCGCCGATGAGTGCCAACGCAATGCCCGGATGGCTGAACAGTACTTGCACGGCGTACACCGGATTGATCGCCTTGAGCACCACCGGCGCGGTGATGATGGCGGCCAGTCCCGAGACGGCCAGCGCCACGAACCATACGACCATGATGGGGCCGAAGGCACGGCCGATCTTGCCCGTGCCACTGCGCTGGATCCAGAACAGCGCCAGGATGACGCCCAGGGTCACGGGAATTACCGCATGGCTGAACGTCGGATCCAGCAGTTCCAGGCCCTCCACCGCGCCGAGCACGGTGACCGCGGGCGTGATCAAGGCATCGCAAAAGAACAGCGCGGTACCGATGAGCGCCAGGTTGATGGCGATTCGCGGCCAGCGCCCGACCTGGTTGAGCCGGCGTTGCGCCAGCGCCAGCAACGCCAGGATGCCACCCTCGCCTTCGTTGTCGGCACGCATCATCACGACCACGTATTTCAACGTGACCGAGATGGCCAGACACCAGAAGATCAAAGAGAGCACGCCGAGGATGGTCCCGGCGTCGGAGGTGCCCGCCACCTTCAGCGACTGGTCAAAAGCGTACAGGGGACTCGTGCCGATGTCGCCATAGACAATCCCCAACGCGCCGATGACGGCGCTCAGGGGTGGTCTGCGATCCGACTCGGAGCGGCCTTGGCTCACGGACCGCGCCGCTGAACCGAACGTCCGCCCGCGGCGCTCGGCGCAGCAGTCTTTTTCTTCCTGCTGCGGACCGCCGGTCGTTTGGGCGGCCACAGCATCGTGCCACGGCAATTCTTGGCACCGCAGCGACAGGCGTAGATCTGATCCACATTGGGCGGATCATCGCGCTCACGACCAATCTGGTAGTCGTAGGACAGTTCCTCGCCGACCTCGATGGTCTTGATGGCGTCCACGAAGACCCTGCGATTCTCGATGTTCGACTCGCAGTTCGGATCACAGCTGTGATTGATGAAGCGCGAATCGTTGCCATCGACCGTCGCGTCGATGACGACATTGCGATCCACGGCAAACAGGAAGGTGTGGTTGTCGTTCTCGTCGTGATCATCGTAGCGACGATTGGCACGTGCGTGGGAAATGCGATCTCCCACATATTCAATGATGCGTGTGCCCTTGCGGATGCGCTGCAGCGCAAATACGCCTCGGCCGTGCACCCTGGACTTGCGGACCTTGATGAGCAGCGCCGCTTTCGCGGCCTGTTTCGCGGCCGCCTTGTCCAAGGGTTTGGCTTGCGTCTTTGCCGCAGCTTTGCCTGCGGTGCCGCGCTTGGATTTGCGGACGGGCGTCCGGGTCGACTTCCTGGTTGCCATGATTACACTGCCACCGGCGCTTTGATCGGCGCGTGATGTTGATAGTTCACGAATTCGAAATCCTCATGTTCATAGCTGAAAAGGTCAGGCGGATGCCGCTTGATACGCAGCTGCGGCAGCCCCAGAGGCGCCCGCGACAGCTGCTCATCCGCTTGGGCGAGGTGGTTCAGATACAAATGGCAATCGCCACCGGTCCAGACCAACTCCCCAACCTCAAGATCACTCTGCTGCGCCATCATGTGCGTCAGCAATGCATAGGAGGCAATATTGAATGGCACACCCAGAAAA
>DASXFV010000086.1:0-11677 GCA_036489445.1 Steroidobacteraceae bacterium | reverse complement strand
CTTCATCAAGTGGGACCATCTGACGGTGTCCGGGATCCGCTACCGCAGTGACCCGGCGTCGCTGAGTATCCACACCATCCGCGCCCAGGCTCCCTATGCGCGGGTCATCATCGATGAGAACCGCCACCTCAATATCAGCGAAGCACTCGAGCCCGCCGGTTCCGCGGCCAAGCCGGCACCGGTTGCCGCTGCGTCGTCTCCCCCACCCCGAACCGCAAAGTCCCCGGGCACCACCCGCACCGCGGTGCTGGCGCCTCCAGCGCCCGTCAGTTCCATGCCCTTGGCCATCGACGCGGTGGTGATCACCAACGGCTCAGCAAATTACTCCGACCAGTGGATCCAGCCGCACTTTGCCATCGGCCTGCAGCAGCTGGACGGAACCATCGACGGACTGTCCTCGGCGCCCGCATCTCGTGCCAAGATCGACCTGAAGGGTTCCGTGGACCGCTATGCCCCCGCGCATATCTGGGGTCAGACCAACCTGTTGTCGCAGGCCGCCTATACCGACATCAACATGAATTTTCGCGGCATCGAACTCAGCGGCGTCACCCCATATTCCGGGCACTTCGCCGGCTACAAGATCGACAAGGGCAAGCTCACCGTTGATCTCCAATATCACATTGAGGACCGCAGGCTCGTTGCCAGCAATCATGTCGTGGTGGATCAGCTGCAACTGGGCGAGAAGGTCAACAGTCCCGATGCCGTCAATCTGCCACTGAAGCTTGCCGTCTCGCTGCTCGAGGATCGCAATGGCGTGATCGACCTGGACCTGCCGCTCACCGGCAGTCTGGATGATCCACAGTTCCGGATCGGTCCCCTCATCTGGAAGGTGTTCGTGAATCTGCTGGAAAAGGCGGTCACGGCACCCTTTTCTCTGCTCGGTCACCTGTTCGGCGGTGGTGACCAGGTCAATGTCATCGAGTTCGCACCCGGCAGCGCAACCCTGGAGCCGATGGCGCTGTCGCGGCTGGACAGCATCATCAAGGCGCTGGATGCGCGCCCCGGGCTGCAACTGGATGTCCCCACCAGCTACTCGAGCGCCACTGACACACCGGCGCTGGCAAAGCAGCAGCTGGACAACCAGCTGCGCAAGCGTCTCGGCGGCGCGACTGCGACACCGCTGCCGACGGATCCTGCAGCCCTGTTCAATCTGCTGCTGGCGCAGTACCGCGAGGAGTCCGGCGCCACCGCGCCGTTGCCACCCCAGACCGCAGCGCTGACCACGGCGAAGAAAGCCAAGGGAGCGACGCCCGACTATGCGGCGGCCAGCGCAGAACTCAAGGCAGTCCTGCTGGAGCGTATCCAGATCACTCAGTCGCAGCTGCAGAGTCTGGGCACCCGTCGTGCCCATGCCGTACAGGATGCCCTTCTGCAGGGCACGAACATCGACCCGGTGCGTATCTTCCTCATCAACGGTACCGCTGAATCGCCCGCGGGGAGCACGGTACGGCTGGACCTTGCGCTCAAATGAGGGGAGTGGGCCGCTAGTTTGGCCGTCTATCCCGACATCTTGACAGCAAATTAAGCTGCAATCATGATGCTTCCATGCGCACGACAGTGACTCTAGAGCCGGACGTGGAGCAGCTGTTGCGGGACGCCATGCAGCGTCGGCGGCTGAGCTTCAAGGAAGCCTTGAATGAAGCCGTGCGTAGTGGACTGGCGGATCTGGCGGCAGCGGGTGTCGAGGAGGCGCCATTCATCGTTCGTGCCCGAGGTTTGGGTCTGCGGGCGGGAATCGATGCTGCACGTTTGAATCAAATGGCCGATGAGCTCGAAGCCGAAAGCTTCGATGCGCTCGGCCGCGCGCTCGCGAAGGGGCATCGAAAATCGCTGTCGCGCAAGGCGAAATGATCGTTCCGGATGCGAACCTGCTGCTCTACGCGTATGACCGCGATAGCCCTTTCCATGAACGGGCCCGCGCGTGGTTGCAGGAATGTCTGTCCGGTCGCCAGCCGGTGGGATTCACCCACCCCACACTTTTCGCCTTCATTCGCATTGCGACCCACTCGAAGGTCTACGCGAGCCCCATGACGCTCGCCGAAGCGGCGGAACACGTTCGAGCCTGGCTCGAGAGACGGGTCAGCCAGGTCCTGCAGGCCTCGGCCGGCCATGCCGAGCAGGTGATTGCATTGCTGCAGGCCGGGGGCGGAACCGCGGGTAACCTGGTCACCGATGCACAGATTGCCGCGTTGGCGCTGGCCTACCGTGCCGTCGTGCACACCGCAGATCGGGACTTTTTGCGGTTTGCAGGGGTACGCAGCCGCTTCCCATTGGACGAGTAAGCTCGCACATCCGCCCGTTACCTCCAGCGGCGCAAGCCGCCGACACTCACGCCACGGGCGACACATCCGCGGTAGCATGCTCAACCAGCAGCACTATTTTTCCGATGTGATGACCCGACTCCATGAGGGCATGAGCATCGGACGCCGCATTCAGGGCAAAACGCGCATGGATGGGCGGCGCTGTCAGCCGCCGATCAGCAAATAACGGCCAGACATCATTCAACAGGTCCTGGGCCAGCCGTCCTTTGGCCGCACTGGACTGCGGCCGCAGCGTGGCGCCCATGATCTTCAGGCGCTTGACCAGGATCTGCCGCAGATCAATCTGTGCCTGCGCTCCGCCCTGCACCGCGATCAGCGCAATGCGGCCATCGGTGGCAGCGGCCGTGATATTCCGCTGCACGTACTCACCCCCGACCATGTCGAGGATCACATCCGCGCCACGGCCCTGCGTGGCCTCGCGCACGGCTGCGACGAAGTCCTCACTGTGATAATTGATGGCCCGCTCAGCCCCAAGGGCCACACAGGCCGCGCACTTCTCAGCAGTCCCGGCGGTGGTGAGCACCCTGGCGCCGAACGCTGATGCCAGCAGGATCGCAGTGGTACCAATGCCGCTGGCCCCACCGTGCACCAGCACGATCTCGCCCGGCTGCAGACCCGCGCGCCGAAAGAGGTTCAACCAGACGGTAAAAAACGTTTCCGGCAAGGTGGCCGCCTGCTGCAAGGTCAGCCCCGACGGCACCGGCAGACACTGCACGGCGGCGACGGCGGCGAACTGCGCATAGCCACCGCCGGCCAACAGGGCGCAGACCAGGTCACCGACTCGCCAGCCGCGCACGGTGCTTCCCAGGGCCACGATTTCTCCGGCGACTTCCAGGCCCGGAATCAACGAAGCACCGGGCGGTGCTGGATAATGCCCCTGCCGCTGCAGCACGTCCGGTCGATTGATGCCCGCCGCCGCAACCTTGATCAGCACTTCCCCGGGCCCGAGCTCGGGCACCGGGCACTCCACCGGCTCCAGTACCGAAGGCGGACCCGGCTCGCGGATTCTTATGGCCGTCATGTTGGCTGGAATGTGCATGGGCCGAGGCGAGAAAAACCCGCCGCCTCAGGCGTTCATCTGCGCAACGCGCAGCAGCCAGGTACGCAGCGCGACGTTGACGGCATCGGGACGCTCCATGGTGCACATGTGTCCGCAGTCCGGTACCGACACGAGTTTGCTATGGGGAATCAGTTGCGCCATGACCCGGTGGGTGGACAGCGGCGCCCAGGCGTCATCCTGACCGCACAACACCAGGGCCGGGCAGGCAATCATGGGCAGTAGGGCTGTCGCATCCGGCCGGTGCAGCAGTGCGCCGATCTGTGCAGCAAATTGTTGCGGGGTGCGCCGCTCAATCATGCGCAGAATGGCCTCCACGAGCGTGCGCTCCTTGAGTCGGGCGGGATGGATCATGGGTATCGCCAGCCAGCGCTGCCCTACCGCGCGCATTCCCGAGGTACGCGCCACCGTCAGCAACTCCTGGCGGCCCGCCACCTCCTTCGCGCCTGCCTCGCCCGTCGCCAAGGGCCCATAACCCGTGTCGAGCAGGGCCAGTCCGCTGATGCGACTGCCGGCGCGACGCACGACTTCAAGCGCCACGCGACCGCCCATGGAATGACCCACCACCGCGAATTTTGCCGGCGCCTTCGCCAGGATCGCCTCGGCCATGGCACCGAGGGAATCCAGCTCACCGTGATCGGCCACCTGCATGCGTGCCACATCCTGCAGCGCCTTCATTTGCGATTTCCAGACCGCCTTGTCACACAGCAGACCAGGCACCAACACCACATTCATCTCAGACAAGCGTATCGCTCCAGGACAGTCGATGACGAATCAGGCAACACGGCGCAAGCCGCATGCGGCCCGGCCGGGCCCAAGCGGCAGCCACCAGCCCCAGGTGCAGGTCGCGCCGGATGAATCCCAGCCCCGGGGGTACGTTGCCTCAATTGCGGTAGGATAAACCCCTATGAACGGGCATTCCCATGAACCTCACCACGACCACTCCCATGCCGGCGATCATAACCATGATCACGGGCATGACCATCACCCGGCACACGGTCCGGGTCACGTCCATGGCGCGGACCAGGCCAGCGAGCGACGCCTATGGGCCGCCTTTGGACTGCTGTTCTGTTTCACGCTGGTCGAGGCCGGCGGTGGCCTGTGGGCAAACTCGGTGGCGCTGTACGCCGAAGCCGCGCACATGCTCGCCGACAGCGCCTCCTTGCTGCTGGCGATTGTCGCCATCCGCATCGCGCAACGGCCCGCGCGGGCGGATCGAACCTATGGACATCGCCGCTACCAGACCCTCGCCGCGTACACCAATGGGCTGGTGCTGCTGGCCCTGACGCTGGCGATCGTGATTGCCGCCACGCGCCGTCTGCTCCAGCCACCGCATGTCGATGGCACCGTGATGCTGGTGACAGCGGCCGTGGGGGCTGCGGCTAATATCTGCGCGTTTCTGGCCTTGAGCGGGGCGACCTCGCTCAATGAACGTGGTGCACGGCTGCATGTCCTGAGTGATCTGGCCGGCTCGGCGGCCGCGATCGGTGCTTCCGCCCTGATTCTGTGGCGCGGCTGGGTCATTGCCGATCCACTCCTGTCGCTCGCGGTGTCGCTCTTGATCCTGCGCTCCGGGTGGCAGTTGACGCGCGATTCCGTGCATGTGCTGCTGGAGGGTGCGCCCCCTGGCTTCGATGCGGACGCGGTGGAACTCGACCTGAAAACCGTGCCGGCTATCAAGGACGTCCACCATATCCACGCCTGGTCGCTCACCGGTCAGACCCCGATGCTCACACTGCACGCGACGCTGCAGGACGGCGCGGATCGCCACGCTGCGCTCACGGCAATCATGCAACGATTGCACGACCGGTTTGGCGTAGAACATGCCACCGTGCAGATCGAAGAGGGCGAATGCGCCGGCGCTCAGAGCGAGGAGGACTGCCACAAGTCATCCCACGCCGAGCCACCGGCGCTTAAAGCCGGATGACTTCGCGCGACGCCGCCGCCCTGCCCGGCGCCGGGCCTGGTGCCATCGACTATCCGGACCTCCCCATCCCCGAGCCGGGCCAGGTGCTGCCGGTGCAGGAAGGACTGTGGTGGCTGCGCATGCCATTGCCCATTTCGCTGGACCACATCAACCTGTGGCTGCTGGAGGAACCGGGAGGCTACGCGCTGGTGGATACCGGCATGGCCACGGCTGCAGCGCGTGAGATCTGGGAACACCTGGCGGGGACGCTGCTGGCTGCACGGCCGCTGAGTCGCATCCTGCTCACGCATCTGCACCCCGATCATGTGGGCCTTGCCGCCTGGTTGCAGCGGCGGTTCGCAGTTCCCGTATGGAGTTCGGCGGCCACTCTGGACCAACTGCGCGACTTGCTCGGCGAGACCACTGCCCAGGCACTGGCCCAGCGGATGGCATTTTTCGCAGGCCATGGCGTCGAGCCCATCGAGGAGCTGCGCCCGAGTCTGCAAGCCACCGGTTATCGGGATACGGTGGACGGCGTGCCGCTGGCTGGGCGACTGATGCGCGATGAGGATCGCACACCGATCGGCTCGCGGTTGTGGCGTTGGCTGGAAACCGGGGGGCACGCCCATGGCCACATGTGCCTGCAGTCCCAGGACCCAAGTCCGCTGCTGATCGCGGGCGATCAGGTGCTGCCCGCCATTCGGCCGAATATCGGGTTGACTCCATTGACTCCCGACCCGAATCCCCTGGCCACCTATCTGCAATCCCTGGAGCGTCTGTCCGCCCTGGATGCCGGAACATTGGTGCTGCCTTCGCACGGCAGGCCGTTCCGTGGACTCGCAGCGCGAGCCGCCGAGATCCGCGAGCACCACGAGCGGCAACTGGCGAAGCTGTTCGAGGCCTGCCGCACGCCGCTGACGGCATTCCAGTGCCTGCCGTTCCTGTACCGGCGGCAGCAACGCGGCTTTCACCAGTTTCTCGCCATGGGCGAAACGCTGGCGCACCTGGAGTATCTGGCCTGCGGCGGCCAATTCGCGCGGCTGATTGAAAATTCAGTCACCCGCTACCAGCGGCTGCCCTGACCGCGAGCGCGGCGGGCTGCGGCCCACCACAGGCCCAGTCCAGCAATTCCACCGTATGGATCACCGGTATTGAGCTCCCGGACTGCAGTTGCAGGATGCAGCCAACATTGCCGGTGGCAATGACGCTGGCCCCGGTGCGCTGGATGTTGGACAACTTCCTATCGCGCAGCTGAGTGGCGATCAGCGGTTGCAGGATGTTGTAGCTGCCTGCTGAGCCGCAACACAAATGTCCTTCGGGAATATCCCGAACGTCGAACCCCACCTCGCGCAGCAGGCGTCGCGGCAACGCGTCGAGGCGCTGTCCATGCTGCATGGAGCAGGCGGAGTGATAGGCGATCACGGGAGGCTGCGCCAGGGGCTGTGCCGGTAACGGCGCGAGCGCCAGGACTTCGGTGATGTCACGGCACAGCGCGCTGAACCGGCCTGCATCGGCGGCGAGCGTGGGGTGGTTGCGTAGCAGAAAACCGTAATCCTTCAGTTGCGTACCGCAACCGGAGGCATTGACCACGATTGCAGAGAGCTCCCCACCCGCACTCACCGCGCGCAGCTTCGCGATGAGGCGCATGGCGAACCCATCGGCCTCCTCCCGGCGTCCGAGGTGGTGCACGAGGGCCCCGCAGCAACCGGACACCGGCACCACTTCCCAACCTGCCCGGACGAGCAGCCGCTGCGTGGCCGAATGGGTCCGCGGCGTGAGTACGCCTTGAACACAGCCGAGGATCAGGGCCACGCGGCCGCGCGCCAGCGCCGGTGGCGGGGCCAAAGCGAGCGCCTCCCTCTGATCAGCACGCGCAGAGACCGCCTGCGTGGCGGCCAGTTGCAGCATGGCCCGCAGCGGGACCGGCAGCAAATGAGACTTGCGCAGCGGCCCGGGAATCAGCGCCGCCACACTTAATGCGACGCGCAGGCGGGCAGGAAATGGCAAAACCGTGGCCAGCACCGCCCGCAGCAGTCGTTCGGCCAGCGGTCGGCGGTAGGTGCGCTCTACATGGTCGCGCGCGTGATCGATGAGGTGCTGATAGTGAACGCCGGACGGACAGGTCGTCATACACGCCAGGCACGACAGGCACCGATCAAGGTGGCCGACCACCGCCGCGGTCGCCGGGCGATTCTGCTCCAGCATGTCCTTGATCAGGTAGATACGCCCACGCGGACCGTCGAGCTCATCACCGAGCAACACATAAGTCGGGCAGGTCGCGTTGCAGAAACCGCAATGCACGCACTTGCGCAACACCTTCTCCGCCTCGGCGGTGTCCGGATCCGTCAATTGTGCGGCGTCAAAACCGGTCTGCATCAGCCCATGCGTCCTGGATTCAATCGATTGTCCGGATCAAAGGCGGCTTTCAGACCTGCCGCGATCGCCGCGATGCCCGAGGACTGAGGCTCAAACACGGCGTTGGCGCGCCGCTCGGCCTGCGCTGCCCTGACCAGGGTGGCATGTCCGCCGTGCAGCGCGCCGCGAACGCGCCGCGCGTCAAGCAGGTGAGCCCCCATCCAGATCAATCCCCCGCCCCAGTCCAGCTGAAAATCTTCAGGTTCAATTTCATCCAGAATGCGCGCGGCCTGCTGCGGCGCCACCGACAGGCGCCAGATCACCGGGAACTTCGCCAACCCTTCGGCCGCGGCGACTGCGCGCCAGAATTGCCTGGAGTCTGCCCCCGCCAAAACCCCGCGCGCTGGTCGATCCAGGGCGGTAAGCAGTCCGGTGATCCGGGACTGCACCGAAGTGGCCAGACCCTCCAGGCGCACCGCGACGCCCCGCCGCGGCAGAAAGGCGGCACAGGAGACCTCGAACATGGAGCCCAGGGCCTCCGAGCACAGCATTACCGCGGCTGCCACGCTGGCGGACTCAAAGAAGAGCGTGCTCTCAAATTCCGCGGCCGGGACCAGGCGCACAGTGATCTGCGTGAGCGCTGCCAGCGTTCCCCAGGATCCGGCCAGCACCTTGGGCAGATCAAAGCCCGTAACATTCTTGACCACCCGGCCACCCCCAACGAAGGTCTCACCGCGCCCA
This sequence comes from Steroidobacteraceae bacterium, assembly GCA_036489445.1. Lineage (GTDB taxonomy): Bacteria > Pseudomonadota > Gammaproteobacteria > Steroidobacterales > Steroidobacteraceae > DAIDKA01. Next base: position 3,297 of record DASXFV010000086.1, on the reverse strand, counting down.
TTCACCCCCCGCAAGCCGATGAAGTGATCGCGCGCCGAGCCGGCTGTCACCCGGCGCGAGCCGGAACTGTTGGCCATCAGCACGCCACCGATGGTCTGCAGTTGTGTTGAGCCCCCTAGTGCTGGCGCGGGCGGTTCAAAGCCGAAACGCTGGCACTGCTCAGCGATCAAGGCTTCGATCTGCACCAGGGCGGTGGCGGGTCTGGCCGTCAGCACCAGCTCGCCGGGTTGATAATCCACGATACCGCTCAAACCCGAAAGATCCAGGATGGGAGCGTCCACGGGCCGGCCGATACCACGCTTGGTGCCACCAGCCACCAGCTCAAAGGACGGTCCCGGTGCCCGTAACAGTTCCCCCAGCTCAGCCTCGTCGCGCGGGCGAAAGGTTCCCGCCGATTCGTCACCCACCATGGTCCCCAGCATAGACAAAGATAGACAAGGCTAGAAACGGGGCAACCCGGCGTGTCGGGAAGCGCCGGCATGGACATGCTCGCGACCCTGCTCACTGCAGCGACTCAGGGTGGGAAACACCTTGCCGGGATTGAACCGCAGCTGCGGGTCGAAGACTTCCTTGATGCGGTGCTGCACCTGCAGATCGGTGGGACCAAATTGGTAGGTCATCAGATCGCGTTTTTCCAGACCCACGCCATGCTCACCGGTGAGTACGCCGCCAACATCCACGCACAACCTGAGAATGTCGCTGCCGAAGGCTTCGGCACGATCCAGCTCACCGGGGACGTTGGCGTCGTACAGGATCAGCGGATGCAAGTTGCCGTCGCCGGCATGGAACACATTGGCCACGCGCAGTCCATGTCGCACCGAGAGTTGCGCGATCGACTGCAGCACTGCCGCGAGTTGATGGCGCGGAATGCTGCCGTCCATGCACAGGTAATCCGGACTGATGCGTCCTACGGCGGGAAACGCGGCCTTGCGTCCCGCCCAAAACCGCAGACGCTCCGCTGCATCTGCTGACACACGACAGGAGGTTGCGCCGTGCCGGTCGGCAACTTGCGTCACGCGCGCGATGAGTTCATCGACCTCGGACTTCGGACCATCCAGTTCAACGATCAGCACCGCCTCGGCATCCAGCGGGTAGCCCGCGTGGACGAAATCTTCGGCAGCGCGGATCGCCGGACCATCCATCATTTCCAGTCCCGCAGGAATGATGCCCGCCGCAATCACATCGGCCACGCAGGCGCTGGCACCAGTGGTGCTCGCGAAACCGATCAACACTGCGCGCGCGCTCTGTGGCTTGGGCAGGATCCGGACCGTCACTTCGGTGACGATGCCGAGCAGGCCCTCCGAGCCGATCATAAGACCCAGCAGATCGTAATGGCCCGCATCCAGATGCCGGCCGCCCAGGCGCAGAATCTCGCCCTGCGCGCTCACCATCTCGAGACCTAACACATTGTGCGTGGTCAGACCATACTTGAGGCAGTGGACGCCGCCGGAATTCTCGGCGACGTTGCCCCCAATGGTGCAGGCAATCTGGCTGGAGGGATCTGGGGCGTAATAGAAATTCCGGACGGCCACCGCCTCGCTGATGGCAAGGTTGGTGACGCCGCTCTGCGCGACGACGCAGCGATCCGCATAATCAATAGCCAGGATACGATTGAAGCGTCCCATGCCGACCACAATCGCATCTGCAACGGGTACGGCGCCGCCGGATAACGAGGTGCCCGCGCCCCGCGGCACGATTCGCAGCCCTTCCTGGTAAGCGAAGCGCAGCACGGCGGCGACCTGCTCGGTGGTATGTGGCAACACCACGGCCAGCGGACGCTGCCGGTAAGCCGTCAGCGCATCGGTTTCGTAGGCGCGCAGCAACAGGTCATCAGCAATGACATCCGCCAGACCCAGGATGGCGCGCAGACCAGCGAGAATCGCGGCTTTTCGGGCAATGATGGCCGCGTCCGGCGTCGGTAGACAGATCATCGGTGGCAGCATGACCGAAACACCGCGGCAGCGCCAAGCCCGGTTGTTGTTGCCAGGTGGGAAATCTGGCTCGTCCGACCCGCAAGGCGTGCCGCCAGAGGCCGGATGTACGATAATCCTTGCCCCATCAAGGAGTGACCAGATGACCCCGCCCCGCTTCAACCGCCGCGATGCGCTCCTGGCCGCCCTCACCGTCGCGACCGGCGTGGTCATGTCCCGGACGGTGCTCGCGGCCAGCGCGGGCGCCACCGTGACCAAGGCCATTCCCTCCTCCGGCCAGAAGATTCCGGCCATCGGCATTGGCACCAATAACTACAACGTGACGGACGCCGATGACCTGGCGGCACGCAAGGCAGTGCTGGATAAGCTGCCGGCTCTGGGCGGGGCTGTCGTGGATACCGCACCACTATATGGCCAAGCCGAAGCGGTGATCGGGGACCTGGTCGCGGGCCTGCACAATCGGGACCGCCTGTTTCTGGCCACCAAAGTCATGACTCCCGATGCCAAAGCCGGCGAAGCCTCCATGGAAGAGTCGCTGCGCCGGCTCAAGACCCAGCACATCGATCTGATGCAGGTGCATAACCTGATCGGCGTCGAGGCCATGATTCCGGTGCTTCAGGCATGGAAAAAGGCTGGCCGCATCGGCTATTACGGCATCACGACTTCCAGTCCTCGGGAACACGCACGCATGATGGATTACATGCGTCGGCTGCCCATGGACTTCATCCAGGTGGATTATTCCCTGGCCAACCGGAGTGCCGACCAGGAGGTGTTGCCCCTGGCGGCGCAGAAGGGGATTGCCGTCATCGCCAACTCTCCCTTCGGGGGCCGGCGGGCGGCCGCCAGCGTCTTTGGCCAGGTGGCCGGCAAGCCTCTGCCGGACTGGGCGGCAGACATCCAGGTCACCAGCTGGAGCCAACTGTTCCTGAAGTTCGTGATCTCCCACCCGGCCGTCACCTGCACCGTGCCGGGGACCACCCTCGTGAGTCATCTGGATGACAACATGGCCGCCGCCCACGGGGCCTTGCCGGACCAACAAATGCGTCAGAAAATGACCCTGCTTTGGGACAACCTCAAATCCTGAATAAAGCGCGACTACCGGCCGTGCACCGGTTTGAACCATACCGTGGGCATGAGCCCGGGGGCAGAACGGCTTCCCGCCAGAACTTGTCAACTCATCGACCGCGGACCGGAAAAAAGCGGGGTTGTGCAATCAATTTTGCAATGGGGCGTACTGGCGCGGACCCCGGTCACACGTGTATTGTGTCGCCGCGGTTCGCAAACAGCGCGCCCTTGATGTTCAGCTGTGAGTTAGGTGATATGACGAAAATCTACGTTGGAAATCTGCCCTTTTCCGCTGACGAGA
>DASXFV010000065.1:0-46094 GCA_036489445.1 Steroidobacteraceae bacterium | reverse complement strand
GTGGTCCGCAACTGGGTATCCGTCGATGAGTGAGGCTCCGGCAAGCAAGGATGAGGATCGCAGTGGCACCCAGCGTGCCGCGATCCTGCTGTTGACCCTGGGAGAGCATGAGGCCGCCCAGGTGCTCAAGCACATGGGCGCCCGCGAAGTGCAGAAAATAGGAGCCGCCATGGCCCAGCTGCAAAACGTATCGCGAGAGGAAGTCAGCGGCGTGCTCTCGGAGTTCTCCGATGGCGTATCGCGCCAGACCTCGGTGGGTGTGGGCGTGGATGAATTTCTGCGCAATGTGATGACCAATGCGCTGGGCGAGGAAAAAGCCGCCAACGTCATTGAGCGCATCAATGTCGGCCTGCCCAACAAGGGCCTGGAGACTCTGAAGTGGATGGATTCGCGCAGTGTCGCGGAAGTCATTCGCAACGAGCACCCCCAGATCATTGCCATCGTCCTCGCCTATCTGGAGCCGGACATGGCCGCCGAAGTGATGACCCAGCTTCCCTCCAATCTGCACGCCGATGTGATCCTGCGCATCGCCACCCTGGATGGCGTGCAACCCGCCGCCCTCTCCGAACTGGACGAAGTCATCGAGAAGAGCTTTGCCAGCACCTCCAGTCGCACCTCGGAACTGGGTGGCGAGAAGGCGGCGGCCAACATCATCAACGCGCTCGAGCCCGCCATCGAGTCCACTGTGATGGAACACATCGCCAATGCGGATTCAGCGCTCGGTGCCCGCATTCAGGACCTGGTATTCGTGTTCGACAATCTCATCGATGTCGACGACCGCGGTCTGCAGGAGATCCTGCGGCAGGTACAAGGCGATCAGCTGCTGCTGGCGCTGAAGGGTTGCGATGAACCGCTGAAGCAGAAGATCTTCAAGAACATGTCACAGCGCGCGGCCGAGATGCTGCGCGATGATCTGGAGGCGAAGGGGCCGGTGCGCCTCGCCCACGTGGAATCCGCGCAGAAGGAAATCCTGGCCGTGGCACGCAAGCTGGCCGAGGAAGGCACCATTGCGCTGGGCGGCAAGGGAGAGACGTTTGTCTGACAGCACCCGTACGCGTGCGACCGTGGCCGAACGCTGGTCATTGCCGCAGGTAGAAGGTCCGATCATGGGGATGCGCCGCGAGTCGCCAACCCGCGAGCACGCGCGCGCCACCGAAGCCGCGCGCGCCACCGATGCGGCGCATCAGGCGGAAATGAAGCGCGGCTACGAGGCTGGAGTCAACGCTGCGCGCGCCGAGCTGAAGAGCCAGACGGAGGTACTCAGCGCCCGCATTGCGCACCTGGATGAGATTCTCAGCCGACTCGGTCGCCCGCTGCAGGCGCTGGAAAATGAAGTTGAGCAACAGTTGCTGCTGCTGGCGCTGGCGGTGGGCAAGCAGCTCGCGCGGCGCGAGCTCAAGGCCGATCCGGGACAGATCGCCGCGTTGATCCGCGAGGCCGTGGGCAGGCTCCCTGCCGCCGCCCGCGACGTGCGGGTGCACCTGCATCCGGAGGACGCGGCGGCGATCGCCGGACTTCTTGCCACCGCCGGACAGGAGCGCGCCTGGACCATGGTCGAGGACCCGACACTGACCCGGGGTGGCTGCCTGGTGCGCTCGGAGAATTCGCAAATCGATGCCCGGCTCGAGAGCCGCGTCAATGCCATTGTCAGCAGCATGCTGGGCGAGGAGCGCGCCAGCGCACGCCTGGCCGATCAGGCCGATCAGCCCGATGAGGCTGGTGCACCATGAGCGCGGCACCCGCATCGTCGATCAACACCCGGCTGCGCGACTCCCTGGCGCGCTGTACGCGCCAGGTCGAGCGTCTGTCACCACCGCCCGTGCAGGGCAGCCTCACCCGCATGGTGGGACTGGCGCTGGAGGCGGTCGGCTGCCAGGCCTCCATCGGCGATAGCTGCGATGTGATCACCGCGGATGGCGCGCGCATCGAGGCCGAAGTGGTCGGTTTCTCCGGCGAGCGGCTGTACCTGATGCCGACCGGAGATCCGCACGGCCTGGGGCCCAATGCCCGGGTTATTCCGCGCCAGCGTGCCGATATGGTGCCCGTGGGCCCGCAGCTCCTCGGCCGCATCATCGATGCTGCCGCCCAGCCCCTGGATGGCCTGGGCCCATTGAATTGCGAGGCGACGGTGCGCCTCAGAGGCGTGCCAATGAATCCGCTGGCACGCCAACCGATTTCACAATCCCTGGACGTAGGCATACGCACCATCAACAGCCTGTTGACCGTGGGGCGCGGGCAGCGCATTGGTCTGTTCGCCGGCAGCGGCGTCGGCAAGAGCGTGCTCCTGGGGATGATGTCCCGCTACACCAGTGCGGATGTGATCGTCGTGGGCCTGATCGGGGAGCGCGGTCGTGAAGTCAAGGAATTCGTCGACCGCATTCTGGGACCCAAGGACCGGGCGCGCGCCGTGGTCGTGGCTGCCCCTGCGGATACGCCGCCACTGATGCGTCTGCATGGCGCGCTGCTGGCCACTGCGGTGGCCGAGTACTTCCGCGATCGCGGCAAGAGCGTGCTGCTGATCATGGACTCGCTGACCCGCTTCGCGCAGGCGCAGCGTGAGATCGGGCTTGCCATCGGCGAGGCGCCGGCCACCAAGGGCTACCCGCCCTCGGTGTTCGCGCGCCTGCCGCAGCTGGTTGAACGTGCCGGTAATGGCGTGCAGGGCAGCGGCTCCATCACGGCTTTCTACACGGTGCTCGTCGAGGGCGATGATCAGAACGATCCGATCGCCGATGCCGCGCGCGCCATTCTCGACGGTCACGTGGTGTTGTCGCGCCGGATTGCCGAAAGTGGTCGCTATCCGGCGATCGATGTCGAGGCCTCTATCAGCCGGGCGATGCACGAAATCGTGCCGCCCGATCACCAGGAGCTGGCGCGCCGCTTCCGCCAGCAGCTGGCCACCTACGAACAGAATCGCGATCTGATCGCCATCGGCGCCTACCAGCGTGGCAGTGACCCGCGTATCGATGCGGCAATCGCTCTTTGGCCGAAGCTCGAGCGCTTCCTGCAGCAGGACATGCGAACCCGCGTGGACTACGCAAGCAGCCTTGCGGCTTTGCAGAGCGTCATGGCGGACACTGCCAGTCCATCCGGACCCCCGCCGGGTAGCACTTCATGAGTCCCACCAAGAGACTGCACCTGGTCCAGCGCGTCACCGACGACAAAGAGCGCCGCCATGCGCAGCGCCTGGCGCAAAGCCGCACCCGCCTCGCCCAGTGCGAGGCGAAACTCGAGGAGTTGCAGGGCTACCAGGCCGGGTATGTCCGCGACTTCGACAAGCGCGCGGCATCCGGAATCGGCGGGGCTGGAATCCGGGAATTTCATGCCTTCCTGGCCAAGCTCGCCGAAGCGATACGGCAGCAGGAAGAGCTGCTGCAAAAGGCCCGGGCGGACAGCGAAACGGAACGCACCACCTGGCAGGGCGCGGCGCAGCGCTCGCAGATCATCGACAAGGTCGTGGAACGTCACACGGCTGCAGAACTCAAGGCCCGGGACCAGCGCGACCAGCGCGAATCCGATGACCGCGGCCAACGTACGGCAAATGGGAGGCTCGACTCGAGTGGGAATTAATACCGATGCGCTGGCGCTGGGCAGTTCGCTGCCTGCCAACACTTCTTTTCAAGGACGGACCCCCGCTTCGGCCACCAGCCAGGTGGCAGATGGGGAGCAGGCCGACAGCGACCAGAGTTTCCAGCCGGGCAACTCCACCGGCGCCGCTGGCCAGAGCTGCGATGGCGACACCAGCTCGGCCGGCAATACGGGCTCCAGCTCAGGCAGCACGGGGGCCGACAGCACGGCTGGTTCCGCTTCGGCTACCAAGACCAGCGGACCTTCCGCACAAACACGCAATGCCCAGGGGGCCCAGGCGCAACGCAATGCACGCGCAACCGGCGCGCGCAGCAACTCCACGGCGTCCGCCAACGGCCAGACCAGTGCTGCTGCGGCGGATGCCAGCGAGGATGCCAGCACCGATTTTGGCAGCGTCATGGCCACCGCCCTGGGCCGCAGCGCCGGCAGTGCCCCCGACCAGCCGGCGCAAGCCAAGGCGGCGGCCAGCAATGACTCGACGAGCAGCGCAAACACCGGCCAACCGGCGGGCACGCCGCCCACGGATGCCGTGGCCTGGATTGCCCAGGTGCTGATGCCCTCGGGAGCTGCGCAAACCAGCGTCCCGGGGACCGGCACAGCCGCTACCCCGGGCCCGGATGCCCTGGCGGTGCAGCGGGGCATGCACAATGCGCTCACCGGCCAGCCATCATCGGCCAGTGCCGCGATGGCGCTGTCCCAGACCTCCGGGGCCGCGGCGGGCGCCACCTCAGCCCCGAGCAGCGATGCGCAAACAGCCCTGTCTGCCACGACTACCGGCAACGTCAATGCGCTGGCCACGGTGCAGCAGCTGATCTCGGGACTGACTGGCACGAACTCGGCGGACTCCGACACCACCGGCGCGGCGGGGACCCCCGCCACACCGGCCACCACCACGGACAGCGGCACAGATGCCGCACAAGCGGCCGCGGCATTGCAGCTGTCCTCCCTGTCGCGACCGGAGGCGACCCTGGGCAACACCACGCTCAGCATCCAGTCCGCGGTCGGCTCCGCTGCATTCGCCGACGATGTGAGCAGCCGTGTCACGAGTCTTGCGCAGTCGGGCATCACCCAGGCCCAATTGCAGTTGAACCCCATCGACCTGGGACCGGTGCAGGTGCATATCACCATGCAGTCCGGCCAGGCCAGCGTCTGGTTTGGCGCCGCTCATTCCGATACCCGTGCGGCACTGGAGCAGTCGCTGCCACGGCTGCGGGAAATGTTCGCCGGCGCCGGCATGCCCCTGACCGACTCCGGAGTCTTCCGCGAGCCGCCCCAGCAGCAGCAGGCCCAGCCGCTGCCCGTGCCCAGCAGTCCCCGCACCTTTGCCGCCGATACCGCGGTCACTGCCAGCGTGACGCAGGTCGCAAACATCCGGCTCGCGCTGCTGGATACCTACGCTTGAAGGCTCACCACCGCCGCGCCGGAATTCTGGCGCGGCGCTTTGACTGAGACCCCGTTCACACTTCGTTCTGATGCACAAATCCCTTAATTCACCGGGACTTATGCATGCTTCGCCACGTGTGGCATACGCGTTGCACTACCTGACACAAGAGATTCCCTTGTCCTTGTTGCGCAGGAAGTTCAATCAATGGCCGCACAACCGTCTGCTCCCGCCGCCGCCGCGGCTCCCGTAGCTGCTGCTCCGCCCCGCAAGAAGAAACCCTGGCTCCTCATCGGCATCGCTGGAGCCGTGCTGCTGGCCTGCGGTGGCACCGGCGCGTGGCTGCTGCTGGCGCACCACTCACCCAAGACGGCCGCTGCCGGGCCGCCGCCGCCGCCCTCCGGTCCCCCGCTGTACGTGCCGCTGGACCCGCCCTTCGTGGCCAATTTCCAGGGTGATCAGCAGGTGCGATTCCTGCAGGTCACCGCCCAGATCATGACCCATGACCCCAAGACGGTCGAAGCCCTGAAGGCTGCCGACCCGATTATCCGCAACGACCTGCTGCTGCTGTTCAGCAATCAGAAAGCCACCGAGCTTGCGACCAATGACGGCAAGGAAAAACTGCGCTCCGCAGCCCTCGCCACGGTGCGCAACGTCCTGGCGGTCAATGGCGGCACGCCCGAGAAGGTTGACGCCGTGCTGTTCACCACCTTCGTGATGCAGTAACCAAAGGGATTTGCCACTGTGACCGCAGAAGGCGCCGAAAAGATCCTCAACCAGGACGAGGTTGACGCGCTCATCAATGGCATCGATGTGGGCGCGGTGAGCACCGAGCCCCCGCTGCCCCCCGGTGAGGCGCGTGCATACGATTTTGTCAACGACCTGCACGTCGCGCGCGGCCGCCTGCCGGCGCTGGAGATGATCAACGAGCGTTTTTCACGCCTGTTTCACCAGACGCTCTATCACCTGCTGCGCCGCAGTCCGGAAATCACGGTCTCACAGGTGACCATGAAGAAGTTCAACGACTACGTGAACACTCTGGACATGCCGACCAACCTGAACGTCGTGCGCATCAACCCCCTGCGCGGCCTGGGGCTGGTGGTCATGGACCCGAAGCTGGTGTTCACGGCGGTCGACAATCTGTTCGGCGGTGTGGGCCGCCACGCCAAGGTCGAAGGACGCGACTTCACCGCCACCGAGCAGCGCATCATCCAGCTGCTGCTGCGCCACACCTTCAACAATCTGAAGGAAGCCTGGTCCAAGGTCCTGGTGCTGGACTTCGAACACGTCCACTCGGAGATCAATCCACACTTCACGAAAATCGTCAATCCGACGGAAATCGTCGTCATCTCCAGCTTTCACATCGAGTTGCACGGCGGCGGCGGCGATCTGCACGTCACCATGCCCTACTCCATGCTGGAACCGCTGCGCGAGCTGCTGGATGCGGGTGGCACCGGCGATGCCACCGAGCGGGATGGTCGCTGGAGCGGCGCGCTGCGCGATGAAGTCGACGACGCCGAGATCGAGCTTACCGCGGTGCTTGGAGAGTCCACCGTCACTCTGGCCGACCTGCTGAACCTGAAATCAGGGGACGTGATTCCCTGCGACTTCAACGGCCAGATCACTCTCAATGCCGAGTCGGTACCGCTGTTCCGCGGCAATTTCGGCATTTCCCGCGGCCAGCAGGCCGTGAAGATCAACGAGCGCCTGAACCGCCCGAAGGCAGCGGTCACGGCAAATCCCTTCCTGAAAAAGGCCTAGAGGAGACATCCATGGCAGCCCCAGCAGAAGCACAGACAGCGGAATTCGGTCCTTTGCAGGACGATACGACTCCGGAAGCCAAGAGCGACATCAACATGGACGTGATCCTGGATGTTCCAGTCACGCTGTCCATGGAAGTGGGTCGCACACGCGTCCCGATCCGCAATCTCCTGCAGCTCAACCAGGGTTCCGTCGTGGAACTCGAACGCGTCGCCGGCGAGCCGCTCGATGTGTTCGTCAACGGCACGCTCATCGCGCACGGCGAGGTGGTCGTGGTGAATGAGAAGTTCGGCATTCGCCTGACTGATGTCATCAGTCCCGCCGAACGCATCCGCAAGTTGCGTTGAGCCGGCGCCGTACCGACAGCGGCAGCAATTTTCACATGAGCAGCACCACCGCCAGCGCCAGCAGCGCCGTCCACCCCGGCACGATCGCGCACGTCTTCGCAGCACCGGGTGCAGTCCCCGGGGCGGCGGTGTCCGGCGTCGCGGGTCTGGGCCAGGTCACTCTCGCGCTGTGCATTGTGCTGGGCGCCATCTTCCTGTGCGCATGGTTTGCACGACGCATGCGCAACATCAGCGGCGGCCGCGCCGGCGCCGTGAATATCATCTCCGAAGTGCGCCTGGGCCCCAAGGAGCGCGCCGTGTTGCTGCAGGTGGGCACCACCCAGCTGCTGGTGGGCGTGGCATCCGGCCAGATCAGCGCCCTGCACGTCCTCGCCGAGCCCTTGAGCCTGCAGCCACCGGCTGCGCCCCCCATCGACGGCGTTTCATTCAAGGCCCTGCTGCGGCGGAGCCTCGGCCGGTGATGCGCCACTCCCGCAAATTTCGCGTCCTGCTGCCCCTGTTGGCAGCGGTCTTCGCCGTTGCCGTGCCCCATTTGTGCGCGGCGGACGTGGGGCTACCCGCCCTCACCGTCCAGGGTGGCCCCGGCGGCGGTCAGACCTACACCCTGACGCTGCAGGTGCTGGTGCTGATGACCGCACTGTCGCTGCTGCCAGCGATCCTCCTGATGATGACGGCGTTCACGCGCATCGTCATCGTGCTCGGCCTGCTGCGCCAGGCGATCGGCGCCGGCCAGACTCCTCCCAACCAGGTACTCGTCGGCCTGTCGCTGTTCCTGACCCTGTTCGTCATGGCTCCGGTGGTCGACCGTATCAACGACCAGGCCGTGAAGCCCTACATGGCCGGAACCATCGACTCCACCACCGCCCTGTCCAAGGCGGTCGGCCCGCTCAAGAGCTTCATGCTGCACCAGACCCGCGAAAGCGACATCGCGACCTTTGTGCGCATCTCCGGCGGCAAAGGTTTCGCGACCCCGGATGACGTGCCACTGAGCCTGCTGGTTCCGGCCTTCGTGACCAGCGAGCTGAAGACCTCTTTCATGATCGGCTTCCTGATCTTCATCCCCTTCGTGATCATCGATCTGGTGGTGGCCAGCGTGCTCATGTCCATGGGCATGATGATGGTGTCACCGGTTCTGATCTCACTGCCTTTCAAACTGATGCTCTTTGTGCTGGTCGACGGCTGGTCGCTGGTCATGGGGACACTTGCCGCGAGCTTCTACTCATGACACCCGAAACGGTAATGACCATTGCCCAGCGCGCCCTCGTCATCACGCTGTTGCTTGCGGCCCCGATGCTGCTGGCGGCGCTGGTGACAGGCCTGGTGATCGGCGCCTTCCAGGCGGCGACCCAGATCAACGAAATGACCCTGTCATTCATCCCCAAACTGGCCGCAATCGCCACGACACTGGTGATCGCCGGCCCCTGGATGATCAAGGTCTTCGTCAGCTACACACGCGAGCTGTTCATGAGCATCCCGGGTCTGGTGAACTGACAGGCACTGGCGATGATCACGCTTACCACCGGACAACTGGAAACCTGGCTCGGCCAGGTGCTGTGGCCATTCATACGGGTGGGTGCCTGTCTGATGGTGGCGCCGATCTTCTCCAGCCAGGCCGTGCCGGTACGCATCCGCATCGTCCTGGCCGGCGCCATCGCCCTGATCCTGGCGCCGATGATTTCGATTCCGCCGCAGCTGCAAGCCTTCTCGCTGGAAGGGCTGGTGGTGACCGCGCAGCAGATGGTCATCGGCATCGCGCTGGGCTTCTGCCTGCAGCTGGTATTCGATGGCGTCACCCTGGGCGGTCAGCTCATCGCCAACAGCATGGGCCTGTCATACGCGATGTCCATCGATCCGGTCCGCGGAGTCGGCGATACCTCCGTAGGCGAGCTGTACAGCATCTTTGTGACCCTGGTGTTCCTGGCCCTGAATGGTCATCTGCGCCTGATCGAAGTGCTGGCGGATGGCTTTCGCAGTCTGCCCATCGGCGGCAGCGGCTTTCAGGTCTCGAACCTGTGGCAGGTCGTGATCTGGGGCGGGACACTGTTCAGCAGCGCCCTGTCCATCGCCCTGCCCGGCATCACCGCCCTGCTGATTGTGAATCTGGCCTTCGGCATGGTGAGCCGTACTGCCCCATCGCTCAACCTGATGTCGGTTGGCTTTCCCGTGACCCTGATATTCGGGCTGCTGGTGCTCGTGGTGAGCGTGCCGCAGCTGCTGTCCGGATTTGAAAGTCTCGTGACTCAGGTCTTCGTCCTGCTGCAGTCCCTTTCCGGTGCGCGGATCTGACCATGGCAGAGAACGAAAACGGCCAGGACCGCACCGAACAACCTACACAAAAGCGCCTCGATGAGGCGCGCAGCAGTGGCCAGGTTCCCCGCTCTCGCGATCTGACGACCGCGGCGGTGGTGCTGATGGCAGGCATCGGCCTGCGCTTCGCCGGCAGCGGCATGGCTTCCGGCTATGCGGGGCTCATGAAGTCCGCACTCACGCTGTCGCGCGAACAAGCGCTGGATGAGAACCGCCTGCTGCCGGACCTGGTGGCGATTTCCTGGCACGCGCTGGTGATCACGGCCCCGATTGTGGGGCTCACCGTCGCGGCGGCCCTGCTCAGTCCGCTCCTCATCGGCGGCTGGAACATGAGTTTCGAGGCACTGGCGCCGAATTTCAATCGCCTCAATCCCATTGAAGGCCTGCAGCGCCTGGTCTCCTTGCGCGGCGGCACCGAACTGCTGAAGGCCTACGCCAAATTCCTGCTGGTGGGCACCATCGCCGTGATCTTCCTGCGGGCGAAAACCACCGAGCTGCTGGGGCTTGGTGCTGAGCCGCTGAATGCAGCGATTGCCCATGCGGTCAATCTGGCGGGCGAGGCGCTGCTGGCGTTATCCGGCGCCCTGGGGCTGATCGCCGCCATCGATGTGCCCCTGACGTTGAGCCAGTACATGAAGCAGCTGCGCATGTCGCGTTCGGAAGTCAAGCAGGAGATGCGCGAAAGCGACGGCGCCCCGGAACTCAAGGGTCGCATCCGGCGCATGCAGCAGGACCTGGCACGCCGCCGCATGCTGCAGGAGGTTCCCAAGGCCGACGTGGTGATCACCAATCCGACGCACTACTCGGTGGCCCTGCGGTACGACGAGGCGCGCATGCGTGCACCGGTTGTGGTGGCCAAGGGCGTCGACGAAGTCGCAGCCAACATCCGCAGCATCGCTGCGGAGCACAAGGTGCCGATATTCGAAGCGCCACCTCTGGCCCGTGTGCTGTTCCGCGATGTCGATCTGAACGGGGAAGTCCCCTCGACCCTGTACGTGGCAGTGGCACAGGTGCTCACCTATATCTTCCAGCTGCGCACCGCGAGTCGCGATGGTGCCCGACCGGTCCGTCCCGTCATCGATCCTGCGATCGAGGAAACCAGGCACTAACCCATGGCCAACGCTGCCACCTTGAACAATTCTCCCCTGCGCACGCTGCTGCGCAGCGGTATCGGCGTGCCCATTGGCGTGCTGGCGGTGCTGGCCATGGTGGTGCTGCCACTGCCGCCATTCGCCCTTGACGTGCTGTTCACGTTCAACATCGCCTTGTCCATCGTGATCGTGATGGCGGTGTTCCATGTGGCGCGGCCTATCGAATTCGGTGTGTTTCCCACAGTCCTGCTGCTGGCCACACTGCTGCGCCTGGCCCTGAACGTCGCCTCCACCCGGGTGGTGCTGCTGCATGGACATTCAGGGCCTGCAGCCGCGGGCCGGGTCATCCAGGCCTTCGGTGAGTTCGTGATCGGCGGCAACTTCGCCGTCGGCGTGGTGGTGTTCATCATTCTCACCATCATCAACTTCGTGGTGGTCACCAAAGGTTCCGGCCGCATCTCCGAAGTCAGCGCCCGCTTCACCCTGGATGCGATGCCCGGCAAACAGATGGCCATCGATGCGGACCTCAACGCCGGTCTGATCACGCAGGACGATGCGCGCCTGCGCCGTGCCGAGGTGCGGGCCGAGGCGGACTTCTACGGCTCCATGGATGGTGCCAGCAAATTCGTCCGCGGCGATGCGGTCGCCGGCATCATGATCCTGATGATCAACATCCTGGGCGGTCTGGCCATCGGCACCATCGGTCACGGCCTGGGATTTGCCGAAGCCGCCCGCACCTACACCCTGCTCACCATCGGTGATGGCCTGGTCACCCAGATACCGGCGTTGCTGCTCTCCACCGCGGTCGCCATCATCGTCACCCGCATGTCCGGCAAGCAGGACATGGGCGGCGAACTGCAGCGCCAGTTGTTCGGCCAGCCGCGGGCCCTGGGTGTTGCCGCAGGCCTCCTGGGCGTCATCGGCCTGGTGCCCGGCATGCCCAATATCGCCTTTCTGAGCATGGCAGCCCTGTGCGGCAGCGGCGCCTACGCCGTGCGCAAGCGGCGCGCGGCCGCCGCGGCCAAAGCCCTGGTGCCACCGCCGCCACCGCCGGCACCGGAGAACAAGGAACTGTCCTGGGACGATGTGCGCCCCGTGGACGTGCTGGGCCTGGAAGTGGGTTATCGGCTGGTGCCCCTGGTCAACAAGAACCAGAACGGCGACCTGCTGGGCCGCATCCGCGGCGTGCGCCGCAAGCTCTCCCAGGAGTTGGGCTTCCTGGTGCCGGCCGTGCACATCCGCGACAACCTGGATCTGTCGCCCAACACCTATCGCATCAACCTGGGGGGTGTTCCGGTTGGCGAGAGCATCGTCTACCCCGAGCGCGAGATGGCCATCAATCCGGGACGCGTGTTCGGGCAGGTCAAGGGCATTGCCGCCCGTGATCCGGCCTTTGGCATGGAGGCGCTGTGGATCGAGCCGACGGACCGGGATCAGGCGCAAAGCATGGGTTACACCGTGGTGGATGCAGGAACCGTGATCGCCACTCATCTGAGCCATATCATCCAGTCGCATGCCCATGAACTGCTGGGCCATGAGGAAGTCAGCCAGCTGCTCGCCAATGTGACCAAGAGCGCCCCGAAGCTGGTGGAAGACCTGGTACCCAAGCTCCTGCCGATGGCGGTGGTCGTGCGCGTCCTGCAATCCCTGCTGGCCGAGCGGGTGCCCCTGCGCAATATGCGCGCCATCGTCGAGACTCTGGCCGATCAGGCACCCCGTTCCCAGGACCCGGCCATCCTGCAGGCCGCCGTGCGCATCGCGCTGGGTCGTCAGATTGTGCAGGACATCGCAGGAATGGCAGGGGATCTGCCCGTCATGACCTTGGATCCGGAATTGGAACGATTACTGCAAGGATCTATCGGCAGCGCCAATTCGCCGGCGACGGGACTGGAACCCAGTCTGGCGGAGCGGCTGCAGACCCGTCTGGCCGAGAGTGCACAGCGACAGGAACTGATGGGGGAACCGGCGGTGCTGCTGGTTCCGCCGCCGCTGCGGCAGACGCTGGCACGGTTCATTCGCGCCAGTGTCCCGAACATGCATGTTCTGGCCTGGAGCGAGATCCCGGACAACCGCAAGGTCCGCCTGGTATCGGCGGTCGGTCGATGATGAGTTGCAGCGCAGGGTTTGGAGAATTGTGTAAATGAAGATCACACGCCATACAGGACCGGACATTCGGCACGCGCTGCGTGCTGTCCGCGAAAGCCTGGGAAGCGATGCGGTAATCCTCGCCACCCGGCGCACCGCCCAGGGCGTGGAAATCACGGCCGCCATGGATTTTGACGCCGACAATGTGCAGGACGCAACGGACCCCGGCAGCAGCACCGACTTCGCCTACCAGCCGCTCTCAGCTGTCTCCCCCGCAGCTGCGGCACCGGCGCCAATGCCAATACCAATACCAATACCAATATCAGTGCCAGTGCCAGTGCCGCCGAAAGCAAAGGCGCCCGAGCCGATGCAGATGACAGCCACCGCCGCGCCGATCTTGAACAGCGTGCGGCAGGATTCGCTGTTCCTGTCTCTGCGAGCCGACGCACCGGATGACGCGATGCCACACATCGCGGCCACGAGTTCGATTTCCAGCGCGGTCGCCGCCGCCTATTCAACCGCCCCGGGCAGCCATTTCATTCCGACACTGGGTGCCCCCAGCGATGCGATGTCGGCGGAGCTGAAGACATTGCGGCGCATGCTCGAGACGCAGTTGGCACAGCTGGCCTGGAAAGATCTGGCGCGTCGCGCCCCGCTGCAAACGGAGATCCTGCGCGAACTGACCGAGATCGGTATCGAGCAGGGACTGGCCTCGGAAATCGTCGCCGGGCTGCCCAAGAAATGTGAACCGAACCAGGCACGCCGCCACATGGGTGCGACCCTCGCCCAACGACTTGCCGTGACGGGTGATCAATGGCTGGAGAGCGGCGGCCGCATTGCTCTGGTGGGACCCACCGGCGTGGGCAAGACCACGACTCTGGCCAAACTCGCGGTCCGCTGGGTGCTGCGGCATGGCTCACGAGACCTGGCGCTGGTCGCCGGCGACTCGGTGCGCATTGGCGCCCAGGACCAGGTGCGCGCACTCGGACAGCTGCTGGGTGTGCCGGTATTTGCGCTGGATAGCCTGCAGGAGCTGCCCGGGGCACTGGCACGCCTCAGCCGCTTCCGCATGGTCCTGGTTGATACTCCCGGAGCAGGTCAGCGCGACGCGAGCCTGCCGCAACGGCTGCAGCAGCTGGCGCAGATCGGGGCCGAACTGCAGACCACGCTGGTGCTGGCGGCGAGCACCCAGTCCGGCGTGACCGAGGATGTGGTGCGTCGCTTCGCTCCGGCCCGTGCGGCGAGCTGCGTGCTGACCAAGGTCGATGAAGCCGTGAGCCTGGGGGGCACGCTCTCGGTGCTGGTACGTGCCCGACTGCCTATCGCCTATGTCAGTGAGGGGCAGCGCGTTCCGGAGGACCTGCGACCGGCGCGATCCGAGGAACTCATCGCCGCTGCCGTGCAGCTGGCGCAGGCCAACGGTGCGGCCGCCGACGAAGATTTATTGAAGCGCCGTTTTGGAGATGTCGCACATGCCCTCGCTTGAAGTCGATCTCATGGACCGCTCCAAACTGGAGAGTCTTGCCCGTCCCGTGCAGGTGATCGCCATCACCGGGGGCAAGGGCGGCGTCGGCAAGACCAGCGTCGCGGTGAATCTGGCCGCCTCGTTGGCCGCGACCAACAAGCGTGTCGTCCTGCTGGACGGTGATCTGGGCCTGGCCAATGTGGATGTGTTTCTGGGTCTGTCCACGCGCTACACGCTCGCCCACGTCCTGAATGGTGAACGCACCCTGGATGAGATCCTCGTCACCGCGCCGCAGGGCTTCCAGGTCGTACCGGCGGCCTCCGGGGCCGCAAATCTCGCGAACCTCGACGCACGGGCCCATCTGGGTCTGGTGCAGGCCTTCAGTGCCCTGGCTACCCAGGTGGATGTGCTGATCGTGGATACGGCCGCCGGACTGGGCCATGGTGTGACGCAGTTCTCACAGGCCGCACAGCAGGTGGTGGTTACTATCTGTGATGAGCCTGCGTCTCTGACCGATGCCTATGCCCTGGTGAAAGTACTGAGCCGACATCACGGCGTCAGCCGCTTCCGCGTACTGACGAACATGGTTCGCCCCTCGGGGGCGGGCCAGGACCTGTTCCGCCGCTTCGAACGGGTCACCACGCGTTTTCTGGACGTGGTGCTGGATTTCGTGGGTGAAATTCCCGACGATGAATACCTGCGGCGCGCGATACGCGTCCAGCGCACGGTCACCGATGCATATCCGGCGAGCGCCTCCGCACAGGCATTCCGCAAGTTCGCCGCCAAGGCTGCCGCCTGGCCGATACCGGACAGTCCACGTGGCAACCTCGAATTCTTCGTTGAACGGCTGGTGCAGCCCCGTCCGCCGAGGCTGGAGGCGGTCCAATGAGCGCTCTCGGGGCCTACACCCAACATAGCCGGACCGCCGATGCAGACCAATTGGTCACGCGCCACGCTGAACTCGTCAAACGTATCGCCTACCATCTGGCCGGCCGCCTGCCCCCTTCGGTTGAAGTCAGCGACCTGATCCAGGCCGGCATGCTCGGGTTGCTCGAGGCTGCCGCCAATTACATCGAGAACCGCGGCGCAAGCTTTGAAACCTTCGCGGGCATTCGGATTCGCGGCGCCATGATTGATGCCCTACGCAAGCTCGACTGGGCACCGCGCTCGGTACACCGCAAGGCGCGCGCGGCCGCCGCGGCCGTGCGCGACATCGAGCGCGAGACCGGGCGGGACGCCAAGGATGCCGAAGTCGCCGCGCGCATGGGCTGTTCACTCGACGATTACTATGCGATCGTCCAGGACGCGACCAGCTGCCGGTTGACGAGCCTGGATGATCTGACCATCGCCACCGCCGCGGCGGCGGAGACGGTCGACCCTTTCCGCGAGACCGCGGACGAGAACTTTCGTGGCGCGCTGATCCATGCCATCGAGGGTCTGCCGGAGCGCGAAAAGCTGGTCATGTCACTGTATTATTCCGATGAACTCAACCTCAAAGAGATCGGCGCCGTGCTGAGCGTGACCGAATCCAGGGTGTGCCAGCTGCACGGGCAGGCGTTGGTACGCTTGCGTGCCCGGCTCGCCGCCTGGAAGGACTCCCAGGAGCCGGCCAGGCCGTAATCGGGAGAATGCTAATGAACCCCAACACCAAGTTCCTGGTTGTCGATGACTTCTCGAGCATGCGGCGCATCATCAAGAGCGTGCTCAAGGAACTCGGCTACCAGAACGTCACTGAAGCGGACGATGGCAGCACCGCGCTGCCCCTGTTGCAGGCCGGCGAGTTTGATTTCCTGATCACGGACTGGAACATGCCTGGCCTGCAGGGGCTGGATCTGCTCAAGGCCGTACGCGCGGATGAGAGGCTGGCCAAGCTGCCGGTGCTGATGCTGACCGCCGAAGCCAAGCGCGAGCAGATCATGGCCGCTGTGGAGGCCGGCGTGAGCGGCTACATCATCAAGCCGTTCACTGCCGAGGTACTCAAGGAAAAACTGGCCAAGATCCTCAACGCGGTGCCCAAGTGATGCGGGCGCATTGCAGTCATCGAATCGGGGACGGCATACGGACGTCCTGAGCGTCATCGGCCTGTTGCTGGCGCTGTGTGCGATCCTGGTGGGAGCCATGTTGAAGGGCGCCGGCTTGATGGCGCTGGTATCGACCGCGGGTTTCACGGTGGTTGTGGTGGGCACCATCGGTGCGATCTGCGTGCAAACACCCCTGCCGATCATGCGTCACGCGATGAAGATCCTGCCCTGGGTGCTGCGCCCGCCGGTGCTGCAACCGGAAATTCTGCTGAAGAAAATGCTCGACTGGAGCAATACCGTGCGCCGCCAGGGGCTGCTGGCCCTGGAGCCGGCGATGCGTCGCGAACGCGATTCCTTCGTCCGCAAGGCATTGCAGCTGGTGGTGGATGGCAATGAACCCGACGCCATTCGCGGCGCCATGGAGGTGGAACTGACCACCCGCGAACACACCGATACGCTGGGTGCCCGCGTCTTTGAAGGCATGGGCATCTATGCGCCGACGCTCGGGATCATCGGCGCCGTGCTCGGACTGATGGCGGTGCTGCAGAATCTCGCCGACCCGACCAAGCTCGGCCATGGCATCGCAGCCGCCTTTACCGCTACGGTCTACGGTATCGGACTTGCGAACCTGTTTTTTCTGCCCATTGCGGCCAAGCTGAAAGTGACCATTCATGCGCAATCGCAGGTTCGCGAGATGATCATCGAGGGCATGCTGTGCATCGCCCAGGGCGAAAACCCTCGCATCATCGAGACCAAGCTGCGCGGCTACCTGCAGCAGGCCTGATATGGCGCGCAAGCGGAAGAAGCCCATCGAGGAGGATCTCAGGCATGCGGCCTGGGCCATTCCCTACGGCGATCTGGTCACGCTGCTGCTTGCGGTCTTCGTCGTGCTCTACGCCGTGTCCTCGGTCAACGAGGGCAAGTACCGGCTCCTCTCCAGCACCCTGTTCACTGAATTCAATGGACAGAAGCCGCCAGGTTCCGCTCCCGGATCAGCCCCCGGGGCCGTGGCCGTCGCGCACCCCTACCCGGGACAGGCCGCGAAACCGGTGGCGCAGGACTCGCATGCCATCTTCGCCGACACGGCCACGGTGACGCGCAAGGAAGCCGCGGAGATCGCGCGGGCGCGCGCCGAGGCCCAGGCGCTCGACAAGGTGGCCGCCGATGTCAGTGCGGCCATGGCCGACCTGATCAAGTCGGACCTGGTGATCGTGCGCCGCAAGGGCTCCACTATCGAGGTCGAGATCCGCACCGACATTCTCTTCCCCAGCGGCAGCGCGACGCTCTCGCCCACCGCGGTGGGTGTGATCCGCAAGCTGTCGCAGACTCTGGCCTCGTTACCCAACCCGGTGCGCGTCGAAGGTCATACGGACAGTCAGCCCATTGAAACGGCCGCGTTCCCATCGAACTGGGAGCTGTCCTCGGCACGCGCCGCCAGTGTGGTGCATCTCATCGCCAACAGTGGCATCGACCCGGCGCGGCTGTCCGTGATCGGCCGTGCGCAATACAGTCCCGCCCAGTCCAATGCGACGGTCGCCGGCCGCAACGCCAATCGACGCGTTCTGATCTCGATCCTGCCGCCTGGTAATCCGGACCCGGCCGCCAACCCCGACCCGGCGCAGCAGGGCCCGGCGGCCCCGCCGACGCAGTCCCCGGTCCCCTCGACCACCACCGCAGCGATTCCTGAGACGCATTGATTGCCGCGCCGGTGGCACGCTTCCTGCAGCCTTCTTCAGCATTGTTGCGACTCGCCGGAAATCCGGCACACGCAAGCCGGATGTGAACTGCGTCACAGGAATACTTAACGATGAGTCAAACAGACCTCCATCACGCCAGCGCCCTGCATGCCCCGACCACTTCCCTGGTCGGTTATGTGCTGGCACCACCCTCTGACTACGAACTCATCCCGGTCACCGGCGCGGTGGTGATCCTGGCGGGCATCCTGATCGCCGCATTCTGCAGCGCGCGGCTGAAACGCAGCGCAGCCGCCCATTCTCTGGAGATTCTCAGTCGTTCCGCGCAATTGGCGGAACAGATCACGCAGCTCGCTGAGGCGCTCGCGGCCGCCGATGCGCGTGTCGCAGCGCTCGCCGAACGGCTCGATGAGCAGTCCCGCAGCACCCAGGGGGCCGCGCCCACCAGCTACAACGTCGCCATCCGTCTGGCCCGCAGCGGCGCCTCGCGACAGGAGCTGATTACCACCTGCGGCGTCACACAACAGGAAGCTGATCTGGTATTGCGCCTGCACGCCGCGGGCGGCACGGCGCGTTCTGCGGCCTAAGCAGCCTTTGTAGCGGCTAAAGCTCGCACTGCGCGGGCCGATACCGGGATGTCAAAAGGCGCCACAGAGGTTGACCTTACGGATCCCGAATGGACCCAGTCCGCAAATTGGCACCGCCCGGCGGCAGCACCGATGACCCACCCCCCGGGTCGCAGGTCGTTGTGCTGCCGGTCGACTGCACAGTGCACAATATCAGCCTCCTGCGGGAGCGGCTGTGCGGCGTCGCTGCCGACGCGCGCGACATTACCCTGGATCTACGGCAGGTCGAGCAATTCGACACCTCAACGCTGCAATTGCTCACGGCCTTTGCGCGTGACCGTGCCGCGCGCGGCGCCCGCCTGCTCACCTGCGGCGCTCGCCCGGACTGGGATGAAGCGGTGCAACTGCTGGGGCTCACGGCAACCCTCGCGGGCGGGAGTTCAGTTCCATGACCATTGATCTCACCCAGTTCCACGACGCGTTCTTCGATGAGAGCTTCGAGGCACTGGACTCGATGGAGGCCGCCCTGTTGCAGCTGGATACCGGCAATCCGGATCCGGAGCTCATCAATACCGTCTTCCGCGCGGCGCACTCGATCAAGGGCGGTGGTGCAACCTTCGGCTTCAGTGAGATCGCCTCCTTCACTCACAGCCTCGAGACGCTGCTGGGCGAATTGCGCGACCGGCGCCTCACGGTAACGCAGACGATCTGCAACCTGCTGTTGAAATCAGTGGACGTGATGCGCGCCATGCTCGGATCGGCCAAGGCCAAACAGCCCGTCGACATACAAAGCGTGGCCGATCTGCAGTTCGACATCGAACTCATCATCGCGCAGCGCGACACCAGGATGGCCGCGGCGCCCATGGCCTCCCGGCTGGACTCCGGGACGGCCGCGGCCCGCGGCACCATCCCTGAGCCCGGCGCCAGCGTCGAATGGCACATCGGCATGCGACCCGGTCCTGAATTCCTTGAACGGGGCACGGATCCGGTACGGATCTTCCGCGAACTGAGCGCGCTGGGCACCCTCACCGTCACGGCGCATCTGGACGCCCTGCCCTCCTGGCAGGATCTGGAACCCCAACGCTGCTACCTCAGCTGGTCCCTGTGCCTGCTCAGCGACGCACCCGAGGCCGCCATTCGTGAGGTCTTTGAGTGGGTGAACGCGGATTGCGGTCTGACGCTCAGCCCCAGCAGCCTCATCAGTGCCGGTGCCACGGCCGCTGCGGCGCCCACGATCGTCGTGCCCGCATCGCAGGCCGGATCCGCTGCGGAAGCGGGGTCCATCCGTGTCGGCGTGGAGAAGATCGACGAGCTGATCAATTTCGTGGGCGAACTGGTGATCACGCACGCCATGCTCAGCCAGATCAGCCGCAGCGTGACCGGACCCGCGGCCGACGCACTGCGGTCCGGCATCCAACAGCTGGAGCGCAATGCGCGCCAGCTGCAGGAGAGTGTCATGCGGGTGCGCATGCTGCCCATCAGCGTGGTCTTCAGCCGCTTTCCGCGCATGGTGCGCGATCTGGCGCAGCGCCTGGGCAAGCAGGTCGAGCTGCAGATCACGGGTGAGAACACTGAACTGGACAAGACGGTGCTGGAGAAGATCGGCGACCCGCTCGTGCACCTGGTCCGCAACTGCGTCGATCACGGAATCGAGAAACCGGCCCTGCGGTTGAGTGCCGGGAAGAACCCCGTCGGAACCGTCCACCTGAATGCCAGCCACCGCGGCGGCAGTGTCGTCATTGAGGTCAGCGACGATGGCAGTGGGCTGGATGATCAGCGGATCCTCAGCAGGGCGCGCGCCGCGGGCCTGGCCAGCCCCGATGGAACGCTCAGTCCGGAACAGATCCGGGAGCTGATCTTCGTGCCGGGGCTCTCCACTGCGGAGATCACCACGGATGTCTCCGGCCGAGGCGTTGGCATGGACGTTGTCCGCCGCAATATCGCCGACCTGAGTGGCAAAATCGAAGTGCACAGCGAGCCCGGCCGCGGCTCACGGTTCCTGATCACACTGCCGCTGACGCTCGCGATTGTGGATGGCCTGTCCGTAGCCGTGGGCGATCAGACCTACATCGTGCCGATGACCTCGACCATCGAATCCCTGCGCCTCACCCCCAGCCAGGTGACCACCATCGCCGACGGTCGCGAAGTCTTTGCCTTCCGCGATGAGTACCTGCCCATCGTGCGGCTGTACAAAACCTTCGCTCTGACCCCGCGCGCCCGCGCCTTGCATGACGGACTCGTGGTAGTCGTGGAGGGTGCCGGACGGCGCATCGGACTGTTCGTCGATGACCTGCTGAGCCAGCAGCAGGTTGTGATCAAGTCACTGGAAACCAACTACGGTCGCGTTCCGGGCATCTCCGCCGCCACCATCCTGGGGGATGGCTCGGTGGCACTGATCCTGGACGTGGCCGATCTGATCCGAATCGCCTCGCGCCGCGAAGCCGCCTAGCGCATGCCACTTCAGGAGAGTCGACCATGAACAGTCCGCCAACCGATCCGCCGGCCACCGCCATCGCCAGCCAGGTCCTGACGTTCATGATCGGGGATGCCATCTATGGAATCGATATTCCCTGCGTGCAGGAGATTCGCGGCTGGACAGCAGTGACGCGGCTGCCCCAGGCGCCCGCGGATGTGCTGGGCGTTCTGAATCTGCGCGGCACGATCGTCCCCATCGTGGACTTACGCCTGAGGTTTGGCGGCACCGATGTCCAGTACACGCCGGTCACCGTGATCATCGTGGTCTCGGTGATGTCGAGCAAGGGTCCCCGGGATTTCGGGATGGTCGTGGACGGGGTGTCGGACGTGATCAATATCAGCGCGCAGGACGTGAAGCCGGCTCCGGAGCTGGGCACCGACAGCAGTGGCACGTACATCCGCGGCCTGATCCCGGTCGCCGGGCGCATGGTCGTATTGCTGGACATCAATCTGCTGATCGGCCGGGAATTCCCCGCGGCAGGCTCCATCGATGCCGTCCAGGCAGCCTGAATTGAAGCCACTCAAGACAATGCACCTGCGGCAGACTTTCACGCTGCTCATCGCCGCAATCGCACTCCCGGCCCTACTGGGGATGACGGGTCTGTACCTGTCGCACTCCAACCAGAGCGAAGCATCGACCGGCGAGCTGATCACTGCCGCCTCGCGTGATGTGCCTCAGGCCGTGCTCGCGTTCTCAGACCTGGAGCGGCGTGCCGCAGCGGCCGCGAGCAAAGGCCGTCCGGGCGGTGAAGAGCGCACGGGCCTCCAGATCTATCTGGCCGAAGTCCAGCGCAGCCTGGATGCGCTCTCGCGACAGCTGGCCGCGCAGCCCGCCATGCAGCCGATGGTGCTGGATGCGCAACAGCAGCTGAGCGGCTATCGGGACCTGCTTTCAAGGCAAGTATTGAATGTGCCCCAGGTGACCGTGACCGCCGCGGAAGTCTACGCAGCGGGCACGCCCGTGGTTCGCGCGCTCCAGCTGCTGTCCGACACCAGCTACGCGCGGCTGCAGACGGCACTGATGCAGCGCGCCGCCACTGCGCGGTGGTGGCGCAATCTCACGCTCATTGCCACCGCTACTGCACTGATCCTTGCAGCCTGGATCGGTTGGGCGATGGCAGCTGCCCTGCGCCGCGCACTGGTCCGCACCCTGGCCGTGTTGCAGCACATCGCCGCTGGCGATTACGACAACCACATTCCCGAAGCTGGCGCGGATGAGGTGGGCCAGGTTCTCACCGGCCTGCGAATCATGCAGGACCAGCTGCGCGGGCAGGTCGAGAGGGACCGCGCCGCCGCAGTCGTGAATGCCCAGCTTTCCCAGGCCCTGGACCGTGTCTCGACCAGCGTGGTCCTGGCTGATTTGTCCCAGACGATCATCTATGTCAATGACACCGGCGCGGCAATGTTCGCGCGCACCCAGAGTCAGATCGCCCGCACACTGGCGGGCTTCTCGGCCGCCAGGCTCCAGGGGTCCAGTCTCGATGTCCTCTCGCCCGAACCGTTCCAGCAGCACAGCCTGATCGAGCAGCTCAGCGGCAGTCTGGTGCAACAATTGAAGCTCGGCGAATGCACCTTCCGTGTCGTGCTGAGCCCGGTCGTGGCGCGTGACGGTCAGCGCACCGGCACCTTGATGGAATGGACCGAACGTACACCGGAGGTCGCGGTTGAAAGCCAGATGCAGACCATGCTGCAGGCGGTGATCGCCGGGGATCTGACCCAGCGCGTGTCGCTGGAGGGCAAGACCGGCTTCTTCGAGGTCCTGAGCCGGGCGGTCAATCAGCTGGCGGACAACATGACGGAGGTGGTCGCCACCGTAAAGCTTGCGGCCCGGGACGTTTACCGTGGTGCCGAAGGTATCTCACAGGGAAATGTGAACCTCTCGCAACGGACCATCGAACAGTCTGCCTCCCTTGAAACGACAGCCGCCTCGGTGGAGCGCATCACCGCGACCGTGCGGCAGAACGCCGAGAGCGCCGGCCGTGCCAGCGCTCTGGCGACGGTGACCAGTGACCAGGCCGAGAGCGGTGGCGAAGTGGTTGCGCAGGCTGTGGGCGCGATGGCGGAGATCAATGCGGCCTCGCGACGCATCGCCGACATCATTGGCGTCATCGATGAGATCGCATTCCAGACGAATCTGCTGGCGCTGAATGCGGCGGTGGAGGCCGCTCGCGCCGGGGAACATGGCCGCGGTTTCGCAGTCGTCGCCGCCGAAGTGCGTAACCTCGCGGGCCGCTCGGCGACCGCTGCCCGGGAGATCAAGGCCCTCATCCAGGATTCGGTCCGCAAGGTCAACGATGGGTCGGAACTCGTCACACGCTCGGGCGAGACGCTGGGCCAGATCGTCGCCTCCATCAAGACCGTCTCCGGGCTGGTGGCGGAGATCGCCGCGGCCTCCCGGGAGCAGTCCGCAGGGATTGAGCAGATCAACCAATCGGTTTTGCAGATGGACGCATTCACTCAGACCAATGGCAGCCTGGTGGCGCAGGCCGCAGCGGCGTCGCAGACGATGGCGCTGCGAGCCGGCGAATTGAACGGCATGATGGAGCGCTATCAGCTGGACGAGGCGGCACAGCCGCGAATGCAGCTGACTGCGCCGACGCCGAGGCCGCGCGCGCGTCCGGCCCCGCCGGCTGCCAAAGGAAAGCCGGTAGACAATCCCGTGGACCGGCGCAGCGCCGCCCGCCCCTGGGCTTCGCGAGCCGCCGCCGCGCCTGCGGACGATGACATGGACTGGAAGGAATTCTGATGTTCACTCATCCCAATCGCGCAGAGGTGGTCCAGGACAGGAGGTTGCCGTGGCACGGATTCTGACCGTCGATGACTCGCATGTGATGCGTTTGATGGTGAAGGTGACCCTGGAGGAGGCCGGCCATAAGGTGTCTCAGGCCGGCAATGGCGAGGAGGCCCTGCGCCTTGCGGCATCCGAGGTCTTTGATATGGTGATTACCGACATCAACATGGCGGTGATGGACGGCCTGACTCTCACCCGCAAGCTGCGGCAGCTGCCGGCCTACCGCTCCATTCCGATGATCGCCTTGACGACGGAAGCCACCGCACAGGTCAAACGCGCCGGCCGGGAAGCGGGTGCCAACGCGTGGGTGTTGAAACCCTTCAATCCGCAGCGCCTGGTCGATACCGTGGCGCGGCTGTTGGCGGATAAGGACGCATGATATGACCAGCCTCGAGACCGCAGCAGCCGATACCTCCGGGCGGATGCGCGAATTCCCCTTCGACGAGCAGGACTTCGAGGCCATCAGCACTCTGGTGAAGGCATCCACCGGAATCCATCTGACGCTGCAGAAACGCGAACTGGTGTATGGCCGATTGGCGGTCAGGCTGCGTGCCCTGGGCGTGCGGACCTTTCGCGAGTACCGGCAGCTCGTCGCGGTGAGTCCCCAGGAACAGGTCCGCCTGTGCAACGCCATCACCACCAATCTGACGTCCTTCTTTCGCGAGTCGCATCATTTCGCACACCTGCGCGACCAGGTCCTGCCGGCGCACCTTGAACAGCCGGGCCCGCAGCGCCTGCGCGTCTGGTCCGCCGGCTGCTCCACGGGCGAAGAACCCTACTCCATCGCCATGACCCTGCTGGAGCTCGTGCCGGATGCCCTGCAGAGAGATGTGCGTATCCTGGCCACGGATGTGGATTCAGACGTGCTGGCCATCGCCGCGCGGGGCGAATACGCGGCCGAACGGATCAAGGGACTGTCAGACGGCCGCGTGCGGCGCTTCTTCACCGAACACCGGGACCGGGGCCGCAGTAGCTTCGTCGTGCGACCGGAGGTGCGGCGCCTGGTGACGTTCAAGCAGCTGAACCTGATGCAGCCGCTGCCGATGCCCGGCCCGCTGGATGTCATCTTCTGCCGCAACACCGTGATCTACTTCGACAAGGACACGCAGCGGGACCTGTTTGCCAGAATCGCGCCGCTGCAGCGCCCCGGGGATCTGCTGTACCTGGGACACTCGGAGAGCCTGCTCAGCGTCAGCACCGACTATGAATCCATCGGCCGCACGACCTATCTGCGGCGCTGACATGAGGATCGCTCCCCAACCCTCCGCGCTGCCGCCTAAAGGGACACCGATCCCGAAAGGCCTGCCGGATTTTGCCGGCACTGAGCGCTATTGGGAGCGCGAAACGGGGTGCTGGACGGTGAAGCTGCTGCCTGGCGAGTGCTACGCCACGCGCAATGACGAGGCCATCGTCACCGTCCTGGGGTCGTGCATCTCGGCCTGCATCCGCGATCCGGAAAGCGGGATGGGCGGCATGAACCACTTCATGCTGGCAGAACAGCTGCAGGGCTCCAAAGAGCACCCCGGGTCAGGCTTCAGTCAGATCAACCGCTACGGCTGCTTCGCCATGGAAAGCCTGATCAATCATCTCATGCGCCACGGCGCACAGCGCGAGCGGATGCAGATCAAGGTGTTTGGCGGGGGCCGCATTCTCAGCTCGATGACCGACATCGGCGCACGCAATATCGCCTTCATACACTCCTGGGCGCGAACCGAGGGCGTGCGCCTGCTCGCCCATGATCTGGGCGGCATCCAGCCGCGCAAGCTGGTGTACTTTCCCGCCACGGGTCGGGCACGGGTGCGACGGCTTCCACCCATCGAGAACCGCAGCATCGCCGATCGTGAACTGTATTACCTGCAGCATCTGCGCGAGGATCCCGATGACGGACAGGTGGAGATCTTCACATGATCGGCGTCGGGTTGATCGCGGTGCCGGTGCGCGTGCTGGTCATCGATGATTCGGCCTATGTGCGGCAGATCATCATGCAGATCCTGCGCACCGATCCGGGCATCGAAGTCGTGGGCTGTGCCAGTGATGCGCACCAGGCGCGCGAGATGATCCGCCAGCTCAACCCGGATGTGCTGACACTGGATATCGAGATGCCGCGCATGGATGGGCTGACCTTTCTGCGCCATCTGATGCGCCTGCGACCCATGCCTGTGGTCATGGTCTCCTCCCTGACAGAGCGCGGCGCCGAAGTCACCCTCGAGGCCCTGGCCCTCGGAGCGGTCGACTTTCTGCCCAAGCCGCATACTGATCAGGGAACGACACTGCGCGACTACGCTGCGGAGCTCGTGTCCAAGGTCAAGATCGCCGCACGCGCGGGGCTTCGACCCCACCCAGGACCCGCTGTCCGCAGCGGGCAGTCCCTGCCGGCAGCGGCCCCCAAGCCGGCCCGCGGTCTGATGTCGGCCGGCGCCACCGATGTCATTGTGGCCGTCGGGGCTTCCACGGGGGGCACGGAAGCGATTCGGGAACTGCTGGCGGGATTGCCGATCGATGCGCCAGGCATGGTCATCACCCAGCACATCCCCAAAGCATTCAGTGCCGCCTTTGCCAGGCGTCTGAATGAAAGCGGTGCGCTTGAGGTGCGCGAGGCAGAGGACGGGCAGCCGATACGCCCAGGGCACGCCTATGTGGCGCCCGGTGACTGTCACTTGAAGGTCGAGCGCCGAGGCACCCGTTACCTGTGCCGACTGGATCGCAGTGCACCCGTCAATCATCACCGACCGTCTGTGGATGTGCTGTTTGAATCGGTGGCGCAGGCCGTGGGCGCGCGCGGCATCGGCGTACTGCTGACCGGCATGGGGCGGGATGGCGCGCGCGGGCTGTTGCAGATGCGCCATGCCGGCGGCCCGACCATTGCCCAGGATCAAGCCACCAGTGTGGTCTGGGGCATGCCGGGTGAAGCCGTGGCCCTCGGGGCCGCCCAGCTGGTCCTGCCGCTGCTGGCGGTCGCCGCCAGGATCGTGACTCTCGTAGCTGCGATGGGCGTCACGGGCGCGAACCGCTCGGCCTGATATTGTCCAACCGAACACGCGAAGGACCGCCCAATGACAGCGACGAAGGCTCAACCCGGCTCGGCAAATGCGGACAAAGCCGCCTTTGAGTTCGTGCAGGTGCTGGCCCAGGAACTGTCCTCGGGCAAGGTGGAATTACCCAGCTTTCCGGACATTGCCTTCAAGGTCCGCAAAGTGCTGGCTGACGACGCTGTGAATCTGGACATGGTGCTGCGCGTGGTGGGTTCCGAACCCACCCTGGCTGCCCGACTGCTGCAGACTGCCAATTCCGCGGCGCTGAACTTCAACGGCACCCCCGTACAGGACCTGCGCAATGCCGTGCAGCGAATGGGTCTGAACATGGTGCGCAGCGCCTCGATCGCATTTGCCATGGCGCAGATGAAGAAGGCGAGCAACTTCAAAGGGCTGGAAGAGCCGATGGCGGCGCTGTGGCAGCGCTGCACGGCGGTCGCCGCCATGGCACACGTGGTCGCGCGCCGCCTGACCAAGGTCAACCCCGATTCGGCCCTGCTGGCAGGTCTGCTGCACGGGGTCGGTGAACTGTATATTTTGACACGGGCGCACAAGCACCCGGAGCTGTTCGCTGATCGGCCGGTCTACGACACGATTGTCCGCGACTGGCATGTGAGCGTCGCACAGGCGCTGCTCGAGAACTGGGAGATCGCCGAGGACATCGTCAAGGCCGTCAGTGAATTTGAGGACCTCGATCGGCGCCACAGCGGCCCGGCGGATCTGTCGGACGTGCTGACCGTGGCGCATCTGCTGGTCAGCTACCAGGATTTCCCGGAAACGATTGAATTGAACATGCAAGGCGTGGCGGCGCGCCAGCGCATGGCATTGGATGCCACCAGCTACGTCAACCTGATTCTTGAGTCGCGGGACGAGATCAAAGAACTGCAGCAGGCGCTGGGCGCCTAGCATCACGCCAACCCTGGATTCGCCATCATGTCCGTGTTCGACACCACCTTAGACCCTGAGACCGGCAAGCAAGCGTTTCAGTTCGTCCGGGCGCTGGCCGCGGAGCTGTCGCAGGGCTCCGTGGACATTCCGGGCTTCCCCTCGATTGTCAGCCGCGTGCGCCACGTACTCGCCGACGAAAGCGCCTCGGCAGAGAAAGTCGCCCGCGTGGTGGGAGCCGATCCGGTGCTGGCCGCCCGGCTGCTCAATCTGGCCAACTCCGCAGCCCTGCTGGGCACCGGCCGGCCGGCCACCGATCTGCGCACCGCCGTCAGTCGCGTCGGACTCAATGCCGTGCGCTCAACCACTTATGCCCATGCGGTGCGTATTCTCAGCCAGTCTGAGGCGCTGCGCGGGCTGGAAAAGCCCCTCGAAGTCCTCGCCCGGCAGACCGGTCAGGCGGCGAGCCTCTGCCACGTGGTCGCTCAGTCCTACACTCGCGTGCAACCCGACGTCGCCATGCTCGCCGGTCTCTTGCACAGTTGCGGTCGCCTCTATTTGCTGGCGCGCGCGGGCAGTCACCGCGGCCTGTTCGCCGATGCGGAGGCGTTCCGCACCGTGGAGCGCGACTGGCACCTGAGCGTGGCGGTCGCTTTGCTTGAAAACTGGAATGTCCCGGATGAGATCGTGCATGCGATCGCCGAAAGCGAGGACCTGGCCCGCGATCCGCGAGGTCCCCCCACGCTCACGGATGTGCTGATCCTCGCGCTGGCGATCGCGCGCCACGCCGCCCAACCCGCCGTGCTCGAGATGCAACTGCGTGACATCAAATGCCTGGCGCGTTTCAACCTGAACGCCGGGGCTGTGGGGCAGATGCTGGAAGCTTCAAAGAACGATCTCGCCCAGCTCGAGGAGGCCCTGACCTGAAGGGCGCGGCGCGATCCGGAGCCGGCTTGCCGCTACTCGGTGTCGGTGGGATCGTCGGGCAGGAGCTGCTCAAACTGCAGCAGCTGATTGGCAATCCGTTCCGGTGAGATCCTATAGGTGCCGCCACTGAGCGCATCGCTGACTTGCGCCAGCCGTCCGGGGTTGATGACCGGGACATCGTTCAATGCCTGCTCGGCAGTGACCAGGTAGCTGGCTGTATCGGTGATCTGCACACTGTCCGCACCACGGGCGGCGGCAGTGGCGCCACCGGAGGCAGGGCTCGCGGCGGCCGCAGCGGCCTGGCCCGCACCCTTCGCCGGGGTGGTGGGCGGGCTGCTGGGGATACCACTGATCTTGCCGGACACCGGATGCCTCCTTCGTTACCAGCCTTAACGGCCGCAACCGGCGCAACTTTAGGGGCGTCGCGAGGATCTTCGATTATTGTCCAAAGCGCCGAACGACGCCGAACCCTATGCCGGGGATGTATCAGGCTTCCCGACGCAAGCTCTGGCGTACCGGCCCGACCGAGCAGGTGCCGCGAGGGCCGTAGGTGACGGTTTCCCGACGCCCATCGATCAGCGTACCCAGTCTGGACTGAACATTTTGCAGACGCGCGCCTGCCAGCGCAGCGTTGCGATCGTTCAGGCCACGGCAGCTGATCGCCGCGGCGGTGCAGTCCGCCCACCCTGCTGCCAGGGTTCCTCGTGGGTCGCACCAGGCCAGCAGCGATTCAAGTCCCTTCAGATCATGCGGCCTGCCGAGGGTGCGGCACAGACCGCGCCGCTCGTCATCGACTTTCAGGATTCGCGCCACACACTGGTGACGTTCGCGCATCACGCTGCCCAGGGACTCCACATCGCTGGCCTGCAAATGCGCGTACTCGCGATCGAGCAGTGTGGCGAGTTCGCCCAGGGCCGTGGTTTCTTCCCGGATGAGGCGACCCATCTGGTCGCGGCAGGTCTGCGGATCCATAGGTTTGAGTTTTCCTGTCAGTCCGTGGTGAGGCGGGCAGCCCCCGCCTGGGATGCAAAGTTCTGTGCCGCCAGCAGCCCATCAGCGATGCGGGCGGGAATGATCTGGTACGAGCCGTTGCTCAGCGCCTGACGGATGGAGTCCACCTGGCTCTGATCAACCTCTGGTGTGCTGGCGATCTGCTGTTCCAGATTCGCCATCAGCTGCGCCGCGGGGGTGATTTGCACCGCACTGGACGGGCTGTCGGACCCCTGCAGCTCCGGGGTTTGCGCCTGCGCGCTCTGGCCCTGCGTGGCTTGGGTTTTATCGGCCGAACCTGAACCCACGCCGCTTAAGGTCGGGGGCAGACCATGATGGATGGTCGTCACGATGAACGCTCCTTCGCTTGTGCCGTGAAGTATCGGCCAACCCAAGCAAAACTGTAGAACCGAATTCGCATTTTATAAGGCTACTCTGACCACGTCAGCGGACTGCACAATCCCCTCCACCACCGTCATGGAACTGAGGTTCTGGACCTGCACGCGCCCACCTGCCGGCGCATCCGTCAGCGCCCGACCCGCGGCACGAATCTCAATGTCCCCGCTGCTGGCCAACAGCGTCACCTCCTGACCGCGATGAATCACGGTATCGGCGACGAACATTTCAACCGTCAAGGCGGTGCCGAGCGGCAGCGGTCGACGCACCGTACGGCCGGCAAGCTCGGCCACGGAACTCAGGTAGGCCGTGGCGGTACCGGCTGTGCGCCGCGTTTCCAGCGTGACATCGTCGGCCGTCAGACGCGACTCGCGCGCCACCGCATGGCGCAGCACCAGCACGGCAATGTGGCTTTCGACCACCACGGGCACATATACCGCCCAGTGCACGGGACCGGGACAGGTGACGCCCACCGTGGCCCGGGCACTCAGGTTGGCGCCAACCGGCAACTGCGTCGCCAGCGGCGACCCACACTGCGCCAGCCGCAGCCGCCGATCCAGGGGTAGGACGGTGACCCGGGTGTCCGAGCCCCGCGGCAGCAGTGACTCCACATAGGAGTGTGCCGCCGCTTCGATACTGGCCACGGATTGCACCGCACCGGGAGGGCCTACCGCTGCCAGCGCGGGCAGCGTCATGAGCAACAGCGCGAGCACGGCGACCAGGTTGTGTCGATTGAGGTTGTGTCGATTGTTTGTCGGTGTGAGTTTCATGCCCGGGGTATCTGCAAGTGGCGCGCCAACTTCATGCCTGCAGTTCAACACACGGCAGCAGACGGCAGTTTGCCGGCACTGAACGGAAAACCTTTGCCGCTCGTGTGACATGCATCACGGTTATTCGGCCTGAATCAGCCCGGATCCGCACCATCGCGCCCCTGGCATGGGTATTGCTGTTCATCCAGCAGGACACTTTTTTGACGGACCGGACTACAAGTCATGCCTGTTGGACTGGATTCATATCTCGGCATCCACGCGCAAGCACTCAAGGTGCAGACCCAGCGCATGGATGTGCTGGCGAACAATCTCGCCAATGTCGATACGCCCGGATACAAGGCGCGCGACATCGACTTCCGTACCGCACTGGCTGCAGCCGGTTCGCCTGAAGCTGGTGTCGCCATGACTACCACTGATTCAAAGGATATAGCAGTGAACGCCACTGATGAAGGTGGCGCGGCGCTCAAATATCGCGTGCCGCTGGCGCCGTCCCTGGATGGCAACACCGTGGACTCCCAGCAGGAGCAGGCCGCATTTGCTGACAACACCGTGCACTACCAGGCCACGCTGACATTCCTGTCCATGCGTCTGCGCAATCTCATGACCGCGATCACCGGCCAGTAAGACAAAGAGCCAGCTCAGGAACATCAAGATGTCTTCCTTCAAAATCTTCGACATTGCCGGCTCCGGCTTGAGCGCCCAGTCGGTGCGCCTGAACACTGTGGCCAGCAACCTCGCCAACGCCGACAGCGTCAGCGGCGATCCGACGACGGTCTACAAGGCGCGGCACCCGGTGTTCCAGGCCGTGCAACAGAAGATGCTCGGCGCCTCCGGCATCGCCGATCAGAGCGAAGCCGCAGTGCGCGTCACCGGCATCATGGAAAGCCAGGCGGCACCGCAGATGCGCTACGACCCCGGCAATCCCCTGGCCAATGCCCAGGGCAATGTCTACTCGCCCAACGTCAACGTCATAGAAGAGATGACCGACATGATTTCCGCATCGCGCGCATATCAGGACGACGTGGAGGTCATGAACACCTCCAAGGACCTCATGCTCGCCACCTTGAAGCTCGGCCAGTCCTGATAACCACGCCGGCACGGCACATACACATTTACGAGGCGCCCGATGTCCACCAGTACCTCCGATATCTCCCAGATCCTTGCACAGGCCAATGCGTCGGCCGGAACCTCGGCCAGCGCGGCGGTTCCTGCGAACATGCAGATCAACGAGACCGATTTCCTGCAGCTGATCTCGACCCAGCTGCAAAATCAGGATCCCCTGCAGCCCACCGACCCCAGCCAGTTCCTGGGACAGCTGGAGGGCTTGAGCGAGGTGTCCAGTTTGCAGACCATGCAGTCTTCAATGGCCTCCTCCCAACTCACCAGTGGCGCGAGCCTGCTGGGACAATCCGTCCTGGCGCCCGGCACCACCGCCACCCTGGCATCGGGTGGTGCCATCGCCGGTGCCGTCAACGCGCCAGCCGGCGCCAGCAGTCTGACGGTGTCGATCGCCGATTCCACGGGCAACCCCGTCACCTCCTTCCAGGTCACGCCAAGCGGTTCGGGCATGACCTCGTTCTCCTGGAACGGCACGACCAGCGCCGGTGCAACCGCCGCGGCCGGTCAGTACACGATCAGCGTCAACGCCACCGTCAACGGCATCCCGCAGTCCGTGGCACCGATGGTGGTCAGCCAGGTGCAAAGCGTCACCATTGATCCCACCACTCAGCAGCTGGATCTGAACACCAATGGCGGCACCGTGCCGCTGAGCTCCGTCGTCACCATTCTGTAACACGCCATCAAACGCCAAGTATCAGGAATACCAAGCCATGTCATTCAATGTCGCCCTCACAGGCCTCAACGCCGCCAACCAGGACCTCTCGGTGACGGCCAACAATCTTGCCAACACCAGCACCGTGGGATTCAAAGGCTCACGTGCGGAGTTCTCCGATCTGTTTTCAGCCACCCAGACCGGCGTGAGTTCCACGGCCACCGGTAACGGCGTGGCCGTCTCTGAAGTCGCGCAGCAGTTCTCGCAGGGTGATATCGAGACCACGGGCAACAATCTTGATCTGGCAATCAGCGGTAATGGGTTCTTTACCACCAGCAACAACGGTGCGCTGGAGTACACCCGCGACGGCGAGTTCCAGGTCAACAGCGCGGGCGACGTGACAACCGCCAACGGTGCCAACCTGCAGGTCTATCCGCCCCTGTCGAATGGTGGATTCAACACCGGCGGTCTGGCCAACCTGTCACTGACCACAGGGGAGAGCGCCCCGAATGCGACCACCACGGCGTCGCTCACCGCCAATCTGCCGGCGGATGCAACCACGCCCCCGGACGCGACGTTCTCACCGACAGATGCCAATAGCTACAACAACACCACATCACTCACGGTATACGACTCCTTGGGCGCCGCGCACACCGCATCGCTGTACTTTATCAAGGGCGCGACGGCCAACAACTGGAATGCTCAGCTGTACGTTGACGGCAACGCGGTGGGCACACCGGTGAGCCTGACCTACAACTCCAGCGGCGCGCTGATCGATCCGGCCGACGGCAACGTCACCTTCCCCACTTACACGCCGGCGACCGGCGCCGCCGACATGAACATGACGTTCAACTTCAACAGCGTCACACAGTTCGGCAACAACTTCGGCGTCACGGCCGTGCAGCAGGACGGCTACACGACCGGTCTGCTGAGCGGCATCAGCATCGACGATACCGGCGTCGTGCAGGCCCAGTACACCAACGGGCGCTCCATCGACCTGGGTCAGGTTGCGCTGGCGAATTTCGCCAACCCCCAGGGCCTGCAGCAGCTCGGCGACGCCAGCTGGTCCGCCACCAGCGCCTCCGGTCAGGCCGTGAACGGTGTGGCCGGCGGTTCGGGCTTCGGCAACATTTCCTCCGGCTCCCTGGAAGAGTCAAACGTGGATACCACCACATCGCTGGTCGACATGATCACCGCGCAGCGCGCCTTCCAGGCCAATGCCCAGATGATCCAGACCGAAGACCAGATCACCCAGACCATCATCGGCATTCGTCAGTAGTCCTGACGCACTGACTACAAAAGGCCTGCACGACCGTCATGGATAAACTGCTCTACGTTGCGATGTCTGGTGCCAGTCAGACGCTGCGCGCCCAGGCGGCGAACAGTCACAACCTCGCCAACGCCAACACCACCGGGTTCAAGGCGGACCTGAGTGCGTTCCAGAGCCGTGCCGTGACGGGACCTGGTTTTGCCTCGCGGGTCTATGCCACCGATGCCTCCATCGGCTGGGACAGCACGGTGGGCTCGCAGATCACCACCGGCAATTCCTTTGACGTGGCGGTGCAGGGCCAGGGCTTCATTGCCGTTCAGGACAGTCAGGGCAAGGAGGCCTACACCCGCGCCGGGGATCTGCACGTGGATCCGAACGGCCAGCTGCTGACCGCCGCGGGGCTGCCGGTGCTGGGTGACAATGGTCCGCTGAGCGTGCCGCCCTATTCATCCGCCACCGTGGCACCCGATGGCACGATCTCGATCGTACCGATGGGTCAGACCCCGCAAACCAGTTCCAATGTGGGACGGATCAAGCTCGTCAATCCGCCCACTGACACCATCGCGCGCGGCGCTGATGGCCTGTTCCGCACCACTAACGGCCAACCCGCAGACGCGGACGCCAATACCACCGTGGCCTCGGGCGTCCTGGAAGGCAGCAATGTCGACCTGGCCGGCTCGATGGTCGACATGATCGAACTGTCCCGAAATTTCGACCTGCAGATCAAAGCGCTGCATGCCGCGGAAGACACCGGCAGTGCATCGGCGAAGCTCCTGCAGTCAAGCTGATCGCAACCCCATCAGCACGAAAGAACATAGGTAATGCACCATGGAACCGGCACTCTGGGCCGCTAAAACCGGCCTCGACGCTCAGCAGACACAGATGACGGTGACGGCTAACAACCTCGCCAACGTCAACACCAACGGCTTCAAGAAAAGCCGCGCGGTGTTCAATGACCTGCTGTACCAGAACGTCACCCAGGTGGGTGGGTCCACCTCGGACACGACCACCTATCCGTCCGGATTGCAGTTGGGCACCGGTGTGCGCGTGGTCGCCACGGAACCCAGCTTCACGCAGGGCAGCCTGGATAACACCGGCAATTCGCTGGACCTGGCCATCCAGGGTCGGGGCTTTTTCCAGATCCTCAAGCCCGATGGCACACTGGCCTATACGCGCGATGGCAGTTTCCAGTTGAACGCCCAGGGCCAGGTGGTCAACGCCACGGGCTACCCACTGCAGCCCGCGATCACCATTCCGCAGGGTGCACAGAGCGTCACGATCGGACCCAACGGCGTCGTCACGGTGCTGCTGCCCGGACAGACCTCCCCCAGCCAGGTCGGGACCCTGCAGCTCGCGGATTTCATCAACCCGGCAGGTTTACAGGACGCGGGGGGGAATCTGGCCGTGGAATCCGCAGCCAGCGGCGCACCCACCACCGGCACTCCCGGCCTCACCGGTCTGGGAACCATCATCCAGGGTTCGGTGGAAAGCTCCAACGTCAACGTCGTCGAAGAAATGGTGAACATGATCGAAACCCAGCGCGCCTACGAGATGAACTCCAAGGCGGTGGAAACCACCGACCAGATGCTGCAATACGCCACGCAGAACATGTAAACGGAAGCCAATGCGAACTCTCTACACTTTCCTGATCTGCGTTGTTCTGCTCGGTCTGAATGCCTGCCAGTCGGGCCATAAGCCGAAGGACGACGACGGCATGAGCTGGGCCGCAGAACCCGCGCCCCAGCCGACCAACGGCTCCATCTATCAGAGCGGACGCGAGGTTGCGCTGTTCGAAAATCCCATCGCGCATCATGTCGGTGACATCGTCACCATCGTGCTGAACGAGCAAACCGCGGCCCAGAAGAGTTCCAGCACCAACACCAACAAGTCCACCACAGACGCGCTGCCCGGCATGACGATCCTGGGCAAGGCGCTCACCGTGCATGGCGTGCCCATCCTGAGCAACAGCATTGCCGACTCCGCCAAGTTCGCCGGCGAAGGTGACAGCGCGCAGAGCAACAGCCTGCAGGGCTACATCACCGTCACCGTGCAGAAGGTGCTGCCCAACGGCAACCTGTATGTGAAGGGTGAGAAATGGATCGCCATCAACCAGGGAGAGGAATACGTGCGCATGACCGGTGTCATCCGGCCCATCGACCTGGCCGCCGACAATTCCGTACCCTCCTCGCAAGTGGCTAACGCGAAGATCGCCTATGGCGGCAAGGGAGCACTGGCCGACGCCAATGCCCAGGGCTGGCTGTCGCGATTCTTCAACTCACCCTGGACACCGTTCTGATGTTTGAATCAATCCGCAGATCCCGCGCCGGCGCAGTCTTCATGACCGCCCTGCTGCTGAACTTCGTGCTGGCAGGCTTTGCCACACCCGCGCGGGCGGATCGCATCAAGGACATCGCCACGGTGTCCGGCGTGCGCTCCAACCAACTCTTCGGCTACGGCCTGGTGGTGGGTCTGGACGGCACTGGCGACCAGACCAGCCAGACACCTTTCACCGTCCAGAGCATTGCCAACATGCTGGCGAGGTTCGGCGTCACCATTCCGGCGGGCAGCGTCGCACAGTTGCAGTTAAAGAATGTCGCGGCGGTGACGGTCACCGCCGATCTGCCGCCCTTCACCAAACCCGGGCAAACCATCGATGTGACCGTGGCCTCCATCGGCAATGCATCAAGCCTGCGCGGCGGTCAGTTGCTGATGACACCGCTGCATGGCCTGGATGGCGAGGTCTATGCGTTCGCTCAAGGCAGCATGGTGGTCAGTGGCTTCGGCGTCAACGGCAAGGACGGTTCCCGGATCTCATTGAACGTTCCCAGCAGCGGCCGCATTCCCAATGGCGCCAGCGTGGAGCGCGCGGTGCCGACGAAGTTCGCCCAGGATGCCTTCCTGGTACTGAACCTCAACACCCCGGACTTCACGACTGCGGCCCGAGTCGCCGCCGGAATAAACAAGGTACTGGGCGCGGGGACGGCCGAGGCCACCGACCCGGTGTCCATCAAGGTCGCCGCTCCCAGCAGCCCGGACCAGCGCATCGCCTATCTTGCCACCCTGGAGGCCATCGAGGTTGAACCCGGGGAGGCACCGGCCCGGGTCATCATCAATTCGCGCACCGGGACCGTGGTCATCAGCTCGCACGTGCAGGTGACAGCCGCCGCGGTGGCTCACGGCTCATTATCGGTCACGATCACCGAGCGCCAGGATGTGAGTCAGCCGAACTCCTTTACCCAGGGTACGAGTGCCACCGTTACCCCGCGCAGCGACATCAATGTTCAGCAAACCGACGCCCGCATGTTCATGTTTCAGTCCGGCGTGAACCTGGATGAGATCGTGCGCGCGGTGAACAAGGTAGGGGCGGCACCGGGCGATCTGGTGGCCATCCTCGAGGCACTGCGTGAAGCCGGCGCTCTGCGCGCCGAGCTGGTCGTGATCTGAGGCACATACCATGGCCGACCTGCCCATCGCCGCTGATGCCACCGCCGCGTCCACCGCTGCCGACACCTATACGGACTTCTCGGGGCTGCAGGCATTGAAACGCGCTGCCGCCAAGAATGACCCGACCGCCGTACGCAAGGTCGCCCAGCAGTTCGAGAGCATGTTCACGCGCATGATGCTCAAGAGCATGCGCGATGCCGTCGGCACGGATCCGATTTTCGGCAGCGATCAGGAAAAGATGTACCAGGGCATGTATGACGACCAACTCGCCCTGCAGTTGTCCAAGGGACGCGGCCTGGGTCTGGCGGACATGCTCGTCAAGCAGCTGCAACGGCTGGGGGCTGGCGGCGCCAGCGCGCCCAGCGCCAGCCCGGCCGCTACCAGCGCGGCGGCCCCGAGCGGCGGGGCTGGCCCCGGCAAGGCCTCACCACCCGCGGCCTCCGCAGCCACTCAGCGCAATTTCATCCAGGGACTGTGGCCCCAGGCGCGCCAGGCCGGCCAGGAGCTTGGCGTCGACCCCACCAACCTCATCGCACAGGCGGCCTTGGAAACCAACTGGGGCCGCGATCTGCCTCATGACAGCAGCGGTCATTCCAGCAACAACCTGTTTGGCGTCAAGGCCACGGACTCCTGGCCCGGCGCCCGTGTGCCGGCAGTCACCAGCGAGGCAGCCCCTGACGGCACCAGCACCGCTGTGGTGGCCCCATTCCGTTCCTACCCGGACGCGTCCCAGAGCTTCCAGGATTATGTCTCCATCCTGCGTAACAACCCACGTTATGCGGGCGCCTTGAATACCGGCAGTGATGCCCAGGCCTTCGCCACGGGCCTGCAACGCGGCGGCTATGCCACTGATCCGGACTACGTCCGCAAGGTCAGCGCGGTCGCCAATAACATCTCCGGGCACCTGGCCATGAATCTTCGTGGACTCATGGCCCTCAAGTCCGGCGCCACGGCGCCGATAACCGTGCCTACGAGCACACTGTAAAGGCTGACTGTCAATGTCCAATGTACTCGCCACCAGTGTCTCCGGGTTGCTCGCGTTCCAGAAAGCGCTGAGCGTCACCAGCAATAACGTCTCCAATGTCTCGACACCGGGCTACAGCGTCGAGAGCCCGGACTTCACCGCCCAACTGGGGGTCAGCACCAGCCTCGGCAACTTCGGCAATGGCGTGGACGTCTCCGGCGTCACGCGCAGCTACAGCGAGCTGCTGGCCGGCCAGATGCGCACTTCGCAAAGCAGCTACTCCAGCTTCAACGCCTACGCGACCACGGCGGGCAGCATCGACAATATGCTCAGCGATACCAGCACGGGTCTGACCGCGACGCTGCAGAACTTCACCAATTCGCTGCAGACCCTGGCCAATGCACCGACCCAGAGTGCCAGTGGCCAGGCGGTATTGAGTTCCGCCCAGACGTTGGCACAGACGATTCAAGGCTATGCCAGCCAGCTCTCCCAGGCCGACCAGAACGTCGAGGGTCAGATCAGCAGCAGTGTCGCTGAGATCAATACCCTTGCCAGCGGCATTGCCACCGTCAATGGCCAGATCGCCGCGCAGTCAGCCTCCGGACAATCCCCCAACACCCTGCTCGACCAGCGCGACCAGCTGATCAATCAGTTGAGCCAGTACGTCTCGGTGAACACCGCCACGCAAAGCGACGGTTCGCTGGATGTCTTCATCGGCAGTGGTCAGTCGCTGGTCACGGGCGCCGTGCCGCAGACGCTGACGGCCATACCGAATCAGTACAACCCGACTCAACTGGACGTGGGCCTGAGTACCGCCG
Source organism: Steroidobacteraceae bacterium (assembly GCA_036489445.1). GTDB lineage: Bacteria > Pseudomonadota > Gammaproteobacteria > Steroidobacterales > Steroidobacteraceae > DAIDKA01. The sequence continues at coordinate 7,255 of DASXFV010000065.1, read as the reverse complement.
GCAGCGCCGGCAGCACGGTGGACATCACCGGCTCCATTACCGGCGGGTCCCTGGGTGGCCTGCTCGCCGTGCGCAGCCAGGTCATTGACCCCACGCTGAACACACTCGGGCAGCTGAGCATTGGCGTGGCCACGATCGTCAACCAGCAGCAGGCCGCGGGCCTCACCTCCTCGGGCACGCAGGGCCAGCCCATGTTCGCGGTGGGGCCGGTACAGGTCAGTAACTCGTCCTTTAATACCGGAACCGCCCAGGTGGGCGTCACCCTCTCAAACGTGTCGGCCCTGACCACTGATGACTACACGCTGACCAACACCGGCGGAACCTGGCAGCTGTACGACCAGACGCAGCAGCAGGCGGTCACCATGGGCGGCGACGGCAGCGCGGGCAATCCGTTCACCGCGGCGGGCCTCTCCATTGTGGTGAGCGGCACCCCCGGTGCCGGGGACAGCTTCCTGATCCAGCCCACCAGCCAGGCGGCTGCCGGTTTCGGCGTGCTGCTGACCAGTCCGTCGCAGATCGCCTCGGCTGCCGCGGTGCAGGCGAACGCGGCGGCCACCAATACGGGCAGCGGCACCATCGCCGCGGCCACCGTGACCGACCCGACCAATCCGTCGCTTCTGACCGCGACCAACATCGTGTTCAGCTCCCCCACGCAGTATCAGATCAACGGCACCGGTACCACGTACGCCTACACACCCGGCGCCGCCATCGCGGCTAACGGCTGGACCACCTCGATCAGCGGCACCCCTGCGGCCGGCGACACGTTCACGGTCAGCAGCAATGCGGGCAACACCGGCGATAACAGCAACCTGTTCGCCATCATCGATGGCCTCAATACCAACTCCCTCAATGGCGGCACCACATCGCTGATCGGGGCCGCCAATACCCTGGTGTCCCAGGTCGGCGCACAGACCCAGCAGGCCCAGAACAACGCGCAGGCACAGCAGGCCGTCAACACCTCGGCCACGGATGCCGTGAACAGCGTGTCGGGCGTCAACCTGGATGAGGAAGCCGCCAACATGGTCAAGTATCAGCAGGCCTACCAGGCCTGCGCGCAGATGATCCAGGCCTCCAGCCAGATGTTCACCTCCCTCCTCACCGCAATCACCGACGGCTAACGCTATGCGAGTCTCAACCCTTGGTTTCCAGACTGACGCCTCCCAGCAGATGCAGACGCTGGAGACGCAGATCTCCCAGACCCAACAGGAACTGTCGACCGGTCTGCAGCTGCAGAGCGCGTCGGACAACCCGGCGGCCATGTCACAGGTCAATCAGCTGAACGTGCAGATCTCAGCGTCGCAGCAGTACCAGACGAACGGCAGCTCCTTGAACTCCAACCTGACTCTCGAGGAGCAGTCACTCAGCGATGCCACGAATGTGATGCAGAGCGCGCGCGATCTGGCGGTGGAGGCCAACAATGCCTCGTTGACCTCGTCCCAGCGCCAGGACATTGCCACACAGCTCCAGCAGCTGCTGCAGCAGCTGGTCAGCACCGCGAACAGCACCGACTCCAATGGCAACTACCTGTTCGCCGGTGAAGCCAGCACCACTCAGCCCTTCGCCCAGTCCGGCAACTCGGTGACGTACAACGGCTCCAACAGCGTCAGCCAGGTGCAGATCAGTTCCAACCAGCGCCTGTCCAGCAGCGATTCCGGTTCCAGCGTCTTTATGAACATCCCCGCCGGCAATGGCACGTTCACCACCGCAGTGGGCGCCGGCAACAGCGGCTCGGCCACCATCGATGCGGGCACGGTGACCAATGCCTCGCAGTGGGTACCGGACACCTATACCATCACCTTTACCGATCCGACGGATTACACGGTCACCAACAGCGCCGGCACGACCGTGACCAGCGGCACCTTCACCAGCCCCGGGTCGATTGCCTTCGATGGCATCAGCACTACTGTGACCGGGACGCCGGCGGCCGGCGACACGTTTACCGTGGCCCCCGCCGGCACCTCCAGCGCATTCAATACGCTCTCCAGCCTGATCACGACGCTGAACAATCCCGACCTGAGCTCCGCGCAGGTCTCGACGCAGGTGGGCACCGCGCTGGAACAGATCGATGGCGCGATCAGCAATTTCGGCGAGGTCAGCGCCTCGGTCGGTGCGCGCATCAATGCCATCACGGCCGCCAACACCACGGCCCAGAGCCAGCAGACGACCATGACGGCTTCCGTGAGCACCCTGCAGGATGTGAACTACGCCGCAGCCACCACCCAACTGTCGACCGAGGAACTCGCCCTGCAGGCGGCCCAGGAATCGTATGCGTCCATTGCCAAGATGTCCCTGTTCAATTACCTGCAGTGAGCGTGAAGCCAAATGCGTGACGGGGTTCACGTCCTGCCAGCCAAACGGACTCAAGTTCCCTGCCAGTCAACCGATACACACCTTGAACGGATAGCGGCGTAAGGGCCGCAGATGCAAGGAGGCCTCCGGACCCGAAGGTCCTGGCCGATACCAGCAAAAGGAGTTTCTGATCATGTCTCTCGTACTGAATACCAACATCGACTCGATGATCGCGCAGAACAGCCTGACTTCATCGGGCACTCAGCTGGCATCGGCCCTGCAGCAGCTGTCCTCGGGCCTGCGCATCAACACTGCGGCGGACGATGCCGCCGGCTACGCCATCTCCCAGGGCATGACCTCGCAGATCAATGGCCTGAACCAGGCCGCGCAGAACGCCAACGACGGCGTGTCCCTGGCGCAGACCGCCTCGGGCGCACTGTCCGAGGTCACCACCGACCTGCAGACCATGCGCGATCTGGCCGTGGAGTCTCTGAACGCCACCAACAGCTCGCAGGACCGTGCGGACCTGAACGCGCAGTTCACGCAGCTGGCCGCCGACATCAACAACGTCGCCGCCACCACGCAGTTCAACGGCGTGAACCTGCTGGACGGCAGCTTCCAGGGCGCGGACTTCCAGATCGGCGCCAACGCCGGCCAGATCCTCAGCGTCTCCTCGATTTCCAGCGCCGCGACCAACGCCATCGGCAACTACTACACGACCGCGGCCGCGACCGGCGCATACAACGCCGGTGCCGACATCAACAACGGTGATACGGTCAGCTTGAGCGTCCAGGTCACGCCGCCGGGCGCGGCGAGCGCGACCACCGTCTCTGTGGGTACCATTACCCTGACGGGCAACCAGACAACCGACCTGAACAATGTCGCGTCAGCGATCAACCAGGCACTCGGCTCCAGCTACGGAATCGTGGCAACGGTGAACCCGGCTGCCGCGGGCAGCCCGGGCGCCGGCAGCATCAGCCTGAGCACTTCCAGTGCCGGCGCGCAGACCGTCGCCGTTACGGTGACGGACGGGACGGCGCTCGACGGCGTCACGGCGGACACGGAGTCGGCCACCGACCTGGGGCTGGATGCGTCCTACGCCTTGGGCACCGCGGGTGCGACGGCGAGTGCAGCCACCGGAGGCGGAAGCAGCACGCTGTCCAGCCTTGGCGTCACCAGCGTCGATCAGTCGAACCTGGTGCTGATCTCGGTCGACAACGCGCTGCAGCAGCTCGCCACCTCGGGCGCGAATCTGGGCGCCTATCAGAACCGGTTCCAGTCCGCCATCTCGGGCCTGAACACCGATTCCACCAATCTGACGGCCGCCAAGAGCGCGATCGTGGACACGGACTACGCCGCGGCCACGTCGAACCTGTCGAAGGCGCAGATCCTGCAGCAGGCCAGCACCGCGATGGTGGCCCAGGCCAACACCATTCCGCAGAACATTCTGACACTGCTGCAGAAGCTGCCGTAACGGTGACGGTCCTCGGGTTGCAGATGATCCGGGACGGATGGGGCGGATGCCGGAAGGCGTCCGCCCGCCGCCGTTTCTGCAGCCGTGCATGGACCCGGAACCGATCACAGAGGTAGTACGCGATGAGCACCACCAGCGCCACCGGCACGGCTCCGGTTTCAATCGCCAGCAGTTCCAGCGCTGCAGCAGCCGGCGGCTCAGTGATCGATGTCAGTTCGCTGGTGTCGCAGCTGGTCGCGGCCACGCAGGCGCCCCAGCAAGCCCTCATCACCACCCAGACTCAGGCGGTTACCACGCAGATCTCCTCACTGGGTACGCTCAAGAGCGCCCTGTCGACTTTTCAATCGTCGCTGAGCACACTCGACTCCCCGACCGCCTTCAACACGCAGGCGGCCGTGAGCAGCAATCCGTCCGTATTCAGCGCCACCATAGGCGCCAGCGCACCCGTCGGCACGTACAACGTGACCGTATCACAGCTGGCGCAGGCCCAGCAGCTGCTGTCGAACCCATTCACCGGCGACGGTACAGCCGCCATCGGCACCGGCACCCTGCAACTCAGCCTCGGCGGCACCAACTTCACTGTCGACGTCACCAGCGCTGATGACTCCCTCGATGGCATCGCCGCTGCGATCAATGCCGCCGGCGGCAACCCGGGTGTCACGGCGACCGTGCTCCAGGGCACCAACGGTGCCCAGCTGCTGCTGTCCTCGACGCAAACCGGTGCGGCCAACACCATCCAGGTCAGCGAGACCGACTCCGGGAATGCTCTGGCGGCCCTGACCTACAGCAGCACTGCCGCAACGAATTACACCCTGCAATCAAAGGCCCAGGACGCGAGCTTCAGTATCGCCGGCGTTGCCGCCACCAGCCCAAGCAATACCGTGACCAGCGCGTTGAGCGGCGTGACGCTGGATCTCACCGGAACGACCACCACCACCGGTCCGGTCACGCTGACAGTGAGCACCGACACCTCGACCATCGAGAGCAACATCAGCGCCTTTGTCTCCGCCTACAACACCCTGGTAGGGACCTTCTCCACGCTGGGCGGCTACGATTCCTCGACCGGCACGGCCGGTCCGATGATGGGTAATGCCCTGCTCTCCGGCATCCAGAGCCAGATCCAAAGCGCGCTCTACAGTGTCGTCAACACCGGCTCACCCACGTACAACTCTCTGGCCAGCATAGGTATCACGACCAACAGCGACGGCACGCTGAGCCTCAACCAGAACACCCTGTCGACCGCGCTGTCGACCAATTTCAGTGCGGTAAGTTCGCTCTTCAGCGGCACGAACGGCGTGGCGGCGAATTTGAATTCGCAGATGACCACGGCCCTGGCCTCCAGTGGCTCGATCGCCACCGACAGCCAGACGCTGGTGACCCAGGAAAACTCCCTGACCCAGCAGACCAGCACGCTCAACACCCAGATGGCGGCCCTCTCGGCCAGCCTGACGCAGCAGTATTCCGCCTTGAATACCCTGCTGTCCTCGCTGCAGACGACCTCGGCATACCTGACCCAGGCCTTCGCCAGCCTGCCCACCGTGCAGGGCACACCCAACGCCTAAGGGCCGTCCGCGCTCAAGTTCACCGCCGGACGGCCGTTATGTGTCCCAGATAATTGACGGAGCGACGATGTGAGTGGATACGGGCGAAATTCCGGACTGGCGGCCTATAACAGCGTCTCGGTGCACGGCGATATCGCCGGCGCTGATCCACACCGCCTGGTGCAGATGCTGCTGGATGCTGCGGCCCAGCGCATGCTCACCGCCCGCGGCTGCATCGAACGCGGCGAAACCGTGCGCAAGGCCAAGCTGCTGCACAGCTGCGTGATCCTGATCGGGGAGCTGCGCGGCAGCCTCAATCTGGCTGCCGGGGGCCCGTTGGCGCAGAACCTGAGCGACCTGTACGAGTACATGGCCCGGCAGCTGTTGTTGGCCAACCTCAACAACGACATCGGCAACATCACGGAAGTGCTCGGGCTGCTCGGCGACATCCGCAGCGCCTGGGTCGGAATCGGACCCCAGGTACGGCAGTCGGCACGATCGGACGAGCGGGCGACCGAGCACACAGCGGCAGCAATGGTGCGGTAGCACCTGCCGCGCGCCAATGTAGCAACCCTGACGGAGCGCGATACATGGCCGAAGAAATCCACTACGTCAGCCCAATCGGGACCAGCGCCCCGATGGAGGATTTTACCTCGGGCCGCGACAACACGCCTGGCAGCCGTCCGGCGCCCACCCAAACAGCCGCCGCGAAAGTCGCAGCGACCGTATCAGACCCGGCGCCGCCACCCAACCCCGAGGCCCTCCAGGCCGCCGTTGAGCGCATCAATGGTCACCTCGCGAGTGTGAATCGCGTGCTGGAACTGCACGTGGATGCGACAACCGGACTGACTGTCGCCACGATCAAGAACGCGCAGACCGGTGAGGTGCTGCAGCAGATGCCCGCGGAGGACAGCATCCACCTGGCGCAGATGCTGTTCGGCTGGTCGCACGGCGGCAATGTGCTGCTTGACCTCATCGCCTGACACCAAACCGTACGTATGGCCTTGGCTACTGATCGATGTGACTTCGTTCACATTCATCTGCATGCCTTCCATTCCGCAGCCATGAATACCCAAAGTCGCCTAAAGATTTGAAAGGCAATGCCGATGTTGAAGGTTAGGCCCGGCTGGCGTTGGGTTGTTTGCAATATGTAGCAGTAATGACGGGTTCGGGAATCTGTCTCAATCAGGAACGGTGACTCATGTCCTCAATAATTTCATTGATGAGTGCTTCTCAGATTGGCGCGCTGACGACCAGTCAGATTGCTGCCCTGAAGCCGACTGATTTCGCCGCCCTGGGCACCATCCAGGCAGCTGGTTTGACGACGGTCCAGGTCCCATACATTTCCACCCAGGATGTGGTCTCGATCAGCTCGGCTGCTATTGCCGCCCTGCAGAGCGCGGTTCTCGATGACTTCGCCGCCGACCTCACCGCCAGCCAGTTGAGCACCACTGCAGTAGCCTCGCTGGAAACCGGCGGTTCGCTCTCATCGGTTGCCACCAAGGCGATCGCGGGTATGAGCACCAGCCAGGTCAGCAACCTGAGCACCGCTCAGCTGGCCGCGTTGACGACCAGCCAGGTGCAAGCCATCAGCGCCACGGATCTGAAGGCCATCTCCACCACCACGCTCAGCACCCTGAGCACCGCAGTGCTGGCCAACTTCTCCAACGCCCAGATCGCTGACCTCACCAGCGCGCAGGTCGTCACCCTCGGTGCCAGGCTCACCACCTCGCAGGTGGCCAACCTCACCGCCAGTCAGTTGAGCACTGCTGCGGTGACGGCGCTGACCACCGCCGGCACGCTCTCAGCAGTGGCCACCAAGGTCATCGCCGCCCTGAGCACCACCCAGGTCAGCAACCTGAGCACCGCTCAGCTGGCTGCTTTGACCACCAGCCAGGTGCAGGCCATCAGCGCCACGGATCTGAAGGCCATCTCCACCACCACGCTCAGC
>DASXFV010000023.1:0-24639 GCA_036489445.1 Steroidobacteraceae bacterium | reverse complement strand
CGAGGCGGCTCTCGGACCCGGCGGGTTCGGTCTCACCGGCACCCAAACCTATGCCTTTCCGCTGGGCGGCGGCACGGTTGATCGCTACTTCCCGCCGGGCGACAACAGCCAGTCCTGGCATGTCTTTGACCCCACCCTCGCCGCGCAATTTCAGATCGACAGTGATGCGATGGCGTACCTGAGCTGGGGCAAGGGCTTCAAGGCCGGCGGCTGGACCACGCGTCTGTCCGCCAACGACACCGCCGAGGCTGCTCAGTTCTCTCCCGAATACACCAAGACCTGGGAACTGGGCGTGAAGTCGGAGTGGTTTGACCATCACCTGAAGGCCAACGCGGCCCTGTTCTACACGGATTACGATGGGATCCAGCTGGACATCCAACAGGGCATCTCACCGGTGTACACCAACGCCGGTAACGCCAAGATCAAGGGTGCCGAACTGGAACTGCAGTCGGTCATCGGTGGTGGGCTGTCGCTGAACTTCTCCGGTTCGTACATCGATGCGTACTACACGTACGTCAATCCAAATGCCAACATTCCGCAGGAGATCCTCGAGCCAGCGGGCGTCAACGTGTGCCCCACGACGGCGATCAACCCGGCCACCGGCGGCCCGGTCTGCGACATCGTGGCAGGCAATCCGCTGGATGCGCGGCTGCCCAAGACGCCGAAGTACAAACTGACGTTCTATCCGGAGTACACTTACCTGTTGCCCAACCAGGCATCGCTGCGCGCAATCGTCGCCTTTACCTACACGGCCGAGATGTTCAACGATTCGTTGAACACCCCCGAGCTGCGTGACCCCGCCACTCGCATGCTGGATGCCTCGGTCCACTACATCACCTCGGACAACAAGTACGATCTGGCCCTGGGCGGTACCAACATCACCAATGACCGCTTCATCACCACCGGTTCACCCAATATCGGTGCGGGCGAGGTGGGCGGCACCTACAACGAGCCGGCAGAGTGGTACCTGCAGCTCACGGCGAAGTTCAAATAACCGGTAAGACCTGGAGCAACCGGACCGGGTGAAAGGCCGCTGCGAACCAGCGGCCTTTTTTTGTTCTAGGGGTGTTACTACGCAGATGGCCCAATTTGGAAAAGTCACCAGTCTATTCGTTATCTGCTCGGATGTAGGTGAGGAACTGGCGCTGCTCGGCACTCTCTTTGAGAGAGCGGCTTGCCGGAAACATGCCGGGATTGCGATTGAGAAGCACGAGCAACCAGAGCCGCACGAAGCGATCGCGAAACCTCACGCGACTGCCGGTCTTCTCAAGGAGCGCATTTGTCCCTTTGAGGAAGGGGCGCATAGCCGCGTTGACTGAGCCGTTCGCTTTGAAGCCTGAGAAGCGAATGAAGGAGTCCGTAGCCACCTCATCCCCTTCCCGAAGCGCCAAAGCGAAAAGTATGCGCCGCTGTGCCGGCGTTGCCTCATCCTTGCGGCCTCCTCGAGCAAACTGCTCGACGAAGAACTGGCTCATGTCGACTTCTGGGATTGGGCCAACTTCTAGAAACGTGGCCGACTGGTAGAAGTGGCTTCGCTCGCCGGTAAAAATGTAAGAAACTTGCGTGTGACGCTGTATCTCGGCGCGGAGAACCCCCAGAAGATGTCTTGAGTCTCGCTCCTCCAGGTTCTCGACGATGTCCTGAAACTCATCGAAGAACACTGTCAGCTTCTTCCAGCGGCTCGCCCGCTCAATCGCATCCAGTGCGCGAATAACCGTGGAAGCTTTGGGTTTACCGCGAGCACTAAGCTCCAAGGGACCCGCGTGCAGTTTTACCTCCTCTAAGAAGGTAAGAGCGTCTGATTGGCTGGACTTAACACAGCACGAGGCACAGGAGTAGATCCTGCTCGACCTGGTACGGCTCGGACCACGGCACCACGACTTGATGGGCGAGTACATTCTTTTTGCGTGAGCGCGATCACTTGCGGCTACGGCTAGCTGGACATTATCAACGATGCCCCAGGGATCGCGCGCGGGGCCTGCCGCTCGCCGCCGCCGATGGGCGCATCGTTGATGCTGGCGATGCGGGTACGCATCAGACCGTGTTCGTCGAATTCCCAGTTCTCATTGCCGTAGCTGCGAAACCATTGGCCGGCATCGTCATGCCACTCATAGGCGAAGCGCACGGCAATTCGGTTGTGGGCGAAAGCCCATAGCTCCTTCTGGATGGCGCTCTCAAGCGTAAAGGGTGGCAGGGGGAGTTTGTCCAGGGCGGTACTCCTCAGGGGGACTTCAACAGGGGTCGTCCGGCCCGCCAGCGGGCAATGAGCGCCGGATCAGCCAGCAGGGCCGCAACGGCGGTATGCAGTTCCAGGGGGATATTGCTCAGGCCTTGAGCCGCCACACCGCTGCTCACGCCCTCTTGCATCCCCTCCCCCACGGCGCGCAGCGCCTGCAAGGCGACGATGCCGGAGGGCACAGCAGGATCGCGGTAGGACAGCTCGCAGCGCTCCTTGCTCAAGGAGTGATACGCGGCACAGGCCCCGGGGCGCACCTCGTACGCGGAGCACTCACCGTTCACCAGGAACGCGCAGGGGCGAGGTGTGACCGGTCCGGGTGGCGCCGGCGATGCGGATGCGGGACGGGTATATTCCCGCAGCTTCGCGCGTACCTGCGTCGCCGCCGCAACGGGCATCCGGGACTGCAGGTAACGGAACAGAGCGATGGCCTCATGCGGCAGCAGCATCACGCGCAGATGGCAGCAGAAATTGCAGCCCGCCTGGCAGGCCAGGCGTGACCCCGGCTCCTGCAGGCGCGCGGACGCCTCGTCCAGGAGTTGGTTGATCTGCGTGACCAGGGCGATACAGGCATCCACATCGGTGCTGTGTCCGAATATCTGGGCGACGGCTTGCGAGCCGAAGGGCTGTACGGGGGGCATCGACATGGCCCCATCACAGCAGACCGGAGTCGCTGCCCGCAACCCTTGGCTACAATGCGGCGATGCAGACACCCAACCGGCCCGCACACCCGCCCCAACACCTGCCCTTGGCTACCGAGGCTGTACGCACCTGTATTGAGGTGCTGCGCGCCATCGAGGCAGACCGCTCGCAGTTGACCCACCTGACTCAGGAGCAGCGCCGGGAACTGCTGACCCTGGCAGGCTTGGTCGCCAAGCCCGAGCGCCAGGACCTGGTGAGGATGGCCAAGGCGTTCCGGCGGGCCGATCGCGCCGCCGCTCGAGCGCACGATCAGCAGATCATCCAGCGCACCGGACTGCGCATCCAGCGGCGGGCCACCCGCTACACCCCCCTGTGGCTGCCGGCACCTCAGAGCGCTGAGAGCGCGCCAGCCCAGCCCACCCTCGGTCAGGCCCTGAACTGTTATGTGTGCAAGCAGCCCTTCACTTTGACCCACCGCTATTACGACTCCCTGTGTCGCGACTGCGGGGATTTCAACTACGCCAAACGCGAGCAGACCGCGGACCTGCGCGGACAGTACGCACTGGTCACCGGCGCGCGCGTCAAGATCGGCTTCCAGGCGGCACTGAAGCTACTGCGCGCCGGCGCACAGGTGATCGTCACCACCCGCTTCCCGGTGGACGCCATCGAGCGCTATGCGCAGGAAGCCGATTATCCGCAGTTCCAGGATCGCCTGCAGATCCATGGGCTGGATCTGCGCCACTCGCCCAGCGTCGAGAGCTTCGCGCGTTTTCTGCTTGCGAGCCTGCCACGGCTCGATCACATACTGAACAATGCCTGTCAGACCGTGCGCCGCCCGGCGGCGTTCTATGCGCACCTGCTGGAAAAAGAATCCGGCAACGCGCTCATCGCGACGACGCCACTATTCCCGGTCCACCACTATGATGAGGACCAGCAGCAGGTGGACCTGCGATCCAGCAACAGCTGGCGCCTGCGATTGCATGAAGTCGAGACGCCGGAGCTGCTGGAGGTGCACCTGGTGAATGCCATTGCGCCGTACATTCTCAATGCGCGCCTCAAACCACTGCTGCTGGCTACCCCCGGTGCGCACAAACACATCGTGAATGTGAGTGCCATGGAGGGTCAGTTCTACCGCACCACGAAGACCGAGCGGCATCCCCACACCAACATGGCCAAAGCCGCGCTGAACATGATGACCCGCACCAGCGCGCCGGATTATTACCGGGACGGCATCCACATGAACGCCGTCGACACGGGCTGGGTGACGGATGAAGACCCGGCGGTCCATGCGGCGCGCAAGGCGGAACTGGGGTTCGCGCCGCCGCTGGATATCATCGATGGGGCGGCCCGGATCGTAGATCCCATCTTCGATGGCAGCCGCACCGGCCTGCCGGTGTGGGGCCAGTTCCTGAAGGATTACAAACCTGCGCCGTGGTAGGTGAGCCGCCCGCTACTTGGCCGGCGGCTCATCGAAGAGCTCCAGGAACACGCCGGTATCCGGATCACGGATCATGACTTCGCGAGTGCCGCTGCGCATGGTGACGATGCCGGGCTTGGACACCTGCTTCGCGCCGGCGGCCAGCACCTGCTGCAACGCTATGTCCAGGTTCGGTACCTGCATGCCGATGTAGCCGACCCCGCTATCCGTGATCCGCGAGGCCCGCACGGGAGCCTTGCGGTTCTGGTATTCCACCAGTTCCAGATTCATGCGCAGGTTGGGCGCGATCTCCTGGGGGAAGGAGACGTTGAAGAACCGCAGCACATTGCCATGCCCACCGACCGCAGAATCGTAGAAGTCGCCCTTCAGCCACGGTGACGGGGTCTGTGGCCACACGCCACCCAGCGTGCCGCTGTAGAACGCCTTGCACTTGTCCGCATCCAGGATCACCAGCCCCATGTGATTGACACCGGGCAGCAACCCCGGCTGCGCCCGCCGGCCATTCTGGGCAGGGGTCGCCGGACGCTGATTGATCAGTTCGATATCCAGGCCATCCGGATCGGTGATGTAGGCCAGCATGCCCTTGGACTGACCCGGCGGGGCGATCAGCTTGCCTCCCCAGGAACGCGCGTGCAGGAGGCCTGCCGCCTGCAGCTTCGCCCAGACCTGATCGGCATCCGCCACCACCAGTCCAAAGTGCGTGGCGCCCGGCTCCCAGGCGGTATGGTGGCTGAGGTCGGTGCGCTTGATGCCCTTTACTTCCCGCAGATACACGACGAAGTGCTGCCCGGAATCCGGATTCACCACGTACATCTTGGCCATGCGGGTGGTGAAGCCCTTGACCCCATACAGCCCCTCCACCACCGGGTCCGTACGCCAGACCGGCTGGGCCAGCGGGTCCTGGGTGAACCCGATCATCTTGTAGAAGGCGACTGAGCGGTCCAGGTCCCGCACCACGCGGCCGACAAATCCGAGCCGCGCACCCTGCCAGGCGGGGGTATCAGGTTTGCCTTGCGCATGGGCCAGGGAAAACACCGTCGACAGCAACACGGCAGACAGCCACGCCGCGGCGAGCTGATTGAATCGCTTCATCATGTGCCCCCTCAAACCGAATGCCGGGGCGAGAACACCCAGGTGACCATGCGCACATGACCGAATGCGGGCGCTGCCGTGGTGGCCCGGAATACCTGACCGGGCAGGAAACGCGAGCGCAGATGCACACCGGAGGCCAGGGCCTCGCCCATCGCATGCGCCCAGGATTGGGGTTGGGCCCGCTGCACCAGCTGCGCCAGCAGATCCGGATAGGCGGTCACGATATGTTCCAGACCCGTCGCAGCGGGGACGTGTTCAGCGTGAAACGCGCCGACGTAGCCGACCTCGGCCGCGCAGCTGCGCATCACCACGTAATCCATCCAGCTCGTCAGCCCCGCAATATGCCCGGTGTCGGCCAGCACTTGCGCGCGCAACCGTGTGTACCAGCGGTTGCACAGATCATCCAGCGCGTTCACCGCGTGCACCCGCGCGGCATCGAAGCGGCTGGCGAAATGTGCGGACGAGGCGAGTCGGTCATCGACCACGACGTGGCCGATCGCCGTGCGGGTCAGGGGGGTCAGAAACTGGGGCAGCGCGCTCACACCTGCGAGCGCCGCTGCGCCCGTCAGCACGCCGCGCCGCGTCATTGATCCACTCATGATTGGCCATGCCCCTGACCGTAATACCTGTGCTAAGTTACCAGAAGCAGCAGGGTGGCCTCAACGCGCTGGAAAAGAATGAACCAAGGCAGCTGGCCCCGACTCATCCTCATTTATCTGTATGGCGTCGTGAGTGCCGCATCGCTCACCAAGGCCATACCGCTCGAGGGGCGCATCACGCAGCTGCCGGGTGCGACCGTGGCGCTATTCGGCCTGTTCCTGTCTTTGATGGCGGTGCTGCCGGCCATCTTCGGCACCTTGTCAGGTGCCGTCATCGATCGCTTGGGCGCACGCCCGGCGCTGATCCTGGCCGCATTGATCGGCGCGCTCGTGAATGGACTGTACCTGATGGCTGACTCCATCCTGCCGTTTCAGGTATTGCGCGTCATCGAGGGCGCCATTCCCTTGCTGGTGTACGCCGCGGCGCCCGCCCTGATGATCGCCATCAGTGCCCCGGAACGGCGCAGCGCGGCGATGTCGCTGTGGTCCAGCTATCAGCCCGTGGGGACTTCGCTGGGGCTGCTGATCTCTGCGGCATTTGCCTCCGGAGCGCACTGGCGCTACGCGTACCTGGTGCAGGGTGCGATCTTCGTGGTGCTGGCCCTCTTCGGCCTGGCATTGCCCAAGAGGGCGCCGACCGCCGCGCCCAAGACAGCACCGCGGTCGATTCTGGCGCTGCTGAAATCCCAGGAAGGTATCGCGCCGCTGCGACTGGCGATCTCATTCGGCGTGCTGATCCTGCTGGGCCTGGGTGTCAGCGTGGTGATGCCGACCTACCTGTCCCAGCATTACGCCATCAGCATCGGGGCGGCCTCCAGCATCATGGCGGCGACCAATGTACTCATGATCCTGGGCGCCACCATCAGCGGCGTCGCCCTGACGCGCGGCGTGCTGCCCGCCACGTTATTCATTGGCCTGGCGGTGGCAGGATCCATCGCCGGCCTCGGGGTCTTCACACCCTGGACGCACATGGGGCTCACCCTGGCGGCACTGCTGATCTGGCTGGTGTGCACGGGCGCCGCCATGGCCGTGCTCGCCTCCCTGCTGCCCAAGGTCGCTGGCCCCGAGCATCGCGCCTCCACCGCGGGACTGCTCAGTCAGACCGGCGCACTGACGACCTTCGTCACCTCGCCCCTGTGGCTGTCGGTACTCGCCCTCAATCAATGGCTGGCGCTGTTCGCCATCATCCTTGTGGGGTGGGTCATCAGCGCCGTGCTGCTGCCCGTCCAGGCCCGCCTGCCCGCTCGTTAGGCCTTGCGCGATCGCGCCCGCTCGCAGCGTCGCCGATCGCGTTCCGCCGCATACGGCGGCTTGCCGAGAATCATCCGGCCCATGAGCTCGCGGGACGGCGACACCGGCACGTCCGTCGGTAACGAAGCCAGGATGGCTTCCCCGCGCGCGGCGAATTCCGGTGCAAACTCGGGCGTGGTGAGCACGTACAGGTCGTTGTCGCGCACGGCGCGCAACACCCGCCTGCCCGCGTCCATCGAGTCCATGCCGGGCGGCACACCATGCGACTGGCTCATGGCCTTCTGCATCTGCGCCATCATCGCAGGATCGAGCTTGAATCCGGGGTCCACCCGGGGGGCTGCGGCGGCCGCACCGCCCGGCCGGTTGCGTGCCGAGCTACCGATATTGGTGTTGACGATACCGGGGCAGAACACCGTCACCCCGATATTGGCGTCCGCAAGTTCCGCGCGCAGCGCCTCCATCATGCCCACCACGGCAAATTTGGAGGCGGTGTAGACCCCCGCCGGCGCGTGCCCCAGCAGGCCGGCGAGGGAGGAGACGGAGACGATCTGGCCGCCCTCACCCTGCGCCTGGATGCGCGGCAGAAAACACCGGATGCCATTGAAGACACCGCCCGCATTCACACCCATCGCCCAATCCCAGTCTTCATAGGTGGCATGGGACAGGCCGCCAATGACACCCACACCGGCGTTGTTGACCAGCACATGGACCTTGCCAAATACCTGGATGGTCTCCGCGGCAGCGCGCTCCATGCCCGGACGATCCGTGACATTGAGGTTGATGGCATGCACGCGATCGCCGGCACTGCCCAGCAGCTTCATCGCTTCATCCAGGTGCGAGCGGGTCAGGTAGGTGATGACGACCTTCATGCCGGCATCGGTGCAGGCCTTGGCGATGCCCAGACCAATGCCGCTGTCGCCACCGGTGATGAAGGCGACCTTGCCTGCGACCTCGCGCATCGGTTGCGGCACCGACGGGCAGCTGCCGGAGGCCTCTGGCGCCGCCGCCCGCGCCAGGTCGGTGGCCACCATTCCCGCCGTGGCGGTGGCCGCCGCGGCAAGCGCCGCACTGCCCAGGAAACCGCGACGCGCACTGCCCCCTGGCGTCAATCCATCCGATTTTGGCCGCCTGCCCGGGATCCCATTCTGGCTCATGCGCACACCCCTTTAAGTGATCGGTCACCCGGGAGTGTAGCAGCGAGGTGTCCCAGGTCATGACAGGACGACACAGCCGTTTGAACCCACAACAGGTGACGGCACTTGTGCCGATCAGGCACACTGCGGCTCGGAAAAATGGCCCGGTTGCAAAACCAACAGTAGGCAGGAATATCATGAAGGATGCCCCCCAGAACCCTTGGACACTGGACCGGTTCGCAGCCGAACGGCGCCGCTTTCTGGCGGAGGGAACCGTGTACGGCGCCGGCATCGGTTTGCTCGCCAGCCTGGGTCTGAGCCAATACGCGCGTGCACAGGGTGCGCCGGCGGGTAGCGGACCCGGTCCCGGTCCCGGTCCCGGCGGTTTCCGCCCCGGCGCCCGCCCGCCGCCGCCACCGGAGCCGGCCTTCTCGCAACCCGCGCCGTTGCACGATCTGAAGGGCAAGGTCGCTTATATCACCGCCTCTTCCGACGGCATCGGCTTAGGGATCGCACGGGCGGCCTCGGCAGCCGGCATGAAAGTGTGCATCGGGTATCGCAATGAGGACCGCCTGAAGGCGGCCCTGCCGCTGTTCAAGAAGGGCAATGCCGGCGTGTTGCCCGTCAAGCACGATGTGACCGACCGCGATGCCTGGGCCAAAGTGCTCCAGACCATCAACAGCCAGTTCGGCAATCTGCACCTGGTGGTCAACAACGCGGGCATCAAAACCTTCGCCAAGGCCAGCACGGTGTCCGCCAAGGACTGGGACGATGCCGTGGCGGTGAATTACACCGCGACGTACGACAGTGTCGCCGTGTGCCTGCCGCATATGCTGCAGCACGGGGAGGGCTCGCAGATCGTGGTCACCTCCTCGATGAGCGGCCTGCTGCCCGGCGGCCCGCTGGGCGTGTACACCGCGACCAAGATCGCAGCCGTGGGTCTGATCGAAGCCCTGCGTGTGGAGCTGGAGGGCACCAGCGTGGGGACCTCGGCCTTCTGCCCTGGCGGCGTGAACACCGACAACTACCAGGACACCGGTGAGACCAATCCGTACCTGGCCGAACGGGCTGCAGCGCGGGCGGCCGCCGCGAAAGCCGCGGGCCGGCCGGCAGGTGGCCCGCCCGGCGGCCCACCGCGTCAGAACCGTGGACCGCCGCCGGGCATGGATCCGCTGGAAGCCGGCGAGCGGGTGTTGAACGGCGTCATCCACAATGACCTGTTCATCCTCACGCATCCGGAATACATGCCGGGTACCCAGCAGCGCTTCGATGCCATGCTGGACTCGGAGCCCAGGGAGGACGCCCCGCCGAATCCGGATCGGGTCCGCGGTGAAACCCGCGTTCTGACCTGCGGAATCTACAACCGCGAGATCGCCCACCGCAGGCAAAAGCGCAAGTCCTTCCGCAGCGTGACGCTGAAGGCCTGATGGCGGACAGCCGCAAGCTACCAACGGCCGCACTCCGCATACCAACAACGGACACTTTCATGAATACCCGCAAGTCCACACCTGAACTCCCCGGCAGCGATGACCCGCAACTGCGGTCCGATCGGCGCGACTTTCTCGGCGCGACCTTAGGCATCGGCAGCGGCAGCCTGCTGGCGGGACTGGGCCTCACGCAATACGCCGCCGCGCAGAGCGCCGCGCCCTCCGGCGCCCCGGCTGGGGCCCCGGCTCGTCCGCCACGGCCTCCGGAGCCCACCGTCTCGCAGCCCCCGCCGCTCAAGGATCTGAAGGGCAAGGTGGCCTACATCAGCGCCGCATCCGATGGCATTGGCTTAGGGATCGCGCGCGCGGCCTCCAACGCCGGCATGAAAGTCGTGATCGGCTACCGCAATGAGGAGCGTCTGAAGGCCGCCCTGCCGCTGTTCAAGCCGGGCAATGCCGGGGTGATGTCATTCAAGCATGACGTGACCGACCGTGACGGCTGGAAGGCCATGGTCGAGGCCGTCAAGGGCAATTTCGGCAAGCTGCACCTGGTGGTCAACAACGCGGGCATCAAGACGCTGCGCCAGGCCAGCCAGGCGAAGTTTGAGGAGTGGGACAACGCGGTGGCGGTGAACTTCACGGCCATCTACAACAGCGTGGCCGCCTGCCTGCCGCACATGCTCGAGCACGGTGAAGGCGGTCATTTCGTCACCACCGCATCCATGGGCGGGCTGCTGCCCGGCGTCAACGCCGGCGTGTATACCTCCACCAAGATTGCCGCCGTGGGCCTGATGGAAGCGCTGCGTGTGGAACTGGAGTCCACCAACATCGGCACCGGCGTGTTCTGTCCGGGTAGTGTCAACACCGACAACTACGTCGGGATGGATGAGCCGAATCCGTTCCGCAAGCCGCGACCCGGCATGACCCCGGCGATCATGGCGCGCATGGCCGCCGCATCCATGAGCCCGTTGGAGGCCGGTGAGCGGGTCATGAACGGTGTCGTGAACAATGACCTGTTCATCCTCAGTCATCCGGAATTCGCGCCCGGCATGAAGCAGCGCTTTGATGCCATCATGGCCTCCACGCCCACCATCGAGACGCCCATCCCGAAAGACCGGATCGCCTACGAGCAGGTGGTCATGCATCAGGGCATCTATCCGCGCGAGATCGACCATCGCAAGATCAAGCGCAGCAGTTATCGCACCGCGTAGCGGGTGAGGCATGGCAGCGGACCCGTCGGACTGGATCACGCTCCGCACCACGGGTCTGTCTGCCACCATCGACCCGCAGGGCGCCCAGCTCTCAAGGCTGCGGGATGCCGCCGATCGCGAGCTGCAATGGCAGGGCGATCCGGCGGTGTGGGCCGGCCGCGCGCCGCTGCTCTTTCCCATCATCGGGATGCTGGTGGCGGGTCACTACCGCACCGGCGGCCACAGTTTCGCCCTACCGCGGCACGGCTTTGCCCGCAACCGGCGCTTCAGCGTCGCAGAAGCCGGACCCACCAGCGCCAGCTTCAAACTGGTTGCCGATGAGCAGACGCGGGCGGTGTACCCGTTTGAATTCGAACTGGAGGTGAACTTCACCGTCCAGCAGGCAAGCCTCGCGGTCACGGCATGGATCCGCAATCGCGGCGAGCGCGACCTGCCCGCAAGTCTCGGCTTTCATCCGGCCTTTGCCTGGCCACTGCCGTATGGGGAGGACCGAGCGGCGCACTTCATCGAGTTTGAATGTGACGAGCCGGCACCGGTCCGCCGCCTGGATGGCAACGGACTGCTGACTCCCCAGCGCCTGGCAACCCCCGTCACTCACCGCCGCCTGGCATTACGCGATGAACTCTTTGCAGCCGATGCGCTGATTTTCGATGAGATCGTCAGTCGCAGCGTCACCTACGGGAGCGAGGTGGGTCCGCGCATCGCCTTGAGTTTTCCGGGCGTGCCTTACCTGGGCATGTGGAGCAAGCCGGGCGCGAACTTCATCTGTATCGAACCCTGGCACGGCATCACCGATGCCGAGGGGTTCAACGGTGAACTGCAGGACAAGCCCGGCAGCCTCATCGTGCCGCCCGGTGCGGCACGCACCGTCGCGATGACGATTACCGTGCTGCCTTGAGCAGCGGGGCGGCAAAGGGTCGGGCCACACTGACCGGACCCGCCGCCAACATATTGATGCTCTGCTTGACGGTGTTCACATGCTCGCGCATCAGGAATTCGACCCGCGCTGCCTGACCGGCCTGCAAAGCATCGTAGACGGCATAGTGCTGCTGGTGCGCATTCCACAGCGCATCAAACATCGACTTCAGATCCGTCGCATCGAAGGCAATGGCCGCGGCGGCGGCAAACGGAATGCTGGCCATGCGCTGGATGGCATCGGCCGTCACGGGGCTCGCCGCGGCCTCGATGATCAGCGCGTGAAAACGTGCGTTCATGGCCCCATACGCGGCTTGGTCGGATTCCACCAGGTGGCCCTTGGCGAAGATGCGGGTGCCCTCCGCCAGACACTCCTGCAGCTGCGCGAGAAATGCCGGCGCCGCGCCGCGCTCGGCGACCCGCCGCGCCGCGAAACCCTCCAGCACGCCACGCACATCGATGGCATCCAGAATATCCATCCGGGTGAACGTGCGCACCACATAGCCACGGGTCCCCGACTCCACCAGCAGCCCTTCGCGTGCCAGGAGCGGCAGAGCCTGGCGGATCGGGGTACGCGACATGCCCAGGGTCTGCGCCAGCATGGCCTCCGCCACGCGCTGTCCACCCTGCAGACGGCCGCGCAGAATCATTTCGCGAATACTCACGGTCGCGCGGGCGAGTTGCGTGTCGGTCACGACCACCTCAATTTGGGATCCTGAAACAGATGCCGGGCTGCAATTATGTTAATAACATGCACCTAACTTGACCTAATTGGATCCCATTTGTACATTGCGGGATCAATTCTTTATTCCCGGGCACCAGTCCAATATAGCAACTGCCGGGACCTTCGGCGCGTGCGCAATTCTCCAGAGGATTCATGTAAATGGCTACGATTGTGGGCGGCATCGCCACCTCGCATACCCCAACTATCGGCTTCGCCCTCGATGCCAACAAGCACAATGATCCGGTATGGGCGCCGATCTTCGCAGGCTACCGCCCGGTACAGGAATGGCTGGCGCAGAAAAAGCCTGATGTCCTGTTCGTCATCTATAACGATCACATCACCTCCTTTTTCTTTGATCATTACTCGCAGTTTGCCCTGGGCGTGGGCGATCACTACTGGCCGGCCGATGAGGGCGGCGGGCCGCGCAAATTGCCCAGCATCGATGGCCATCCGGATCTGGCGCGGCATATCGCCTTAGGTCTGGTGGCTGATGAATTTGACCTCGGGTACTTTCAGGCCAAGGGCCTGGATCATGGGTGCTTTTCGCCCCTGTCGCTGCTGTGGCCGCGGCAGGGTGATCGCTGGCCCGGCGCCATCGTGCCATTGCAGGTGGGTGTGCTGCAGTTCCCCATTCCGTCCGCGAAACGCTGCTTCAAACTGGGTCACTCACTGCGCAAAGCCATTGAAAGCTATCCTGAGGATCTGAAGGTCGCGATCGTCGGCACCGGCGGCCTCTCGCACCAGATCCACGGCGAGCGCGCCGGGTTCAACAACACCCCTTGGGACATGGAGTTCCTGGAGCTGATCGAAAAGGACCCGGAAAAGCTCACGGCCATCTCCATTGCCGACTACGCCCGACTGGGCGGGTGCGAAGGCTCGGAGGTCATCATGTGGCTGGTGATGCGCGGCGCGCTGAACAAGCGCGTGAAGAAGCTGCATCAGGCCTACTACCTGCCCTCCATGACGCCGATCTGCACGGTGATCTTCGAGAACGAGCCGGATGAGGGCACGGGGGAGAGCGTCGAGGCCTATCGCCAACGCATCGGCCACGAATGGGCCGGCATGGATCAGATCCCGGGCACCTATCCCTTCACCCTGGATCGCAGCGTCAAGGCCTATCGCCTGAACAGTTTCCTGCACCAGCTGATCCAGCCGCAGACGCGCGCGCGCTTTCTGTCCGACCCTGAGGCCCTGTTCGAGGAGGCCGGACTCACCCCGGTTGAACGAGACATGTTGCGCCAGCGTGACTGGCGCGCGCTCATCCACTACGGGGTGATCTTCTTCCTGCTGGAGAAGCTCGGCGCGGTCATCGGCACCACCAATCTACATATCTACGCGGCGATGCGCGGCCAATCGCTGGAGGATTTCCAGAAGACCCGCAATGCGCAGATCCTTTACTCGGTGGCCGGGGATCTGGCACCCGCAAAGCCCGCCTGAGGCTGAACTGCGGCGTTGTCACCCGGTGGCCGGCCGGGAACCGCGACCTACCGGGACGTCTTGCGCTTTCTATGGCGTGCCACGGCGACTGCTCGCTTGGAAGCATGCACTTTTTTCTCGCCCAGCTGCCTCAGGAATTGGCGCGCGGTGATGATCCGCGTGCGCTGGAATGAGCCGAGTGACAGGAGATCGTGCTTATCGCCGGTGACGAGTACGTCGGCGTTGCCGGCCTGCGCCATCGCCAGCAGATAATTGTCCGCAGGATCTCCCGATGCGTCGACGACGGGAAGTTTCAAGACCAGCACCCCGAGGCGCCGCAGCTCGTTGTGCATCGCGCCGGCAGCACCGGGCTCGATGAAGGGTCGCAGGCGCGGGTAGCGCGTGACGCGCCGGAATTCCTCCAGCTGCTCCTCACTCATCAGCAGTTCGAACCGCCCTTCACGCCAGGCCCGGTAGAGCCGATCGGTCAGGCCCCGGGGTGTCAACAGTGCACTACACAGTATGTTGGTGTCGAAGACAGCCCTCATCGGCGCTGGGTGGCAAAGCGCTCAGCGCGCACAGCATGTACTGCCTCATCGATTGCAGTTTCCAGTTCGGCGACAGTGGCTTTGGCGTTGCGCACCTTGGTCTGCGCCACCGTCTGATCGAGCACGCGCCAGCGCACCGCTTCCTCGATGAACTTGGCGAGATCGCCTTTCTTTAGGCCGCGCTGAGCCAGGAACATGCGCACGGCCATATCCGTGTCCTTGGAAACCCTGACCGTCCATCTCACAGGCTGATCCATGGCGGCTCCCCTCCTTGCGTCTAGACGTCTAAGCGCCATTGTACACTCGGAGGGCTTTGCGCGGCCAGTCGCTGGAAGACTTCCAGAAGACCCGCAATGCGCAGATCCTTTACTCGGTGGCCGGGAATCTGGCACCCTCAAAGCCCGCCTGAGGCTGTCCCGACATTTCGCCGCCGATGACATGACCCGCTACCGTCACCACACGTTGCCCATCGTCAGCCTGCTGCTGCTGGTGCTGGTGGCGCGCGCGCTGGTGCCGGTGGGGTTCATGCCGGCCGGGAACGGCTCCGCGCAGCTGATGCTGTGCCCGGACGGCATGTTGATGCCGGATGCGGGGAGCCCCGGCGGTGCACCTAACTCCGGCCACCTGCACGTCGATCACTGTCCGTTCGGTTCCGCGCCCTTCGCCGCACCGATTTCGGAACTGCCGATCAGCCCTGAGCGGGCTGCGAGCATCAGCATTCCGGGATTCGATTCCTCGCCCTGGATCCCCAGTGTCCGAGGCTCGCCCAGTCACCAGCCCCGCGCCCCGCCTGCCTGAAGGTTCTCAAGTGGACATGACCTGACCGCATCGACGCCGCCAAGGCGTTGCTGTGGTCGGACCGTGCTGGCCCTTTCCCGGGCGCCAGTACTGCTGTACCGCCTCACACCTCAGGATTCAATCATGCGATCTCTCGCCCTATGCTTTGCGCCCGCCATCCTCATGGCTGCGGCACTCCTTTCACCTGTCTACGTGCGCGCCGCGGATATCGGAGAAGTGCACGGCGTCGTGCATGATGCTCAGCACCGTCCCGTGGCCACCGCCAGCGTGCAGCTGCAGGCTGCCAGCTCGGCCTGGTCGCGCACGGCACAGACCGGCCCCAATGGCGAGTTTGCTTTCCCGGGGGTGCCGCTGGGCGATTACGTCCTGAATGTCAGTCAAAGCGGCTTCGTGCCCGCCGCCGTGTCGTTGACGGTCGTGGCAGGGGCCGCCCCATCGACCCATGTTCAGCTCACGGCCGGCGATTCCCTGCAGACCGTCACCGTGACGGCCACGGCGCTGCCCAATGCGGCCACCTTCACCACCAGTACGCTGGTTGATCGGCAGGATATCCAGATGACCCCGGGGGCCGATCGCAGCAACAGTCTTGCGATGATCACCGATTACGTCCCTGGCGCCTATTTCGTGCACGACCAGCTGCATGTGCGCGGCGGCCATCAGGTGACCTGGGAGGTCGATGGGGTGGAGATTCCCAACACCAATATCGCCAGCAACTTGGGACCGCAGATCGACCCCAAGGACATCGATTACATGGAGGTCGATCGCGGCGGCTACGGCGCCGCGGAGGGCGATCGCACCTATGGCGTGTTCAACGTCGTGCCGCGCACGGGATTTGAGCGCGACAACGAGGCGGACCTGATGGTCAGCGGCGGCAACTACGGCCAGACCAATGACTATGCCAGCATAGGCGGTCATAGCGACCAATTTGCGTACTACGCGAGTGTGAACGCCAACCGCAGCGATCTGGGACTCATGACGCCGGAGGCCCAGGCGCTCCACGACGGCGAGGACGGCTATGGGGGCTTCTCCACGCTGATCTACAACCTGACTCCGGACGACCAGTTGCGCCTGGTGGTCTCCGCGCGCCGCGATGACTACCAGATCCCGAACACCGCGGGGCAGATCGCAGGGGACGTCCAGCGTGAGGCCGACTCCTATACGCTCTTCTCGTGGGTGCGCACGTTCAGCAGTTCGACCACGCTGACGAGCTCGCTCTTCTATCACTACAACCGGGCCGATTATGACGGTGCCCCGTGGGACTACCCGATCAGCACCACGGCCCAGCGCTCATCGAATTACTTCGGAGGTCAGGAGAGCCTGCTCGTGAGTACCGGCCGCAACACCTTGGATGCGGGCCTGTCCGCCTTCGGTCAGGCCGATAACCAATACTTCAACGTCCTGTTCAATGATGGCAGCTTCTCCCCGATCGCCCAATCTCTGCGGCCCAACGGCAATGTCGAGGCCGCCTGGCTGCAGGACACCTTCCAGCTCACCGACTGGCTCGCCCTCTCAGGCGGACTCCGGCAAACACACTTCGAGGGGCTCATCAGCGAGAATGCGACCGATCCGCGACTGGGAACGACGCTCAAACTCCCTGGGCTCGGTTGGGTACTGCGGGGCTTTTGGGGAAAGTTCTACCAGCCCCCACCGCTTGAAACGATCTCCGGGCCGCTGCTGGCTTTTGCACAAAGCAGCGCCCTGGGATTCCTGCCGCTGCATGGCGAGCGGGATGAGGAATATCAAGTGGGCCTGACCATTCCGGTCAGCGGCTGGACCATCGATGTGGATCACTTCCGGACGCAGTCGCGAAACTTCTTCGACCACAACCCGATCGGCAACTCCAACGTGTTCCTGCCGATCACGATCTCGGGAGCCTTGATCCAGGGCAACGAGCTCACCTTGCGCTCACCGCGCTTCTGGGCGGGCGAGCAAGTGTATGTCACGTATTCGAACCAGACGGCCGATGGCACGGGTACCATCACGGGGGGTCTGACGGACTTCACCCCGCCCACCGGCTATTACGCGCTTGATCACGATCAGCGCAATACCCTCAATGTCGGCTTCCGTGCCCAGTTGCCCTGGCAGGCCTATGCCTCGATGAATCTTTACTTCGGCTCCGGATTCTCCAATGGAGATGCGCCCCCGAGCCATCTGCCCAGCCATGGAACACTGGATGTCAGCGTAGGAAAGGAATTCAGCAAGAGCCTGTCGGCTGCACTGACCGTCGTGAACGCGACTGACAAACACTTGCTCGTGGACAACAGCCTCACGTTCGACGGCCTGCATTGGGATTACCCGCGCGAGATCTACGGGGAGATCCATTACAAGTTTGGTTACTGAAGGGCCGTGACGGGCGCTGCCGTTCACAGGGCCTCGCGCACCTGCGCTGCGAGTGCAAAGGAGCGCAGTCGCGCCTGGTGGTCATGAATATGACCGCTGATGATAAGTTCATCGGCGCCGGTCCTGGCCAGAAACGCCCGCACGCCCTGCTCCACCGTGGCGACGCTGCCCACAAAGGAACAATGCAGGGCCTGGTTGAGCCCGGCTCGTTCCGTCTCAGTGGTAATGGACTCGATGGTGGCGACCGGCGCAGGCAAAGGTCCAGGCTCACCCCGACGCAGTCGCAAAAACGCCTGTTGCAAGGAGGTAAATAGATAGCGCGCCTCGGCGTCCGAGTCGGCGGCGACGATGTTCGCGGCCACCATGGCGTGGGGCTGCTGCAGCTGAAGCGAGGGTTTGAAGCGGCTGCGATAGATCTGCAGTGCCGTCATCAACGCATCGGGCGCGAAATGCGAGGCAAATGCAAAGGGCAATCCCAAGGCGGCGGCCAGTTGGGCCCCGAACAGGCTGGAACCCAGGATCCACAAGGGCACCCGCGTGCCCTCACCAGGAATGGCACGGACCGTCTGTCCCGGCACCGTGGGCGCAAAATACGCCTGCAGTTCCATCACGTCCTGCGGAAACTGCTCCGCACTGGTGGCCAGGTCACGCCGCAGCGCCCGCGCCGTGAGCATGTCGGTCCCGGGGGCTCGGCCCAGCCCCAGATCGATGCGATCCGGATACAACGTCGCCAGCGTACCGAACTGCTCGGCGACCACCAGCGGTGCATGATTGGGCAGCATGATGCCGCCGGATCCGACACGAATGCGCCGCGTGCCGCCGGCCACATGACCGATGACCACGACGGTCGCGGCACTGGCGATTCCGCTCATGTTGTGGTGCTCGGCCAGCCAGAAGCGCTGATAGTCCAGCGCCTCCACATGCCGTGCAAGATCCAAAGTATTACGCAGCGCATCGGCAGCAGTGCCGCCGGCGACGATCGGGGACAGATCAAGAACCGAAAACGGAACTTTCATCATTGTGGAAGTATAGTCCGGTACGCGAGAGCCTGGCGCCGCAACCGTCTTTGGCCGTGTGTTCGTCGGCACCAGTCCCGTGGACGCGGTGGGCTAGGTGCCCGCGGAGACCACATCAATTGCGAGTACCGTGACATTGCGATTATCAGGCAAAGTGATGCTCTCCACCGTCTTTGCACTGTTGATCGCAAAGGAGTAACCGTACAAATAGAAAGTTCTGTTGTCGGCCACTCCAGCCGGTGTAAGCCGGTATGCCATGGTCGATGCGATCGATTCTCCCGTATAACTCTGCGGTGTGTACCAATCGCTGAGACTTTGGGTAATGGTCGTCGTCGTCCCGTCCGTGTAGGTCACCACGAAGGTCTGATTGGTTTGGTTGCCGTTGACAGCAGTGGCGAGCAGTTGAATGCTCGAATAGTTTCCCTCCGTCAATGCAATGGTCGTGCTGCTGACTGCATCAGCCACGCCCGCACTTCCCAGCGCAAAGGTTGACCCGGACCAGCTGATCGACGTACCCAGCAGGTTCCCGGCGTAAGTATCCCCATTCTCATCGAGACCACCACCGCTTGTGCCCGTCCCGAAGCTGCCGATGCCCACTACATCATCTTCCGTCGATAGACTGACGCTCCCTGTCCCCGGTGGCGTGCCGGAGGCCGAAATCGTGTAGGTGCCGGTTGCCACGACGCTGGCGCCGTAGCCACTGGCCACTGCCATCGCCTCAATCGTTTCGGTCGCACTAATCGACAGCGGCGTGCCCGCAACGTATTGCGCCGAAGAAATCGTCGGCGCCGTCCCATTCGTCGTGTAGTAGATCGTCGCGCCCGCCGTCGCATCCGACAGTGTCACCTGTTGCGTGCCGGTGTACGCTCCAGGGGCCAGACTGAATGTCGGCGTCGCGGTGAGCGGTGACGGTGATCCACCACCTACCAGATCGATGGCGAGAACCACGACGTTGCGATTCTGGGGCAATGTGATGCTCTCGACCGTCTTCGTACTGTTGATCGCAAAGGAGTAACCGTACAAATAGAAAGTCCTGTTGTCGGCTGCTCCAGTCGGTAAAAGTCGATACGCCATCGTCGATGCGATCGATTCTCCTGCATAGCTCTGTGGCGTATACCAATCGCTGAGACTTTGGGTAATGGTCGTCGTCGTCCCATCCGTGTAGGTCACCACGAAGGTCTGATTGGTTTGGTTGCCGTTGACGGCAGTGCCGAGCAGTTGAATGCCCGAATAGTTTCCCGCCGTCAATGCAATGGTCGTACTGCTGACCACATCAGCCACGCCCGCGCTTCCCAGCGCAAAGGTCGAGCCGGACCAGCTGATCGACCTACCCAGCAGGTTCCCGGCGTAACTATCCCCATTATCATCAAGACCACCACCGCTTGCGCCCGTCCCGAGGCTGCCGATGCCAACCACATTATCATCCGTCGATAGATCAACACTCCCCGCCCCCGGTGGCGTGCCGGAAGCCGAAATCGTGTAGGTTCCGGTTGCCACGACACTGGCGCTGTAGCCACTCGCCACCGCCATCGCCTCAATCGTCTCGGTCGCACTAATCGACAGCGGCGTGCCCGCAACGTATTGCGCCGAAGAAATCGTCGGCGCCGTCCCATTCGTCGTGTAGTAAATCGTCGCACCCGCCGTCGCATCCGACAGTGCCACCTGTTGCGTGCCCGTGTACGCTCCAGGAGCCAGACTGAATGTCGGCGTCGCGGTGGTCGGTGACGGTGATCCCCCACCCACCAGATCGATGGCGAGAACCACGACGTTGCGATTCTGGGGCAACGTGATGCTCGCGACCGTCTTTGCACTGTTGATCGCAAAGGAGTAACCGTACAAATAGAAAGTCCTGTTGTCGGCTGCTCCAGTCGGTGAGAGCCGATACGCCATGGTCGATGCGATCGATTCTCCCGTATAATTCTGCGGCGTGTACCAATCGCTGAGATTTTGGGTAATGGTCGTCGTCGTCCCATCCGTGTAGGTCACCACGAAGGTCTGATTGGTTTGGTTGCCGTTGACGGCAGTGGCGAGCAGTTGAATGCTCGAATAGTTTCCCGCCGTCAATGCAATGGTCGCACTGCTGACCACATCAGCCACGCCCGCGCTTCCCAGCGCAAAGGTTGACCCGGACCAGCTGATCGAAGTACCCAGCAGGTTCCCGGCATAAGTATCCCCATTCTCATCGAGACCACCACCGCTTGCGCCCGTCCCGAGGCTGCCGATGCCAACCACATTATCATCCGTCGATAGATCAACGCTCCCCGGCCCCGGCGGCGTGCCGGAGGCCGAAATCGTGTAGGTGCCGGTTGCCACGACGCTGGCGCTGTAGCCACTCGCCACTGCCATCGCCTCAATCGTCTCGGTCGCACTAATCGACAGCGGCGTGCCCACAACGTACTGCGCGGAAGAAATCGTCGGCTCCGCCCCATTCGTCGTGTAGTAGATCGTCGCACCCGCTGTCGCATCCGACAGTGCCACCTGTTGCGTGCCCGTGTACGCTCCAGGGGCCAGACTGAATGTCGGCGTCGCGGTGGTCGGTGACGCCGGGCTCAGAAGCCCATACACGGCCACCTGGTCGGAGAATGTCGCGACATAGACCTTGCCATTTGCCACGAGCGGCGGAACTAGTTTTGCGAAGTTGCCGAAATTATCGCGTGCGGAATTCATGGTTGAACTCCATAATTCCGTGGAAACGTTGTCGGCATCGAAGGCATACAGTACGCCTGGATCCGTAGCATCGTCGAAGACGTCGCCGCTCACTGCAGCAGTTGCCCAAAGCACACCGCTGCCTGGAAGCTCGCCGTTGGCGGAGAGCGCCAGGATCCCCCCCGGATAGATCTGGCTCGCGCTTCCCTGAGAGCTGGGAACAGCCCCAAACGTGGTTCCGTTAAACGAGTAAGCCTTGACGGAGTCGCTGGTGCCCCAATCATAGAGTAAAGAGCCGCCATTCGCGGCGGACCGCTGCCAATAGACAGGGCCACCTCGCATTGAGGAAGTGGAGATGCTCTCCTCCTGGAGGACACCCCCGTCCGAGGCGCTATATTTTCCGAGATTACTGGTGTTGAGCACGTATAGAACGCCCACCTTGCCGCCGCCGGCGAGCACGGTCGGACTTGTATTCGGAATCAACAGTGGCCCAGAACTGGATAGGTCTTGATCTCCCGCATCCAAAGCGCTCCAATTGCTGGGCGTAAACCAGTCAGTAAGTGCCAGGCCATTCGCGGGATCGAGTTTCAGTGCGCTCTCGCTGAAGTTGGTGCTGCCGTTGTAGCCGTTCTGGTATCCGTTTCCCGTGAATACATATGCGAAGCCCGCACCGTCGATCGCAGGTGGGCGGCC
Organism: Steroidobacteraceae bacterium; assembly: GCA_036489445.1. GTDB lineage: Bacteria > Pseudomonadota > Gammaproteobacteria > Steroidobacterales > Steroidobacteraceae > DAIDKA01. The sequence continues at coordinate 2,514 of DASXFV010000023.1, read as the reverse complement.
GGACTGCCACACACCTCCTCCCTCGGTGCCCGTGGTAATTGTCGCGAAAGCGCCGCTTTGCACCAGTGTCTGTTTGTTGTAGGCCATTACCCAACCGGTGTAGCCGCCTTGATCGTCAGCTTCTGCTTGCAGGGCGCCAAACCCGAACACAACTTGGTCGCCCGAAAGTGTCAACGATACCCGTTGGGTTTGGTGCGCGGCATTGAAAGTGACCCCTCCAGAACTGCCGGAAATTAGTACGTTGGGGTAAGGTTCTGTACCGTTCGTAATGTCGACCGCGTGCAGTCGATAGACCATCGTGCCGCCTTCCAGCGTGCAGGCCACGAGGTACATGATGTTGGTTGACGGATCGATTACCGGCGTACTCAGGATGCCAAGATTACCCACTATGTTGGTATTGCCTGCAAAAATGAATCTGGCTATTGGTGGGGGAACTGCACCTACGGTACTCGCAAAATTGATGTACCACAGAGGGGCGCCGCCGACATCCGCGTCAAAAGCGTAAAGCGAGTCACTCATTGTTGCTACGTAGACAACATTGCGAGTTCCGTAGCCTGTAATGGCAACATGCGGTACATAGAGCGGTTGGGCGTAGATTTGGTCGTCTACCGGCAACGTGAACAGGAGTCCAAACGAAGTTGGATTGACGTTGGATGTGGTTAGCGTGGTTTCCGAAAGGTTGGCGCCGGACAAACCCGGGTCGTAGCCGCGTTGCAGAACGGGCTGCTGTGCGTGCGCTGTATTGCTTCCGACTGCCAGCGCCAGCACCGTGACTGCTATCGCGCACAGCGTGCTTCTCATGGATCGGTTCCCTTTATTTTTATTACGCAACCCAATGTGCCGTACGCGGCCAGGTAGCTACTTCTCCGCTCGGCAGAAATGAGGTGGACTGTTTATCGTATGCTCGTGCACCAATTCTCGGAACGTATATTGAGTCAGCAACTTGATCTCGAATACTCAACCTTATCCCATGCAGGATTAAGTTAAATACGGGCCGGACGCTGCCGTCTCGCGAACCTGGACCGCGAGCTGAAACAATCGAAGTCGCGCGTCGTGCATGGATGTGGCCAATAATGATGAATTCTTCCGCGGCCGGCCCTGGCCCGAAAGGCCTGCACTCTCCGCTCCATCGTGCCGGCGCTTCCGTCAACGAATATTTGCGCGCCTAGGCAGCATCGTGCGCTTTGGCGACCACCACGACGTTGGGCTGCTGCAGCTTAAGCGGGGGTTTGAAGCGGCTGCGATAGACCTGCAGTGCCATTACCAACGCATCAGCAGCGGAATGCGAGGCAAATGCAAAAGGAATCCCAAGCGTGCGGCCAGTTGAACTCCGAACAGGCTCGAACCCAGAATCCGAATCATAATTAGAGCGTGGCATTGCAGCGCAGTGCAGCACTACAACACTGTACAAAGGTTGGACCGGCGTTCAGATGCCGTTCTCAACTGCCTCAGCGGCGGCGGCTGGCCTCGAACAGGAACCAGGCCCGCCGTTCGGTCTCATCGATCCAGTTCTCCAGCAGGCTGGCGGTGGCGATATCGTTCAACTCATCCACGACTTCATGCACTTCGCGCATGTGCGCCGTCAGCGACTGATTGTCGTCGCGCAATTCCGCCAGCATGTCCTGAGCATCGACATAGTCGGCATCGTTGTCCTTGATGCGCTGCAGACGGGCGATATTCCCGATGGATCGCAAGGTCATGCCGCCCACCTTGCGAATGCGCTCGGCGATAGGATCAGTCATGGCATAGATCTGATCCGCCTGCTCATCCAACAGCAGATGGTAGTCACGGAAGTGCGGTCCGCTCATGTGCCAGTGGAAATTCTTGGTCTTCATGTAGAGCGCGAAGACGTCCGCCAGAATTGCGTTCATCCCGCCTTCGATGCTCTTGGAAGCGGCGGCGCCGAGATCGCTCGGGGTGATCAGAGGAGCCTTGCGGCGTTGCTGGAGGTCGGACTTCTTGGCGCTGCCCATTGGGTTTCAGACTCCGTATTGGGACATGAGATGGGGTGTTAGAACTTACATCGTCCGGGCCGCGATGTGCAATTTCAATGTGCGAACAGTTGAGCCGGATTCTGGAAAGCCTTGAACTCGAGCGCATTGCCGGACGGGTCATACAGGAAAAAAGTTGCCTGCTCGCCCACCTGCCCCTGGAAGCGGATGCCCGGTGCAATCACAAAGCGCTGCCCAGCTTGGGTCAGGCGCTTGGCAAGGTCCTGCCAGGCCTGCCACGGCAGCACGACGCCGAAGTGCGGCACCGGAACCTCCTGCCCGTCCACGGCGTTCGTGGCCTGCACGGGCAGCCGCGCCGAGCGATCCAGGTGTGCCACGAGCTGATGGCCGTAGAGATCGAAATCCACCCAGTCAGCGCTGCTGCGCCCTTCGGGGCAGCCGAAGAGCTCACCATAGAATGCGCGCGCGGCGGACAGATCGTGCACCGGAATGGCGAGGTGAAACGGCGACAGTGGCATGGGCACTCCTGTGGAAGATCAGAAACGGCCGTTATGGTAGTCCT
>DASXFV010000006.1:0-23955 GCA_036489445.1 Steroidobacteraceae bacterium | reverse complement strand
TCGGCCGCGGTGGACCGGGCGGAGACCTTCACCGCATGGCCGGTATCCAGCGCCATGATCACCACGCTGGGGATGCCTAAAGCGCCCCAGGCCGTGCGCGATACATTACCGGCGGTGAAGGCCAGGTACTGCTTGCCGCCGATCTCGTAGGTGATCATGCCGCCGGCCAGGGCGCCGCCGATCTGCACCTTGCGCACCAGCTCGCCGCTCTTGCTGTTGAAGACCAGCAGATTTCCAGCCAGATCGCCCGTGAACGTCAATCCCCCGGCAGTGGGTGTGACGCCTGCGATGACGGGTTTCTCCGCATGGTACTTCCAGCGGATCGCACCGGTGCGACTGTCCATTGAAGTCACCCAGCCGCTGACAGTGGCGCTGGGCTCGATGACGCCCCCGTAGGTGGCTTCACCCTGCGAGTACACGGTCGGTCCGGATTTGACCTTGAAGCACACATCCACCGATCCGACCGTCAGCGAATCGTTCACCGGATCCAGTGCCGGTCCGTTCCATTCCACTCCTCCCGCATAGCTGGGGCACGCGTCCACCCCGGCAGGCGTCGCCGCAGGCAGATCCGGTCCGATGGTGGTCACCGGAGTCCGGAACAGCACCTGGTGGGAATCGCGATCTACCGCGGTGACATATCCGTCCTTGCCGCCCATCGCCATGATGTCGCGGATCTTGTCATCGCGATACAGGACCGGGGCTGCCACCATGTCGACATCCCTCCAGTCCTTTCGGGCGACCTGGTGCCACCACTTGAGTGCACCGGTGCGCGCATCGAGGACTACCATTGAGTCGGTGAACAGGTTGTCCCCGGGACGGTAAGCCGTGTCGATGTCCGGCCAGGGGTTGCCCACGGGCACGAAGAGTTCATTGCTGGTCACATCCAGGGACATCGCACCCCATACGCCGCCACCGCCCGTCTTGGCGGTGGCAGGCTTCTGCCATGTGTCCGCGCCTTTTTCATCACCCATGGGTATGGTGTTGAAGCGCCACAGTTCCCGCCCGGTGATGGCATCGAATGCCATGACGCGGCCACGGATGCCGAATTCGCTGCCTGCAATGCCCATGTACACGACGCCATCTGCAGCCAGCGGCGCAGCTCCCGCGGACTCACCGCGTTCCGGCGCGCCGATCACATCGCTCCACAGCAGCTTGCCGGTCATCGCGTCCAGCGCGATGAGACGCGCATCGCCGGTGCCCCGGAAAACCCGCCCGTCCATGACGGCAACACCGCGGTTGGAAGCCGAGAAGGTCTCGTCCACCGGAACGTAGCTGTACCGCCAGCGCACGGCGCAGGTCCGGGCATCCAACGCCACCGTTTCACGGCCGGTGTCCGCATAGAGCATGCCATGGGCGAGCACCAGCCCGGCGTTGAAGGTCGTGGGTCCGTCCACCCGGACCCGGCACACCTCGCCCAGGCGGGCGATGTTGCCAACATTGATCTGTTTGAGCGTGGAGTAGCGCCGCCCGTCGAGGCGATTGTTGAAGGTGGGCCATGTGGCACCCGGGGAGGCCTCGGCGCCGCCTGCGGCGCTGCGCGGCGCTGCTGCCGGCTCATCGGCGAGCGCAGCCCCAGTGGTGATACAAATGAAAGCGAACACGGCGAAGGCACGACGTGCCTGTACATTGAGCATGATGACCCCCCTGGACGGTTCTGCTGCGCAGGGTAGCGCAACCCATTGCGGCGCGCAGTTCCGGGTGCGCGGTGGCCCGCAGCCCCCCCCGGGGTTCCCGGACAGGGACCTCCGGGCCTGGATCGGATAGTCCGGCACCCTGTAAAGTGGCCACATGACACCCGCCGCGACACCCATCACTCAGAACGCGGACATCCGTTATCTCGGCAAGCTCCTGGGGGATGTCATCCGTGCCTACGGCGGACCCGAACTGTTCGAACGCATCGAGTACATTCGGGCACGCTCGGTGGATCGGCACCGTGGCATCTCCGACGCCGCGGCCATGGATCGGGGGCTGACCGCGCTGAGCCTCGATGACACCCTGGCGTTTGTGCGCAGCTTCATGCTGTTTTCCATGCTCGCCAATCTGGCTGAGGATCGGCAGGGCAGCGCCAGCCCGCCCGGAGAGGATGTGGCGGCAGCCCTGGAGCGGCTGGCATCCAAGGGCATTGGCTCCGATCAGGTGGCTGCGCTGCTGGACCGCGCCCTCATCGTGCCGGTGCTGACGGCGCATCCCACCGAGGTCATGCGCAAGAGCATGATTGATCACCGCAATCGCATCGCCGAGCTCATGCGGCTCAAGGATCAGGGACTGGCGCAGGGTGCGGGGGGCGATGAAATCGAACAGGGTCTGCTGCGGCAAATCGCTCTGCTGTGGCAGACACGGCCGCTGCGTCGCGAGCGGCTGATCGTCAGCGATGAGGTGGAGATCGCGCTGGCCTATCTGCGCGACATCTTTCTGCCCGTATTGCCGATGCTCTACGCGCGCTGGGAGCGCAAGTTGGCGCAGCGGCCGCGCAGTTTCCTGCGCCTGGGCAGCTGGATAGGCGGCGATCGTGACGGCAATCCGAATGTGAACGCGGCCACCCTGGATTATGCGCTGGGCCGTTCGGCTGCCGCGGTACTCGAGAACTATCTGCAGCAGCTGAATGCGCTGGGCGCGGAACTGTCCATTTCCAGCGAACTTGATACGCCCACGGCGCAGGTCATGGCCTTGGCGCAGGCGAGCGGGGACTTGAGTCCCGCGCGCCGGGACGAGCCCTATCGGCGCGCCCTGACGGGCTGCTATGCGCGCCTCGCCGCGACGTATGAACAGATCACGGGGCGTGCGCCGGCGCGGCGTGCGACGGTACCGGGGATCGCGTATCGCGGTCCCGAGGAACTGCGCACGGATCTGGTCGCCATCGCGCACTCCCTCGCGCAAAGGGGTGCGGGATTGCTGGCCAGCGGGGGTGCCCTGGGGAGCCTGATCCGTGCAGTCGACAGTTTCGGATTTCACCTGGCGACGCTCGACCTGCGCCAGAATTCAGATGTTCACGCGCGGGTCATCGCGGACCTGCTCGGTGTTGCCGGCGTCGAGGCCCGCTACCTGGACCTCGATGAGCCCGCGCGAGTGGCTTTGCTGCGCCGTGAGCTGGCCAGCGAGCGGTTGTTGTGGAGCCCGTATTCGCAGTACTCGGAGGAGACCCGGTCGGAACTGGCGATCGTCCGTGCGGCCGCAAAGGCGCATGCACGCTTCGGCGCCGGCTGCATCACCACGTACAACATTTCCAAATGCGAAAGCGTGTCGGACATGTTGGAAGTGAACCTGCTGCTCAAGGAGGCCGGGCTGTACCGGCCGGCGGATCCTGCCGCTGCGCCCATCATGGTGGTGCCGCTCTTTGAGACCATCGGTGATCTGCGCAACGCCGCGCAGGTAATGCGTGCCTGGTTCGCGGTGCCGGAGACTCTCAAGGCCGCGAGGCATCGCGGCTACCAGGAGGTGATGGTCGGCTATTCCGATTCCAACAAGGACGGTGGCTACCTCACTTCGGTCTGGAGTCTCAACCAGGCCACACGCGCGCTGGCGGGCGTATTCGAGGCAGCGCAGATCCGCATGCAGATTTTCCATGGGCGCGGCGGTGCCGTCGGTCGTGGGGGTGGATCATCATTTGGCGCGATCCGCGCTCAGCCCCCCGGAACCGTGCAGGGACGCATCCGCATCACTGAACAGGGTGAAGTGATCGCCGCCAAGTATGGGACGCCGGAGAGCGCAGCGGCGAATCTGGAGGCGATCACTGCAGCGACACTGCTCGCCTCCTTGGAGCCCACTTCCTCTGCCGAGGAAGCCACGGTGGCGCGCTTCGCTGCGGCCATGGACGAAATCTCCGCCACCGCATTCAGCACCTATCGTGGACTGGTCTACGAAACCGAAGGCTTCAAGACTTTCTTTCGCCAGATGACCCCGCTCAGGGAGATCGCGGAACTGAAAATCGGTTCGCGTCCGGCCTCACGTACCCAATCGGATCGCATCGAAGATCTGCGCGCCATACCCTGGGTATTCAGCTGGGCGCAGGCGCGGGTCATGCTGCCGGGCTGGTATGGCACCGGCCAGGCCTTGAGCGCATTCAAGGATCGCGGGTTGCTGCGCGAAATGGCGGCGAGCTGGCCCTTCTTCCAGTCCACGCTGGACAACATGGAAATGGTGCTGGCCAAGTCGGACATGTCCATCGCACGGCGCTATGCCACCCTGGTCGAGGACCGGTCCCTGGCCGATGCGCTGTTCAATCGCATCGACACCGCCTGGGACACGGCGCACGATACGCTGCTGGACATCACGGGTCAGACGCGCCTGCTGGAGAAGCATCCGGGGCTGGACGCTTCCATCCGGCTGCGGCTGCCCTATATCGAACCTTTGAATCTGCTGCAGGTGGAATTGCTGAAACGTCACCGCGCCGGGGAAACCGACGCACGCGTCCGCGAAGGCATCCAGCTGTCCATCAACGCCGTGGCGACCGCGCTGCGCAACAGCGGCTAAGGGTCTATCGTACGATTCACTTGAGGAGGGGGTATATGGGCATTCTGACGAAGATGGCGACACGCCGTGTCGCGGTCGGTTTAGTGTGGGTCGTGGCAGCGGTGAGCGCAGGGGCGGCGCCAACGGGTCCGACGACAGCCGGGGCCAGTGCCTCATTCTGCGACCGTGCCTGCCTGCGCGAGGTGGCGGAGCGGTATCTGAACGCCATGCTGGCGCACGACCCCTCCAAGGCGCCGCTCGCTCACAATGCCCGCTACACTGAAAATGGCGTAGAGCTGACTTTGCCGGATGGGTTATGGCGCACGTTGGGCAAACTGGGCACCTATCGGTTGGTGGTAGCGGATCCGGAGGATCGATCGATCGGCTTTCTGGCGAAGGGGCTGGAGAATGGGGCGCCGGTGCTCATCGGCACGCGCCTGCGCGTCATCGATCACCAGATCACTGAAATCGAAAGTGTGGTCGCGCGGTTGAGCACGACCACCGGCGGTTCGTCCTTTGGCGCTCCCAAGGACGCGAGCATCGACGGCGAGCCTCGCAAGCAATTCCTGACCGATTTGCCGGTTGCCGCGCGCCGCACGCCGAAGCAGCTGGCTGCCATCGTCAATGGCTACTTCACCGGACTCGAAGGCAACACCGGCGACAAGCCGCCGGCCTTCGCACCGGACTGCCAGCGCCTGGAAAACGAGACGCCGACGACGAACGTCCCGGTGGCGCCGGGAGCCCAGCCCGGCGCGGCCAACCTGCCCTGTGCCAAGGCCTTTGGCCTGGGGTATTACCGTGAGGACACGCGGCTGCGCAATCGTCGCATCCTCGCAGTGGATACCGAGCGCGGGCTGGTCTATACCGCGGTGTTTTTTGATCACGACGCAACGTTGCGCAACTACACGCGCAAGGATGGTCGGGAAGCGAAGGTCCGCAACACGGGTCCTTGGACCTGGATGATCCAGGAACTATTCGAGGTCAATGCCGATGGCAAGATCAGCCAGGTCGAGGCGGTGCTGTTGTCCGTGCCGTACGGTATGCGGCCGGGCTGGGTCACCGGCGTGCACTTGCCCAGCCCGCAGGCCAAGCTGGATCACTTCCGCGAATATTGAGGACGCCAGGGCACCCCAGGACGCCCGTGCAAAGGCGGTGCGGCCTGATGCCACACCGCCACGGTGGACGCCTGGGCGTGCGCGGCAGGCCTTTACGGGTTAAGGCTGAGGAAGACCACCTGCGCGCTGCCGTCGCTGCCTGGCTTGGCGGCGCCCGTGACTTTGACCCCGGGCTTGATCATGGCTGGCGTGCCCGCGTCGATCTTGGTGATCTGGGCGTCCGGGCCCACGTGGATGGTCTGCTGGCCGCCTTTATAGCTGACTTTTATGGTGGCGGTGGGCGCACCCCCGGCAGCCGCCGAGTCACCTGACTTGGACGCCACCTTGCCATTGGTCATGGTGGCCACATTGCCATTGGTCATGGTGGTGTTCGGCGGTCCCATGGGATTGTGACCTTCGCCCATGCCCCGCATGCTTTCGGGGAAGATGTGGCACTCAGTCGCGTGCAGGCGCTTGTCGGCGCGTTCGACGGCCGTGCAGCCCACAAACTTGCCCGCGGCAAGATCGGCGAGCGAGCCCTTTTCGCTGACCATGATGTTGAGCTTGTCCGGCAGGGTCAGTTTCACATCCCCGCCTTCCTGGGAATGCACCACGAAAGAGTTGCCGCTGGCACTCTGCACCGTACCGCCGAAACGGACCATGCCAGCGAAGGGATTGGCGGGCGGGGATTGTGCCGGCGCCTTAGCCGGTGTCTGGGCCAGCACCGAACCGGTGCCGATCCCGATGCACGCTCCAAGACAGGCCACAAACAACGGCAGCCCACGGGCTGACCTGATGGGTTTCAGGGACATGGACCTACTCCTTAAGGTGATGAAAGGCCGAGCGGCGGCCAGGACACCGGAGGATTGGCGGGTGCTGCAATGCGCACCCGAAATTCGCCGGTGTATAGGCTCAGACCGACGCGACAGCTATTTCATTACATCCAGGTGGCCCCTCTTACCTCACCACATCAGATCATCGGGTACCACGAAGTCCTTGTACGCCTCGTCCACCTCCTGCGCCGCCGGGGAGGTTTGATCCAATGTGACCACCGCGCGGGGGTCGCGCTCGCGGATTTTGTCTGCAATCGCCGGTAACACCAGCTCGTAGCGGCCCTCACAGCGAACCAGCATGACCTCGCCACGCGTGATCCTTTCGCGCAACGCGGCATCCGCACGGATGCGGCGCACCTTGCCGCCGTCGATGAAGTTGTAGGTCTCCTCCGCGTCCGCGCGCGCGATACGGTTCTGGGTGACCAGTTCCTTGATCTGCGCGTACAGCGCCTTGCGTTTGGCCTTTTCCTGTTGCCTGCGGTTCAGTTCCTGATCACGGGCGGCCTTCGCTTCGGCTTGCTTTTTCGCCGCGATTTCCTGCGGTGTCGGCCCATTGCGATTGGCGCGGGGCTGCTGTTTGTGACCCTGGTAGTGCTTGCGCTGCTCGTGACGCTCGGCATCCTTGACTTGTTGCTCGTTGACGAGGCCGGCCTGCAACAACTGGTCACGCAGTGACAGTGAACTCATATTCAAACTCAACCGGTTCAGACGAACCGGCAGGCCTCGTCAAAGGTAAGGCGCGGGTTGCGCGGGAAAAGATTGTAATCGGTGCCACGCCCCAGGCCGCAGATGAAGTTGGAGCGGATGCGGGTGCCGGCAAAGAATTCGCGATCCACGCCGGCGTTGTCGAAGCCTGACATGGGACCGCAATCCAGGCCCAGAGCCCGTGCCGCGAGGATCAGATAGGCGCCTTGCAAGCTGCTGTTGCGAAAGGCGGTGGTCTCGGCAATCACTGGCGAGTTGGCAAACATGGCCTTCATGGCTTCACCGCGTGTCGGAAAGAGCTTGGGCATCTGTGCGCCAAACTCCAGGTCGTAACCAATGATGACAGTGACCGGTGCGGCGAGCACCTTGGGGCGATTGCCCTCGGACGCCACGGCGGCCAGTTTGGCCTTGCCTTCCTCCGAGCGCACCCAGACGAAGCGGGCGGGACTGCCGTTACCCGAAGTGGGGCCCCATTTCAACAGCTCGTAAACCTCGCGGATCAATTCCTCGCTGACCGGCTCGGGGCTCCATCCATTGCGGGTTCGCGCCGTCCGGAACAAGGTGTCCAGCGCCGGGCCGTCTAGTTTCTGAGGCATGAAATGATCCTGAGGTGCGAAGCAAAATGCTGCGGGAATGTTACACCGCGTCCTGCGCCGGGCGAAGATGTGGTACCGGCCGCGCAGATTCGGACAAAGGATGACATTTACCGCCGGATTCCGCGCGTAAAATTGTCGGCTCAGGCGTCCGGGCCCAGGGGTGGGGGGCGCAACCGAGGAAACGCAGGTGACTGAAAACATGAATGATGATGGGATGGGCGGCCTGACCGAACTTGCACTGGACCTGCGCTCCGCCTGGGACCATGGGGCGGATCATCTGTGGCGACACCTGGATGCGCAGCTGTGGGAATTCACGCGCAACCCCTGGACAGTCCTGCAGACCGTGTCACCGCAGCATATCCGTCAGGCCCTGGCTGATCCGCAGTTCCGTGCCGAAGTCGACAAAGTGGTGCGCGCGCGGCGCGCCACCCTCGCAGGTCCCGCCTGGTTCGATGTGAACCATTCCAACAGTGTGCTGAAGCAGGTGGCGTACTTCAGCATGGAGTTCATGCTGAGCGAAGCGCTGCCGATCTACTCCGGCGGCCTGGGCAATGTCGCGGGCGACCAGCTCAAATCCGCCAGCGATCTGGGCGTGCCGGTGGTGGGCGTGGGGCTGCTGTATCAGCAGGGGTATTTCCGTCAGGTCATCGACCGCTCCGGGGGCCAGCAGGCACTATTTCCGTATAACTCCCCAGATCAGCTGCCGATCACACCGTTACGCGCGGCGAGCGGTGAGTGGTTGCGCCTGAAGGTCGAACTGCCGGGATTCCCGGTGTGGCTGCGCACCTGGCAGGCCCAGGTGGGGCGCGCAAAACTGCTGCTGCTCGACAGCAACGATGCCGCGAATTTTCCGGCCTGGCGCGGCATCACCAGCGAACTGTATGGCGGTGGTCCGGAGCTGCGTCTGCGGCAGGAACTGATCTTGGGGATCGGCGGCTGGCGCCTGCTCACCGCCTTGGGCATTCACCCTGAAGTCTGCCACTTGAACGAGGGGCACGCGGCCTTCGCTGTGCTCGAGCGGGCGCGTGCCTGGATGCAGCAGTCAGGGCAGGACTTCGCCACGGCCCTCGCCATCACGCGCGCCGGCAACCTGTTCACGACCCATACCGCGGTCGCAGCCGGCTTCGACCGTTTCGCGCCGGAACTGATCGAACAGTACCTGGGCGACTATGCCCGGAACAGTCTGGGAATCAGCACCGAGCAGTTGCTGGCGCTGGGCCGGGACAATGCCCAGGACTGGTCCGAGAGCTTCAACATGGCGTATCTCGCCATCCGCGGCAGTGGCGCGGTCAGCGGCGTCAGCCGCCTCCACGGCAAGGTGAGCCGGCAGATCTTCGGCAGCCTCTTTCCGCGCTGGCCCGAGGAGGAAGTGCCAGTGGCGCACATCACCAATGGTGTGCATATGCCCACTTGGGACTCCGCGCAGGCCGAGGCGCTGTGGAGCGGGGCGTGCGCGGCGGACTGCTGGCAGTCGCCCGATGGCGCCGCGGCTTTAGGGATACGCAGCCTCAGTGACGCCGACCTGTGGCAGTTCCGCAATGAATCGCGGGCCGCCTTGATTGACTGCGCGCGTGCGCACCTGGAGCGCATGCTGAGGGTGTCCGGCGAGCGCCCCGACGCGGCCCAGGGAGCCGAGCAGTTGCTGGATCCGAAGGCGCTGACGCTGGGGTTCGCGCGCCGTTTTGCCACTTACAAGCGGCCCAATCTGCTGTTGCGTGACACCGCGCGGCTGCTGCGCCTGCTGTCGAATGCCGATGGCCCCGTGCAGCTGATCATCGCGGGCAAAGCGCATCCGGCGGACGAGCCGGGACAGGCCCTGATCAGGCAGTGGGTGCAGTTCATCCGCGGCACCGACGCCCGCAACCATGTGATCTTCCTGGCCGATTACGACATGGCGGTCGCGGAGCAGCTGGTGCACGGGGTCGATGTGTGGATCAACACGCCGCGCCGGCCCTGGGAGGCTTGTGGCACCAGTGGAATGAAAGTGCTGGTGAACGGCGGCATCAATCTGTCGCAGCTGGATGGCTGGTGGGCGGAAGCGTACCAGCCAGGCGTGGGCTGGGCGATCGGCGATGCTCAAACCCATGGTGACGAGGGCGTCTGGGACGATCGGGACGCCGCGGCATTGTTTGACGTGCTGGAGCGCGAAGTGGTCCCGCAGTTCTACACCCGCAACGCGGCTGGGATACCGGTTGCCTGGATCGCGCGCATGCGTGAGAGCATGGCGACCCTGACACCGCAATTCTCCAGCAGCCGCGCCGTGCATGACTACACCCAAAGGTACTACCTGCCCGCCGCGCAGGAATGGCTGCGGCGCAGCGCCGACAAAGGCGCGGCGGGCCAGCAGCTGGTCCGCTGGCACCAGCGCCTGGACGCCGCCTGGAGCCAGCTCAGGTTCGCCAATGTGACGATCGGCACCAAGGCCAGCGGATTTGAATTCGACGTGCAGGTGTATCTGGCGGGACTCGCCCCCGAGGATCTGACGGTGCAGTTGTATGCCAATGGTGTCGACGGCGCCGGGCCGCAGGTGTATGACATGACGTTGCAGATTGGCACCGCCGCCGCTGCCCCCCCGGGACATGGACGGTACCGGGTGGCCGTACCTGCGACACGGCCTGCGGGTGACTACACAGCAAGGGTCGTGCCGCGCCTGGCGGGCGTCGCGGTACCGCTGGAAGCAAACCATATTCTGTGGCAGCGGTAGCCGGACCGCACCGCAACGAAACGGAATCTCAAACGGAGTGATCAACATGGCGACCGAACCTTCCGCGCGCACCAACGCGCCCCGCAAGTTGAACGAGCTGGGACAGAGCCTGTGGCTGGACAACATCACGCGGGACATCCTCGACAACGGCACACTCGGGCGCTACATCAGCTCGGAACTGTCGGTGACCGGACTGACTTCCAACCCCACCATATTTGATCACGCGATCAGCAAGAGCAGTTCCTACGATGCCGATGTGGGATCGCTGGCCAAGAAGGGTCTGTCCACCGAGGACCTGTTCTTTGAACTGGCGATCGCCGACCTGGCGCGCGCTGCGGACCTGTTCAAACCGGTTTACGAGCGTACGGCCACGGTGGATGGCTGGGTTTCGCTGGAAGTCTCACCGCTTCTGGCCTATGACACGGCGCAGACACTCGCGGCCGCCCGGATGCTGCATGACAAGGCCGGACGGCCGAATCTGTTCATCAAGATCCCCGGCACGCGCGAAGGCATTCCGGCCATCGAGGAGGCCATTTTCCAGGGCGTACCGATCAACGTGACGCTGCTGTTTTCAACGCAGCAGTACCAGGCGGCTGCCGAGGCGTACCTGCGTGGCCTGGAGCGTCGCGTGCAGACCGGACTGAGCCCTGATGTGCGCTCGGTGGCCTCGTTGTTCGTCAGCCGCTGGGACAAGGCGACAATGGAGCAGTTGCCCGCGCCGCTGCGCAATACTCTGGGTATCGCCGTTGGCCAGCAGGCTTACCGCGCCTTCCGGCAATTGCTGGCGAGCGACCGCTGGCAGCGGCTCATGAACCTGGGTGCACGGCCGCAGCGACTGTTGTTCGCCAGCACGGGTGTCAAGGATCCCGCAGCGCCGGACACCCTGTACGTGACCGCATTGGCGGCGCCGAATACAGTGAACACCATGCCTGAGGAGACCCTGTTGGCCTTTGGTGATCACGGGTCATTGAAGGGCGCACTGGCTCCGGATGGCGGCAACTGCGAACAGACGCTCGCCGCCATAGCGGCGGCTGGTGTGGATGTCGGAGCACTGGCTGCGCAGCTGCAAAAGCAGGGCGCCGAATCCTTCAATGCCTCGTGGAAGAATCTCCTGAAGTCCATCGAGACCAAAGCCAAAGCCTTGAAGAAATAGGCATACCCCGCAAGATGGACCTAGCGCAGCACGGGGTGCTGATGCTATCGCTGGCGATGTTCCTGCAGGCGATCGGCCTGCCGTTCCCAGCGGCGATCGGCCTGATACTTGCCGCGGCCGAGAGTGCCAGGGGGCACCTGCCCCCGGTCGGGGTCTTCGGCGGCTCGCTGGTCGGCATGGTGGCGGGTGATGCGCTGATGTTCCTGCTGGGCAGGCGCACCGGGTGGTGGCTGCTGGGCACCCTGTGCCGCATTTCGCTGAATCCTGAGTCCTGCGTGGTGAGCTCCGCTGACACCTTTCATCGTCGCGGGCGCTCCTTGCTGGTGGTGGCGAAGTTCCTGCCGGGCATCAACACCATGGCGCCGCCGCTGGCCGGCAGCATGCATATGCGCTGGTGGTCGTTCCTGTGGCTGGATGTGGCCGGTGCCGTGCTCTACATCGGTGCGTACTGTGTGGTGGGTTATCTGTGTAGCGATGCCGTCGCGGCGGTGATCCATTTCTATGAGCGCTTCGGACACCTGACCACGGCCGTGGTGCTGATGCTGCTGAGCGCCTACGCCCTGTGGCTGCTGTGGAGCACCTGGCAGGCCCGCGGCTTGGGCAGACTGGTTCCGCACGCCCCGCCCGGTATTGTGGCGCGGGATCTGAGTGCCGGAGAGGCGCAGGTGTTTGATGTGCGCAGCCATGGGTACTTTGACCCTGGCGCCCTGCGCATCCCGGGGTCGCGGCGCGTGGACCCCAATGCCCTGCGCACTGAGCTGGAAAAATTTTCCAAGGATCGGCAGATCTACCTGTACTGCACCTGCCAGCGTCAGGCCACCAGTGTGCGCGTGGCGCGCGAACTGCTGAAACTCGGACTCAAGGTGGCCGTGATCGACGATGGTCTGCGCGGCTGGCGCGCGGCGGGTCTGGAGCTCGAGGCAGTGCCGCCTGAGGAGTTGGCGGTCCTGCCACTGTTCACCTAGGCTGCAGCGACCGCCGTGTCCGCACTGTGCCGCAGCGTGATACGGGCAAACCCTGCGCACGCCACCGCGCACAGCGTGATGCCGGCGATCATGGGCAGCGGCGCGCCATTGGCAAACGTGCCGGTGAGACCCATCACCAGCGAACCGAAGCCGAA
The DNA here is from genome assembly GCA_036489445.1 of Steroidobacteraceae bacterium. GTDB lineage: Bacteria > Pseudomonadota > Gammaproteobacteria > Steroidobacterales > Steroidobacteraceae > DAIDKA01. The sequence goes on along the minus strand of DASXFV010000006.1, from coordinate 11,301 downwards.
CTGCAGAGTGCCGATCAGGGACGAGGCGGTACCTGCAATGGCACCGTGCTCCTCCAGCGCGAGAATGGTCGCGGTGGGCACAGTCATCCCGAGGCAGGCATAGGCGCAACACAGCAGCGTCACCATCACGACCAGGTGATCGACTCCGGCGGCAAACAGACTCAGCAGCAGCAACATGGCCACTGCGAAACCGGTGGAGGCGCGCCGCACCAGGGCCTTGAGGCCGATGCGGGTCGCCAGCGCGGCGTTGAACTGGGCGGCGACAAAGAACGACGCCGCATTGACGGAGAACAGCAGACTGAAACCGCGTGGGCTCAGGTGATAGTGCTCGATCATCACATAGGGCGAGTTCGACAGATACAGGAAGAAACTCGCCATGCCGCAGGTGCCGATCAGGACGGTGCCTATGAAGTGCCGGTCACCCAGCAGCTGCCGATAGGAGTGGAAAGCACTCACCATGCTGCTGCCCGCGCGTGCGGACACGGGCCTGGACTCCTTGAGTGTGGTCAGGACGCCGAAACCGATAATGGCTGCCCCCAGCACCATCCAGAATACGCCGCGCCAGCTGCTGAACTGGATCACGAAGCTGCCGGTCAGTGGCGCGAGCAGCGGGGAGATGCTGAAAACCAGCATCAGCAGTGACATGAGGCGGGTCGCTTCGACGCCTGAATGCAAATCGCGAACCACCGCACGGGGAATCACCATACCGCCGCAGGCACCGAGGCCCTGCACGAAGCGGCCCAGCAAAAACAGTTCGGCACTTGGAGCCAGGGCGCAGGTGACGCTGCCCAGGCAGAACAGCACCAAGCCGACGTACAGCGGCAGCTTGCGGCCATACATGTCCGAGAGCGGACCGTAAAGCAGTTGTCCGCCCCCCACGGCAATGAAGAATACGGTCAGGCTCAACTGAACCGTGGCCGCATTGGCATGCAGGCTCTGGCCGATGGAGGGCAGGGCCGGCAGGTACATATCGATGGCGAAAGGGCCTATTGCCGATAGCAGCCCTAAAATGATGCCTTCCCGTAAGTAACTCTTGCCCATCATAAAAATTTCCGTAAAGCCCGCGGCTGCCGCTATCCCGCCGGCACCCTGTCGGGCCACATACACACTATAAGGAGTGGACGGTCTGGGCGAACCCGCATCCACGCAGAGCTGTCGCAAATGCGACAATTGCCCAAATGTTCGCCTGCGGGGCCCAAGTGCGCAAGTGAAAACTGACTGGGCGTCCACAGACTGTGACTGTCGACCCGGTTCCTGATGCTAAAGAGGTGGCAGATGACAATCAATCCGATGGCTGGCAAACCGGCACCCGCATCCATGCTGGTCAACGTTCCACGGCTGATCTGTGCTTATTATGCGGATGCACCGGATCCGTCAATGCCGGACCAGAAGGTGGCCTTTGGCACCTCCGGTCATCGTGGCAGCTCCTTCCTGCGCTCCTTCAATGAGGCGCATATCCTGGCCATCACCCAGGCCATTGTCATGTATCGCACGCAGCAGGGCATCGGTGGCCCGCTGTTCCTCGGAATGGACACTCACGCCTTGTCCGAACCGGCCTATAGCAGCGCCCTGGAAGTGCTGGGCGCCAATGGTGTGACGGTCATGATTGCAGATGAGCACACGGACTACACGCCGACACCGGTCATCTCCCATGCCATCCTGACCTACAACCGCGGCCGCACGACCTCGCTTGCCGATGGCATCGTGATCACCCCATCGCACAACCCGCCCGACAGCGGCGGCTTCAAGTACAACCCGCCCAACGGCGGACCGGCCGATACGGCGGTCACCTCGTGGATCGAAAACAAGGCCAACGAACTGCTGGCCGCGAAGCTTGCGGGCGTGCGACGGATGCCGTTCAACCAGGCGTGCGCTGCGGCGACCACCCACAAGCACGATTATCTGCACGCCTATGTCAATGACTTGCCGTCAGTGATCGACCTGGATACGATTCGTGCCTCGGGTGTGCACATGGGCGTGGACCCACTGGGCGGTGCTGGCGTGCATTACTGGCCGCTGATCGCGGAAAGCTACCAGCTCGATCTGACCATCACCAATGATGCGGTCGATCCGACCTTCCGCTTCATGACTCTGGATTGGGATGGGAAAATTCGCATGGATCCATCCTCGCCCAATGCGATGCAGCGCCTGATCAGCCTCAAGGAGCGCTTCGACATCGCCTTTGCCTGCGACACCGATCATGACCGTCATGGCGTCGTTACGCGCAGCGCCGGACTGATGCCGCCCAATCATTATCTGACGGCTGCCGCGCATTACCTGTTTTCCAACCGGCCGAAGTGGAACGCCGAGGCCACTATTGCCAAGACCGTCGTCACCAGCATGATGCTGGACAAGGTCGCGCAGCAGCTTGGTCGCAAGATCTATGAGACGCCGGTGGGCTTCAAATGGTTTGTCGAAGGCCTGGTTGATGGCTCGCTGGGTTTTGTCTGCGAGGAGAGCGCGGGTGCATCCCTGCTGCGCCAGGATGGCAGCGTGTGGACAACGGACAAGGACGGGATTGCACTGGCACTGCTCGCCGGTGAGATCACCGCGCGGACGGGCAAGGATCCTTCCCAGCTCTACAGCGAACTCACCCGGGATCTGGGTAACCCGGCTTATGAGCGTGTCGACGCGCCGGCTGATGCCGCTCAGCGCAAGGCACTCTCGAGGCTCTCCGGCGAGCAGATCAGCAGCTCGACGCTGGCGGGCGAGAAAATTGAGTCCGTGCTGACCAAGGCTCCCGGTAACGGGGCTGCCATCGGCGGCGTCAAGGTCGTCACCGCCAGCGGCTGGTTTGCGGCGCGGCCCTCGGGCACCGAAAGCATCTACAAGATCTATGCAGAAAGTGTTCGCGGCGCGGAGCATCTGCAGCAGATCTTCAAGGAAGCCGAGCAGATCGTGGGGGCTGCGCTGGCGGGCGTCAAAGGTTGAGGGCTATACTTCGTGCGCTAGTGAACGCGCAGGGTTCCCCGCCAGGGGGATTTGAATGGGAACGCGGTTGAATACCGCGGCTGCCCCCGCAACTGTGACCGGCGAGTGTTCGTCCTGTTGCCACTGAAGCCCTCGGGCTTTGGGAAGGTGGGCGAAGATGCTGACCCGGGAGCCAGGAGACCAGCCCTGTGCCGTCGTCCATGCTTTTGGCCGGGGTGCGTCATGAGCTGCGGGTAATCCGCTGCGACGACATTGTGTGTCGTTGATGCGGAGAATATTGTGCCCAAGTCGCCTGGTGTTCCGGTTGCCGGAGCGTGCTGCCTGTTGCTGTTCGTGCCACCTGTCCTGGCCGCCGAGAGCGCGAGCGTGGACGTGGACCCGGATGCGCCGCTGGAAACGCTGGTGATTTCTGCCACGCGCATTCCGACCCCCGCATCGCAGATCGGTAGCAGTGTCACGGTGATCACCGCGCAAGACATCGCCGTGCAACAGCTGCGCACGGTGTCCGATGTGCTCAAACTGGTGCCCGGACTCAACCTCGTGCAATCCGGCGGACCGGGGGGCGTCACCTCGGTTTTCATGCGCGGCACGAATTCCAATCACACCAAGGTGCTGATCGATGGCATTGACGTGAGTGACCCGAGCAATTCTGGAGCCACGTTTGATTTCGGCCAGCTGCTGGCCTCTGACATCGAACGCATCGAGGTGTTGCGCGGCCCGCAAAGCGGGCTGTATGGATCCGATGCCATCGGTGGAGTCATCAGCATCACGACTCGGTCAGGCAAAGGCCCCTTCAATCTGTCCGGCAGCCTGGAGGGCGGGTCCTTCGGCACTTTCAACCAGACAGTCGCTGTTGGGGGCTCGACCGACCAGTTCCAGTACGCCGCGAATGTCGAGCATCTGCACTCCGGATCGACGCCGGTGACACCGCTTGACCTGCTGCAGCCCGGTGAGCCACGACTGGATGACTACGAGGACAACCTCACAGCCTCCACCCGGCTGGGCTACACCGTTGCGCCCGGATTCGACCTGAGCCTGGTGGGTCGCTACACCGATGCGCATTACGCCTTCACGGGTGATGATCCGTATGTCTTTCCGAGCTTTCCGTCCGCCATGCAGAGCAAGAGCGATACCTCGCAGTATTACACCCGCCTGAGCGGGCACCTGCTCAGCTTTGATGGTGTGCTGGACCAGACGTTGGGCGTGGCTTATTCCAGCGCCTGGACCTTGAATCTGGATCCGAACCTCGGCGCCTCGGTCAACACGGGCGATCGCGTGAAGGCGGACTGGCAGGGCGCGGTGCATCTTGCCACTGATGAGACCCTGGTGCTGGATGCGGAACACGCGCGCGATGCCGTGCAAGAGCCCATCAGCGCCGCGATCACCGACAACGCTGGTGCGGTGGAGCTGCAGTCACATCTGACCGAGCGGCTGTACTCGGCCGTGAACGTGCGCTACGACGATAACGAGCGATTTGGATCCAAGGTCACCTGGCGAATTGCCCCGGTGTATGCGATTGCGGAGTCCGACACACGATTTTCGGCCAGCGCCGGCACGGGATTCAAGGCCCCGACCCTGGGTGAGCTGTACCAGAATTTTCCGCCGTTCTTCTTTGCCAACCCGGATCTGAAACCGGAAACCAGCACGGGTTACGATCTGGGCGTGGAGCAGGGCCTGTTCAAGAAGGCGGTTCAACTGGGGGTGACCTGGTTCCGGAATGATATTCACGATCTCATCACAACTGATGTGACAGGCACGACGTACGCCAATGTCGGACGCGCCGTCACGCGCGGCGCCGAGAGCTTCATCGCCTGGCAGCCCCTGCAGGTGCTGCGGCTGCGGGCGGATTACACCTTTACGCAGGCGGACGATGAAATCCTGCAGGAGGAGCTGCTGCGTCGACCCAAACACAAGGCGACCCTGGACGCCGCCTGGCAGGTCAATGAGACTTTTTCGCTGGATACCACCGTGCTGTATATGGGCAGCTGGATCGATGGCAATCGCGACTTTTCCATTCCGCGACTGACCGCGCCCGCCTATACCACCGTCAACATGGCGGCGAACTTCGCGATCAGCTCCCGCTGGACTGTCTTTGGGCGCATCGCCAACCTGTTCAACCGCCACTACCAGGATCCGGTGGGATTCCTGCAGCCCACGCTGGGTGTGTTCGCAGGCGTGCGCGGACAACTATAGGCTTGGAGTACACTCGCGCCTGACATCTGCGTTTGAAACGGGAGGGAGGGCGTGATGCGAGTGCGATATTGGGTGCCGCGCGGCTTGCAGCTGCTGGCCGGTTTCGGTCTGGCCTTCGGCTTCAATCCTGTACACGCGCAGCAGGCGCCCTTAGGGCAGGAGGCTGTCGCACTCACGCAGCCGTCCTATGTCTTCGATACCGCGGAGCAGCACAAGGTGCGGGTGGTGGTGGTGGTGCGCGGCCTGCGTCATCCCTTCGCTGTCGCCTTGTTGCCCGATGGTGATGCGCTGGTCTCGGAGCGTGGAGGTGCGCTGCGCCTGGTGCATGGCGCCGCAGGTGAGGCGGCGCAACTGGATCCGAAACCCATTGACGGACTGCCTGCGGCACCCGCCTACCGTAACGGGGGCTTGCAGGATGTCGCATTGCATCCTGATTTTGCGCGCAACCACTGGGTGTACTTTACGTTCAATCAGGCAGGTAACCCGCCGCCGGCGGATGCCAAGCCCCCGGTGCGGCAGGAAAGCCGGGTTTCACTGTTCCGCGGTGAGCTGGTGGGTCATGCTCTGACTCACGTGCAGCAGCTGTTCGTTGGTGGTTCCGGCAGCACCAGCGGCTCGCGCCTGGCGTTCGACGGGCACGGCATGGTCTATATGACCACCGGGGGTCCGTTCGATGATGCTGCGCAACGCCTGGATACCGTGTATGGCAAGGTGCTGCGCCTGAAGGATGACGGCAGCATCCCGCAGGACAATCCCTTCGTTGGCCGTGCCGGTGCACGCGGGGAGATTTTCTCCATCGGTCACCGGGATCATCTCGGCCTGACCGTCAGCCCCACCGGGGTGGTGCTGAATGCCGAGGAAGGTCCCAACGGCGGCGATAAACTCAATGTGATCCTCCCGGGTCACAACTATGGCTGGCCCAAGGTGAGTTTCGGACGTGACTATGCCGGTCCGCGCATTTCGGAGTCCCCGGTGGCGCCGGGCATTGATCAGCCGCTGGTGGTGTGGCTGCCCTCCATCGCGCCGGGCGGACTGACCTTCTACACGGGAGACAAGTTTCCCGCTTGGGCCGGCAATGTGTTCGTGACCAGTGCGCGCCGCGGAGAAATCCCGCGCACCGGCGGGCTGGAGCGCGTCGTCTTCAATGCGAAGCTGGAAGAACTGCGCCGCGAGACCTTGTTCACTGAACTGCATCAGCGATTCCGAGATGTGCGCCAGGGGCCGGATGGCCTGCTGTATGCCGTGACAGATGAAGATGACGCCGCACTGCTGCGGATCGAACCGGCGGCGGCCACAGCGGCGGCCACCTCCTTGCCGGTCAGTGCCGCCACGGGCGCGGCAGTCGCGGGAGCGGCCCCTGAGGCGCAGTCCCCGGAGCCGCAGATCCGTCTGACACCGCAGGACATCCAGTCCCTCGCCGCTCAGGCGCGGAGCAATCCGGCGCGGCGCGGCCCGGCCTCCATTGACCTGAACGGGGATCCCAGCAAGCCCGGCGTCTACACGGTGCAAGTCACTCTGCCGGCGCATACCACGGTACCCCCGCACACCCATCGCGATAACCGGGCCGTCTATGTCGTGTCCGGAACACTGTACGTGGGCTATGGCCAGAAGCGGGACGCCGCCGCGCTCAAGACACTACCGCCTGGCAGCTACTACACTGAGCCTGCCGCTACGCCGCATTACACCGAGACGCATGATGATCCGGTGGTCATCGTGATCACGGGCATGGGACCGAGCGATACCCACTTGCTGGGGGCTATGCCGCCGGTGGCAAAATAACCGGCGCGGCACAGGAGAATTCCAATGAAATCTCGATACTTGTCTGGCAGAGTTTGGGTGCTGGTCGTGGCGGCCTTCGCCGGCATGGCATTGGCCCAGGAACCGGCTCGGCAGCCGGCAGGGCAACCCTCGGCCGACGCGACCACGGGCAATCCAGTCCTGACCGGTCAACCGGAGCCGCCGCCGACGATACTCACTCCGCAGCAGCGCGGCGACCCGGAAGTTTTCCCGAGGGGCGCCGGGGGCGTTGTTTTTGGTCCGCGGAAGCCACCCATGCCGGTGTCGGAGCCCCCGCCGCCGGGCGTCAAGCCGCTGCCTATTGATATGTTCACGTCCAAGAATTTCTACAAGGACAAGGCGTCGTGGACGGACCCGCGCTACTACCGCTGCAACACTCCCCGGGCAATGATCGAAGCGATGTGGGAGACGGGACGGATGGGAGCCAAGCCGCCGACCTCAGCCTCCTGGGGAAACTGCAAGATCGACTATCCGCGTGAGCGGATGGTGAGCCCCTATCCATACAAGAGCGCCAAGGAACACTACGAGGCGCTGATGGCTCAGGCCAAGGCGCACGGCGGCCCGACCATCTACACCAAGGCCACCACGCCGGATTGGGATGGCTTCTACATTCGCGATCCGAATGGCACCGACTCGCCGGGCTTCACCGGCCCGGATCGCCGGGTCGCCGGGCCCGGTCGCGGCGAGCGCTGGCAGTGGGGCGGGATCGAGCAGGCCTCGACGGTGGTGACGCTGCTCACTCCCGAGTACCAGAAGCGCTACGTCCAGATGCTCTATCACGAAACAGTGGACAATTCGAAGCAATGGAATGCCTCGATGTGCCTGCCGGAGGGTTTCATCCGCTGGTGGGCGGCGTCCTCGCGCGGCGGCAATTTCGAGCTGACCATCACGCCTACCCGGGTGGAATTCCTTTCCGGGATCGCCGACAACTTCCTGCGCGAGGTGCTGATCGGCCGCGAGCACGTACAGAAGGTGCCCCAGTGGTACGGCGAGACGGTGGGCTTCTGGGACGGTGAAACCCTGGTCAGCTGGACCGCCAACGTTCAGGGCTGGGATCAGCACACGATGTTCGAGTTCTCGAACAAGATGGAGACCGTGGAGACCTTCAAGCCTCTGTACGATGCGGCCCATAATTTCATCGGCATCGATCACGAGGCGGTGTGGTACGACCCGGATGCGTACGTCCAGCCGCTGCGGGTCAAGGACCGGTTTGTGCGGCGGGCAGCGGCGGGCGATCCGAATGCTCGTTTCACTTTCATTGAATGCCTCTCGAACATCAAGAACGTGAAAGGTCGACCGCAGCAGCTCACCAAGCAAGATCCGAATTTCATCGACTACTACGGCCGGCCTTGGGCACAGAACTGGGAAAAGTGGTTCGAGCAGGGCTGGGATAAGCCCGCCGACGGCGGGCCGCCACAGGATGTGCTGGACCTCTTCAAATAAACCGTGCGGGGTGGGGGCGCGGCGCTGGCCGCGCTTCAGCCGCCGGTGTGCCGCAATAATAGCGTCGTTGAGCGCGCTGTTTGCAACGACTGCGGCGCTCGCGGCTCAATGCACTCTGCGGAAATTCGCGGAGTTTCCCATCACGATGGTGGACGCACGGCCGTTGATGACGGCGAAGATCAATGACACTGACGTGCAGTTTGTGGTCGACAGCGGCGCGTTTTACAGCCTGCTGAGTGAAGCTAGCGCAGCACGGCTCAAACTCAAGACATCGGCAGGTCCCATGGGGCTCACGGTACAGGGCGTCCATGGAAAGACCGATGTCTCGATCGCGACGGTGAAGACGTTCGCCCTGTCTGGAGCGGCGCTGCACGACGTCCAGTTCCTGGTGGGCGGCAATGACCTGGGAGAGGACAGCGTCGGGGTACTGGGGCAGAATTTTCTTCACATTGCTGATGTGGAGTATGACCTTGGCCACGGGATGGTCAGGTTGATGAAACCTGAAGGTTGCCGCCAGTCGGTGTTGGCCTATTGGGCCCAGGCCCTGACGCCTTACTCCGTCATCAATATCGAATCGGAGCCCCCACTGGGCGGCGGCGCGAGCACGGGTTCTCACATCCAGCAGCAGTCGCTGCAGCTGTCGCATACGATCGGCGTGGCCCATGTCAACGGGGTCGAGGTACGCGTGCTGTTCGATACGGGCGCACCGAGGTCTATCTTGTCGGAGAAAGCAGCCGCACGGGCAGGTATCAAGCTGGACTCTGCGGGAGTCGTCAAGGCGGGCTTGTCCTACGGAATCGGCAAGGAGTTCTTCGCCAGCTACATTGCCCCGGTTTCGAGTTTCAAAATTGGTGATGAGGAGATCAAGAATACCCGCATGCGCATTGGCGACATCGATTTGCGGGACGCGGACATGCTCATTGGTGCGGATTTCTTCCTGTCGCATCGCATCTATGTGGCCAACAGCCAGCAGCGGCTGTATTTCACCTACAGCGGCGGACCGGTATTCAATTTGAACACGGATAACCGCCCCGGCAGCGGGACCGCAGCGGACGCGCCGCCCCAGGAAGGCGGCAACGCCGCCACAGCTATCGAGAATGCGGCTGACTTCGGCCGGCGGGGCGCCGCCTTCGCGTCTCGCCAGGAATTTGCTGCGGCCCTGGCCGCTCTGACACGTGCATGCGAATTGGCGCCCGATGATCCTGATTATGCGTACCTGCGCGGCAGGGTTTATTGGCAGCTGAAGCAACCGGACGCCGCCCGGGCAGATTTCGATCGAGCTCTGAAATTGAAACCCGATGACTTACCTGCACTCATTGCGCGCGCCGAGCTTTCACTTGCGAGGGGCGACAAGCTGGCAGCCGGTGCCGATCTGGACGCAGCGGACGCTGTCGCGCCGAAAGAAGCCGACGTGCGCTTCGAGATGGCGGATGATTATCAGCGTGCGGAGCGTCTGGCCCCTGCGGTTGCGCAACTCACGCTGTGGCTGGACTCGCACGCCAACGACGCGCGAGTGCCTTTGGCATTGAATTCACGATGCTGGTGGCGGGCGCTAGACGACGTGGACCTGCCCCTGGCCCTGCAGGATTGCAATTCCGCGTTGAAAAAAACCGACAAATCGAATCCCTGGTACGGGAAGGTTGCCGACAGCCGCGGCCTGGTTTTTCTGCGAATGAAGGCTTACGACAAATCAATCGCCGACTATGATACTTCGCTTAGGATCGACGCAAAGGATGCCTGGTCGTTGTACGCTCGCGGCGTTGATAAGCTGCGCAAGCAGCAGACTGCAGCCGGGAATGCGGATATTGCGCGCGCGACGGCCGTCTGGCCTCAGGTCGCGGAGGAATTCAAGCGACGGGGAATTGTCCCTTGACCGTGTTCGCGATGCGAATAGCGGCTACGCCGAATCATTCATTCTAAGCCATGGGTTCTACCCAGGTTCAACCAAGGAATTTTCGCCCATGAATACGCTCACTACATCGCCGCTGCCGGAACTTCTGTCCCGCCTGTTTGCGGACGCGGACGCCAGCGATGCCGAAATGCGCAAGCAAAGGGCAAATGCGACCCCCGAGGAAATCGCGCGCCGCGCACAGTCCAGCGACTACAGGGCCTTTTATGCCCTGGCCAAGGACTACCACTTGGCGGTATCCCCGGAAACCGGAAGCCTGCTTTACATGCTGGCCCGCAGCATGGGTGCCCGAACGATCATCGAATTCGGAACTTCTTTCGGCATCTCCACCCTGCATCTGGCCGCGGCCCTCAAGGACAATGGTGGCGGCCGACTCATCGGCTCGGAGTTCGAGCCCGGCAAGGTGAAACACGCGCAAGAAAATCTGCGCGCAGGGAACTTGCACGAGTTCGTGGAAGTGCGCGAGGGAGATGCGCTGGAAACCCTGGCTCGAGACCTGCCGCCGTCCATCGACCTGGTGCTGCTCGATGGCGCCAAGCCACTCTATCCCAAGGTGCTGGATCTGCTCGAGCCGCGGCTGCGGGGCGGGGCGCTCATCGTTGCCGACAATGCCGACTGGTGCCCGGAGTACCTCGCACGCGTGCGCAACCCAGCCAACGGCTACCTGTCAGTCGCCTTTGCAGGCGATGTCGAGCTGTCGATGAGGCTGTCCGGCGGAAGCACCGGGACTTACGCCTGAGCACCAGGCGGTGCCCACGCGGACACCGCCTTGGAGCGACAGATCAGCAGCTCAGATGGCCTGATTGATGATCTTGGACTGCGTGAACTCTTCCAGCCCTTCCTGACCCATCTCGGTGCCCAGGCCCGATTGCTTGGCGCCGCCGAATGGCACGTCGACCGGCAGATCCAGGTGCTTGTTCACCCAGACGGTGCCAGAGTCGATGCGTAGGGCGGTCTCATAGGCCCGCTTGTCGTTGGAGGACCAGACGGTGCCACCCAGGCCGTACTCGCTGTTGTTGATGCGGCTG
>DASXFV010000009.1:0-9806 GCA_036489445.1 Steroidobacteraceae bacterium | reverse complement strand
TCAAGCGCATCCATGAATACAAGCGCCAGCACCTGAACATCCTGCATGTGATTGCGCTGTACCACCGCCTGCGCGCGGATTCGAGCCATGACATGCAGCCGCGCACCTTCATCTTCGGCGGCAAGGCCGCACCGGGCTATTTCATCGCCAAGCTCATCATCAAGCTCATCACGTCCGTCGGCTACATCATCAACAAGGACCCGGCCGTGAAGGGCCGCATCAAGGTCGTTTACTGGCCGAACTTCAATGTGAAGACCGGCCAGTACATCTACCCGGCCGCGGATCTGTCCGAGCAGATCTCCACCGCCGGCAAGGAAGCCTCCGGCACCGGCAACATGAAATTCTGCATGAACGGTGCGCTCACCATCGGCACCCAGGATGGCGCAAACATCGAGATCTGCCATCAGGTGGGCGCCGAGAATTTCTTCATGTTCGGCCTGTCGGCACCGGAGGTCTATGCGATGAAGGCGCAGGGGTATCATCCGGAGCATTACTACGAATCGAATCCGGAACTGCGGCAGGTCATCGATCTGGTGAAGGATGGGTTCTTTTCCCGCGGCGACACGCAGATCTTCAAACCGCTCATCGACGGCCTGCTGGGCTGCGATCCGTACCTGGCGCTGGCCGACTACCAGTCATACGCGGACTGCCAGCGCCGGGTCAGCCACGCGTATACCGAGGGGCGGCACTGGTCACAGATGTCGGTGCTGAATGTAGCGCGTTCGGACAGCTTCTCCTCGGACCGGACCATCCGTGAATACGCGGACCAGACCTGGAAGGTGCCGCGGGTGCCGATCCGTCTGCTGTCCGAGAAGGACCTGACGTTCGGCACGCGGATGCCCGGGTGATGGGGGCCACGAGCGCCTCTCTTGACGCCTCCGTCGACGGAGCATAGCGTTGCCGGCCCCGCTGCCGTTCGGGGCTGAAGGAGACCATGCGCGCTGCTGTGTATCACGGACGCCAGGATCTGCGTCTCGAGGACGTCCGGGAGCCCGTCACCGGCCCCGGTGATGTCAAGCTGCGCGTGCTGTACAACGGTATCTGTGGCAGCGACCTGCATGAATACTATGACGGCCCGATCACCACCCGGTCTACCGAACCGCATCCGCTGACCGGGGTGCGCAATCCGGTGATCATGGGTCATGAGCTGTGCGGTGATGTGGTGGAAGTCGGTGCGGGCATCGAGGACCTCGCGGTCGGTGATCGCATCGCAGTGGAACCGGTGGAAACCTGCGGGCACTGCCTGTTCTGCGCCAGCGGACACTACAACCACTGCGGCCTGCTGGCCTTCCATGGCTACAACCGCGACAGCGGCGGCCTCGCCCAGTACTCCGTGGTGCGTCGCTCCATGGCGCACAAGCTGCCCGCGGGCATGACCGGCATTCAAGGCGCCCTGGTGGAGCCCATGGCCATCGCCTGGCGCACCGCTGAGCGCTGTCAGCTGCAATCCGGCCAGACTGCCGTCATTCACGGCGGCGGCCCGATCGGCATCGGCGTCTACTTCACCCTGCGTCGTCGCGGTGTGAATGTGATGGTGGCGGATCCCTCCCCGGCCCGGCGCGCGGTGCTGCGCGCCCTGGGCGTCAAACAAGTGCTGGACCCGCAAGAGTGCGATGTGGTGTCGGCCATCAAGGACCTCACGGGAGGCCGCGGGGCCCATGCCTCGATTGATGCCGCGGGCGTGCCAATCGCCTTTGACGCCGCGTTCCGCGGTACCCGTATCGACGGCAACGTCGTCGTCGTCGCCATCCATACCCGCCCGCTGAGCATCGGCGCCATGGACATCCTGATGTCCGAGACCCGGGTCACCGGCGTGGCGCTCTCCTGCAACGCCTTTCCGGCAGTGATCGCGGAGATGGCCGCCGGCACCTATCCGCAGGAGGGCTGGGTCGAGACCATTCCCTTCAATGACATCATCGATCAGGGTTTCGAGCGGCTGCATCGCCAGGAAGGAACCAAGATTCTCGTGGACGTGGGTCACGCCTGAGGAGAGCGGCTCAAGATCATGGCAGTCACATTCAGCAAAAATCCCATGTTCGGCGGCTTCGCCGCCCCGTTCCGCGGTGAGGTGGACCTGCGCGACTGCGAGGTCGAAGGCGAGATTCCCACCGCCATCAATGGCGCGTTCTATCGCGTCGGACCGGATTTCCAGTACCCGCCGAAATTCGCCAACAACATTCCGTTTGACGGCGAAGGCAATGTGTCCATGTTCCGCTTCGCGGATGGTCACGTGGACCTGAAGACCCGCTATGTGCGCACGCAGCGCTTCAAGGTGCAGGCCGCGGCACGCAAGGCGCTGTTCGGCATGTACCGCAATCCCTACACCGATGATCCGGTTGTCGCGGGTGTCAGCCGCGGCACCGCCAACACCCATGTGGTGTTCCACGCGGGCAAGCTGCTCGCGCTCAAGGAAGACAGCCCGCCGGTGACCATGGACCCGGTGTCCCTGGAAACACTGGACGACTACCACACCTTCGGTGGCAAGCTGACCAGTCGGACCTTCACCGCGCATCCGAAGTTCGACCCCGAGACCGGGGAGATGATCGCCTTCGGCTACGAGGCCCGCGGCGAGGCCACGGACGATGTCGCCGTGTATGGCATCGACCGTACCGGCCGCATCAGCTGGGAGACCTGGATCAAGGTGCCGTACGTGGGCATGATCCACGACTTCGCCGTCACGCAGACCCATATCGCCTTCCTGGTCATCCCGATGGCCACGGATGTGGCGCAGATGAAGCGCGGCGGCGTGCATTTTGCGTGGAATCCGCAGCTGCCGACCTGGCTGGGGGTGATGCGCCGTGGCGGCGATGGCAAGGATCTGCGCTGGTTCAAGGGCCCGGAACGCTGCGCCACCCATGTCATGGGCGCCTTCTCGGACGGCGATCGCATCTACATCGACATGGACATGGGGCTGAAGAACCAGTTTCCGTTCTTCCCCAATACCACCGGGGAACCCTGGGACCGCCATGCCGCCGAGGGGCATGTGACGCGTCTGTCTGTGGACCTGTCGAAAAAGAACATCGAGTCCTACGACATGGAGCTGTTGTTTCCGCGGGAGATCGGCATCCTGCCGCGGCAGGATGACCGCTACCACACGCTTGCCTACCGCTACGGCTTCATGCCCACGATCGATGTGTCCAAACCGGTGGATGAGCGGCTGGCCAATGCGCCCACGCGCCCGGTGAACTGCTATACGAAATTCGACGTGCAGACACGCCAGACCTCCACGTTCTATGTGGGGGATGCCAGCAGCCTGCAGGAATGCGTCTTCGTGCCACGCTCGGCTACCGCACCCGAGGGCGACGGCTACCTGCTCGGCATTGCCAATGTGCTGCTGGAAGGGCGCTCCAACCTGGTCGTGGTGGACACCCAGCATATGCAGGATGGCGCAGTGGCCACCGTGAGACTGCCCTTCCGCCTCAACCAGGGCATACACGGGTGGTGGGTACCCGGCGCTCTGGTCAAGCCCGCGACCCCATAAAGCAAACCAGCAAACAAACCATAAAGCAGATTCGAAGGGGACCCCTGATGACACCGAAGGCCGCCTATGAGGTCCGGATGATCGGCGTGCTGACGCTGATGTTCGGTTTCGTGTTTTTCGACCGCAATGCAATGGGCAACCTGGCGCCCTTCATCACCGCATCGCTGCACCTCACCAACGGCCAGATCGGGGCATTGTCCTCGGGCCTGTCCATCTGCTGGGCCATTTCCGGCTTCGCGGTCGGCACGCTGTCGGATGCACTGGGGCGTCGCAAGTCCATCCTGCTGATCACGGTGCTGATCTTCTCGGTGTGCTCGGTGCTCTCGGGCCTCGCGCCTTCCTTCGGGGTGCTGCTGGCCTCGCGCATGCTGATGGGCCTGGCCGAAGGCCCGATCCTGCCCATCGCCCAGTCGCTGGTGGTGCTGGAATCTGCCGAGAACCGCCGCGGTTTCAACATGGGCGTGATGCAGAACCTCGGCAGCAACCTCATCGGCTCGTTCCTGGGGCCCGTGATTCTCACGGCGCTCGCGGACTACTTCAGCTGGCGCGGCGCATTTTTTGTCGCCGCGGTTCCGGGTCTGATCTGCGCGGCACTGGTCTGGCTGTACGTGCGCGAACCGGCCAAGGATGCGCAGGTGGCTGTGGCGGCCGTGGCACCGGATGCGCCTGCCCCTGTGGCACGGCCCACCAGCGCCGCCGCGACACTGGTACAGGCGATGGGCTATCGCAACATGTGGCTGTGCATCCTGCTCAGCGTCACCATGGTGCCCTGGATGATCCTGGGCTGGACCTTCCTGCCCACCATCTATGGGGCCTTGAGGCACCTCTCGCACGGCGAGACCTCGTGGCTGGTGGGTGCCCTGGGCATTTCCGCGGCCGTCTTCGCCTTCATCGTGCCGGGACTGTCGGACCGGTTCGGCCGCAAACCCATCATGATCATCTTCACCTTCATCGGCATCTTCTATCCAATCGCCGCCCTGTACTATCAGGGTTCACTGTGGATGCTGGCCGCGCTGGTGTTCCTGGGCTGGTCCGCCAGCGGCACCTTTCCCCTGTTCATGGCTACCATTCCGTCGGAAACCATTCCCTCCCGCTACGTGGCGACGACGCTGGGTCTGGTGATGGGGCTCGGCGAACTCATCGGTGGCGGCCTGGTCCCCTGGCTGTCGGGGCGCGCGGCGGATCACTATCACAACCTCGCCGTCACGATGTGGATCGCCTCGGGACTGGCCGTGATTGCCACAGTGCTGACGCTGTTCCTGGTGGAGACCGCGCCGGTGAAGGTGGCGTCCCGTAAACGCCTGCCGGTCACGGGCGGGAGTACGGTGCCGGCGTGAGTTGGGTAGACTGAGCGCCCACTGATGTCGCGGTGTGTGTGTGAAGGATGGATCGTCCCCACGGACAGGATCTTCTCGATCAGGCTTTCACCCGCGCGGCAGGCGCCTCGCTGGTGGCGGGTAACAGTGTGCGGCTGCTGCGCGATGCAGCCGACAACTACCCCGCCTGGCTGAGCGCCATCAGCGGCGCGCAGCAGCGCATCTGTTTTGAGAATTTCATTTTCCATGAGGACAGTGTCGGCGCGACGTTCAGTGACGCGCTGATCGAACGGGCGCGGGCCGGCGTCGAGGTCCGCCTCATCTACGACTGGCTCGGCTGTCTGGGCAAGGCGTCAAAGCGCTTCTGGCGCCCATTGATCGCCGCCGGGGTCATGGTGCGCTGTTTCAACTCACCACGTGCCGCCCATCCCATCACCTGGTTGCAGCGGGATCACCGCAAACTGCTCACCGTGGACGGGCAGATCGGTTTCATCACCGGCTTATGTGTCGGCAAGCTCTGGTACGGCAATCCGGCACGCGGCATCCCGCCGTGGCGTGACACGGGGGTTGCCATCCAGGGTCCATCGCTGGG
Organism: Steroidobacteraceae bacterium; assembly: GCA_036489445.1. Taxonomy (GTDB): domain Bacteria; phylum Pseudomonadota; class Gammaproteobacteria; order Steroidobacterales; family Steroidobacteraceae; genus DAIDKA01. Next base: position 4,417 of record DASXFV010000009.1, on the reverse strand, counting down.
GGAAATCGAGAATGCCTTTGCGCAAGTGTGGAGCGCCAGCGATCCGGCCAGGGATTCTTCGCTGGGCCCCGCCGGGACGGTCAACGTCGGCGCGTTTCAACCCTTCGAGCCCATGCTGCAGCCGCCCGCGCGCACCGGGGACGTCGCACTGCGGGTGGTGGCCACGACACCCGGCTCCCTGGCAGTGCTGCGCCTGGACCAGCTGATTGCAGCGGCCGCCAGCCGCACGCTGTGGCTCACGGACGCTTATTTCGCTGGCATTCCCCCCTATATCCAGGCCTTGCGCGCCGCGGCGCTGGATGGGGTCGATGTGCGGCTGCTGGTACCGGGGGCTTCGGATATCGCGATCCTGCGGCCGCTTTCTCAGGCCGGCTATCGGCCCCTGCTCGAGGCCGGCGTGCGCGTGTTTGAATGGAAGGGGTCCATGCTGCACGCCAAGACCGCCGTGGCCGATGGCCGCTGGGCGCGGGTGGGCTCCAGCAACCTGAACATCGCCAGCTGGGTGGGCAATTACGAGCTTGATGCGCTGATCGAGGATGCGGGCGTCGCCGCACAGTTGGAGCAGATGTTCGAATCCGACATCGCCCTCTCCACCGAGATTGTGCTGCGCCGCGAACGGCGACGCCGCGGCGCCGTCGCGGGCACTCTGCTCAGCCACGGTCTGCAGCGCCGGCAGGAGGATCAGGTCCTTCAGGTCCCTGCACCGCAGCTGCCGAGCGGGCGTGGCGGGCGCCGCGAGCACGGAGCGCGCGCCGGGCGGGCGGCCGCCGGGGCACTGCGACTCGGGCGCACCGTCGGGGCGGCGCTGACCGAACAGCGGGTGCTGGCCACGACCGAAGCGCGGATCGTGGCGATCGTGGCAGTCATCGCCTTGCTGCTGGCCATCGGGGTGGTGCTCTGGCCCTGGTTGGCGGCCGTGCCGGTGGCGCTGTTTCTGACCTGGGCCTCCCTGGTGCTGTTCACCCGGGCGTTGGCACTGCGCCGTCAGCGACAACGCAGCGGCCTACCGGCCGCCCGCGTCGAGCGCAGCCAGGTGGCCCATCCAGGCGACCCCCCCGCCTAGCTCGCGGGGCGTCAGGCAGGCTCCAGGTAGTGGGTGTCCAAGTCACGGCGCAGCGTGCGTGAGGCCAGCACGTAGTGCACGGCAGACCACAGACACAGCAGCGCCATGACCATCAGGGCATGGCGCACGCCCGTGGCCGCCGCATTGCGACAGGCATCGGCCAGCGCCGGCAGCGCGCCGGGCGGCGCGCGACCGCCGGGACAGCTGCCCAGATAGGCCGCGAACTCATGGATGGCGAAGCGATCGCTCAGAAATCCGACCACGGTGGGCCCGACGCCGATCCCCACCAGGCCCAGCACCAGGCCCGACATCACGAAGGCCGAGGAGGCCCGCATGTTCGCACCAACCATGTTCTGCGCGATCGCCAGCGTCGGCGAATAGAAGACGAACATCGATACATGGGCGCAGATCAGGACGATCACCGTCGTCTCCAGGCTGCCGCGCGTAAAGCCGAAGATGAATAACGGTGCGGCCAGCAGCAATCCCAGCGCCGGACCCCACACCGACCAGCGCCGGTCGAAGCGCCCGGCCCAGTCGACCCCGAAGCCGCCGAGCAGCAGACCCGATGCCATGGAGACCCCGGCGATCAATCCCAGCAGACGTCCCACCTCGGCGGGCCCCAGGAGAAAGTTGCGCGCCAGAAAGGCGTTCAGGAACTGGCCGATGGCGTTCATGGAGGTGCCGGCGAGCGCGCCGGCGATCATGGTTTGGCGCATGGCCGGCTTGGCGAACAGGAAACGCGCGGCGCTGAGCACGGAGGGCGGTGGGCCGCGGGAGGCCTGGGCGGCATCAAACGCGCCGCGGGGCGGCTCGCGCAGCGTGAACAGCACCAGCACCGACACCAGCACCCCGGCAAGACCGATCACCACAAAGGTGCTGCGCCAGCCGTAGTGCTGGGCCAGCCAGCCGCCCATCACTGACCCGATGACCACACCCAGGGGCGCGCCCAGCCAGATGATGGCCATCGCCGAAGCCCGCCGCGACATCGGGAAGTGATCGCCCACCAGTGAGGCCACCGGCGGGCCGAAGCCGCCATCGCCAACGCCCACGCCGATGCGAAACAGCGCCAGGCGTGCAAATCCCTGCGCCGTGCTGCACAGCGTGGCCATCACACCGAACAGACCCACGCAGGACGCAATGATGCGGGTGCGGCTGCGATGCTCTGCCAGACGCGCCAGCGGCAATCCCATCAGGGTGTAGAAAATCGCAAACGGTAGCCCTTGCAGCAGGCCCAGCTCGGCATCAGTAAATTTGAGGTCCAGCTTCAGCGCCTGCTGCGAAGCCGCCAGGCCCTGCCGATCCGCGAGGTTCAGGGCACTGATCAGCACCAGCACGAACAGCAGCCAGGCGCGGTAGCCGCGGGAGAATTTCGGGGCCTCGGCCACTGCCCCAGCGGGGGACTGCGCCTCTACGTCGGGATTGATCGTCACGATTGCAGCCATGCGCATTCCTCGAGTGCTGGAGCCGGGCAGTGTAGGCCCAACAGCGTCGCTCCGGTCGATTTGACATAGTTTGCGGTCCACTGTTCAAAGCTGTGCGACGGTGCGCGGTGCGCCGACCCCGTATGTGGCTAGTCTACGACCATGCCGGCCACAACCCTGACTCAGAACCTGAACACCGTCGCCGCCGCGACCCCGGAGGGCGGGTCCGTGGCACTGGTGGTGCGCCAACCCATTTACGGCAAGGCCATGACCGTCGTGGCCTACGAGTTGCTGTACGCCGACTCCGCAGCCAATACGCTCGGCGGCGCCAAGGAGGGCGCCTTGCGCATGCTGGCCGATGCGGCGCTGGATATCGGACTGGACCGGCTGGCCGGGGCACTGCCGGTGCATATCCGGTATCCGCGTGAACTGCTGGCGTCGGATGAACCGTTATCGTTGCATCCGGACCGCGTGATCATCGAGGTGCCGGGGGATCTGGTCACGGACGGGGCGGTGCTGAGCGGGATCCGCACGCTGCGCCATCGCGGACACCATATCGCCCTGGACGCTTACTCCCCGCGCCTGACACGCCCGGAGCTCCTGGATCTGGTGGACATGGTCAAGCTGGCCCTGCCCGACTTTCAACCCGAGCAGCTGGCGCGCCTGGCTCCCGAATTCATCCGTCGCGGCCTGACCCTGATCGCCACATCGGTCTCGACCATTGAACAGTTTGAACACGCCAGCCAGCTGGGCTTCGACGGCTTCCAGGGCGAGTTCCTGCAGCGCCCCGAGAAGTTCCATTCGCAGCGGGCGCCGCGCAACGGCTTCGCCACCCTGCGCCTGGTCGCCACGCTGCAGAATCCGCAGTGCACCATGCGCGAGGTGGAACAGCTGATTTCGCAGGACCTGGCGATGTCCTATCGCGTCCTGCGGTGTATCAATTCGAGCTTCTACGGGCTGCCGCAGAAGGTGGAATCGATCCGCCAGGCCCTGGTGCTGCTGGGGATGGATAACCTGCGCCAGCTGTGCCTGCTGGCCGCCCTGCAGCAGCTGGAGAACCGCCCGCCCAGCCTGTTCGTGACGGCCATGGCCCGCGCCCAGATGTGCGAGCAGCTGGCGCGGCTGTCCGGTGAGAGCGCCACCGCGCCGTACTTCATCACCGGTCTGTTCTCGATGCTGGATGTCCTGATGGGCATGCCCATGGCCAGAATCGTCGATGAACTGCCGCTGGCAGCCAGCGTGGAAAATGCGCTGGTGGCGGGGGAAGGCGACGTGGGAGCGGCACTGGCCTGCGCCCGGGCCTACGAGTCAGCCACCTGGATTCACGCGCGCTATCGCGATGTCGCGCCCCACCTGATCCGCGCCGCCTACCTGGATGCGGTGTACGGCGCCGAACAGATGCTGCTGCAGATGCAGAACCCCGGCACCACGCTGGAGCCGATACGGCCCCGCGTCCGGGGCTGATCCCAAGGGTTCAGTGCGGCGGGTTCAGTACGGGTCGACCTTGCCGGTCGAGAAATTGACGATCTTGCCATCCGTGGCGGGTGACATGGCCTCGATGGCCTTGATCAGCTTGGCCACCTGCGGCTGGATGGCGGCGGCGCCCTGCATGGACTTGGTGTCGTCCTTGGTCGCCACGAACACCGGCTGGAACAGGCCAACCAGCACGCCGGTGGGTTTCAGGGCCACCGCCAGCAGGGTCATGTATTTGTTCAGCGCCGCCTTGCTGGCCCCGTAATTCATGCCAATGGCCCCCGGCAGAGGCGTGCCGAAGGATCCTGCCGAAGAGGTGATGGCCGCCATGCGCTTGCCCTTGGAGGCCAGGACATTGGGCGCGAATGCCTGCACCACCCGCATCGGACCCAAGGCATTGACATCGAAGTCATGGCGCGCGGCGTCAAAATCGATCTTGTCATAAGGGATGGAGACTTCG